>PKWW01000014.1 GCA_003132165.1 Acidimicrobiaceae bacterium | reverse complement strand
CCAAATTGACTTGACATTCCCAGATGCGGAAGGTCTGATCCCCACCTATGTTTCTACGAGAGGTGAGCTGTTTGAAGCGGAGCAGAGGAACATCGCTGATGCACTCTTGCGAGTTGCGCCCACTATCGATCGCTTGCTCGATGACAGTTACCTAAGAAGGCTACACAAATCCATGTTCGATCAAGTGTGGAGGTGGGCGGGTACGTATCGAGTTCGTGAAACCAATATCGGAATCGACCCAAAGGAAATCTCGACAGCCGTTCGGAATCTCGTTGACGATGCTCGGACTTGGATTGACTTGAGCGTAGATCCGGATGACGTTGCCGTTCGATTTCACCACCGGTTGGTCTCGATACACGCATTTCCCAATGGCAATGGGAGACACGGAAGAATATATGCGGATTATCTCGTCCAGGGCATTGGAAGTGCTCCGTTTACGTGGGGGTTCCACCTCGGATTGGAGACGGATCAATTACGTGCCCGGTACCTCAGGGCATTGAGGAATGCCGACCGTGAGGACTACGACGAACTCCTAGTATTTGCCCGCAGCTAATCGCTCAAATTGATGGGCGATCAGCTCATAACCAATTCGAAACCTGTGGCAGAAAATCCCACGGAAAATCCCACATACCATTCCAACTTCACGAGACGAGACCGACATCACAGGACGCGTGAGTCCAAGAAATCAAGACGATTCCGACATGACGCGACCAATCCAACAGATTCCAGCCACCTCATAATCCCTCGGTCGTGGGTTCGATCCCCACCGGCCCTACCAACAAAACTTTATGGAGCCAGCCGAGGATCGTCTCAAGGGCCTCGGGGTCGAGAAGAGTGCCGTTCTCGTTGTAGCCATTGCCAGGTGCCGCAGCCACCTCGACGGGGGTGCGAATGTCCTCCTTGAAGACGTGGTTGGAGTTCGCCGGGTAGGCGAAGGTGACGTTGTCCTTCCCGATAGCGGCTCGCTCAAGGGGTCCCCCATCGAGGGCGGCGTCGATCTGGAGATCCTTGCGGCCGATCAGGACGAGAGTGGGGATCTCCACCTCGCGCAAGGAATCGGTGGCGTCCTCGGCCCACAACTCTCGGGCCAGCGGTAGGTTGGCCGGCGCCTCGAAGCTGGCGAGCACCATCTTCACGCTGTCGGGAAGTTTCAGGTCAATGTTCATGGGCTGCCCGGCCTCATAGCGCGCGGCTGCTGCCTCCACCTCGGGCATGAGTTCGGCACCCCCGGGCACCCGCGTCGCCTGCATTGCGAGCTGGGTCAAGAGGACCTCGCCAACGGGGCGTCCGGGAGGTGCGGCGAGCACGATGCCGACGAAGGGCACGACCTGGTGGCTGGTGGCGTAATGGAGTACGTGAAGTGTCCCCTCGCTGTTGCCGAGCCCGGCGATTCGCGTGCCGTCGATCGAGGCGTTTCCGACCAGGACACCGACAGCCGCGACGAGCTCCTCAAGGTGCGAGCGCATGCTGAACTTGCCGAACAGAATTCGGGCGTTCTCGGTCGCGTCAGGGCCCGAGGCCCGCTTGTCGTAGCGGAGCGACGCGAGGCCGGCCTTCGCAAACGCCTCGGCAAAGAGTCGGCCGCTACCGTTGGTGCCGGGTAGCAGCGGGGAGCACCAGTCGCGGTCGGTGGGCCCGCTGCCAGCGACCAATACGACGCCCGGAAATGGACCGTCGCCGACAGGAAGAGTGAGCGTTCCACGCATGATGATGTCATCCAGACGCCAAGTGACTTCGCATGAGTTCGTCATGAAACTCACAATAGGTGCGGCGCGTTGGAACGAACCCGACTTAGCGCGTCGTCGAAGCCCTTCGTCTGCCGCTTCCGGCGAAGGAGTCCCACGTTTCATCCCACATACCAAACCGACACCACTGGACAAATCCGACACCACCGGACAAAGTCTTCAGACATTTTCGGACCAATCCGACGCCGCCGGACGAGTCCGACCGTTTGCTCCCACCTCATAATCCCTCGGTCGTGGGTTCGATCCCCACCGGCCCTACTTGATGTCATTTCCCGTAGTGATAGCGCGCCTGAAGCACCACAATGTCGTCGCCATCGACGAGGTACACGAGTCGATGCTCCTCGTCAATCCGCCGTGACCAACAGCCCGCCAGGACGTGTCGGAGTGCCTCCGGTTTGCCGATTCCTTCGGTTGGGTTTCGCACCGAGTCCTCAAGTAGACGGTTGAGGCGCTTCAGCACCGCCTTGTCGTGGGACTGCCAGAAGAGGTAGTCCTCCCAACCGAGAGGAGTGAAGACCAATCGCACTAGGAAAGCTTGTGAATAGTGCGTTCTCCAGCGTTCGCTTGAGCCAGGCTCTTGAGGAGTCGACGGGCATTCGCGGGCGAGCGAAGCAGTAAGGCTGTCTCATTGAGCGCGTCAAAATCAGCGCGAGACATAAGAACTGCGTCCCCTCGTTTTGAAGTGATCTCAATCGGTTCACGATTCTCATTCACTTGCTCGATAAGGGGGAAGAGGTTCTTTCGAGCTTCGCTTGCAGTAATGGACACGACGCTTTCCTACTTTCCAAAGTTGTACCATTTATTGTACCAGAATACGCGGGTGAAATCGAATGAATTTTCAGGCACAAGGGTCGCGATTTAAGTCGATCTGCTACTCCTTTGCTGCTCCAATTTCAGGACCACCTGGACTGTCGTGCTACTCAGCGAACCTTGAGGCGGACTGAGATCAACTGGATGGACGGAAAAAGGACGTACCGCACTGACTACGTGCATCTCATAATCCCTCGGTCGTGGGTTCGGTCCCCACCGGCCCTACCACGGGGACTTACGAAAGTAAGCCTCAACCACTTGCGGAAATAACTAATTCAGGCGGACGCGCGAATCAGATTTGGTTTGCTGGCGCGACGTGCTCTGCGGCTCCGACTCGCGGGGGCGAATCTAGAGACGCTGGGCGTAGAGGTCCATCAGGGCCGAAGTAACGATTCCTCGTCTCGAACCAGTCGGCCACGGCGCCATGCGATCACGAATCCGAGAGCAACTTCACTGTCCCAATTAGTGGGGCCTCACTGCCCATCATCGTTAACGTTGCCTTCGGAACTAACACGCCGTAGACCGGCGCGTTTCCCGGCAACCGTGCACGAAGAAACGTCCACGGTGAGCCCTTCTACTGCGCCGTCACGTTCGGAGTTTGATGAAGGTGCGACCAGCGTTCACCGGACTTCACGACGTTTCGCGACACTCGACAACTCGATGAGAATCGAACTCGCCTGCTCAACTCCCCGCGAGCACGGACTCTGACCAAACAATCGCGCCGGCGGTGAGTCGCATGTCGAACTCAAAGTAGACCCCACCCAAGAACGTGTCCACTTCAAGTCGGTGCACGGGATCAACGCCCGAGCGTGTTGGGTAAGTGATCGATGCCGGACCCGTGAAACGTAGCTCGTCTCCGTACGCGTCGCTATGGATCTTGAGGTCGCAATTCCAACGGACCAACTCGTGCACCTGGGTCCCTCCCGGAGGCCCCGGCAAGTGCCGAAGCGAGTACATGGGCGTACCCGGCGGAATAAGGGCGTCGAGAACGTCGCCCGACACTCGCTCGGCGGGGGCGACCATCACCTTCGCGAGAAGAGCGTCATCCGGTCGCGCGAGCGAGCCGATCACCGCCTCGGAACGGAATTGGACGTCAATGGCGGCCATCTTCTTCGGTGCCCCCAACACCTCGCGTCCAGCCGCCAACGCCGCCTCGTTGGTGACGTAAATGTAAGGAATATAAAAACCGGCGTTGCCTGCGTCATCGATAACTCGAAGAATCGAGACGTACTCGGCGTAGGGCCCGAGGGTGCTCGCACCATAGTCAGCAACCAGAACCGCGCCTAGCGCGGGACTATCGAGACGGAGCCCTCGCGGCACGAGATCGCTCACATCGCCCGCCACCGTGAAAGTTGCGACGACGGCCTTGCAGCCCCAGTATTCAATGCCGCGTTCCGAACTCATCTGGAACAGGGGGGCGTCTAACGGCGTGCTTTTCAATATCACCATTTGGTCAACATCTCCTCTAAGTCGTAGGTTTCCCGCTCATAATTGTCGATAAGGTCGCGCGCCGCGTCGAGGGACAAGATTTCGAGCGTCCCGTCTTCGATCAGAAGGCAGCGAGCGTCTCGAAATAATTTCTCGATCAGTGAATCGCGACTCAGACCCTGGGCCCCAAAAATCTGCAACGCGTCGTGGGCAACGTCAAAGGCCACGCGCTTGGTGTACACCTGAGCGGCGCGCGAGTGGCGAGGCGACGCGCCAAGAGCCGAGGGGTTTTCGCCGGGCATATTCGCTTGAGTATGGGCCAAGGTCGCGCGCGCGTAGGCGCGAGCGGTTTCAACGCTCTCGAACATCGAATAGAGGGTCAGTTGAATGTTCTTGTGTCGCGATAAAGGTCCGCCACCCTGAATTCGGCTGCGCGCAAAGTGAAGCGCCTCTTCGAAGCACGCCCGAGCCACTCCGACCGCCACGTTCGAGAGAACCGAACTGGTCAGGCAGAGCAACTGGTCCGCGAACGCGGGGTACAGGGCGCCGGGGGGGACCAGCACGTTGCCTTCGGGCACGAACACGTCGTCAAAGAAAATCTCGCCTTGCGGATCGTCGCGCACGCCCATCATGTCGGCGGGCGGGCCGCGCCGCACGCCACGCTGTCGAAGGTCAACGACCGCGAAGAGACTGTGAAACACGTCACCGTCGCGCCCGGCCTGGGCGTGAACGGCGGCGTGGGTCGCAATCGGACCCGAGCTGACCCAGGCTGACTTCTGCCCGCGCAACACCCAGCCTCCTTCGACCGGCTCGGCTACGAGTTGCGCGCGTCCGAAGCTTGGTGACTCAGCGTCTCTCAGTCCGAGGAAATCGCTGCCGTGGTCGGGTTCAGTGATGGCCCAGCAGCCGTGGTACGCGCCACTCTCGTCGTTGACCCAGGGCACCATCAACTCGTCCTTCAATTGTTGGCTACCAAAGTTGGAAATGGCCATCACCGGTAGCATGTCAACGAGAAACGCGGTCGCCAGTCCGAGGCTGCCCCACCCCAACTCTTCCAACACGATCGACTGGGTAAGTGCTGAAAGTCGCTCCTCTGGACCTCCCGCCTCACGGGATAAGAAGAGTCGGTGATAGCCAAGCGACTTGAGTGTCGCCATGGTGCTGAAGAATGGCGAGTCTTGCGCGATTCGCTCCTCGGGCGTCATCCGGTCCAACTTCATCGCGGCTGGTCTGAGCACTTCCAACGCGACACGGTGCGCAGATTCGCGAAGCGCCCTATCGTCATCGCCTAAAACCGCTAAGTCGAGCAATCCCCACCCCCACGTAGACTTAGGCGTAACCGTAACCATATTTCCTCTCGCTAACTAAGGCATAAAGACCCAAGAGCCGCTTGCAGCGCTTAATGGCAGGTGCCAATGCCGCCTAGGAGACCGGACTCGCCTATTGGTACGGTGTCAATCTTTACGACCGGATAAAGAGCCTCTGGTGCGAAGTCTTCTAAACGAGGCGATGGGGCTACTCAGGGTCATGGTCTCACCTTGGCCTGTTTCGTGGTTTTAGTCACTCGCTGAGGTCTGAAAATTCGTGGTTGAAGTCCACCCTTGCGATGCGTTTATGAAATCCCACGTTTCATCCCACATACCGAACCGACATCACCGGACCGAACCGACATCACCGGACACAGATCCTTTCGAGTCCGGACGAATCCGACACCACCAGACCATTCCAACGGAATGCATCCACCTCATGATCCCTCGGTCGTGGGTTCGATCCCCACCGGCTGGGCTTACCTACCTGATGTCGACGCACTGACGACCGCAGCCACTCGGTCTCAGTGCCGGCGAACCATTTAGGGTAATTCGACTCTGGCTGGCGCGCCGTGCTCGTCGAATGATAACGATATGGAAGGTCGGTCCTCGTCAAAGGTCAGATTGATGGCGAGAAGCGTCGTTCTGGCAAGTCTCGTCAGTGCAACCTTGGCCAGCGGCGCAGTGGCCTTCGCCGATTCAACGACGACGAGCGTCATGCCCGCGACCACAACGTCAACGAACCCGGTCTCCACCACGACGCTTGCTCAACAGTCGGTCACGACCTCGAAGGTGGCGAAGCGACCCGCGCCGATTTTGCGACTGGGAAGCCGTGGATCGGCGGTCCTCGCTCTTCAGCGTCGCCTGGCGTCGCTGGGGTATTGGCTCGGACGACCAGACGGGATCTTCAGCGACAGTACGCAGCAGGCGGTGTACGCATTGCAGAAGGCCGCGAGTCTCGGTCGTGACGGTGTGGTGGGACCGTTGAGCGCGGCGGCTCTTGCCCGAGGGGTACGTGCTCGACCTCGTAGCACGTCCGGGGATCTGGTCGAGATCGACCTGGGCCGCGAGTTGCTCATGATCGTGCGGAACGGAAAGCTTCTCGTGGCGCTCAACACCTCGACCGGGGGAGGCTACACCTACGTCGTCAACGGGGTCAGCGCAGTCGCCACCACACCAATCGGGCACTTCCACATCATTCGCCAGGTGAACGGACTCGACATCTCTCCGCTGGGTGAACTGTGGCGTCCGAAGTATTTCGTCGGCGGTTTCGCAATTCACGGCTACTCCTACGTGCCGCCGATGCCGGTGTCGCACGGCTGCGTTCGGGTGAGCGACGAGGCGATCAACTGGATCTGGGGCGCCAACCTGATGCCTCTCGGCACCAGGGTTTGGGTCTACTGAACTCATTGGCGACGCTTGACTGAGTGCCGATCCGACCCGTGTCGGAGTGCCCCAGATGGCCGGGTCACGGACATCTGGGGCACTCCGGTGTCGCGATCTGCTGTGTAAGTTTAGGTTGACAAATCAAGCATGTCAGTCTATACTGACAGGCATGGACATCGAAAAACTCAGCGTGAATCTCTCGTCGGATGACCCGGCAGTTGGGCTTCGCGCCTCGTTGGCGCTACATCGCCTGGCTGAGAGGGTCGAGGCGAACCAGGTCGCGTCGGCCCGGGAAAAGGGCTGGTCGTGGCAGCAGATCGGAGACGCTTTGGGCGTCACCCGCCAATCCGTGCACGCCAAATACAACAAGGAGTCATCATGACCACCGAATCCGTTGCGCCAGAGATGCTTCACGGCTGGGCCATCTATCTGCGGGCCGGTGAGGAGGCTCGTCGCCGAGGTGATCGCCGAACGGGCACCGATCATCTCTTGCTCGCCTTGTTGGAAAATCCCTCGATCGAAGTCGTGTTGGGCGTGAACCTGCAGCAAGCTCGCCAGGCCCTTGAGTCGCTCGATCACGAAGCCCTGGCCGCCCTGGGCTTGGGATCCGGCGCCGACGCTCCCCCGCTGCCGATGCGCGCCGTGCCGAAGAAGCCGAGGCTTAGAGACGTCGCGCAAAAGGATCGCCTCCGCATGGCGCCCGCGGCAAAGAAAGTGCTTGAGGAAGCATCTAAGCCCAACCGTCGGAGGCTCCAGGTCACGGCCCAGCAGGTGCTGGCCCAGATTCTCACGCTCCAACCACCAGATCCTGCGGCGGTGCTGCTAGGCGCTCTCGGCGTGAACACGTCGGAGGTTCGGCGCCGATTGGATGCGGTCACGCCCGACAGTTGAGTCCCCAGCGACATCCATCCGATGCACAGGTTTGGGACAATCACTCCCATCGCCGAATTCTCCAGTCGGAGAATGTTGACGTCGGCCCGTCGAGGTGTCGTCGTCTAGGCGAACGCCAGCTTCGAAGTTCAATATCCAGCGGCGGGGATGATGGTACTTCTGATCTTTGTCACCTGGCGTGAAGCTATATCTTTTACGTCAGTCCAGAGCAATTCTCCGCCATGCTCTGAACAGAACACCAGATACACAATGTGATCAACACTCCCATTGACCATTCGAACCTTGCACGGCACACCACTATGGAGTTGGTTTCGCTCAAGGAAGATTATGGGACCTTCCCCGGGAAGCTCATCGTCAATATTCACTTCATCAATCATCGTGATCTGTAATCAGGAGCGGCCGCAACGGCGTCTTGGGCGAAAGCGTATCGACTATACGCCGAGACGGGCGGAAACGTCGACACAGGGAATCCCCCGACAACTATTACCCGTTCTTAAACGCGCTCACGCGGAGTCCTTACCTGGCCCCGGCACAGTATTGGTGACCCGCGGAGGTGTTCTCCGCGCGAAGGAGGAAGCACCATGTACCGGACCACCGCCAATCGACTTCGCCGCATCGCCGTCGCCTCTGCCCTTACGCTCGGCGCCAGTGGCGGCGCGCTCGCCGCCACCCTGACTGTCCTCGGTACGGGTGCCAACGTCCCCGTGAGCACCGCAGCCGTTGCTCACGTCGCCTCGAGTTCGTCAGAGGCGTCACGTGCCGTGGTTGCTACGCCACTGCCGGTGACGGCGAGCCGCACATCCGCGACGGCGGCCATCACCGGTCCGTCAGGAACGGTGTCGACGCATGCGCTGGACTCGTAGCACCCGACGTTCACCGGGCAGTGATCCCGGGTCTTCAACTGCGTGGTGCCGCCGTAGTGCTCACCCGACGATCCGCAGCAGTCCAATAATTCCGACAAAGTAGAACAACAGCGCCAAGATCGATTCGGGTCCTAGTCGATTCGGTCGTGAAGGACGCACGATCACACCGCCGGTATACATCACGGTCAACAGCAAACTGAGCGAAGCGAGCCACGCGACTGGGGCACCGGTAGTCGGCAGTACCGGTTTCGCCGCAACAAGGTCTGCCAGCACGAAGAGACACAGCTGAAACGCATTTCCACCGAAAACGTCGCCGATGGCGAGTTGATGGTCGCCGAGACGTACGGCCTCGATTCCCGAACTGATCTCCGGCAGCGCTGACGCTAACGCCAGGACGGTCGCACCGAAGACCACCCCGTTGATACCGGCACGGTTTGCCAGTTCGTTACCGCTGATCTCGAGCGCGGCACCCGCCACTAATGTCACCGCCGCCGAAACGCCGAAGAGTGTCACAATACGCATCGTCGAATATTTTGCGCGCGCGGCGTCGGCGACCGGATGAGGGACGCGGCGATGGGGACGACCAGGCTGACTGCCCGCCATCACCACCTCCCACTCTGGATGCGACCGCGTCCGGTTCAATACCCAGATTCCGCCGATCCAGATAACCACGACCGCGAAAGATGCAGGACTGAAGCGCCCCGCTATGACTATCGACTTCGGCAGCAACGCACCCATGAGTACCACCGACACGGTGAGCACAACCAGCAGGCCCTCAAGAACTGGAATGAGGGATCCGACGAGGAATGTCAGAGGTCTCGGGGCAAAGAGGTCACACACGACCAGCACCATCGTTGCCGTCGCTATGCCGCCGATCAGGTTTCCAGCCGCCAGGCCGAGGTGGCCCGACGCTGCCGCGGAGATCGTGATCGCCAACTCCGGCAGGCTGCCGGCGATGGCGAGCAGGACCATCCCGCCCATTGCGTCACCAATTCCCAGGCGTCGATCAAGTTCAACCGTCGATCTTGAAAGTTCGACACCGGCCACCCAAGTCGCCCCAGATGCTGCGACGAACACCAGGATCACCAGAAATATTGGAACAGACGCCACATTCGAATTATCGCCGACGCAATCGACGGGATGGTTGATGAGTCACAGATCTCATCGCCGGCACGCTTCAGTCACGCGGACCTGGCTTAGTCTCTTTGGCTTTGCGATGCAGTATCTCAGTACAAGTCAAGTCAGTTGGAGGATCACAGCCAGTGTTTGGTGGCAGGTCTGGGCGAATCCGGCCTCCGACGTAAAAAATCTCCGAGTACTTTGCCGTGAGGCGTTCATTCGAATGTTCGTCTCAAGTTTTGCGCGATGAGGTTTGGCTGTGCGGTGACACACTCGGATACCGATCAAGTGGTCGGTCCTCGTAGCGACGAACCCAGACAACACTTGACTTAGTGTTTCAGCGACCCACGAGCTTCGCCGATGGCGTAATAGAGAATTACGTAGCCCGCAGCGGGATCGGCCCACCACCAGCCAACGAAAGTGTTTAACACGAGTCCCAGGAGCACCGCCGCGGCCAGGATTCCGTCAACCATCGTGACGCGCCCCTCGGCCTTGAGCACCGGATTGCCCAATGCCGTGCCAATCTTTGCTTTCCCTGCAGCAAGCGAAAACATCGCGAGCGCAGTCACCGCCGTCCACACGATACCGACGGAACTGTGGTGTGGCCGAAATTCAACGACAAGGACAACCGTGCTTTGCACCGCCAGATAGACAGCCAAAGCAACGAAGGCCGAACCAATCATCCGCATTGCCTTGTGCTGCCGGGAATGTGCAACGTCAGCGAGTTCCCAAAGCACGACCGTCGACGCACCAATTTCAATGACGCTATCCAAGCCGAATCCTGCAAGTGCCACCGATCGTGCGGAGATCGCTGCGAAAGCGAGAACGACCACACCTACTACGTTCCATGCAAGCGTCACCACCTCGAGTTGCTGTCCCCGTCTCAGCAGACGCTGATTCGCAGCTTCATTGAGTTTGTTGGACACAGAGACAGTCTAGAAATTGTGACATTGAACTGGCTGCGAATTCGAAGCAACATTCTCGTTACGACGCGCTCACGCGTTACGCGTCTTCACGCGCTAC
>PKWW01000020.1 GCA_003132165.1 Acidimicrobiaceae bacterium | reverse complement strand
GGTCGAGACTGATTGAACTCCAAATGGAAGGTTCAATCGGCTAGTAAGCGATTGGTCCGCCGAGCGGTTGGCGGTGGAGGCGGTTTTCTGCTTTCGCGGGGTCACTAATTTCGTGCGAGAATTGCGGATATGGGGATGCGCGAGGAGTGCAAGCACTTTCAAAGTCGGACCTACAAGTCCGGCGAGGTCGCGCGATTCTGCGTCCTCGGCAATGCACCTGATCAACCCTGGTCCTGTCCCGCTGACTGCATAACCTTCGAGCCACGTCTGGCTGACGTCGGCTGGGTTCACGGCTCGCTCGTGTCGCGAAAGGTTGAGAAAGCCCCCGAGTCGGATGTTCCTCTTGACGACCGCCGCGAACTGCTGAACATGGCGAGCGAAATCGTCAATTCGGTGGCTCCGGAACTCTTTGAGGAGCGGCGCAAGCAACTCGACGAGATGGAGAAGAAGGATCGCCGGAACTGGAAGTTCTGGCGGCGCTAGTTGCCCTCGAAGACCGGTGCCCGTCGTTCGAGGAATGCGGTCATCGCTTCTTTGATGTCGTTGCTCGGCAGGTACATCGTGTTCCACCGGGCTACGAATTCCAGTCCTTCGTCAACCGTGTGCCCGTCGTTCGCGGCGAGCACCGCCTTGGTGCCCTGCACCGCCAACGGTGAGTTCGCCGCAATTTCTCTAGCCAACTCGTAAGCCGCCTTCAGGACGTCCTCGGTGCCTTCACCGTGCACTGAGTTGATGAGGCCGATCGCCGCCGCGCGGGAGGCGTCAATATCCTTGCCGGTGAAGGCGAGCTCGGCGACGTGGCCGGCGCTCACGATCTTCGGTAGGCGCTGCAGTGTGCCAAGGTCGGCAACGATTGCAACCTTGGCTTCGCGCACGGAGAACTTTGCGTCGCCCGATGCGAGTCGGATGTCGCAGGCACAGATCAGGTCGACGCCGCCGCCGATGCAGTAACCGTGCACTGCCGCGATGACCGGCACGTCCAGTTCGGCAATTGCCGTCACCGATTCTTGCATCGTGCGTAGTCCCTTGTAGGAATGCGCATTGATCGTCGCCTTGGACGCGCCTTCGCTGTTGCCGCCGCCAAGACCGACGCCGAATTCCTTGAGATCGAGTCCGACCGTGAAGTGGGGGCCCCGTGCGGCGATCACGAGCACTCGGATCTGCGGATCACTCGAGACCGCTGCCGCCGCCCGGGGCAGGTCGCGCCACAGAGCGCTGCCCATGGCGTTGCGTGCTTCTTCGCGGTCGAGCCACAACGTTGCAACGTGACCGTCGACTTTCAGTGTCAGTACATCGCTCGTAAATTCCATGATTCCCCCTCTGCGGTCACTGAGCAGCCTACGTTCAACACCGCCGGAAAGTTTGAGGCGGCCGTTACACTGCATTAGTCCAGATATCTATGAAAATCTTCGCTGAATCAGCCCTCTCATACATTTCCGAGCGTTCCGACGCCCAGGAACGTCGTCACGCCTGGACCACCTTCGAAGAGATCGGGCTCCCGACTACGAGCGACGAAGTCTGGCGCTACGCGCCTCTCGGCGACCTTGATCTCGACCGGTTCAGCGTCGCGACGGCGGCGCTGCACCCTGCGCTCTCCGATTTCGCGGCGCAACTGTGTGAACGGGCAGGCCTCGTTGTGCGCGTGGTCGACGGGTTCTGCATCGACAGCGGCTCGGTACCTGAAGGGGTCAGTGTGGCGATCGTTGAGAACGCCAGCTCGTTCAGCGGCGCCTCAATGGCCAGTCGGTACGAGAGCGACACCTTCGCTCTCTTGAACACGGCCCTCGCACCGGCGACCACGGTCATCGAGATCGGTGCAGGTGTCAACGTGGAGAAGCCGATCGTGGTGCTCAATGCGACGGTCGGAACCTCGTCGTTCTCACGAACCCAGATCAAACTCGGCCGCGGAGCCAGTGCGACCGTTGTCGAGTACTTCGAAGGCGGCGAGAATGCGCTGGTCGTGCCACTCAGTGAATACGAGGTGGGCGACAACGGCTCGTTGCAACTCATCACCTATCAGCGTTTGAACACGAGCGCGTGGCACGTGGCGCGCACCACTGGATTCCTGCTTCGTGATGCCCGACTTCGTCAAGCGGTGATCGGAATGGGCGGGCACTACAACCGCTCGCGCAACGACGCCGAAATGCTTGGCATGGGATCCGAGAACGAGCTTCGTACGACATTCCTTGGTTCGGGCACCCAGGTACACGACTTTCGAACCCACCAGTTCCACAAGGCGGCCCGAAGTCGTTCGACGCTGCTTTCCAAGGGAGCGGTTGCCGACGAGTCGCGCTCGGTCTACACCGGGCTCATCGAGATCGAAAAAGGCGCCAAGCGCACCGACGCTCGCCAGACGAATCACAATCTCCTCCTGTCGGCGCACGCGCACGCCGACAGCGTGCCCAACCTCGACATCCGCGAGAACGACGTCATGTGCGCGCACGCCTCGAGCGTCGGGCCGCTCGACGAACTGCAGCGCTGGTACCTCGAATCGCGAGGTGTCACCCGCAGTGATGCCGAACGACTGATGATTCAAGGTTTCTTCTACGAGATGCTCGCCACGCTTCCCGCCGAACTCGCCGAACTCGTCGAGGATGACGTGACCGCAGCCCTCTCGACGCTCAAGGTCGTGACGCTATGAAGACATTCGACCTCGGTGTCTTAGATGATTTCGTCAATGGCGAAGCGCGCCAGATGCGCCTGGACGGGCACGTGCTGGTTGTCGTTCGCATCGACGAATCCGTCTACGTGCTCGATGACCGTTGCAGCCACGAGGACTTCAGCCTCGCTCTGGGCGAGGTCAGTGCCGAAACCTGCGAAATCGAGTGCGCTCGCCATGGCGCGATGTTCCGGCTGAGCGACGGTGAGCCGATGTCATTCCCGGCGACGCGTCCGGTTGCGCACTACGACGTTCTCTCGGCCAATGGCCGCCTCCAGGTGATGGTGCCATGATGTCCACATTGAAGATTGAAGGACTGCGCGTCGAGGTCGCGGGTAAGCAGGTGNNGGTCGACCCGGCTACAAGGTGACCAGCGGATCGGCGACCATTGACGGCGTTGAACTACTTGAATTGACACCAACCGAACGTGCGCGACACGGGCTTCTGCTTGCAATGCAACAGCCCATGGAGGTTCCCGGCGTGCGCCCAATCGACCTGCTCGTGGCCGCCGGTGCCGATCCCACCAATTTGCGCAAGCGCATGAGCGACGAGGCCGGACTGGTGGAACTTCGCGACGATGTCCTCGACCGGTTCGTCAACGTCGACCTTTCGGGAGGCGAACGCAAGCGCGCTGAGATGGTCCAGGTGGGGATACTTCGTCCAAAGTTCGCGATGCTCGACGAGATCGACTCCGGCCTCGACGTCGATGCATTGGGTGCAGTGGCGCGTCGACTTAGTGCGGCGACGAGCGAGTGGAATTGCGGCGTTCTCGCAATCACTCACTTCCGACGCCTGTTGCAGGAACTGACGCCCACGAAGATTCACGTGGTTACCGATGGCAGGGTCGTCGCAACCGGTGGGCCAGAACTCTCCGAAATCCTCGAGCGCGACGGCTACGAGCCGTTTCGCCCCGAAAAATCCTGAATCTTCAAAGTTCGCCCTCTTTGCTAAAGTCTTCCCATGTCTGATGGACGTGACAACGATCCACGGGGCTCCCACGAATCTCGCAGAGATAAGCGGCGTGCGCTCGCGAATGAACACCGTCTAGTGGCACTGGGCGAGGCCGTCGACCGTCGAGGCGGCGTCACTCGTAAGACGCGCCAGAAGCGACCTCACCACCTGCGTCGCAATCTGATCATCACGAGCATCGTGATCGCCGGGTTGATCGTTGGACTGCTCGGTGGTGGGTACCTCTACGCGAACTGGCGCTTCAGTCAGATCACGAAGATCAATGTGACGAGTGAACTTCCCCAACTCACCGGCAAGCCCTTCAACATCCTTGAAGTCGGTTCGGATTCGCGTGCTGGTTTAACCGGGGCCGTCGCCTCCCAGACGGGCGCCTCGTCGGGGTCGGTGAGCGGCCAGCGCAGCGACGTCGTCAAGGTCATGCACGTCGACCCTCAGACCGGCACCATCAGCATCCTGTCGATTCCCCGTGACACGATGACGACGCTGCTGGCGAACCAGTCGCTCTATGGCAAGTTCAACCGGATCAACGTGAACTTCAACAACGGGCCTTCGCTACTCGCCCAGACGATCACGGCCAATTTCGGAATCACCATCACCCACACCATCGTGGTCAGTTTCAGTGGGCTCATCAATGCCGCGGTCGCACTCGGTGGGGTGTATCTCGACTTCCCGTATCCGGCGAAGGACGCCTATTCGGGGCTCAAGATCACCCACGCCGGCTGTCAGCTGGTCAATGGTTTCGAGGCTCTCGCCGTGGCGCGCAGCCGCCACTACGAGTGGTTTGAGAATGGCGTGTGGAACTTCGACGTCACGAGTGACTTCGGCCGCATCGACCGCCAGAACGCCTTCCTTCGCTCCATGATCGACCGGGCCAAGCGTCTTTACAACCCGCTCACTATCAATAACTTCCTTTCGAAGATTCCCCAGGGGATCTCGCTTGACAGCAATTTCACTTTGACCGAACTGATCGAACTCGCGGTCAAGTTTCACAATCTCAACCCGGCGAACATGCTGACGTACACGCTGCCGACCGTGTCAGGTCAGAACGCCTCACTCGGCGATGTCCTCTACGTGCAAGAGCCCGAGGCCCAGCAGATGCTCGTGAACGTCTTCGGCAGCACCTTGGTCACCCCAACGAACCCGCCGCCTAACACCGCGCTTCAAACGCCGTTGCCGCCGGTCGTCACGACGACCACGTCGACGACGACCACGACGATAGTTTCGACGTCCGCTAAGAAGCACACGAAGACAACGGTGGTCCCAACGACCACGACGACAGCGCCCACAGAAGGTCAGCAATTCTTCGACCCGGTGCCCTGCAACCCTTAAGGGATTAGTTCAGCTCGTCGAGGCCCTGGCTCAGCGTATTCCACGCGAGCGTCGCACATTTGATGCGGACGGGGAATTTCACGACGCCCTGCAACGCGGCCAGTTCGCCGAGCGCTCGAAGGTCGACGGGCGGCAGTTCAGTCTTTTCACCCAGTGAAGTCTCGTGCACGGTCATCAATTGCTTGAATGTTGCGATCGTCTCGCGGACCTGCTCGATTGGCTTGCCCTTTACCGCAGCACTCATGAGCGAGGAAGACGACTGCGAGATCGAGCAACCGTGACCNNGGCGACGGCAACTCACCGCGGTTACGCGGTGAGCGGTAGTGGTCGAGGATCACTTCGCGGTAGAGGTCTTCGAGGTTCGACATGATCGCTATCCGAACATCGTCACGGCTTGCCCGAGGGCTTCGAGCAGCACGTCCGTGTCCTCAACGAGCGAATAGGGGCCGTACGAGGCGCGCACGGTCGCGGCGAGGCCGAAGCGTCGCATGAGCGGCTTGGCGCAGTGGTGGCCCGGTCGCACGCAGACACCGAACTGGTCGAGGATCTGGGCCACGTCGTGGGGGTGCACACCTTCGACGTCGAGGCTCAACACGCCTCCTCGGTCGGTCGTGTCCGAAGGACCGATGATACGGACACGCCCTTCGAATTCCAGGGCGAGACGAGTGAGGGCGTCACCGGTGAGGCTCCGCTCGTGCGCGGCGACGTTGTCCATCCCGAGGCCTTCGAGGTAGAGCACTGCGGCGCTGAGTCCAGCGGCTTCGGCGATGGGCGGTGTGCCCGCCTCGAAGCGGGTCGGTCCCGATGCGGGCGTGTAGCCGTCGGTACGGACGTCCGCGATCATCCCGCCTCCGCCGAGGAACGGCGGCATGTCGGCCAGTATCTCCTCGCGAGTCCAGAAGATACCGATGCCGGTCGGGCCCAGCATCTTATGGGCGGAGAAGATGAAGAAGTCGATATCGAGGTCGGTGACGTCGGTCGGGCCTTGCGCAACCGACTGGGCGCCGTCGATGGCGATGAGCGCACCGTGGCGGTGGGCGATCGCGGCCAGTTCCTTCACCGGCGTGATGGTGCCGAGCACGTTGGACATCGCGGTGACCGAGACAAGTTTGACGCCACGCATAAGTTCGTCGATGTTCGAGAGATCGAGACGGAAGTCGTCAGTGACCGGAATGAAGCGGACCTCGATGCCGGTCACCTCGCGGAGCTGGAACCACGGCACGATGTTGGCGTGGTGCTCCATCTCGGTCAAGAGCACGACGTCGCCGGGCTTTAGATTCGCGAAACCCCAGGACTTGGCGAGCAGGTTGAACGACTCGGTGGCGTTCTTCGTGAAGACGATCTCATTGGCGCCGCCCGGGGCGTTGATGAACCGGGCCACGGCCTCGCGGGCGCCTTCGTAGACGGCCGTCGCCTCACCCGCCGTCTGGTAAACAGCGCGGTGGACGTTGGCGTGGCGCAACTCGTAATAACGGCTCATGGCCTCGATGACGGCCCTCGGCTGTAGCGAGGACGCGCCGGAGTCGAGATAAGTGATGGTCCGCCCGTGTACCACTCGCGCCAGCAGCGGAGTATCGGCGCGGACCAGTCGTGCGTCGAAACTGGTCACAGTGTGACCGGTCGCCACGCGTCGTAGCCCTCGTGCTCGATCTGCTGGGCCAATTCAGCGCCGCCGGAGTGGACGATCTGGCCGTCGACGAGGATGTGCACCTGGTCGGGTTCGATCTCCTCGAGCAACTTCACGTAGTGGGTCACGACGACCACGCCCATGGCCGGGTGTTCATCGCGCACCGTGCGTACGCCGCGCGCCACCACGCGAAGGGCGTCGATGTCGAGTCCCGAGTCGGTCTCGTCGAGAAAGGCGATCGCCGGCTCGAGTAGTGCCATCTGCAGCACCTCGTTACGCTTGCGTTCGCCTCCGGAGAAGCCGTCGTTGAGGTGACGCTCGGCGAACGCCGGGTCCATGCCGAGCCGGTCCATCCACTCCATCAGGTCGAGACGAACCTCGAGCACACTCAGCTCGTCAAGACCCTTGCGCGCAGCGATCGCCTGGCGCAGGAACTGTACGACCGAGACGCCGCTGATCGCTTCGGGGTACTGAAAGGCGAGAAAGATGCCGGCGCGGGCGCGCTTATCGGGCGACCACGAGGCGATGTTCTCGCCCTTCAGGAGGATCTCGCCGGCGGTGACGGTGTAGCCGGGGTGGCCCATGACGACGTTGGCGAGAGTGGACTTGCCGGCACCATTGGGACCCATGAGTGCGTGCACTTCGCCCTCGGCGACGATGAGATCAACGCCACGCAAAATGACGGCACCCTCAGCTTCGGCGTGGAGATTTCGTAGTTCTAAGAGGGGCTCTGGCACGTGAGAGAGCCTACCGGTGATGCGTCCAAGGCTGACCCGCCACTACCAGCCGCGTTCGATCCATTCGTCCAGATGGGGCCGCTCGGTTCCGATGGTCGAACTCACCCCGTGGCCCGGCCAGATGATGGTGTCGTCGCCAAAGACGCGGTACACCCTCTGCTCGATGGAAGTGATGATCGTGGGGAAATCGCCGCCCTCGAAGGTGGTGTTGCCGGGTCCCCCAGGAAACAGGGTGTCGCCGGTGAAGAGCAGGGGAGTGTTCTCGAGGGCGAACGAGACTGATCCGGGGGTGTGCCCGGGAGTATGCAGGATTCGAAGACGCAACTCGCCCACGACGTGCACCGAATCGTCGTTGAGAAGATGGTCGTAACTGGGCAGCAAATCGGCATCCTCCGCGCGGACCCAGACGTCGATACCGGCGTCGCGGACCTGCGTCACGGCCCCAATGTGGTCCCAGTGTCCGTGGGTTTCGAGCACCGAGGTGACGCCCAAGCGGGTCGCTACGCGAAGCAGCCGGTCGTGTTCGTTGGCGGCGTCGATCAGGGTGGCCTGCCCGGTGCGCCGGCATCGCACGACGTAGACGTTGTTTTCCACCGGTCCCACGACGAAACGGTGGACATCCGCGCTCGCGTTCGACCAGACCAGTTCTACGTTGTCCACCCCCTAAATATGCCACGTCGCACGCCTCGGCCAACTTTCGCTAATGTCGCTGTCACCGGCATTACTCTCCGGTAGGGATAGAAAAGGGTCGCGATGAACTTTGGATTCAGCGAAGAGCAGGAAGAACTGCGCAAGATGGTCAAGCGCTTCTTGGAAGAGAAGTCTCCGGAGAGCGAAGTTCGTCGTCTGATGGCGACGAGCGAAGGCTACGACCCCGCGGTCTGGACGCAGATGGCGAACGAACTGGCCCTGCAGGGCCTCGGAATTCCCGAGGAGTTCGGCGGACAAGGCTACGGTCCTGTCGAGCTCTACGTCGTATTTGAAGAGATGGGCGCCGCGCTGTTCTGCTCGCCCTATTTCTCAACCGTCGCTCTCGCGGCGAACGCGGTGCTCTTCGTCGGCACCGAGGCGGACAAGGCGGCGCTGCTGCCGGGCATTGCGTCGGGCGAGACCATCGCCACCGTGGCACTCACCGACGACGCTGGTGAATGGGACCTCAGCAAGACTTCGACCACCGCTGTTGCATCGGGTGACGGCTTCGTGCTCAACGGCGTGCGTAACTACGTGACCGATGGCAATACTGCGTCGCTGATCCTCGTACCCGCCATGACCGCGAAGGGCCTCTCGCTGTTCGCCGTGAAGGGCGACGCCGCGGGCCTGACCCGTGAGGTGCTGTCGACCATGGACCAGACCCGCAAGCAGAGCCGTCTTGAATTGAAGGACGTACCCGCCACACTCGTCGGTATCGAAGGCGGCGCCCTCGAAGGACTCGAGAAGGTGCTCTACGTCGCGGAATCGGCGCTCGCGGCCGAGCAGGTCGGCGGCGCGCAGCGCGTACTCAACAACGCAGTCGACTACGCGAAGAATCGCGTGCAGTTCGGACGACCCATCGGATCGTTCCAGGCCATCAAGCACAAGTGCGCGGACATGCTGCTCGATGTCGAATCTGCGAAGTCAGCGGCGTACTACGCGGCGTGGGCCTCCCAGGAGTTGAACGACGAGTTGCCGATCGCAGCGAGTCTCGCCAAGTCGTTCTGTTCGGAGGCATACTTCCACTGCGCCGCGGAGAACATCCAGATTCACGGTGGTATTGGTTTCACGTGGGAGCACCACGCACACCTGTACTTCAAGCGCGCGAAGAGCTCTGAGTTGTTCCTGGGCGATCCCGCGTACCACCGTGAACTCCTGGCTCAGCGCCTAGGCATCTAGCAGAGGGTGCTCGCTCACGAGCAACTCAAAAGCGGGAACTCCGTTCTCGACCTACGCATCGCCACTTCCAGTGCGCGACCCCTCACGGACCACATCCTCGTGCTCGTGCATGGGCTTCCGAGAGCGATGGGTATGGGCCGTCAGGCAGCCGGACTGTTGCCCGAACTCGCCGAGCACCTCGCCAACGAATCGGGCTGGATTGTGGCGACGGGCACGTTGTCGGGAGTGGGTGGCAGCACCGGCACCTTCTCCGCCTCCCAGTGGCGGAGCGATCTCCACGAGATATTGAACCGGATCGAAGAGGGCGAGCGTCGAATTTCGCTGGCGGGCTTCGGTTTCGGTGGTGCGTTGGCGCTGGCGACGGCGTCAACTGATGAACGGGTCAGAGGGGTTGCGACCTTCGCCACTCCCGCTCATCTCGAGCAGTGGTGCCGTAGCGCGGACGAGCTGCATCGCGCAGTCCAGATCGCCGGGGTTGTCGGGGACGAGAACGATCTCCTGGAACCCGAGGCGCTGCGCGCCGACGTCCTCTCGATTGACCCGGTGGGTTCAATCGCCAAGGTCCCGCCACGCCGGCTCCTGATCGGACACGGAGCCGACGACATCGAAGTGCCCGTGAGTGACGCCCGTGACCTACTCGCGAGCGCCGAGGGGCGTGCCGAGCTTCGCATCATTCAAGGGGCGGGCCATCAACTTCGAGCCGACCCGCGCATGGTCGCCACCCTGCTGGGCTGGCTCGACCGTCACCGTTAGGCGAGCGCTTCGTCCAGTGCCGTGCGCAACAGCCGCGCCGCCACTTCGGGCTGCGCGCTTTGAGTGAGGAAACGCACCACGACGAAGTGGCGCAGACCCGCTTCGACGAGACCGGCGACATTTTCGTCAGTGACCCCGCCGGTGACGAACACTGGTCGGTCACTTCGGTTCTGGCAGTCAACGGCGTACTCGACGCCGGTGCCGGCTCGTCCGGGCTTGGTCGGCGTGGGGATGATGGGACCCGCGCTGAAGTAGGTGGCGGCCTGGGGCAGCGCGGCGTCAAATTCCTCGTTCGAGTGCGTGGACAGTCCGACGATCGCGTGCTCGCCCAGCAGTTCGCGACACCGTGCCACGCTCACGTCGTCCTGGCCCACGTGCACTCCGTCGGCGCCCACCGCGAGAGCGAGCTCGGGCGAGTCGTTCATGACGAACGGGACGTTGAAATCCCGACAGATCGGCAGCATGACCTGGGCGCTGGCGATCCGCTGCTCGTCCGAGAGGTCCTTTTCACGGAGTTGGACGACGTCGACCCCACCGCGCAGCACGGCCGGTAAGAAGACGGCCATGTCGTCACGGTGCCCGACGCAGAGGTAGAAGTTTCGCGAGGTGAGATCAAACACGATGCCACCTTAGGAGTTCTGGGGGCGCTCACATTGTCGGCACCCGCTGTAGGGCAGAATGGGGACATGCAGATTCCCGCCAAGGCCGAGTACGCGATTCGTGCCCTGCTGACGCTCGCCGCGAGCGACACCTCGGTCAGCGCTGAACACCTGGCTCAGGAACAGGAACTGCCCGCCAAGTTCCTCGGGGCGATCCTTTCGGACCTGCGCCGCGGGGGCCTCGTGACCAGTCAACGTGGACCGGAGGGTGGTTTCAAACTCGCCCGCGATCCCGACAACATCACGATCGCCGACATCCTTCGTGTGGTGAGCGGTCCGCTCGCCGGCGTACGCGGCATGCGCCCCGAGACCCTCGTGTACGAAGGAGAGGCGACGCACCTTCGCGACGTGTGGGTCGCGGTGCGAGCAGCGCTGCGTGAAGTGCTCGAGCACGTCACCCTGGGCCAGGTGTTTCGCGGTGAGTTGCCGCTGGCGGTCACCAGGTTCACCTCCGACCCCGACGCTTGGATCACCCGGATCCTATGAAACGTATCTATACCGACGGCGCGTGCCGCGGTAATCCTGGTCCCGGGGGTTGGGCGTGGGCGAGCGGCTCTGACAATTACGCCAGTGGCTTCGGCGACCATACGACGAACCAGCGCATGGAGGTGCTCGCCGTCATCGAGGCGCTCCGCGAGAACCTCGACAATCCGGTAGAGATCGTGAGCGACTCAAATTACGTGGTGAAATGTTTTAACGACAGGTGGCACGCTGGGTGGCTGCGGCGGGGGTGGAAGAACTCCCAAGGTCAGCCCGTCGCCAACCGTGATTTGTGGGAGCAACTCTTCAGTCTCGTACTGAACGGTGCGCGCGACGTGACTTTCACGTGGGTGAAGGGTCACTCCGGGGACACGATGAATGACTTCGTCGACGTCCTCGCGACCGACGCCGCCGACAGCCATCGAGGCCAGCACTCGTAGCCGGCTCTGTTTCGCACCCGTGGGCGAAACATTAGGATTCCCTACGGAGTCAGCACTGAACGTTTGAAGGGATAGGCCGTGGCTAACGAGGTCCAGCAGTTCGATGTAGTCGTAATCGGAGGAGGGCCCGGTGGCTACGCCGCCGCTCTCTACGCCGCCGCCGCCGGACTCAGTGTCGCCCTCGTCGAGCGTGACAAGGTCGGAGGAACCTGTCTGCACCGCGGCTGCGTTCCCGCCAAGGAATTCCTCGAAACGGCGCACGTGCGGCGCACCCTCGAGCACTCGGCCGCATTTGGCATCACGACGACGGGAGTCGAGGTGGACTTCGCGGTCAGCCAGGCGCGAAAGAACGAGATTGTCGACCGCCTCTTCAAGGGCGTCTCGGGACTCTTGAAGGGTCGCAAGGTCACCGTCTTCGCAGGTACCGCCCGACTCGACGCCGACCAGACCGTCACGGTGGTCGATGGGAACGACGCCGGGGTTGTCGCCAGGGGAACGAACGTCATCCTCGCCGCCGGTTCAGTGCCACGCAGCCTGCCGGGTTTCGACGTCGACGGCAAGATCGTGCTCACCTCGGACGAGTTCCTCGACCTGACGTCGCTGCCCGCGACGGCCGCGGTCATCGGCGGAGGCGCCATTGGATGCGAGTTCGCGTCGATGCTCTGTGACATGGGTACCAAGGTCACGATCCTCGAAGGACTTCCCTCAATTCTCGCTGGTTGTGACACCGAGGTCGCCACAGTCGTCCAGCGCGCCTTCAAGAAACGCGGCATCGAGATCCAGGCTGGTGTGAAGATCACCGGGCACACGCCCAAGAAGGGCGCGACGTCGATCCAGATCGAAGGCGCCGACGACGTCAAGGTCGACATGGTCGTGATGTCGGTCGGTCGTCGTCCGCGCACCGAGGGCCTCTTGGGCGAGGGTACTGGCGTGCAGTTGGACGAGCGGGGCTTTGTGGTCGCCGACGGCTACCAGCGCACCGCGAATGCCAATGTCTTCGTCGTGGGCGACATCGTCGCCAACTCGCCCCAACTCGCCCACGTCGGCTTCGCCGAGGCGATTGTCGCCATCAAGTCAATACTTGGTGAGCCGGTCGTGCCGGTCGACTACGAGCGCGTGCCCTGGGCGATCTACTCGAACCCCGAGGTCGCCTTCTGCGGCCTCACGGAGGCCGCCGCGAAAGAGAAGGGCTACGACGTCGTCGTGAAGAAGGATCCCTTCGGTGGTAACAGCCGGGCCCAGATCATCGGCGACACTGACGGCGTCGTCAAGATCATCGCCGAGAAGCGCCCCGATGGCACCGCTGGTCAGATTCTCGGAGTGCACATGGCGGGACCGTGGGTGACCGAGCAACTCGGCGCCGGATACTTCGCCGTCAACTGGGAGGCGACCGCTGAAGAGGCGGCTGCGCTGATCCAGCCGCACCCGTCGCTCTCGGAGACGTTCGGCGAGACCCTGCTCGCCCTCGCGGGACGAGGCCTCCACGTTGGTTGACGTCACCCTCCCCTCGCTTGGTGAGTCAGTCACCGAAGGAATCATCACCCAGTGGTTCAAGAAGGTCGGCGAGGCCGTCGCGCGCGACGAACCACTCTTCGAGGTCTCGACCGACAAGGTCGATTCAGAGATGCCGTCACCGGCCGCTGGCGTGCTCGTGGAGATTCTTGCGGGCGAAGGCGACACCGTCGAAACCGGTGCCCGCGTGGCCGTCATCGATGAGAACGGCGTCGCGGGCGCTGTGCCCGCGACACCCGTTACGAAGGCCGCGCCCGAAACGCTGGCGACCACCGCGCCAGCGGCGTCGGCTGGGTCTCGCGTCGAAACGTCCCAGAGCGGTGTGGTCGTGTCGCCGGTCGTTCGTCGAATTCTGAACGATGGTGGCGTCGAGCCCTCGACCATCCTGGGCTCGGGCCCCGGTGGGGCAATCACGCGTCGCGATGCGGAGCGCGCTGTCGCGAAGGGACCGACCGAAGAGGTCGTGGTCCCGCTGTCCAACGGTCGGCGTCGCATGGGCCAGCACCTCTCGGTCTCCTCACAGACGACACCGCACGGCTTCGTCGCAATCGAGGTCGACGGCGAGATCTTCGCTGAACTCGAGCGACTGGGCCGCGTCACCCGCGACGGTGTCGCGATCAGCGACGAGATCGTGGTCAGCCTTGCGGCCGTACGCGCGTTAGCGGAGTTCGAATTCCTCAATGCGACGTTCTCGGGCGAAGAACTGGTCGTTCACCGAACGGTGAACCTCGGTTTCATGCGTCACATCAACGACGATGGCATGCTCGTGCCCGTCGTGCACGCCGCCGCCGGCCTCACGTTGCGCGCTCTCGCACGTCGGGCGAGTGAACTCGGCGAACGCGTCGTGTCGCGCCAGCTCACGGCGGACGATCTGATGGGTGGGACCTTCACGATTGTCGGTGCGCCTAGTTCGAACACTTTGTGGATCGAGCCCATCATCATCCAGCCCGAGGTCGCTGTGCTGAGCGTCGGTGCAGTGCGTCAGGTGCCGGTGGCGGTGACGCGTGACGGCGTGACCTCGATTGAGGTCGGACGACGACTCATCCTCGGACTGTCGTTCGATCACCGGATCTGTGAATCAGTGGCGGCCGCGAACTATCTGGAACGGGTTGCGGAGTTGCTGGCGGGAATGGACCTGGAGAGCGAGCGCTAAATGCTGCGCCGGCGCCATCTGGGAAGGATCTCGTTCGCCGAGGCGAATGACCTCCAGAGGGCGCTGCTCCAGTCGCGCGATGACTACGTGCTGCTCTTCGAGCACCCGCCGACCTACACGCGGGGCATCCGGACTCAGGAGGAGCACTTTCTGATTCCGCTCGCGGAGTTGAAAGCGGTCGTTATCGACGCCGATCGCGGCGGCGACGTGACCTATCATGCGCCGGGACAGGTCGTGGCCTGGGCGATCGTGACCGTGGCGGATGATCCGTCCGCCGGAAAGACCCACGTGGCACACCTCGAGGATGCCGTGATTGCGACCGTGAAGGGTGTCGACCCCGAAGGTCATCTCGGTGAGGTTGGACGGCTCGAGGGCTACCCCGGAGTGTGGGCTCATCTCGAAAGCCGTCCTTCGAAGATTGCGGCTGTGGGTGTGCGCACCGAGCGCAATGAATCGGGCAATCGTCGCACGCTGCACGGAGTGGCGCTCAACGTTGACATCGACCTCACCGGTTTCGCCGCCATCGTGCCGTGTGGCATACCCGATAAGCCTGTTGCCTCACTGACGTCATTGGGACTCGACGTGAGCTCGCTCGAGGTCGAAGAGCGACTCGGCGAAGAACTCGAGACGAGGTTGGGTGGTCCGGGGACGGTGGCGCGAGTCGATCGCAGCGCCTCGAGCACCTCCTCGGAGCGTCCACTCCTGCGTCGTCTGCGAAAGGCCGGGGTCGATCCCGACGCCGGCATAGCGCTGCGATCGCGAAAGCCCGAATGGCTACGAATTGAGGCGCACATGGGCGGGGAGTACCAGTCGCTTCGCACGCTCACCCAGGACCTACGTCTGGTGACGGTCTGCGAGGAGGCGGGCTGTCCGAACATCTTCGAGTGCTGGGAGAGCGGCACGGCCACCTTCATGGTAAACGGCGAGCGTTGCACGAGGGCCTGTGGCTTCTGCCTCATCGACACGCGCAAGCCAATGCCCCTGGACCCGACCGAACCCGAGCGCGTGGCCGAGGCGGTCGTGCGCCTGAAGCTGAGCCACGCAGTCATCACGTGCGTCGCCCGCGATGATCTCGACGACGGAGGGGCGGGAGGAATCGCCCGTACCGTACTCGCCATTCGCGAGCGTTCGCCGCAGACCAACGTCGAAGTGCTCATTAGCGACCTGCGTGGTGACGCGGATTCGCTCCAGATCATCCTTGAGGCGAGTCCCGACGTCGTCAATCACAACATCGAGACGGTGGCGCGCCTGCAGCGGGCAGTTCGCCCGAGCGCGGGCTACGCGCGTTCACTCACGGTGCTCGCGCGTAGCGCCGCCGCTGGCTTCACGACCAAGTCCGGCATGATGGTCGGGCTCGGCGAGAGACCCGAAGAGGTCGAAGAGACCCTGGCCGACCTCGCCGCCGTGGGTGTTTCGATCGCGACGATCGGTCAATACCTGCGGCCCACCGAACGGCACCTACCGGTGTCGCGTTGGTGGGAACCCGCTGAATTCGATGAGCTGGCGACCAAGGGGATGGCGCTTGGTCTCAAGCACGTGCAGGCGTCGCCACTCACGCGATCGAGTTACCACGCGAAGGAGGCGTTGAGTGACGCCACGCCGGTTTCGTCACCCACGCGCCGATAGTCGGACTAGGCGACGAAGTACTTCGCCATTGGGTGATGGCAGATGATCGCGTCGGTCGTCTGTTCGGGGTGCAACTGGAAGCCCTCCGACACGACGACACCGATGCGGGTCGCCTCGAGAAGGTCAGCGACCTTGGCGTTGTCGGTGAGATCGGGACAAGCGGGGTAACCCCACGAGTAGCGTCCGCCGCGATACTGCTGGCGGAAAAGGCCGGTGAGCGTCGGGCCATCTTGTTCGGCGAAGCCCAGTTCCTCACGGATTCGTTTGTGCCAGAGTTCAGCGAGCGCCTCGGCCATTTCGACGCCGAGCCCGTGCAGCATCAGGTAATCCGTGTAGCGATTCGCCGCGAACAACTCCTGACAGCGTTCGGAGACTCGTGAGCCCATGGTGACGAGCATGAAGCTTGCGTAGTCGTGATCGGAGCTGTCGACGGATCGGAAGAAGTCGGCGATGCAAAGGAATGGCGCCTGGTGCTGGCGGGGGAACGTGAATCGCGTGCGCTCGTTGGTGCGCTCGTCGTCGGTGAACACGATGAGGTCGTTGCCGCTCGAGGCGACGGGGAAGTGCCCCCACACGACCTGGGGAATGAGTAGGTCGTCCTCTTTGGCGATCGCGAGCTGCTCGCGCAGCGTGGCGCTGACGCGCTCCTTGAACGCGGGGTCGTCCTCTCCGTTTTCCGGGCGAAAACCCCACTGGTTGCGAAAGAGGGCGGTCTGGTTGAGGTAGTCGCTGATCTCGTCGATTGACATGCCCTTCGCGACGCGGCTGCCGAGAAAGGGCGGTACGAAGATGGGATTGTCCTGCTCAACGTCGGGGCTGCGATCGGGTAGTCCCTCGGGTGCCTCGCCGGCCTCGCCGCGGATGCGACGGAAGACCTTGCGCTCGGAGATCTCGCGGCCGAAAGTGGGGTCGTCCTCGCCGGACTTGCGCAGTTCGCCCAAGCGGTCGAGCACCCGCAGACCCTCGAACGCATCCTTACCGTAGAAGACGCGACCCTGATAGACCTCGCGGAGGTCGCGCTCGACGTAGGTGCGAGTCAGGGCCGCCCCGCCGAGCAGAACTGGCAGGTCCGACAGGCCCAGGTCGTTGATGATCTCAAGATTCTCGCGCATGATCAGCGTCGATTTCACGAGCAAGCCGCTCATACCCAGTGCATCGGCCTGGTGTTTCTCGATGGCGCTCAGCATCTCGTTGATGCCGACCTTGATGCCGAGGTTGACCACTTCGTAGCCGTTGTTGGTGAGAATGATGTCGACCAGGTTCTTGCCGATGTCGTGGACGTCGCCCTTGACGGTTGCGAGTACGACGCGTCCGCGTCCGCCCTGGTCACTCTTCTCCATGTGTGGTTCGAGGTACGCGACTGCAGTCTTCATGGTTTCGGCACTGTGCAGCACGAACGGCAACTGCATCTCACCGGTCGCGAAGAGTTCGCCCACCTCGCGCATGCCGTCGAGCAGGATGTCGTTCACGATTTCGAGTGGTGTGCTGCCGCTTCGCATCGCTTCGTCAAGGTCCGCCTCGAGTCCGACCCTGGCGCCGTCGATGATCCGCCGACGAAGGCGTTCGTGGAGCGGGAGCTCGTCGAGCGACTGCGTGTCTTCGGAGTTCGTCGAGACACCTTCGAAGATCCGCAGTAACTCTGAGAGCGGATCGTAGTCCTCGGTGCGCCGGTCGTAGATGAGATCCAGACAGACCCTACGCGCCTCTTCGTCCACTCGCGCAAGAGGCAGGATCTTGGACGCGTGGACTATCGCGGCGTCGAGTCCCGCCGCGGCGCATTCGTGGAGGAACATGCTGTTGAGCACCTGACGGGCGGCGGGATTGAGGCCGAACGAGACGTTGGAGAGGCCGAGAATCGTTCGTACCCCGGGCAGTTCGGCCTTGATCCGCCTAATTGCCTCGATCGTCTCGATGCCGTCGCGGCGCGACTCGACCATGCCGGTCGAGAGTGGCAGCGCCAAGGTGTCGATGAAGATATCGCGGGGGTCGAGTCCGTAGCGTGTGACTGCGAGGTCAGTGATCGCTGTCGCGGCCCGGACCTTCCAATCCGCCGTACGGGCCTGGCCCTCCTCGTCGATGCACGTCGCCACGACCGCCGAGCCGAACTCGGCGGCGAGCGTCAAGAAGCCGTCGAGGCGGGTCCCTGGACCGTCACCCTCTTCAAGGTTCACCGAGTTGAGGATCGCCTTGCCGCCGAGCCAGGTGAGCGCTTGGCGAGCGACCGGGATCTCGGTGGTGTCGACCATGATCGGTACTGAGGACTGGGTGGCGAGCCGACTCATGATCTCGTTCATGTCGCCCACGCCATCGGCGCCCGTGTAGTCGACGCAGACGTCGAGGAAGTGGGCACCCTCCTTGATCTGCTCGCGTCCAATGGCGATGCAGGTGTCCCAGTCGCCCTCGAGCATCGCCTCGCGGAATTTCTTGGACCCGTTGGCGTTCGTACGCTCGCCCACGAGCAGCACCGAGCGATCCTGGCTGTATGCGGTGGAGGAGTAGATCGACGCCGCCCCCGGTTCGAGCACCGGTGCGCGGTGGGCGCGTTGCAGTGGGCGCACGGCCTCGACGACCCTGGCCAAGTGTTCGGGTGACGTGCCGCAGCAGCCTCCGACCACCTCGATGCCGTATTCGGTCACAAAGCGCGTCAGGTGCTCGGCTAGGGCGTCGGGCGTGAGGTCGTAGTGCATCTTGCCATCGACGACGCTCGGCAGCCCTGCGTTGGGCATGCAGGAGATTGGCAGTTCGGCGGTCTCGGAGAGTTGGCGCAGCGGTTCGTACATCTCGACCGGGCCGGTCGCGCAGTTGAGACCGATCACGTCAATACCGAGCGGACTGAGCGCCGTGATGGCGGCACCGATCTCGGTGCCGGGCAGCATCCGGCCCGTGAGCTCAATGGTCACCTGGGCCTGGATCGGAACGATCCGTCCGTGACGCACCATGGCGCGGTGGCACGCGGCGATGGCGGCTTTGCCCGAGAGCAGGTCGAACATTGTCTCCACGACCAATAGGTCGACACCGCCCTCAAGCAACCCGTAGGCGAGTTCTTCGTAACTGGCTGACAGATCGTCGTAGCTGATCTGTCCGAGCGTGGGGAACTTCGTACCAGGACCGATCGATCCAGCGACGAAGCGCGGCGAACCGGGACTGGCGTAGGAGTCGGCGACGCGACGAGCAATGTTCGCCGACGCAAGGGCCAGTTCGTGGGCCCGCTCGGGGATTCCGTATTCCGCAAGCACCACGGAGAACGACCCGAAGGAGTCGGTCTCGATGACGTCGACCCCGACGTCCAGGAACGAGCGGTGCAGGTCCTCGACGACGTCGGGACGGGTGATGGTGAGGATCTCGTTGCAGCCTTCGAAGTGCGCCCCACCGAAGTCGTCCGCGCCGAGGTCGCGAAGCTGCAGGTTGGTACCGGTCGCACCGTCGTAGATCAGCACCCTTTCGTTGAGGGCGCTGAGGTAGGGGTCGGTAGCACCGGGACGGGCAAAGGGAGGGCGAATTATTGATTGCATTGGTTCTTCAGGCTATACGTGCGGCGGTCAACGTCACTACGCTGACGTTGTGAAGATTTACACGCGCAATGGCGATGACGGCACGACGGGTCTCTACTTCGGCGGTCGCGTCGAGAAGAGTTCTGATCCGGTCGAGGTCAACGGCGCGGTTGACGAGGCGCAGGCCGCGCTCGGCTGGGCCCGCTCGCTGAGCGAACCCTCGGGAAGAATCAATGAACTTCTGATCACGCTGGAGAGGGATCTCTGGGTCCTCATGGCCGAGGTCGCGACACTCCCGGCGAACCGGCACAAGTTGACTGCGGAGAAGTCACTGGTCACCAGCGAGATGATTCTCCGGCTCGAAGCGGAGATCGATGCACTCTCCGCCGAGATTGAGATGCCCAAGGAGTTCGTCGTACCCGGTGAGAATCAACTCTCCGCCGCGCTCGACATCGCGAGGACGGCCATTCGCCGCGCCGAACGTATCGCGGTTGGTTACCCGCTCGATGGCTCATTCATCGTTGCGTACCTGAACCGGCAGAGCGATCTCGCCTGGACCATGGCCCGCTGGGCCGAGGGCCCCCACCACCGAACCGCTCGGTTGAAATAAGGAGTAGCAGCATGGCTCGCATCATTCGACTCTCGACGCCCGACGAGGGCGCCTTCCAGACCACCATCGCGGTGCCGGTCGTCTTTGACGGTGATGTGGCGGTCATCGCCGAGTCGGTGCCCGACGAGCTCGGGGGCCATACGCTGCCACGCGACTTCTCGAAGGAGTGGTGCGTACAGCACGGATTGAAGCCCGAGCCCGGCAGCGTGGTGCTGCTGCATTCATTCGACGAGTCGAACGTGGCGCTCGTGAGTCTCGGTTCGAGTTACAACAATCTTGAAAACTACCGTCTCGCGGGCGCGGCCGCCGTGCGCAGCGCCGGCGACGGCTCGGTCGCGTTCTTCTTGCCGACCGATGGCATCGAGTACCCACGCGACGCTGCTCAGGCGCTCGTGGAGGGGGCGATCCTCTCGTCCTATAACTTCAAGAAACCCGAAAGCGATGCCACGTTCGACGTCGTGCCGCTCGGGCTGCCGCTTCCCACGGTCGCCACGCACAACCTCGTCGCGGAAGGAGCCGCTCGGGGCGCCATTGTCGCCGACGGCATCAACTGGGCCAAGTACCTCATCGACACGCCCGCCGGTCATCTTTCGCCGAAGAGTTTGGCGAAGCACGTCGTGAAACGCCTCGACGAGGACCTGTACGTGAGTGTCGAGACGTGGAACGAGGCCAAGATCAAAGAGGAGGCTCTGGGCGGCTTGTTGGGCGTGGGACAAGGTTCGGCGCAGCCGGTCCGGCTCGTTTACGCGACCTACGACCCGGACCCCGAGAAGGCCTTGCCGCACGTCGCCCTCGTGGGTAAGGGCGTGACCTTCGACTCGGGTGGGCTTTCGATCAAGTCCGGTGAGGGCATGATGGCCATGAAGACCGACATGACCGGCGCGGCTGTGGTGATGACCGCGCTATCGATCGCCAGTCGGCTGAAGTTGCCAATCCGCATCACCGCGATCGCCCCGATGACCGAGAACATGACCGGTGGCAAGGCGACGAGGCCCGGTGACGTGCTGACCATCCGAAATGGGATGACCATCGAGGTGCTCAATACCGATGCCGAGGGACGACTGATCCTGGCCGATGGCCTGAGCCTCGCGGTCGAGGCGAACCCTGACGCGATCATCGACGTGGCGACCTTGACGGGCGCCCAGGCGGTGGCACTCGGTGACGAAGTGGGGGCGATATTCGCCTCCACCGACGAGTTGGCGAACTACTTCAACGAGGCCAGCTCGCGCAGTGGCGAGCAGCTCTGGCGGATGCCGCTGGTGGCGAACTACGAGAGCCACATCGAATCGGACATCGCGGACATGAAGAACATCGGTAAGACCGGTAGGGCCGGTTCCATCTCGGCGGCGCTGCTGCTTCAGCGTTTCACCGATGGTCGGCCGTGGGTGCATCTCGACATCGCGGGACCCGGCAGGGCCGATGTGGCTCGCGGGTACGTGACCAAGGGTGCGACGGCGTTCAGCGCCCGCACGATCGTCGAGTTCCTCTCGGCGGTGGGCGAGGCGGCGAACGTTTAGGGCTTCACCCGATGAACTCGCTGGCTCCGGGCGGGCACGTCACGCCCCAGCGAGGACGACGGCACGTCCTTTCCGTCGCCGTGTCCAATGAGCACGGTGGCGAAAAGTTCCTCGTCGACGACCCCCGCCCATGACAGTACGTCCTCGCCATGGCGAAAGTTGCCCCACAAGGTCGCTTGCAAATTTCTCTCTTCGAGTAGCAGCAACAATGCCATGGTCGTCATCGCGGCGTCGGTGTGCCAGTAGGGCAGCGGCCAGGCTTCGTGCTCGCCGAGGCCCGACGTTGCCTTGTCAGGCTCGGAGTAGCGGCGCACGTAGTCCTGCGGCCGCGTCGTGACGAGCACGACCGCTCCGGCCCGCAAGAGCCCGGGCGCTCGTCGAGCGTGTTGGCGCCATTCAGCGTCGGTCGCGACCTCAAAGTACTCGCCCAGGGAATCGGACCCGACGGTGTGCATGCGCACGCCCGCACTGTTACCGGCGCTCGGTGCCCAGAGTGCGTCGGCGCACAGCGCCTCGAGCACATCGAGGTCCACGGGTGTCCCGTCGAAGGACCGCACCATCCGACGTCGGGCCAGTAGGTTCTTGAGTTCCACCCGATGTGGTCTAGCAGGTGGAGTGGCAACGATTGTTGACCCAGCAGGTAGGATTTATGGACCAAGAAGGAGCGACCGTTGTCTACACCTCGAGATCTACTGAATGCCGCCAAGTCTGAGATTCGAGAGATCGAACCTCAGGAAGTCGCTGCGCGACTCGATTACTACACCTTGCTTGATGTTCGCGAGCCTGATGAGCACGAGCAGGGCGCAGTGCCGGGTGCGGTGCACGTCGCACGGGGAAACCTCGAGTTCTCCATCGAGGGGCGACTGCCCGACAAGAACGCACCCATCGCGGTGTACTGCGCGGGCGGCGTCCGCTCGGCGTTCGCCACCAAGACTCTCCAGGACCTCGGCTACAGCGACGTTGTATCGGTCATCGGTGGTTTCAACAAATGGAAGGACGAGGGACTCGTCTGGACGACGCCTCGCACCATGACCCAGGACCAGCGGATCCGCTACCACCGCCACCTCTTGTTGCCCGAGGTCGGTGAGAACGGTCAGATGAAGTTGCTTGACTCGAAGGTGCTGCTGCTCGGCGCGGGAGGGCTCGGGTCACCGGCCGCCCTCTACCTCGCCGCAGCCGGCGTGGGCACCATTGGCATCATCGACATGGACGTGGTCGATTCTTCGAACCTGCAGCGTCAGATTTTGCACAATCTCGACCGCGTCGGCATGCGCAAGGTTGACAGCGCGCGAATCACGCTCGAAGCGATGAACCCTGATCTCAAGGTCATCACCTACGACACCCGACTCGGCGCGGACAACATCCTCGACATCATCGACGGTTACGACGTGATCGTGGACGGCACCGACAACTTCCCGACGCGCTACCTCGTGAACGACGCCGCGCTCTTGAAGCGCATCCCGGTCGTGCACGGTTCGATCTTCCGGTTCGAGGGTCAGATCACGGTCTTCAACCCCTACATCGGTCCGTGCTATCGCTGCATGATTCCCGAGCCGCCGCCCGCCGAATTGGCGCCCAGCTGCGCCGAAGCCGGTGTGCTCGGCGTGCTACCCGGCATTGTCGGGTCGATCCAGGCCGTCGAGACCATCAAGCTGCTGCTCGAGCTCGGTGACCCGCTGGTCGGACGACTTCTGACGTATGACGCGCTCGACCAGAGTTTTCGCACCTTCAAGGTCCGTCGTGACCCAACGTGCCCGGCGTGCGGCGAGGATGCCGGACCAATCGTGATCGCCGAGTACGACGATCTGTGCATGCCCCACCCGGTGCACGCCTGATCGCCGTAGCAATCTCGGGTCCTCTTCGAGCACCTCGGGGGTGAGAGCGTTCAACAGCGACACGACGGTGTTCGACGTGACCAGTCTTGGCGCTAGGCGACTGGAGCATCGGTCACGACAACGACCGTTCGGGCGAACTTGTCGTGAAGCGTCTGCTTGCGCACGTCGAACAGTGGGAAGAGCACGTCGACCGCGCCGTAGACGACAGCGAGCAACGCGACGATCTTGACGTTCTCGACGGCGCCGTAGAGGTTGACGATGGCGTAGAGCTCGAGGAACATGTAACGGCGAAACGCCTGCTGGCTCGTGATGAGACCGCCACTGGCGGCGTCGAGTATTTGGGTCTTGGCGACCCGGTTGCCGACACTGCGCCCACCGCCGAGCGACCACATCGAGACGAGATATACGCCAAAGACGACCAGATAGATGCTGGTACCGATGGCGTTGCCGAGCACTGAGCGAAGCACGAACTCGGGGATGACGAGGATGAGGAAGTCAATCAGCGTCGCGCCGACACGCAGCCCCCAACTGGCGAGGACCTTTCCACTCACTTCGTCGACGGTGCCGGGCTTGGTGATCTGGGCGCCGCACTTGAGACAGTACGACTCGGTCGCTTCAGCGCCGCAATTGGGACAATTCATTCGTTCATCATTACCGACATCGCACTGGGACACCGTTCGTTTCACCTCTGCGAGCCCATAATTAACTGCCCCGACACGAAAAGGTGCTTCCACGCCCTACTTCAGGTAGACGACGGTGCCCGCGAAGAGGTCGTGCAGGGTCTGCTTGCGAGCGTTGAACAGGGGGTAGAGGAAGTCCACGAGGCCGATTGCACCCACGATCGTGAGGCTGTTCGGGCTCACCAGTAGGCCAATCAGTCCGTACGCCGCGACGAATCCCCATCGCTTTAGCGCTTGAGTCGTCGATATCGGCAGTCCCGTGACGGCGTCGCGGACGTAGGTGCTCACCGCCTGGTTACCGATTGTCTGACCCGCTGGTCGAGAGAGCAGGGTGACCGTGTAGACGCCTCCGACGGCCAGCCCCAGCAGTTCGCCGGCCAACGTGCCGGCAATCGCCGCGACGACGGCCGAGACGAGGATCGTCGGCAGTACCAGGATGAGTTCATCGATGAGTGTTGCACCGACGCGGCGCCACCATCCCGAGTATTGGGGGATCAGACCGCGATCTGAGGGCGCGTTCACGTTCAATGGCGTTCCGCAAATGGTACAGAACGGTCCTTCCACCTGAGTGCCGCAATGGGGACAGTACATCTCACCATCTTGGTCCACGCGGTGATTACCAAGTGAAACCTCGCCGACTGGGCCCTCGCCGACGGTTTCCGTGCTCGTTCGGTGAAGGCCTAACCTTGCGTCTGTGACGTCATCAGAACGAATTACCGACTCGGGCATCGTCATTCAGCCGGTCTACACCGGCTCGGACATGGTGGACTTCGACGAGAGCCGCGAACTCGGCCTTCCCGGCCAGTATCCCTACACGCGCGGCGTGCAACCCACGATGTACCGCGGCCGTCTGTGGACCATGCGCCAGTACGCCGGCTTCGGGACCGCCGAGGCGACGAACGAGCGCTTCAAGTTTCTTCTCGGTGCGGGTCAGACCGGTCTCTCGTGCGCCTTCGACCTGCCGACCCAGATGGGTTACGACGCGGACCACGTGCGCGCCGAAGGTGAAGTCGGAAAGGTGGGCGTGGCGATCTCCTCGCTCGATGATATGCGACTACTGCTCGCGGGCCTCCCACTCAACGAGGTCACAACCTCGATGACCATCAACTCCACCGCTTCGACGCTCTTGTTGCTCTACCAGTTGGTCGCCGAAGAGCAGGGCATACGTGGTGACCAACTCCGCGGCACCATCCAGAACGACATCTTGAAGGAGTACGTCGCGAGGGGCACGTACATCTACCCGCCCCGACCCTCGATGCGTCTCATCGTGGACACCTTCGCCTACTGCGCGAAGGAGATGCCCAACTGGAACACCATCTCGATATCGGGGTACCACATCCGCGAAGCCGGCTCCACCGCAGTCCAGGAGATCGCGTTTACGCTCGCCAACGGCATTGCCTACGTGGAAGCGGCGCTCGCCGCAGGGCTGGCGCTCGACGACTTCGCGCCACGACTCAGTTTCTTCTTCAACGCGCATAACAATCTGTTCGAAGAGGTCGCCAAGTATCGCGCCGCGCGCCGCCTCTGGGCCTCGATCATGCGCGATCGGTTCGGGTCGACCGATCCGAAGTCGACGATGCTTCGATTCCACACTCAGACCGGTGGTTCGACGCTGACGGCCCAGCAGCCCGAGAACAACATCGTGCGCGTGACGCTGCAGGCGCTCGCCGCGGCCCTCGGAGGGACCCAGAGTCTTCACACCAACGGTTTTGATGAGGCGTTGGGTCTGCCGACCGAACGCGCGGCGAAACTGGCGCTTCGTACCCAGCAGATCGTGGGCTACGAATCGGGTATCGCCGACACGGTGGACCCACTCGCAGGTTCGTACTTCGTCGAATCGATGACCAATGAAGTTGAGAGGCTCGCGCGCGACTACATCGCCGAGATCGACGCCATGGGCGGAGCGGTTGCCGCGATTGAAGCCAACTACATGCAGAACGAGATCGAGTCGGCGGCCTACGACTTCGCACGCAGCGTCGATCGCGGCGACAAGGTCGTGGTCGGGGTCAACCGCTTCAGCGAAGCGGAGTCGACGAAGGCGGACGTCTTCCCGATTGACGTCGCTCAGCAGGAAGCGCAGGTTGCCCGAGTGAAGTCACTCAAGGTGCAGCGCGACAACGACGCGGTGCACTCGGCCCTCGAGGACCTCGCCAGAGCGGCGCGCGGAACCGCCAACGTGCTCTATCCCATGAAGGCGGCGCTGTCACGTATGGCGACGCTCGGTGAGGTCGCCGACGTCCTACGCCAAGAGTTCGGTGTGTACCAGCCCCACTAGGCGTCGAGCGGATCGTGGAAGTGGGTCACGGTCGGCTTCTCGGAATAGAACGGGTGCGTCAACTGGCGCCACTGCTCGAACAGATCCGTGTCGCGAAACGCCATGTGCGCTTCGACTGACGACCAGCGAACGAGCAGGAGATAGACCGAGGGGTCCTCGTGTTGGCGGCGCACCTCGGCGCCGAAGCAGTCGTGCGCGGAGGTGATGACGGGCAAGGCCTCTCGCATCGACGCCTCGAATTCCTCTTCGCGGCCCGGTGTGACCGATAACAGTGCGTGTTCGAGCATCATGGGCGACTCATTAATCGTGTCCGAAGGGGTACATCGTTGGCGACACCGATTCCCGTGAGGGCGAGGGCGATCGCCCCGTCGAGGACCGCTTGGTCGGCCGCGGGGGTGATGCACGACGCGGTGAACTCGGGCTGGTGATTGACCGCACCGTTGGTCGGAATCGCGAGCAACGGATGAATGGCGGGCACGACCAGTGACACATTCGCCATGTCCGTCGAGATAGTTGGCTTGGCGGCACCGGCGTCATCGAGCTCGAAGGTCCGCCCGAGCGACTCGGCGGCCGTTCGGTAGTGGGCGAGAATCGCGTCGTCAGACTCCATGTGCGAGAAGGCGCTGCCGAGCTCTTCGATTGTGAACGTGGCGCCGGTGGCGATCGAGCCGGCTTCGAAGCACGCGTTCACCCTGGTCCGCAGTTCACCGAGACGTTCGCTCGTCACCGAGCGGGCCATGAACCTTCCGACGGCTCGGCTCGGGATGATGTTGGCGGCCGATCCGCCTTCGACGACGATGCCGTGGTACTGATCGCCGGGGCGCAGCTGCTGGCGCAGCAGTCCGAGCGCGACCTGAGCAATGTTGAGCGCGTCCAGCGCGTTGACGCCCTCCCACGGAGCTGCCGACGCATGGGCGTCCTTGCCCTCAAAGGTCACGTCGAAATGGTCAACCGCGAGACACGTGGCTTCGAGTCGTTCGCTGGGCCACGGATGGATCATCATTGCGGCGTGGGCGCTATCGAAGTAGCCCGCATTGATCAGGTCGATTTTGCCGCCGCCGCCCTCTTCGGACGGCGTCCCGAGCAAGGTGACCGTGAGATCCAATTCATCGGCGACCGCGGCGAGTCCAATTGCGGCGCCGACCGAGGAGGCTGCGATGATGTTGTGCCCGCAGGCGTGGCCCACGTCGGGCAGCGCATCGTATTCGGCACAGAGCACGATGTGAAGCGAGCCCGATCCCTTCGTCGCACGAAAGGCGGTCGGCAGCGACGCAATGCCCCGCTCGACCGTGAATCCCGCGGACTCACAGGCCTTCGCGACGGCCTCGGCGCTCTCGAACTCCTCGTAGCCGAGTTCGGGGTGGGCGTGCACGAAGTGGCTGAGCTCGATGAGCGCCTCGCGTGACGCCTCAATCGCGTGAGTGGCGCTCTGAGAGGCGCTCATTCAATGACCGCGACGATGTCGCCCGCAGTGACCGAGTCGCCCTCGGCGACCTTGATGGTCTTGACGACGCCGGACTTCTCCGCGTTGACCGAGTTCTCCATCTTCATTGCCTCGAGGATGACGATGGTGTCGCCCGCCTCGACCTCTTGACCGACCTCGACGGATATCTTCACGATTGTTCCCTGCATGGGGACGGTGACGGTGCCCGAGCCGCTGCCGATGACCCCGGAATGGTGCTGGCGACGAGGTTTGGCTGCCGTGCTGTGAGGTCGCGATAAGTCGTCGTCGCCAGATTCGGGTACCCAGAGCGACACGGTGACCCGGCGTCCATCCACTTCGGCGGTGACGTCCTTGCGGACGGTGCTCGCACCCTCTGATGGCGCGGAGGGACTGGGGGCGCTTAGCGCGCTGAAGTCAAGATTGGTCTCGACCCACTTGGTGGAGTGTGTGCCGTGGACGAATTCCTCGTCGGACAGAATGATGACGTCGGCGGGAAGTGTCGTCGCCACGCCTTCGATGACGGTCTCCTCGATGGCGCGCAGCATGCGCCGACGGGCCTTCTCGCGGTCGGCGCCCCAAACGATGAGTTTGCCGATCAGGTTGTCGTAGTACTGGGAGATCGTGTCGCCAGCGTGGTAGCCCGCGTCCAAGCGAACGCCGGGGCCCGAGGGCTGGTCGAAACGGGTGATGGTGCCCGGCGACGGTGCGAAACGACCGTCCGAGGGCTCCTCGGCGTTGATGCGAATCTCGATGGCGTGGCCCTCGCGCCTGACCTCGGACTGTGTGAAATCGAGCGCTTCGCCCGACGCGATACGCAACTGCCACTCGACCAGGTCGAGACCGGTTACAAGTTCGGTGACGGGGTGCTCGACCTGCAGACGGGTGTTCATCTCCAGGAAGAAGAATGTACCGTCTTGGTAGAGGAACTCGACGGTGCCGGCGTTCACGTACCCGCAGGCCTTGGAGACTTTGACGGCGGCTTCGCCCATGGCCTGGCGCACTTCGTCAGGAAAGTTCGGAGCCGGTGATTCTTCGACGAGCTTCTGGTGGCGGCGCTGGGCGGAGCAGTCACGCTCACCGAGCCACAGCGTGTTGCCGTGGCTGTCCGCGAGGATCTGCATCTCGATGTGTCGCGGCCAAGTGAGGTAGCGCTCGACGTAGCACTCGGAGCGTCCGAAATAGCTCTGCGCCTCGCGCATGGCGCTCTCGAGAGCGCTCTGGGCTTCGTCGGGACCGTTCACAACCTTCATGCCGCGTCCGCCGCCCCCGAAGGCCGCCTTGATTGCGACCGGCCAGCCGAACTCCTCGCCGAAAGTGACGACTTCGTCAAAGCTCTTGAGCGTCTCGTTCCTTCCGGGTACGCCCTCGACGCCGGCCTTTTCCGCGGCGAGGCGGGAGGATATCTTGTCGCCCATGACTTCGATGGCTTCGGGGGGTGGGCCGATGAAGGTGACCCCGAGCGAGGTGATGGCCCGTGCGAAGTCGGTATTCTCCGAGAAGAAGCCGTAGCCGGGATGCACCGCATCGGCGCCCGAGCGCTTGATGATGTCGATGATCGCTTCGGTATTCAGGTAACTCTCCGCGGCGGTCTGGCCCCCTAGGGCGTACGCCTCGTCGGCGAGACGGACGTGCAGAGCGTCCCTGTCGAGTTCTGAGTAGACGGCGACGGTCGTGATGCCCATCTCGCGGCAGGTCCGGATGACGCGGACGGCAATCTCGCCACGATTGGCGATGAGGACTTTCTTCAACACGTGAACCTCCGTACAGGACCCTTAATTTCTACCACTCGTCCCACAAACCCTAATGTTTGGGTGTGCAACCAATCGTGTGGCGGGTCCACCACTTTGTGGAGATTGATTCGACCAACTCCTGGTTGGTCAATGAGGCCAAGAACGCAGCGCCAGAAGGAGTCGTCGCCCACGCCGACTTTCAGACTGCGGGCCGCGGTCGGCTTGACCGACAGTGGGAGTCGCCCGCGGGCACGTCACTGCTCTGCTCGATCCTGCTGCGCCCCCCGGTGGCTCCAGGCCAATTGCAACTGGTGGTGGCGGCCGTCGCACTGTCGGCCCGCGCGGCGCTAGTACGACTTTCGGGCGTGCGACCGGATCTCAAGTGGCCGAACGACCTCATCGCCGGCGATGCCAAGCTCGCGGGCCTGCTCGCCGAGATCGTCACCACGAACGAGGGTCTCGCGATCGTCGTCGGCATCGGCGTGAACCTGACGAGTGTCGGGCCGGCGAACGTGAAGTCGACGAGTGTGCTCGCCCTGTCGGGGGTCACCATCAGTCCGCGAGCGCTGCTCGACATCCTGCTCGACGAGTTGGAGCATCGACGGGCCGAGCTCGAGACCGAAGATGGGCGGCGCGACCTTCGAGCCGAGTACGAGCGCTCCCTCGCCACACTCGGACAGTTGGTGCGCGTCGAACGTCGCGACGACGTGGTCGTCGGCACGGCCAGTCGGGTGGACGAGGTCGGACGACTCGTGGTGAACGTCGACGGCACCGAGATCGCGTTCGAAGCGGCGGACGTCGTGCACGTGCGTCGACACGAGGAATCCTGATGGCGAGGCCGACGCGCGTACTCGTCACTGGTGCGGGCGGCCAGGTGGGCGTCGACCTTTTGGACACGCTGCGAGGCGAGTTCCCGCTAGGAGCTGACCCCATGTTCCAACCAGATGCGACGACCGTGAGTGCCGATGAGTTCGAAGTTCTGGGGCTCACGCACCACGAACTGGACCTGACCGACCGCGACGCCACCTTTCGCGCGGTTGACCTCACCCGGCCCGACGTCATCGTGCACCTGGCCGCGTACACCGCAGTCGACCGGGCCGAACGGGACGTCGAAGTCTGTTACGCGGTCAACGCGGGTGCCACCGAGACCATGTCGCTCGCTGCTCACGACGTCGGGGCTCATCTCATCACTATCTCGACCGACTACGTCTTTGACGGTGCGAAGGGGAGCGCCTACGTCGAGGACGACGTGGCGAATCCACTCAATGTCTACGGCGCATCGAAGCGGGCCGGCGAGTTGCTGTGCGCCAGCGATGACACGATCGTGCGGACGTCGTGGGTCATGGGCGTAAGGGGAAAGAACGTGCTGCACGTAATCGCCGCTCGAGCGGCGTCGGGCGAATCTGTTCGTTTCGTCAGTGATCAGATCGGTACCGTTACCCTCTCGAGCGATCTCGCTCGCGCTCTCGTGACCGTCGTGCGCAACCGCCCCGGTGGCGTGTGGCACGTCGCGAACGCCGGCACCACGACGTGGTTCGATATCGCGGCCTTCGCGGGCTCGGTGCTCGGCCGCGGCGATGATTTTGCGACGGCGATCACGACGGACCAGCTGGTGCCCGCACCCCTGGCGACCCGTCCCACGCGCAGCGATCTCTCAACGCACAAGTGGACCGAGCGGGGTTGGGCGCCCCTGGGGGACTGGCGCGACGGCGTCGCCAGGCTGCTGCGCGACCGTGCTCTGGTACAGGGGAAGGCCTCGTGAGTTCGCTCGCAACCCGGTTGGCGGCGGTGATCGTGGACTATCACGCGGGCGAGGCGTTGAGCGAGTGCATTGACTCTCTGCACGAGAACGGTGTCGCGAACATCGTTGTCGTAGAGAATGGCGCTGAGGGATCGACGCCGCCCGCCCTCGGCGAGCGTGACGTCACGCTGGTCGAACCCAGGATGAACCTCGGTTACGGCCGCGGCGTCAACCGGGGCGCGGCGGCGACCGGACCCGTTGAGTATCTGCTCGTCACCAATCCCGACGTTGTCCTGCACGACGGCGCAGTTGGGACGATGGTGAGGTTCCTCGACGCCGATCCCGCCATCGCTATCGTCGGGCCCCAGATACTGCGCCCCGACGGTTCGGTGTACCCCTCGCAACGCGTGTTCCCCAATTTCTGGCTGGCGGGATTGCACGCCCTGCTCTCACCGGTGTGGAAGGACAATCCGGCGACGCGTCGCTACCGTTCGCCACGGCCCGACGGGACCGTCGACTGGGTCTCGGGGGCGTGCTTTCTCGTTCGCCGCGACGTCTTCGAAGAGGTCGGCGGGTTCGACGAGCGCTACTTCATGTTCGCCGAGGACATGGCGCTCTGCTGGCAGATTCGCGAGCGCGGCTACGGCGTCGCGGCGGTCCCCGACGCCGAGGTGACTCACATCGAGGGACTCTCGAGGCAGCGATCGTCGCGGGCCATGCTGATCGCCCACCATCGCAGTGCCATGCGTTTCGAATGGCAGACGGCCAGGGGAGTTCGACGTTTCCTGGCTCCGGTGGCGACGTTGGTGCTCGGACTTCGGCTTTTTATCGTGTTGCTGGTCCCTCCGACCTTGTAATTGCCCCAAACGCCTAGGATGTCCGCAGGGCTGCGGGTGGTTCTGTGGTTGAAAGTCGATGCCAGCCGCGGGCAAAACGACCCACGTAAGGCGTCTTATTGACGCCGAGCATGGCGCGGTTTAGAAGTAAGTCCTGCCTTGCGACGGTCAAAGTGATGGTCGTAGGAGCCGGTGAAGTGTGCGGCAACGCCGTCGGAGAGCCTTGTGCTGCCGGAGGCGCGTACGGACACCGCTGCAGGCAAGTGTGGGGTCAAAGACCAGGTCAGCACTCGCAGCCCCTTCCGCAGTATTGGTACGACCGGTAGGGTTATTCACGACATGAGTGTTTTTCAGAAGATTTTGAAGGCCGGAGAGGGCAAGCGGGTTCGTCAACTCGCCGAACTCGTTGGACCCATCAACGAGTTGTCAGGCCAGATGGCTGGGCTCACCGACGCCGAACTTCGCGCGCAGACCGAGGTGTTTCGCGAGCGGATCGCCGAGGGCGAAACTCTCGACGACCTCCTGATCGAGGCGTTCGCTGTCGTTCGTGAGGGTGCCACGCGCGTGCTCGGCCAGCGACACTACGACGAGCAGCTCATGGGCGGCATGGCCCTTCATTTCGGGTGGATCGCCGAAATGAAGACGGGTGAGGGCAAGACCCTCGTCTCAACGCTGCCCGTGTACCTGAACGCGCTCGCCGGCGAGGGCGTGCACATCGTGACCGTCAACGACTACCTGGCCACCCGTGACGCCAACTGGATGGGTGAACTGCATCGTTTCCTCGGCCTCACCGTCGGACGCGTGGGACCGGATCTTCCCGACTTCGACCAGAAGCGCGAAGCGTACGCCAGTGACATCACGTACGGCACCAACACCGAATTCGGTTTCGACTACCTGCGCGACAACATGGCTCGGCGAGCCGAGCACATGGTCCAGCGTGGTTACCACTACGCGATCGTCGACGAAGTCGACTCGATCCTCATCGACGAAGCCCGCACCCCGCTCATCATCTCGGGCCCCTCGTCGGACGTCACCAAGCTCTACTACCAATTCGCGTCGATTGTGCGTTCACTCACCCGCGATAACGACTACGAGGTCGACGAGGAGAAGAAGACCGTCGTGCCGACCGAGGCCGGTATCGAGAAAGTCGAACGCCTCCTCGGCGTGACCAATCTCTACGACGCGGTCGCGACCAACTACGTGCATCAACTCGGTCAGGCGTTGCGCGCCAAAGAACTCTTCCATCGCGACAAGGACTACCTGGTCGACGGGGGCGCCGTGAAGATCGTCGACGAGTTCACCGGTCGCACACTCGACGGACGCCGCTGGTCCGACGGCCTGCACCAGGCCGTCGAGGCGAAGGAGCGCGTGCGCATCCAAGAGGAGAACCACACCTGGGCGACCGTCACGCTGCAGAACTACTTCCGTCTCTACGAGAAGTTGGCGGGCATGACCGGTACCGCCGAGACCGAAGCGGGCGAGTTCGGCAACACCTACAACCTCGCGGTGGTGCCGATCCCGACCCACAGTCCGGCCCAGCGCATTGACCAGCCCGACCTCATCTTCAAGAGCGAGGCCGCGAAGTTCAAGGCCATCGTCGAAGAGGTCCACGCGCGCAGTGAGAAGGGCCAGCCCGTCCTGCTCGGTACCGCGTCGGTGGAGAAGTCCGAGCTGCTGTCGCGCGAGCTGTCCAAGGCTGGCGTCGCGCACGAGGTTTTGAACGCGAAGCAGCACTTTCGTGAAGCTGAGATCGTCGCCCAGGCGGGCCGTCTGCACGCCGTGACGGTCGCCACCAACATGGCTGGTCGAGGTGTCGACGTGATCCTCGGCGGTAACGCCGAAGGACTCGCCACACGCGAAGCCCAGGGGCGTGGCCTTCAGCCGGGCACCGAAGAGTACGACGCCGCCTACCAGACAGCCCTGTCGCAGTTCCGCGCGGTGTGCGAGGGTGAAGGCGACCAGGTCCGTGGCCTCGGCGGCCTGTACGTACTCGGTACCGAACGACACGACTCACGACGTATTGACAACCAGTTGCGAGGGCGATCGGGTCGTCAAGGCGACCCTGGTGAGAGTCGATTCTTCTTGTCACTCGAGGACGAGCTGCTGCGCCTGTTCGCGACCGGCGCCGTGTCGTGGGTCATGGACCGCACGATGCCCGAGGACGAGGCGATCGAGGCGAAGATGGTTTCCAAGGCCATCGAACGCGCTCAGAACACCGTCGAAGGCCGCAACGCCGAGATCCGCAAGGACGTGCTCAAGTACGACGAGGTGATGAACGAGCAGCGAAAGGTCATCTACGGTCGGCGCCAGCAGGTGATCAACGGCGAGGACATCCACGACGCGACTCTCGAACTCGTCGAAGAGATCCTCACGACGTTTGTCGACGCCCAGTTGAGCGGCGACTTCGCCGAGGAATGGGACCTCCCTGCGCTGCTGAACGAGTTGCAGATCTACTACCCGACGACGCTCAGCGTCGAACAACTCAATCCCTACGACAACAAGGACGACGTCGTCGCGCTCATCGTCGAGGACGCCCTCGCGCTCTACGAGAAGAAATGCCAGAACTACCCGGGTGGGCTCGACACCGCAAAGGAGATCGAGCGCGACGTCATGTTGCAGATCCTCGACCAGCGCTGGCGTGACCACCTGTCGGACATGGACTACCTGCGTGACGGCATCCACTTGCGTCAGGTGGCCCAGCAGGATCCGTTGACCGCGTGGCAAAAAGAGGGATACCTCATGTTCGAGCACCTGCTCGTGGCGGTCGACAACGACTACGTGCGTTACATCACCCACGTCGAAGCGCAGGTCCCCGAGGCCGAAACGGACGAGGGGCTCGAGAACGCGGTGACCAACGTCAACGAAGTCGCGCCGGGCGCAACTGAACTCCCGGTCCACAAGGCGCCCGCGAAAGCGGCGCCCAAGGAGGGCGACAAGATCGGTCGCAACGACCCCTGCTGGTGCGGGTCGGGGCGGAAGTTCAAGCAGTGCCATGGCCGACCCTAAGGCCGAGAACGCCCTTCGCGACGCCCTCAGCACGCTCGAGGAGCTGGAGTCGCGCTGGGGGGCGGCGCGCGACTATCTGAAGATCGATGCCAGTAGGGCCCGTCACGTGGTGCTGGCAGAACTCGCCGCTGATCCAGATCTCTGGAGCGACCAGGACCACGCCCGCGAGGTCACAACCGAACTGGGACGACTCACCAACGATCTGGAACTCTTCGACGGACTGCGCAGCGCCATCGATGACTCCACGGTGCTCGCGGAGTTCTCGCGCGAGTCATTGAACGCTGGCGAGGCGGACTGGTCACTGCTGGAAGAACTCACCTCGACGGTTACCGACCTCGGGCACAAGATCGCCGCGCTCGAGACCCAGAGCCTCTTCAGCGGTCCCTACGACGAGAACGACGCCATCGTAGAACTGCACGCCGGCGCCGGGGGCACCGACGCCCAGGACTGGACTGAGATGCTGCTGCGCATGTACTCGAGGTGGGCCGAGCGTCGAGGCTTCGGCGTCGAGATCGACGAGGCCACCGAGGGTCAGGAGGCCGGACTGTTGTCGTCCACGTTCATCGTCAAGGGTCGCTTCGCCTACGGCTGGCTGTCGGCGGAACGCGGCGTGCACCGTCTCGTTCGCATCAGCCCCTTCGACTCCCAGGCCCGACGCCAGACGAGTTTCGCGAGCATGGACATCACGCCACTACTGAACGACGACGCCGGGGAAGTGGAAATCGACGAGAAGGACCTGCGCGTCGACACGTTCCGCTCGTCGGGCGCGGGCGGCCAGCACGTCAACAAGACCGACTCGGCGATCCGCCTCACCCACATACCGACCAACATTGTCGTGAGTTGTCAGAACGAGCGCAGTCAGCACCAGAACCGCGCGCGCGCCATGCAGATCCTTGAAGCAAAACTAGCCGAGCGCCAGCGTGCTGAACGTCAGGCCCAGATGGACGCGCTCAGCGGTAACCGCGGCGACAACGCATGGGGCTCACAGATCCGCAGTTACGTGCAGGCGCCCTACCAACTCGTGAAGGATCACCGGACCGATTTCGAGACCGGAAATGTCGAAGCGGTACTCGACGGCGACCTCGATGAATTCATGGAGGCGGAACTGCGCCGTCAGCGTTCGCGTTCATAAGAAGTTCTGAAGCCCTGTAACTGGCGCATTTCGTGGCACGGAGTGTCGAAAGAGCCAAACTAGAATGGATTCCACGTAGAACTAGGTGCTTAGGCGCCAAAACAAATCGACCCGAAGGGGGTGTTGCCGTGATTCGTTTCGAAAATGTCTCAAAGACGTACAAGAACGGTACCCCTGCGCTGAAGGACATTTCGCTCGACATCGAAAAGGGCGAGTTCGTGTTCCTCGTGGGCGCCTCTGGCTCGGGAAAGACGACGTTCTTGCGCTTGCTTTTGCGCGAGGAGTTGCCCGATCAGGGCCGCATCCTCGAAGCTGGACGCGATATTGGTGACCTACCAAAGTGGCGCGTGCCCTATCTCCGCCGCAACATCGGTTGCGTGTTCCAGGACTTCCGGTTGCTACCAAACAAGACGGTCTTCGAGAACGTGGCGTTCGCCCTCGAGGTCATTGGCCGCCCCCGTTCGACCGTGGAGAGCCAGGTGCCCCAGATCCTTGAGCTGGTGGGCCTCACCGACAAGTCCAAGAGTCTGCCCGGCGAACTCTCCGGTGGCGAGCAGCAGCGCGTGGCCGTGGCTCGAGCCTTCGTGAACCGCCCGCTTATTCTGCTGGCGGACGAACCGACGGGCAACCTCGACCCGGCGAACTCCGAATCGATCATGGCGTTACTCGAACGGATCAACCGCACCGGCACGACCGTTGTCATGGCGACCCACGACAAGGCGCTCGTGGACCGGATGCGCCGCCGCGTCATCGAACTCGACAAGGGCGAGATGATCCGTGACCAGGTCCGCGGCGTCTACGGCATCGACGATGGAGTAGTGCTGTAATGCGCGTCTATTTCCGTTACGCCATCAAAGAGACGCTGGGTAACCTGTGGCGCAACCGCATGATGACCATCGCCGCAGTACTCACGGTGGCGGTGTCGCTCTCACTCGTTGGCTCGGCGCTCTTGTTGAAGCAGAGCGCCGCGCAGGCGTCGGCGCAGTGGCAACAGGGTACGCGCGTGACGGTCTGGATGGAGCCCACCGCATCCCAGAGCGAGATCACGAGCGTGCAAACCCAACTCGCGAACATGCCCATCGTCAAGAGTTGCGTGTTCTACACCCAACAGCAGGACTACCAGGAGGCGCTGAAACTCCTCCCGCAGTCCGAGTCGTCGGTGCTGACCGTCGCGGACATGCCGTCGTCCTACCGCTGCGTGCCGACCGTTCCGGCCAACGCATTCGTCGTACAGTCGACATTCCAGAACCAGCCCGGCGTCTACCGGGTCACGGCCCCCGAGCAGCAGATTCGCGAGATGAACCACGCGATCCGCATCATCCAGATCGTCTTTCTGACCCTCGCGGGTGTGCTGTTGCTGTCGGCGACGGTCTTGATCCTGAACACGATCCGCATGGCTATCTTCTCGCGCCGTCGCGAAGTGTCGGTCATGAAGCTGGTGGGTGCGACCAACTGGTTCATCCGGATTCCCTACATCACCGAGGGCTTCATCCAGGGTCTCCTCGGTTCGCTCGTGGCGATGCTGGCGGTCACTGCGCTGCACACCTGGTACCCGCTGCACAATGAGTTCCAGCTGAACACGAGTGCCCTGTTGGGCACCAACGCGGTGGTCCTGATCGTGGGTGTCGTCATCGGCTCGGTCGGATCGGCTATCGCCATCCGACGCTTCCTCGACGTCTAGCCCTTCGAGTCGAAATCGATGGCGAGCGAGTTCACGCAGTAGCGAAGCCCCGTCGGGGTCGGACCATCATTGAAAACGTGCCCGAGGTGTCCTCCGCATTTGGAGCAGAGAATCTCGGTGCGCTCACGAAAGAGCGAGCGGTCGACTCGTTCGATGATCGTGCCCGGCTCGCAGGCGTCGAAACTCGGCCATCCACAGCCCGAATCGAATTTCTGCTCGCTGGTGAACAGGTGCTGGCCGCAGCCCGCGCACGTGAAGGCGCCATCGGCGTCGACGTGGAGCAACGATCCGGTGAACGGGGCTTCAGTGGCGGCTTGGCGCAGGACGGCGTAACGGTCGGTCGGCAACTCGCTGCGCCACTCCTCGTCGGTCTTTTCAATCTCGTAGCTCATGTAGTTACAGTACCGGCGAGGTACTTTCGCGTTACAGCTACAGAAATTTCGGCCTTGGCGCCTCGGGAAGGACTCTCGGGAACTCGGGCTGATCGTTCAAGATCCGCTCGAAAGCGCCCGCGAGACCCTCGGGGTCGAGGCCTATTTCGGCGAGTAGGGCGTCGGGGTGGTGGTGCTCGAGGTAGGCCCTCGGCACTCCCAGGATGCGCGTGGTGGGCAGTGGCCGCCCGAGTTCTTGGGAGCGATTACGCGCCGCCGCCACCATCAGAGCGCCGCCACCGCCGTGGCGGGTTCCGTCCTCGACGGTGATGATCCGGTCGTGCTCGAGCGCGTCGTCGATCATCGTCGCGTCGGGGGGTAGAACGCGCACGTCGTAGAGGGTGATCCTCCTTGACGTCTCGCCGAGCAGTTGCAGCGCCGCGAAGCTACTCGGTGCCATCTTGCCCACCGCGAGCACACAGAGCGAGCCGTCGCCCCGGGTGACCCGTCGGGCCCTCAGGCCTTCGCCGATCTTCTTGTCAAAGGGCTGGGGCAGGGTCTTCGGAAACCGGAGGGCGGTCGGCGTTGACATCGACATCGCGGTCGACAACATCTCGGGGACCTCTTGGGCGCTCGAGGGCGCGAAGATCGTCATGTTCGGGATCGCGAGACAGAGGGCGATGTCGAGCACTCCGTGGTGGCTCGGTCCGTCGTCACCGGTGATGCCCGCGCGGTCAAAGACGAACACGACCGGCAGGTTCAAGAGTCCGACGTCCAGATTGGCCTGGTCGAAGGCGCGCGCGAAGAACGTGGAGTAGATCGCGACGACTGGTTTCAGTCCGCCCATGGCCATCCCCGCGGCCGCAGTGACCGCGTGTTGTTCCGCGATGCCGACGTCGAAGAACCTCTTCGGGAAGCGCTCCTGGAACCCCAGCAAGCCGGTGGGGCCGGCCATGGCCGCGGTGATCGCGACGATTCGGTCGTCGGCACTCGCGAGGGCCGTCAGCGCGTTGGAGAAGGCCTGGGTGAACGACTGGGGCGCCACTTCCTCGTCGTTCAGTCGCGGCGGGAGCTTGTAATCGTGCATCTTCAGGTTGTCGCTGGTCGCCGGCTCGTAGCCGCGGCCCTTCTCGGTGAGCAGATGCACCACGATTGGGCCATCCCATTCGGCGGCGTTGCGCAGGACCGCTTCGATCGACTCGATGTTGTGGCCGTCGATCGGCCCGATGTAGCGGATGCCGAGGGTCTCGAAGAACGTGTGCGGGGTGACCATTTCGCGCACGACCGAGGTGACCCCGTCGATGCCGAGGTAGGCGGCTTTACCGACCCGGGGCAGGTGCGGGACCAACCGACGCAGGCGCTCGCGCAGCGTCAGGTAGGTGTGGTTGAGGCGAAGGGTCGTCAGTGACGCCGACAACTTGGAAATAGTGGGCGCGTAACTGCGTCCGTTGTCGTTGAGCACGATCACGACGCGCTGACTGGATACGCCGAGGTTGTTGAGCGCCTCGTAGGCCATGCCGCCGGTGAGCGAGCCGTCGCCCACGACCGCCACCACGTGGCGTTTGCCGCCGTGACCGATCAGCTCCTTACGCTGCTGCAGGGCGACCGAGAGACCGTGCGCGTAGGAGAGGGCGGTGGAGGCGTGCGAGGATTCGATCCAGTCGTGTGCGCTCTCGGAGCGGTTGGGGTAGCCCGAGAGGCCACCGCGCTGGCGCAGGTTCTTGAAACCGTACCGGCGTCCGGTCAGGAGTTTGTGCACGTAGGACTGATGACCCGTGTCCCAGAGCAGAATGTCCTTGGGAGATTCGAACACTCGGTGCAGGGCCAGCGTGAGTTCCACCACGCCCAGATTTGAGCCGAGGTGACCGCCCGTCGTCTTGACCGTCGAGATGATGAACTCACGGATCTCGGCACTGAGTTGGTCCAACTCTTTGTACGAAAGCGCTTGGAGGTCGGCGGGGGTTTCGATGGACGGCAGAATCACCAACCCAGCCTAGTTTCTGGCCCTCGGAACGGTCCCGGGTGAGACCGGGTCGATGGTCCCGGCTCGAGTTATCCCTTCAGGGCGTAGACGACGGTGACCTGCACGTTGATTGACTGGCTACCCGCCTCGATCGGCACCGCCGTAGACGCGGTCGCCTGAAAACTGTTGCCGTAGACGGGGGTCACTGAGCTCGCGTTCTCCTGGTCGGTGATGCGAACGACCGAGCCCAACGTCGTGTGTCCGGCGGTAGCGATTTGGGAGGCTTCGGTGTAGGCGTTGTTCATCGCGGCCTCGCGCGCGGTGGCGAGCAACTTGGACTGGTTGGAGATCGAGAACGAAAGACCGCTTAGTTGCGCGCCGTTACCGGCGGCCTTGGCGGCGGCGTCAATGGCGCTTCCGGCCTTGGCAATCTTGTGCATCGTTACGTCGAGCGTGTCCTCGGCGGTAAAACCGGTGATATTGCCGTGCGAGTCGGTGTTGGTATAGATGTCCAGACCCGACGTCTGCATATTGCGACGGGTCACTCCGTGGCCGATCAGGGCCGCCTCTAGTGATCCGACGCGGACGTTGTTCTCCTTCAGCGCCTCAGTCGCACTCTTTGCGACAGTGTTGACGCCGATCTCGAAGCTGACGGTGTCGGGCGTGCCGTGCGCGGTGCCCGAACCGGTGACGGTGATTGTCGAGGCGGACGCTGACGGCGAGCCCGAGGTGTTCGTGCGCCCGAGCGAGATTCCCTGGAGGATCACCGTCACGAGCACCAGCGCGGCGATGACCGCGAGTAGGAGTCGCATTTGGCGCCGTGTGCGGGTACGAACCAGTGGGAGCACGCCCGGCTCATCGTGCCCCTGCTCGCTGTTGTCGGTGGTGTCACTCATTGGTTCTCCTCTAGTACACGACGGGTCGTGGCCTTCATTGGTGGACAGCGGGGATACGACGTCGCCGCGGAATCCTCATGTTCAATCCTTAACCCATTCATGTCTCGAGTGGGCGTTATTTACAGCATGCCTCTGAAAACTTGGCCGTGCTCGAGGACCGGACGCCGAGGGAGGATATTCCAAGACGGGCGATACGCTGAAGCCCATGTCCGACACCCTGGTCCAACACGACGTCCTGCAACGAGTTCTCGGTGAAGCGCTGGGTCGCGGAGGCGAATTTGCCGAGGTCTTCGTCGAGGACCGCACCACGTCATCGGCGATGCTCGACCAGAGCCGCGTCGAGGAGTTGAGCTCCGGTCGCGATCGCGGCGCCGGCATCCGCGTCGTCGTCGGCGAGACGACCGGCTTCGCCCATACTGCCGACCTCTCCGAAAAAGGGCTGTTCGCGGCCGCGCATGCGGCGTCGGCGGTCGCTCGAGAGGGCGGAGGTGGCGTGCGCGAGATCGCCCTCGGCGCCCTCGCAGACCACTCGACGCGTGCGCGGATTCAGCCCAGCGACGTCGACAAGGCGAAGAAGATCGAGCTCCTCCGGTACGCCGACGACGTCGCGCGTTCCCAGGGTTCGGCGATCACTCAGGTGCAGGTCGCCCTCGGCGATTCGACCCGCCGTTTCCTCGTGGCCAACTCCGAGGGCGTGTTCGTAGCCGATCACCAGGTGCGGACCCGATTCAACATCTCGTGCGTGGCTAGTGGTGACGTCGGGATGCAGACCGGTTACCGTCCAATTGCGGGCACGCTCGGTTTCGAGTTGCTGACGCGCGATGCCGTGGAACAGGCTGCCAGTGGCGCCGCACACCAGGCCATTACGAAGCTTGACGCCCGTCCGGCGCCCTCGGGCGACCTGCCGGTGGTGTTGGCTGGTGGATCCGGCGGGATCCTCTTCCACGAGGCGTGCGGTCACGGCCTCGAGGCGGACGCCATCTTGAAGAACGCGTCGGTCTACGCGGGCAAAGTCGGACAACAGGTGGCGAGCTCACTCGTTACGCTCGTCGACGACGGTACCGTCGCCGGGGAGTGGGGTTACCTCGCAATTGATGACGAGGGCCGTCCGGGTTCGCGCAACGTGCTCATCGAGAATGGGATTCTCACCGACTACATGTGGGACTACCTGCGCGCGAGGAAGGAAGGCCGGGTGTCCTCGGGTAATGGTCGTCGCCAGAGCTACCAGCACCTGCCCATGGTGCGCATGACCAACACCTACCTTCTCGAAGGTGACGCTGACGCTGACGAGATCGTCGCCCAGACCCCTCGTGGCGTGTATGTCGCTCAACTCGGTGGCGGTCAAGTGAACACCGCGACGGGCGACTTCGTCTTCGGCATGACCTCGGCGTTTCTCATCGAGGATGGCAAGATCACCGCGCCGCTGCGCGATTGCAACCTGATTGGCAATGGACCGGAGGTTCTCCAGCGCGTGGATGCGGTGGCGACTGACTTCTCGATGACGCCGGGAACGTGCGGCAAGGATGGCCAGTCGGTGCCGGTGGGCACGGGACAGGCCACCATGCGTCTCACGGGCGTCACCATTGGGGGTACCGCATCATGAGTGAACTTATTGAGCGTGCCCAACGCATCCTCGAGTCAGTCAAGGGATCCGAGGAGATCGAGGTCTATCTCTCCACGGGCACCGATACTGAGGTGCAGGCGTATCAGGGCGAGATTGAGAACCTCTCGAGTGCGTCAACGTCGGGTATTGGCATCCGAGTCCTACGCGACGGAAGTTCTGGCGCGCAGGTCGGCACGGCGTGGGCGGGGTCACTCGACGACGAGGCGATTGCCGACGCGCTTCGTGAAGCCCGCGATAACGCCCGCTTTGCCACCGAAGACGAGTTCATCGCCTTCGCACGTCCCGACGGCGTGGAGGGCGCAGTACTGGAACTCACCGATGACTCGGTCCTCACGACCGCGCTCGACGAGAAGATCGCCATGGCCATCGAACTCGAGAGGATGGTTCGATCGGGCGACCCCCGCATTCGCCAGGTCGACTCAGCGAATTACTCCGATTACGTAGCTGAGGCCGCGATCGTCTCGACGACTGGAATCTGCGCGTCGTACGCGAGGTCCGGTGCCTACGTGTCGGTTGAAGCGATCGCGACCGACGGCGCGAGCGACCAGACCGGCTGGGGATTGTCGGCGGGCCGGGCGCCTCGAGACCTCGACATCAACGAGGCGGCGAATGACGCGATCTCGAGGGCCACGCGGATGCTCGGCGCGGTGAAGCCGCCGTCCATGAAGTGCACGGCGGTCTTTGACCCTCGCAGTACCTCGACACTGCTGGCAATCATTGGTGGCGCGTTGAGTGGCGAGGCGGTCGTCTATGGCCGGTCGTTCTTCGCCAACCGCATTGGCGAAGATGTCGCGTCGTCGCTGTTTACGTTGCTCGACGATCCGACCGATCCGCGCCACTTCAACGCCAGCATCTACGACGGTGAGGGACTGGCCTGCCGGCGCAACGTGCTCATCGAGCACGGACAACTGAAAGCATTCGTCTACGACACCGTGTCGGCGCGACGCGCGGGCACGGTGTCGACCGGCAGCGCGGTGCGCGGCGGCATCGCCGGTTCGCCGTCGGCCGGGTGTCGCGCGCTGCAGCTCGAGCCGGGTGATATCGACCAGACGGAGATATTTCGCCGCGTCGGCAACGGTATTTTCGTCGAATCGCTGACCGGTGTCCACTCGGGTGTCAACCCAATCTCAGGGGACTTCTCGGTCGGTATCACGGGCCTGATGATTCGTGACGGTCAACTCGCCGAGCCCGTGCGTGAAATCACCGTCGCCTCGACACTGCAACGAATGCTGCTCGATGTCCTCTACGTCGGAAGTGACGTCGAGTGGCTGCCGGGCAGCGCGGCGGGTCAGTCGCTCGCGATCTCAGGGATCGCGGTCTCGGGCTCCTAGTCCGAGGGCTTCGCCGAAGTGCTGGGCGCGGCGGTCGCGACGGGTGTCGGCGTCGCAGGCGCAGTGGTTGATGGCGGCGCGGCGGGCGGCGTCGAGGACGAACTCGAACCACGGCTGTCAGTCTTATAGAAGCCGCTTCCCTTGAAGACGATGCCGACCGCAGAGAAGACTTTGCGCAGTTCGCCGCCGCAGACCTCGCAGGTCGTGAGGGCGGAGTCGGAGAACTTCTGGACCGCTTCGACGCGCTGGTGGCACGATTGGCATTCGTATTCGTAGGTCGGCATGAGCAACTCCTGTACAGCAAAGCGACGTGGGCAGTGTACCGTCTCGACGCACGACTCCATCCGTGCTCGGTAGCATGGCGCCGTGGACGACTTCCACCAAATACGAAGAACAGCGTTGAACGGGGCTTTCCCGCGCGATCTGGGACCCTCTGAGATCAGCGCGCGGCGCGCGCTCGCAAGGTGCCGTGTCAACATGCTCGCCGAGACCACAGCCAGCGTCGCGGCGAACACTATGAACAAGGGCGACGTCCTCGCAACGGCTCGGGTCGCGGGCATTCAAGCCGCGAAACAGGCGGCGATGCTTCTGCCGATGTCGCATCCAGTACTGGTCGGCAACGTCTACGTGAATTTCGTGATTGCCGACACCCACATCGACGTTGAGGCGAGTGTCGACACGGTCGACCGGACCGGCGTCGAGATGGAGGCCCTGACGGCGGTGACCGTCGCGGCGCTGACGATTTATGACATGTGCAAGTCGACCGATCGGACAATGACGATCGACGCGGTCGCCCTGTGGGAGAAGTCGGGCGGAAGGTCGGGCACGTGGCGACGTGAAGAGGCCCTGCGCGGCGATGTCGACGCGAGGTCTCAGCGCTAGCGCGGTGCCGTAATCGCGGAGTGTGACACGTCGCCGGTACCCTCGTGATATCTATGATGGGAGTTTCATGAGCAGTATTCGTGGTGGGGTGGAGCAGAGTCGGGAACGTCTGGTCGCGTTGGTGCTCTTGTTGCAGAGGGCTTGGACCGATCGCAAGCCCCTCACCCAGGAGGAGATTGTCCGCGACCTGAAAATCGATGAGTATCCGGTGTCGTCCAAGGGCCCGAAGAAGGTCCGTGCCTACGAGGGCAACGAGGGCGCGGTGCGCCAGAAGTTCGAACGCGACAAGGCGCGGATTCGCGAACTCGGCTTCGAGATTGAGACCGTCACCCTGGCCGATGATTCCATTGGCTACCGCATCGATCCTGCGAGCGGTTACGCGCCGGTCATCCACTTCAACGAGAGCGAGCGGCGCGTGGTCGAACTTTCGCTGCGGTTTTGCGGTTTCGGGTCGTCGGGCGCGTTCAGTGTCTTCAACGAGGCGCCGGCGGGCGATGGTGGACTCGAGTTCTCGGCCTACTACACACCCGTTGTTCGTGCGCTCAAACTGCGTCGCGCGCTCGCCTTCGAGTACCAGTCGTCGGCGAACAAGATGCGCGTGGTTGAGCCACTCGTCATCGACGTGTTCAACGGGACGTCCTATCTCGTGGCCCGGGTGAAGGGAACCAGTGAGATCAAGGGCTATCGTTTCTCGCGCATCACGTCGATGCCCGTCGTGTTGCCGGACACGTTTGCGGTCGACGAGGAGACACTGGCTCTCGCGAAGGCCTGGCGCGCCGAGTTCCAAAAGGTGCCATCGCCTATCGACGTCGTGGTGACGACCAACACCAACTACGCGGACTTGCTCGTGCGCCAGTTCCCTCACGCCCTGTCGGCCACGAAAAAGGACGGCAAGGTGGAGGTGGGTATCTCGTTCGAGAATCCCCGCGCTGCGCTCCGATTCGTTCTCGAAGCGGGCGAGCGGGTGCGCCTGCAGAGCCCAAAGTCCCTTAAATCGGATTTGGGGGACTGGCTGAAGGAAGTGAATCGGGGCAACGCTCCTTCGCCCGACTCGTTGAGATTCTCCGGACCCGCGACCAATGACGTGCTCGGTGAGACCTTGCAATTGCTGCACGCGGTCTACTTGGCTGAGGATGGTCTTCGCATCAGTGAACTGGCCCGGCGGTTCGCGCTCGACCCAGCGCACGTACGGCTCATCATGGACCGGTTAACTTCGCTTGAGCCAATGGCCGACGCCAACGACGGATCCGGATTATTCCCCGCGCACGTGATCAAGGACTGCGACGACTGGGACCACGAGGACACCGATGACTCCATCTATCGGGCGGACTTCGTCAACGAGACTGACGAGCCCTCTCCTTTCATGTGGCGCGACCTCTTCGAGTTGAACATCGCATTGCGTGAAGCATCGAGGGTGTACACGGACCAGGCCATTTACTCAGCGATCGAGAAGATCGAGCGGACGGCGAGTTCGTTCGTCCAGGTCGAGTTGGCGTCGAATGAGTCGCTTCTCGATCAGGTGCGCGACGCGGTGGACGATCGCGATCAGATCAAGATCATCTACACCCCGGGCATCGCCGAAGAGTCTCAGGCCCGCTCTATCGAGCCCCGTGAGATCAAGGTCCTGAACGGGCACACCTACGTACGGGCCTACTGTTCGACGCGCGAGGCGTGGCGAACCTTTCGGGTTGACCGCATCAACGCCATCGTCGCCAAGTCTCCGGCGCCAGGTAGCCGCCCCGCCGATACGGCGCTCAACTGGTTGACCCAGGTGGGCGACGAGGGCGATGAGGTCGTCCTCGTCGTCGAGGCGCACCAGCGGTACCTTTTCGAACCCTTACCGAGTGCGCAGTGGATCGCTCTCGATGATGGTCGGCACGCCGTCAAGTTCCGGGTGTCGAATCCGGCGTTCCTCGATCACCTCATGCTGCTCGCCGGGCCCGGCGCGGTCGTGGTGACCCCCGCGTACGCCAAGGCCGGCCACGAGCTCGCGAAGAGAATCGCCGCCCAGTTGTAGACGACCGTTGGGTGCCCTGGGGGTTACCCGATGCTTCGGATCTTTACCCGTCATTCGAATGACGTGGCCTATTTCACCGACGATCGCGCGCTCGAGCTCGACACCCTGCGCGATGGGGGCCCCGGTTGGTGGCTACGTGGCGAGGGTGACACCCGTGCGCCCCGTGACGTAGCTCGGGTCTTCACGACGACCGACCGTTCCCGGGTCGAGGGTTATGACCTCGTCATCGCGGCGCCGCGGCCCGTGTCGATTCTCATCGCTCTCGATCCCGAGCACGCGTCGGGTGTGATTGACGCCCACCGGGCCTCGGTGGCGGCGACGGTCGATTATCTGGAGGATCGCGCACTCATCGTGCGCGACCGACGTGGCGCCGCGGCTCGTGACGAAACCGGTCGATGGACGAAGATCGTGAGCTTCACCCATGGTCTTAATCGCCACGGTGAGCCGCACCTGCACGACCACGTGCTCGTCGGTGCCCGACCGGAGGGGTCGCGCACGGTGCTCGACAGCCGGTCTCTGTTCGTCCACGCCAACACTGCTGACGCCCTCTACCGCTCGTCGTTGCGCTTCGAACTTGCCCGACGCACTCCGTGGACGGCGTGGCGGTCGTTCAACGGGGTGGAGCACGTCGCCGAATTGGACGAAGGATATCGAGCTCTCTGGGGTGGACACTTTAACGAGCGTGGTGAGAAGTTGGCGTGGTCGAGAGAGGAGGCGAAGGTTGCGTGGCGACGCGACCTTGACCGTTTCGAACCTCAGGGAGTGGTGAAGTCACCGGAGCGCTCGACGACGCTCGACGAGCATTCCTTCGCCGGGGCGTTCGAGGGCAATCTTCATATAACGCGTCGAGCCATCGTGTCGGCGTGGGCCAACGCCGCACGGTTCGGGCAGGCGCCTCGCGGTATCGCCTCGGCGGTGGACGCGCTCTATCCGTCTCTCGTTGAATCACGGGGTGTTCGCGAGATGACCGTCGGCGTCGCGCGCGCTCGGATGACCGGTCGGGTCCGCGAAGAGGGACCGCGACCACTCGATATCCGAAGTCTCGGCGACTGGGATCAGCGTTCGCGCGAGCGCTCAATCGATTCTGATCGATCGAGGTGACGGCGGAACCTCTCATCACGGTAGGCGGGCGTGAGCTCAATCCAGCTCATCGACTTGGTGGCGTCCAACCCCAGAGCGAAACCGGCACGACCCTGGGCGATCGACGCCAACGTGGCCCGGTCGCGCTCAACCCAACTCGTGGAGTAGCCGGCTGTCTTGCCCCGGCGGCCAATTTGCACCGTCGGACTCGCCACGAGCGAACGTCCGGCCAGGTGCTGGAGCAGCTCCAGAGTGGGGCGATCGGCAATGCCCGGCAGAACGACCGTGGTCGGAAAGAGGGAGAGGAAGCCCTCACCCGACGCTCCCCAACGGCTACGCGCTTGACTGAGGTCCTGCAGGCAGGCGAGGGTCAGGACTCCCTGACCGCCGCCCTCGGAGACGATGCTCATAAGACGAGGCAGAGGGGCGACGTTCGCGAGTTCGTCCAGGGCGAGCAGTAGTCGCGCGCCTTGTCCGTGGCGGTCGTACGTCGCGTGGACCAACTCCTCGACGAGCCCGACCACCAATGGCGTCGTGACCGCCTGGTGGCGACTGGGCGCGACGATGTGCAACTGGTGTGGTCCCGAAAGGAATGCCTCGACGTCTAATGGTGCCTCGCGCGCCGAAGCGCGCGCCGCGTTGGTACGCATCCCAGCGAAGAGGCCCGATGCGGTCGACCAGATGCCCGATCGCTCGCGCTCCTCGGTGGCGAGGACGCCGCGTAGCAGCGACACCGCGGGGTGGTGCTCGCCGTGATGTTCGCCGAGCTGGCGCAGAGCGTCGTCGCCGCTGCGTTCGTCGATGCGAGAGGTGAGACGCCCGAGGGAGTCGCCGTTGAGTGACGCGGCGTGCAGCAACGGCGCGACCAGCGCACCAGCTCGCTCGGTCCAGTGGTCGTCGCCGCGGTCCGTGTGCCCCCTGCGTGCGACGTCGATAAGGCTTCGAGATGCGAGAACCGCGCCGTCCCAGTCGCGCGCTTGACGCAGCGGCGAGTAGCCGATTCTCTGCACGCCCGCGGGTGTGGGCACCGTGCCCGAAGGATCGAAGAGCAGCGTCGCACCATCGCGATTCGAGCGGGCCATCAGCGAAACCACATCGTCTTTGGTCGACGTCACGACGCAACTGCGCGAGGTCATTAATAGATTTGGAATGATCAACGACGACGTCTTTCCACTGCGACTCGGACCGAGTACCAACGTCGATCGTTCCGATCCGCTTGTCGCATCGCCGTGTCGTGCGCGACCTAAGTAGATGCCGTTGTCAATCATCACAATTCCAAATGTTGTAAAAAAGTTCGAAATGCTTGACATTGGTGTGTAAAGCGAGTGAACTTTTAGATGTCCTTCTGCGGAGGAGGTCAAAGTTTTACGAATGTATTGTTCACAACGCGTTCGCTAACTCTCTTCCGCGAGGACCGTGCACTGCGAACAGTCGCCGCACAGCCGGGAGGCTGGGTGGCACATGGTCGAGTTCACGTCTGTCAAGGCGGTACCGAAATTGGGTTCACCACGGTGGTGATTCCAAGGTCCCAAATTGATTCAACGTTGAGTCCCAAGGAGGGAAAGTGGCAACAGCCGCGAAGAAGAAGGCCCCGGCTAAGAAGGCCCCGGCCAAGAAGGTAGCTAAGAAGAGGGCCCCTGCAAAGAAGGCCGTCGCCAAGAAGGCTCCAGCTAAGAAGGCCGTAGCCAAGAAGGCTCCAGCTAAGAAGGCTGCAGCTAAGAAGGCCGTAGCCAAGAAGGCTCCAGCTAAGAAGGCCGTAGCCAAGAAGGCTCCAGCTAAGAAGGCTGCAGCCAAGAAGGTTGCTAAGAAGCGTCCTGCTGCCAAGAAGGTTGCGAAGAGGGCCCCTGCAAAGAAGGCCGTAAAGCGCGCAGCAAAGAGGAAGTAACTTCAGTTCCTTAGGGACTAAGCACCAAAGGGGGCCTTCGGGCCCCCTTTGGTGCTTTCCTGGGACCTTTCTACGTCTTCGGGCTCGTCGACGTCATACGCCCAGAAACTGTCGGTGATGATTCGATACTCGAGCCTCAATCGCTCGGCCTCGCTCTGGTGGCGGGCCATCGAGTCACTGCCGTAGGAGAACCTGAACCTCGTCCCGGTCGGCAACACCAGCACGTTGGTGCCCAGTTGACGGTGGTCGGTCACGATGGTGACGCCCGTCTCGGGTTCGAAGGCGCCGAGGCCGTCGGGGTAGCTCAAATCACCGTGCACGATCATCAACTGCTGGAAACGGGTACCGATCGTTTCGTACGCGCGTTGCACCGCGTCATTGAGCCCGAGCGCGTTGGACTCGATCACCTCGACGCCGTTGGACCGTGCGAAGTCGGTCACTTCGTCGGACTCGCTCAGGATGATCACGTGACGTGGGGCACTGTTGCGCACGACGCCGAGCGCGAGTGCTCGGGCGAGAGCGGTCACGTCAACCGCGCCCGCCTGACGAAGCCGGTCCTTGGCGACACTGAACCTCTTGAGGGGAACAACGACGGCCAGATTGGTCATGTCTGTGCATGTTAGGGGAAGCTTCGCCCGTTACCCTTGGGGCATGGAGGCGCCCATTCCCGATCTGCTCGAGTTCGAGCGACCGCTGCTCGCCCGCGGCGACATCGTTGTCGGCATTGATGAGGTGGGCCGCGGCGCGCTCGCGGGACCAATGACTGTGGGGGCGGTGGTGCTCGTGTCCGACCAGGCACCGCCCGCGGGACTCAACGATTCGAAACTTCTATCGCCCGCGAAGCGCGAGAAGTTGTTCGACCCGCTGAAGGAGTGGGCCGCGGACTGGTCACTCGGATCGGTGACGTCGAGAGAAGTGGATCAGTGGGGTGTGCGACTCGCGCTGGCGGTCGCGGCGACCCGAGCGCTCGACGGGCTCACGCTCGTGCCCACTCATGCACTAATTGACGGCTCGTTCAACGTGCTGCACTCGCCACTCGACGTCGGCTTCGGTGTCGAGGCGCCCCCCGAATTGCGATACTCACGTCTCGCCGCCACCACCATCGTGAAGGGTGACCGGTTGAGCGCGTCGATCGCCGCTGCAGCGGTAATCGCAAAAGTCAGCCGCGACCGGTACATGGTCGAGCTACACGATCAACACCCGAGTTTTGGCTGGGCTGGGAACAAGGGCTACGGTGCTCCCGAGCACCTTCAGGCGCTGCGGCTTCTGGGGCCCAGCACGTATCACCGGACCTCGTGGCGACTTCCCGAACGCCAGCACCAGAGTCCCTTGTAAACACCGGGTTCTCGGTCGGTCCAGAAACGGGGGAATGTCCTCTCAAGAGTAGGATTGCTCAACTATGTCCTCGTTGCTCTCGGTCAACAACCTGAAGGTTCAATTTTCGACTCGCGACCGGTTCGCAACTGCTGTTGACGACTTTTCGATCGCCATCGATCCAGGCGAGTGCGTCGGGCTGGTCGGCGAATCTGGTTGTGGCAAAACTACGTCGGGCCTTGCGATCATGCGGCTCCTGCCCGGTAATGGCAAGATCGCCGAAGGCAACGTCGTGCTCGACGGGGTCGACCTCGCCTCGCTCTCGGAAAAGGAGATGCAGACCCACCGCGGGCGTACCGTGGCGCTGATCCCGCAGGACCCCATGAGTTCGCTGAACCCGACTATGAAGATCGGCCGCCAGATCGGCGAGGGCCTCCGCATCCACACGGGTGCCAGCGACACCGACGCCCGCAAGCGCGCCCTCGAGGTGCTCGAGATGGTCGAGATGCCCCGGCCTTCCGAACGACTCGACCAATACCCCTTTGAACTCTCCGGCGGACTGCGCCAGCGCGTGATCATCGCGATGGGTCTGGTCTGCAAGCCCAAGTTGCTGATTGCCGACGAGCCCACGACGGCGCTCGACGTGACGATCCAGGCGCAGATCCTCGACATCATCGACAATCTGCGCTCAGAACTCAACATGGGTGTTCTACTGATCACCCACGACATGGGTGTCATCGCCGGACGAACCGACCGCGTCGTCGTCATGTACGGCGGGAAGAAGGCCGAGGAGGCTCCGACCGTCGAACTGTTCAACTCGATGCGCCATCCCTATACCCAGGCGTTGCTCGCCTCCATGCCCAGTCTCGAGGGAACGACGAAGCAAGAACTGGCGTCGATTGCGGGCTTGCCGCCGGACCTCACGCGCGAGATCATTGGTTGCCGCTTCGCACCCCGATGCCAGTACGCGACAGACACCTGCCGGGCCCAGGAGCCAGACCTTACGTTCGAGGATGGGCACGCGTTCGCCTGCTTTCACCCGACGAATGGTCCGAGCCCGGTTGTCATCCGCAACGTCGTCCCGAGGGAGGTCTCGGCAGAGTCGCCGGTGAAGGAACTTCTTCGAGCGGACGGACTCGTCAAGGAATTCCCGATCAAGGGTGGCCTGATCCGCCACAAGATTGGTGTCGTGCACGCCGTCTCCAACGTGAGCTTCGCGATCAACGAGGGCGAGACCTTCGGTCTGGTGGGCGAGTCGGGTTGTGGCAAGACGACAATCGGACGAATGATCGTCGGTCTCGAACCGTTGACCAACGGGCAGATTACCTTCGATGGGAAGATCGTCACCGCGAAGGGCCACAAGATCAGTAAGGCCGATCACCGTCAGCGTCAGATGATGTTCCAGGATCCGTATTCCTCGCTGAATCCGAGAATGAACGTGGAGCAGATCCTTTCTGAACCGTTGCTCGTGCACAAAGAGGGAAATCGAGCGCAGCGCCGAGTCAGAGTCGGCGAACTTCTCTCAGCCGTGGGTCTCGAGCATCGGGCAGCTGACCGGTACCCCCATCAGTTCTCTGGCGGACAGCGTCAGCGCATTGGTCTGGCGCGAGCCCTCGCGTTGAACCCGCGCCTTATCGTCGCCGACGAGCCGGTGTCGGCGCTGGACGTTTCGATTCAGGCCCAGATCCTGAATTTGATGAAGGAACTGCAGCGTGAGCACAACCTTTCATACGTGATGGTGAGCCATGACCTGGCCGTCGTCTATTACATGGCCGACACCATTGGCGTCATGTACCTGGGCAAGATCGTCGAAATCGGTGACGCCGAGTCGGTGTTCCGTTCTCCTGCCCACCCGTACACCCAGGGTCTCTTGGACGCGGTGCCGGTTCCCGACCCCATCGTCGCCCGTTCGCGCCGCGGCATTCAGGTCTCGGGCGAGTTGCCGTCGGCGGTGAACCCGCCGTCGGGGTGTCGTTTCCGCACCCGCTGTCCAAGGGCGCAGGACCTGTGCGCCAATCAGGAGCCGGAGTTCCAGTCGTTCGGTGCCACCCAACAGGCGGCGTGCCATTTCCCTCTGAAGACGCCAGTCAATATCGCCACGCGCGTCTAGGGCAGAGAGCTTGAATTGTCAGCGACGCCCTTCGGGCATTGCTCGATCAATGCTCGAGTAGTCGAACTTCGAAGGCGTCGCGAAGGGCGTCGCCGATGTAGTTGATGGCGACGATTACCGAGATGAACGTAATGGCCAGGGGATAGATCTCCCACCAGTAACCATTCGAGATCTGTGAGGTCCCGTTCTGGAGCATCGTACCCCAATCGGTCTGCGGCGTCTGAATCCCGAGGCCGAGGAAACCCAACGTGGAGAGTGCCAGGATGGCGTCGGCGACGGAGAACGTAGCGACGGTGACGATATTGCTGATCGAGTTGGGAAAGACGTGGCGGCGGATGATGTGCCATTTGCCCGCGCCCATTGAATTCGCCGCTTGGGTATATTCGAGATTCCGGATCAGCAGTGCGTCGCCTCGAACAATACGGGCATTGCCGAACCATCCGGTGACGCCGATGATGATGATCAGGAAGAAGGTGGACCGCTGGAACAACGTGATGAGGGTGATCAACAGGAAGATCGCCGGGATGGAAAGCAATGCGTCAAGGATGCGCATGAGCACGCTGTCGATAATGCCACCGAAGAGTCCGGCGACCATGCCGTACACCGTTCCCACCAGGATTGTGATCAAGCCCGCGAAGATCCCCAATGTAAGTGAGTATTCGCCGCCGTAGAAGATCCTTCCGAGTTCGTCGAAACCCGAACTGTCAGTGCCCAGCCAGTGCGACCACGAAGGCGTCGCGTTCCACGTCCCGTTGAGGGCCAGCGCCTGATTGGTCTGGTTCGTCGGGTGTAGCCACGGGACGAGAAAGCAGAGAAGTGTAATGACAATCAGGAAGATTGCGGAAATGACGGCGAGCCTGTTGTGCGAAAAAATCGTCCAGCGCTGCTTCCACATCGGGACGACTCTGTCGTCCTTGACGGTGGTCGCGACACCCTGGGCCGTCACTTCGTGCCTTCAATTCGGATTCGTGGGTTGACCAGCCCGAGTCCGAGGTCGGCGGCGAGGTTGCCTAAGAGGGTCAACACCGCGGTCAGCAGGGTGATGCCGAGCACCGTCGGCACATCGCCCAGAGCGGCGGCATTCAGGGTCTGGAGGCCTAGGCCTGAATAATTGAACACGTCCTCGATGATCAGTGCTCCACCGATGAGACCGGGAATGTAGAGACCGAGGATGGTAATGATCGGCCCCAATGCGTTTCTGAAAGTGTGCTTGAAGAGCACTCGGCGACTCGAGCAGCCCTTGGCTTTGGCGGTGCGTATGTAGTCCTGGACCAGGACCTCCAACACGGTGCCACGCATGAAGCGGCTGAGGAAGGCCAGGGAGGCGAGCGTCAATGTCATCACCGGCAGCAGGAACCCGACTGGATCGGTGAAGATGGCCCACGGCGCGACACCGTTCGGGGGTGACGCGGGAAGCAAGTGCGTTGAGAACGTGAAGATCTGCAGCATGATCATGCAGAGAAGGAAGAGCGGCACACCATAGAGCACGAAGGCGACGCCCGTGGCGGTGTAGTCAAAGGTCGTGTTGCGGCGCGACGCCTGGAACATTCCTAGCGGGATCGCAATGAGGATCGTCAGGATCAGCGAGGAAAGGGCGAGCCAGAGGGTGCGCGGCACGTAGATCGAGATGATCGCCCACACGGAGAGGTTCTGCTTGTAGGAGGTACCTAGATTGAAATGGATGAACACCTGATCGATGTAGTTCCAGAATCGGACCAAGTAGGGGTGGTTCATCCCGTTCTGGGCGCCCCAGATGCCGACGGTGCGCGCGTTGGCGTGCGTGCCGAGCACCGAGTAGGCGGGCGTCAGAATCCCGTGCGGCTGGAAGTAGGGCAGGGTGAAAGTGATCAGCATCACGATGAGCAGCACGAACAGGGACTGCACCAGTCGTCGAAGGATGTAGTTCAACACAGATGCTCAGTGTAACAGTGCTGGCTAGGGATCTCTTGCGAGAAAATCTCCATCTAATCCCTTGTCAGGGCTCGTATTTCAATTTTCTCGCCAAGAGAGAACGGCCCCCCTCGCGGGGGGCCGTTCTCTCTGAGGCACGTGGCCTCAAGTGCAGTGCCTGTTAGTAATGCATGTACTCCGGCATGAAGTTCTGGAGTGGGTTCGGTGTGAATCCAATCTTGCTCTTCAGCGTGTTGACGACTTCACCAACGGCGCCCAACTCCGGCTCGTACAGGACCGGCAGCTGCGTGGCTGCGAGTGTCGCGTACTTGGCCAGCGAGGCCGTACCGAAGGTGGTGGCCTTGATGGCCGACGTCATCTTGGCGTTGCTGTAGGTACCCACGTTGAAGCCACCACCCGGAGCGAACAGCGTCTCACCCGACGGGTAGTAGTCCGGAGCGTAGATCCAGCCACCACCCCATGAGCAGACCTGGAACTTCGTGCCCTGCTCACAGTCGGCGATGACGTTGTTGAAGCCGGTCTCGGTGTGGCTGAAGGCGATGCCAATCGAAGCCCAGCTCGAAATCTCGGCGTTGAACGTGTCGTCCAGCGACGGTGTGCCGGAAGCCCACACAATGGAGAAGCTCAGTGTTGCGCCCTTGGCAATGCCCGCGCCACAGTCCTTCGAACCGGTACCGGGGCTCACGCACGCCATGACCTTGCCGCTGTTGAGCTTCCAACCGTGGCTCGTCAAGAGGGCCTTGGCCTTCTTCAAACTGAACGGGTACGGGTTCTTCACTCCAGCCGTGGTCTTGAGTCCGCTGACCGAGGTCGGCGTGTTCGGCGGCAATGGGCTGTCAATCGGATAGCCGTAGCCCTTATAAACCTTGTTGATGATCGTGGTCTGGTCCACGGCCATTTGGATTGCCTGGCGGACGTAGGACTGAGCGATGATCGCGTGCTTCGGGTTCTTCGGGCTGAAGTTGAATGGCGCGTAGACGAATTGCCAGCCCGAGCCCGTCACCAAGGTGTACTTAGCCGATATCGCTGACCAGTTCGCTCCGACCTTGCCTGGCTTCGGCGCGTTGCTGGTCAAAACCGTCGGGTCAACGTAGCCCAGGTCGATTGATCCCGCGCGCAGCGCGTTCTCTTCGGCCGTGGCGGTTGTGTACGCAAATTCCTTCACGTAGTCGATGCCCTTCTGAGCCTTGACCGGTCCTGAGTACTTGGCGTTCGGCACGAACGTCACGTTGCCCAGGTTGTCAAAAGAGGTAAGAGTCCAAGGACCGTCGGTACCGCTGGTCCAGAGGCTGCTCGTGAAAGTGCTTTCTTTCGCGGACTGCGCGTCGAGGTACTTCTCAACTGCCTTGCAGGCGGCGTTCGTCGCGGCGGCGCCGTACTTGCCAGTGGCGCACGTTGACTTCGCGCCGGCTGCGGTGACGTCCCATGTGTCGGGCATTGGAGTGATCTCGGACAGGTAGTTGTACAACAGCCAGTTGGGGTTCATTGACTCCGTGAACTTGAGCGTCACGGTGTTACCTGAACCACTCGCGCTCTTAACCTGGTCGGGGATTCCGTAGCCCTTGTTGTAGCCGCAGTAGCTCGTGGGGTCGGCCTTGTACATGTTCAAGAAGAACATCACCGACTGGGCGTTCACGGTCTGACCGTCAGAGAACTTCCAGCCCTTCATCGTGATGGTGACCGTCTTGTCGCCGTTGGAGAAGACGGGCTTGTCGCCGGTCGACAACTTTGGAACGTAGGCGCTCGACTTGCCGAGACCGAACCAGTAGAGCGGGCGGTACATCAGCTCCTGGAACTGGTTGAGGTTGTCTACCGAGAAGAAACCGCAACCCAGATACGGAAATATGTAGTTAGGCGACGCCGTTGCTAACTCGGCAAACGTGATCGTGTTGCTCGCGGTACTCGCCGTACTGGCGGCTCCGCTCACGCTCGGGGCGATAAGGCCAAGTGATAGCGAACCGGCAACTGTGCCAATCGTTACCAGAAGCCTCAGCTTGTTTTTGAATTGCATATTGATATTGCCTCCCTGAACCACGTAAATGGTCACCTTCAATTTGCCCACCTGCAAGATGGATTAGTGGCAACTGTATCGGGGGCTATCAGGGGATACAAGTTGTAAGTGTGAAGAAAGAAGAAGGCAAGATTTGGGTAAGAAAGTGTGCCAAACGATAAAAAACACTCTTCCAGGAGCGCCCTAGGCGCGTAGTGACGACGTGACTATCTCAGTATTCGTTGGATTCTCGAATGAAAAGCCTGATTCGGTCAGGACTTTCGGAATTACACGCTGGCTCGCGAGGACTGCGCCAGTGGCGAATTCAGCGCCGAGCGCGATCTTGAGGGCGAATGCTGGAACCCGAAGAAGCGCGGGGCGGTGTATTTCCTGAGCGAGAACTTTCGTGAACTCGTCATTTCTAAGAGGTTGGGGACCAGTGAGATTCACGGGTCCGATGATTTTCTTCTCGATAACCCACAGGATTGCCCTGACCTCGTCGACCAGCGAGATGGGGCTCAACCACTGACGACCCGACGAAAGTGGCCCACCTAGGCCCAGACGGAAGAGGGGGAGTTGTTTCTTGAGCGCTCCGCCGTTTTGGCTCATGACGATGCCCGTGCGTAACAGCGCAACGCCGGTCCCTTGACGGGTAAGTGGCGTGGTCGCCTCTTCCCACCGCCCGCAGACGTCGGCTAGAAAATCGTCGCCCTGTGATGAGGTCTCGTCAAGGACTTCATCACCCCTCGATCCGTAGAAGCCGATCGCCGAGCCGCTCGCGAGGAACGCGGTGCCCGACGAAGCCAGCGCCTCGACGAGGAGGTTGGTCGACTCCGTGCGAGAACGCAGAATCTCACCCTTGCGCGCTGCCGTCCAGCGCTTGTCCGCGATGCCCGCGCCCGCCAGATGCACGACGGCGTCAAAGTCGCCCGCTCGGCGAAGGTCATCGTCGTCGATGGTCTGACGAGCCGGATCCCAGCGCACGACGTCCCCGGTTGCCGCGGATCCCGTCGGGCGAACGAAACGAACCACCTGATCGCCTCGTTGCTCGAGGGCCCCGACCAACGCACTCCCGATGAAGCCGGATGCTCCTGTTACGCCGATTCGCATAGTTGCTCCCAAGTTTGAAAGATCAGCGACGCGAGTTGATCCGGATTGGAGAGGTGCGCTCCGTGCCCGGCCTTCTTCATCTCGCGCGTGGTGATGAGCGGGTTGATGGATTCGAGGACGGCGCAGAGTGCCCGGTAGTACTCAGGAATATTCGTATCGCCGTGTACGTAGAGCGCGGGCGTCGCCAACTCTGCGAGATCGAAGAGGGGCTCGCCGCTGCGGAGTTGGCGCAGGTCGGATAAGAGCGCCGGTCCGTCGAGACGTCGTGACTGGCGTTCGTGTTCGCTGAGACGCTCCCAGGCGTTGTCCGAAACCATTCGGCGAAAGAAGCGCTCGGCTTCGTCCTCCGCATCAGTTGACAGCGCGCTTCGACCAATCTCGCGGTGCAGCACCCAGGGGAGTGGCGATTCGTAGTTGACGACGAGCTGGACCAGTGAGGGCTTGCGCAGCGCGGCCTTGAACGTGACGACGCCGCCAAAACTGTGGCCGAAGAAGATCACGGGTCCGGTGGACGATTCCCGTCGCGCGATCGAGAGAAGGTCATCCGTGTCGTTTTCCAGCGACAGCGGCTGCAATGAGCGCGAACCCTGGTAGCCGCGGCGGTCGTAGGCAATGAGGTCGAACGCTTCGGTACGTCGAGCCAGCCGGGCAAAGGACCCTCCGCGGTCGAGGCCGCCGTGGACGCAGATGATCGTTGCCAACGGACCAGCGACCCGGCGCTCGGCGACCGCGAGTCCCGGTACTGGCGAGTCGGGCACGGAGTGCAGTCCGAGGGGGATGGCGGTGCCAGTACTCATACGCGAAACTTACTGGCTATCGGCGCAGGCCCGACCAGCCAACGAAAGGAGTCCCGCCTCTAGGCTGGGGGTGTGACTACCCCCTCAGACCCCACGTCATCAAGTTCCCACAAAGGCTCTTTTGGACCGAACGCCTGGCTCGTCGACGACATGTACGACCGCTTCCTCGCCGACCCGGACTCGGTGTCGTCAAGTTGGAAGGAGTTTTTCGCCGATTACCAGCGGTCCACTGTCCCCACGGTGGCGACCGCCGCGACCCACGTGGTCGCGGCCAAGCCCCCGGTGACGATTGACGCCGAGGCGACACCCCTTCGAGGCGCCGCCGCACGGATCGTCATCAATATGAATGCGAGCCTGGCCGTACCGACCGCCACGAGTGTGCGTTCGGTCTCGGCGCGACTACTAGAGATCAATCGCACCGCGCTCAACGAGTCGCTGTCACGTTCGAGTGGCGCCAAGGTCTCCTTCACACACTTCATCGCGTTCGCGATCGTGAAAGGCCTGATCGCAATCCCCTCGATGAATGCGACGTTCGTCGAAGCCGTGGACGAGAAGGGCACGCCGGGCGTGCGCCGCCACGAACACGTGGGCCTCGGACTCGCCGTTGACGTGCAGCGCCCCGACGGGACGCGCAACCTCCTGGTGCCGGTCATCCGTGACGCCGACACGATGGATTTCCGAGCGTTCCTCCTCGCCTACGAGAACCTGGTGCGAAAGGTGCATAACGCCACGTTCGGCGCCGATGACTTCGTCGGCGCGACCGTGTCCCTGACGAACCCCGGCACACTCGGCACGGTGCAGTCCGTGCCGCGGCTCATGCCGGGGCAAGGCGCGATCTTCGGCGTCGGCGCTCTCGGCTGGCCTGCGGGTTTCGAAGCCGCTGATCCGCGCGCACTCGCTGAACTTGGTGTCGGCAAGGTCATGACGATCACTTCGACCTACGACCACCGCATAATCCAGGGGGCGGAGTCGGGCCTCTTTTTGAAGTACGTCGCCGAGTGCCTGACCGGCGGGCACGACTTCTACACCGAGATCTTCGCGTCGCTCGGCATCCCCTACGAGCCGGCCCAGTGGGCGAAGGACAGCAATCCGGTGCTCGGCGAAGGTGACGCCGAGAGGATCCTGAAGCAGATTCGCGTCCAGGAACTCATCAACATGTATCGCGTGCGCGGTCACCTGAACGCCCACCTGGACCCGCTCAGCAGTGAACCGCCCCCCCTTCACTCGGAGCTCGATCTCGCGACCTACGGACTCACCATCTGGGACCTGCAGCGTACCTTCGTCGTGAACGGTCTCGTCGGCAAGCGCGAAGCGACGTTGGAAGAGATATTGAGCATCTTGCGCGACGCCTATTGCCGCACGACCGGCATCGAATACGGCCACATTATGGATCCTGAGCAGAAGCGGTGGATCCAGGAGCGGGTCGAGGGCGCCAATCAGTCGATGCCCGTGGATCAGCAGCGCCGCGTCCTCGAGGCCCTCAACGAGGCCGAGGTATTCGAGCGCTTCCTGCATTCGCGCTACGTCGGTCAGAAGCGATTCGGTCTCGAAGGCGGCGAGTCGACCATCGTGGCACTGCAGACGATTCTTGACGTCGCGGCCGACGAGGGAGTGCGTGAAGCGGTGATCGGCATGGCGCACCGCGGCCGCCTGAACGTGCTCGCGAATGTCGTCGGCAAGTCCTACAGTGACATCTTCTCCGAGTTCGAGGGCAATCTCGATCCCGAGAGCGTCCAGGGAAGTGGCGACGTCAAGTACCACAAGGGTGCTCGCGGCGTCTTCAAGAATCCCCGCGGTGTGAGCATCGAAGTCTCGATGGCGTCGAACCCGTCGCACCTCGAAGCCGTGAGTCCGGTCGTCGAGGGCATAGTACGAGCCAAGCAGGACCTGGTAATCCGTCCGAGCGACGGCACGCAGTGGTCGGAGATGGCTGATTTCTTCCCGTATCTGCCGATTCTCATCCACGGTGACGCGGCGTTCGCCGGACAGGGCGTTGTCGCCGAGACGCTCAACCTCTCCCAACTCTCGGGTTACCGAGTCGGTGGTGCGATTCACATCGTGATCAACAATCAGGTCGGCTTCACGACCGCTCCGGAGTCGGCCCGTTCAAGTTTCTATCCCACCGACGTCGCCAAGATGATCCAGGCACCGATCTTCCACGTCAACGGTGACGACCCCGAGGCGTGCGCGCGCGTCGCGCGGCTCGCCTACGACTACCGCGAGACGTTCCACCGCGACGTCGTGATCGACATCGTCTGCTACCGGCGTCACGGGCACAACGAGGGCGACGACCCGAGTTACACCCAGCCCCAGATGTACAAGATCATCGATCAGATGCGCTCGGTTCGAAAGATCTACACCGAGACCCTGGTTCGTCGAGGCGACCTTTCCATTGAACAGGCTGAACTCGAGCTCGATCAATTCAACGCTCGTCTGCAGAGTGTGCTCGACGAAGTCCGCACGGTGCCGATACCGACGCTCGAGGGCGTGCCGGTCGCGGACATTCCGTTTGACACCCCGGCTCCGGCCACGGGTGTCGCCCGCGAGACGTTGCTAGAAATCGCGAAGGCCACAATGTCGGCACCCGCGGGATTCACCGTCCACCCCAAGCTGGAGCGCCAGTTCGTCCAACGCGCTGCGCTGCTCGAGGCTGGTGACGTCGACTGGGCGCTCGGCGAGGCGTTAGCCCTCGGGTCGCTCGTCAAGGGTGGGTCGAATGTTCGACTGATCGGTCAGGACTCGCGTCGTGGCACCTTCTCACACCGTCACGCCGCGCTGATCGACTACGAGAACGGTGACCAGTACGTGCCGCTCGCGAACCTCGACTCGACGGCATTCTTCACGGTACGTGACTCGTTCCTCAGTGAGTACGCGGCGCTCGGTTTCGAGTACGGCTATTCGGTCGAGTCCACCAACACCCTGGTCGCCTGGGAGGCGCAGTTCGGCGACTTCGTCAATGGCGCCGAGATCATCATCGACAACTTCCTGGTCGCCGCCGAGGACAAGTGGGGTCAGCACGCGAGTCTCGTCATGCTGCTCCCGCATGGATACGAGGGACAGGGTCCCGAGCACTCGAGTGGTCGAATCGAGCGCTTCTTGTCGCTGTGCGCGCGCAACAACATCCGCGTCGCCCAACCGACTACCGCATCGCAGTACTTCCATCTGCTGCGCAGTCAGGTGTTGCGCGAGAACATCACACCGTTGATTGTCTTCACGCCGAAGTCGTTGCTGCGCGCCGTCCAGACCCGCTCACCCCTCGTCGAGTTCGAGCGCGGCTCGTTCCAGACGGTGCTCGAGGACACTGGCACCGACGTCAACGCGGTGACGCGCGTCGTGCTCGCAACCGGCAAGGTGGCGCACGAGGCGATTGCCCGACGCAACGAGATCGGTGCGTCGTCAGTCGCCGTGGTTCGAGTCGAACAGCTGTATCCGTGGCCGGTCGCGAGGATCGAGGAGATTCTGAACTCTTATGCGAACCTCGACGAGGTCGTCTGGCTTCAGGAGGAGCCCGAGAATATGGGCGCGTGGCCCTTCGTGCATCTTCAGATGCACAACCAGCTGCGCGACACGAAGGTGGCGCACGTGGCGAGAGCCGAGTCGGCGAGCCCCGCAACGGGAAGCGGTCTCGTGCACGCTGCCGAGCAGGCTGACCTGTTGAAGCGGGCCGTCGGATGAGCCCCGCCAAGCCATCGAAGGTTCGCATCGTCGTCGACGGATCCAACCTCGCCACCGAGGGTCGAACGATTCCGAGTCTCGTGCAGTTGGACGAGGCGGTGCGTTCATTCCTCGAGGAGAATCCCGCCGCTGAGGTCATCGTCGTCGTGGATGCGAGTTTCGAGCATCGAGTCGCGCCCGGCGAGCGAGCCCGATTCAAGGAAGCCGAATTGGCGGGCGAGATCGTGACACCGCCCGCGGGGGCAATCGGGCGCGGTGATGCGTTCATCTTGAAGATCGCCCAACGAATCAGCGCGGTCGTGCTGAGCAACGACTCGTTCCAGGAGTTCCACGAGGAGTACCCGTGGCTCTTCGATGCCGACCGTCTCATCGGCGGCAAGCCCGTGAAGGGTGTCGGTTGGGTCTTCACACCAAGGATTCCCGTGCGCGGCATCAAGACATCTCGGCCGGTCAAGAAGCTGTCGGTCACGCTCCCCGATGGCACGAAGCCAATCATCGGCACCACGCTCACACCGGTGAAGTCCCCCAAGGCCCCGGCCAAGAGGGCGGCGAAGGTCGCCAAGGCACCGGCGAAGGTAACGAAGAAGGCGGCCAAGTCCGTCGAGATCGCGGCCAAGCCAGCCGAGACGCCCGTGAAGAAGGTGACGAAGAAGGCGACACCGGTCAAGAAGGCGATCGCCAAGGCCGTGGCCGTGGCGACGAAGAAGCCCAAGAATCCACCGCCCGCGCCGAAGCCACCCGAGTTGCAGCCCGAGGAGGCGCCAGCGCTTCGCCGCGGACGCCAGCCCGTCAATCCCGAGGCGGAGTTCGCACTCTTCAAGGGTTCGTTCAAGATCGGCGCCAAGGTCGAAGGTGAGGTCACCGACTTCACGTCCCACGGAGCCGTGATCAACGTGAAACTGAAAGGTGGCAGGCACGTCAAGTGCTACGCCCCGACGACGTCACTGGCCGATCCTGCGCCGGCGAGGGCGCGCGACGTGCTGAAGCGTGGCGACGTCAAGACCTTCCGGTTGGTGACCGTCGACAGTGACCGACGAATCGCCGAGTTGGCCCTGTCATGAGCGAATTGTCAATGAACCCCGCGGATTGGCTTCCGCATCGTCCGCCCTTCCTCTTGCTCGACTCCATGGTGAGCATCGAACCCGGACTGCGCGCGAGCGGACTGTGGCACCTCACGGGCGACGAGTGGTTCTTCCCCGGTCATTTTCCGGGACGCCCGACGACGCCCGGCGTGTTGCTGCTCGAATCAATCGCTCAGTGTGGCGCCGTCGCGGTGCTCGCGGACCCGAAGTACACCGGACGGCTGCCGCTCTTCGGAGGCGTCGAGCACGCCCGTTTCCGCCGACAGGTCGTTCCTGGCGACACGGTGCTGCTCGAATGCGAGATGACCAGATTGTCGGCCCGGGGCGGTAAGGGTCACGGTCGCGCGACGGTGAACGGTGACGTCGCGGCGGAAGCCGACCTGTTGTTCATCCTCGCTGACATCTCGTGATCATCACCACCTGGAACGTCAATTCGTTGACGGCCAGGTGGCCTCGTGTGGAGGCGTGGCTCGTCGAGAACAGTCCCGACGTCATGCTCGTCCAGGAGACCAAGCAAACCGATGCGAAGTTCCCGTTCGCTGCGTTACGGGCCCTCGGGTACGAGTCCGCCCACTACGGTCAGGGCCAATGGAACGGCGTGGCCATCTTGTCGAAGGTGGGAATCTCCGACGTGACGCGCGGTTTCGGTGACGGCGACGAGGAGGCGAGGATCATCGGCGCCACCTGCGGGGGTGTTCGCGTGTATTCGTGTTACGTACCGAACGGACGAGCACTGGACGATCCCCACTACGCGTACAAGCTCGAATGGCTCGCCAAACTGGCGTCGCTCGTTCGAAGTCGCGACACAGCCACACCCTTCGCCCTCGGCGGCGACTTCAACGTGGCGCCGAGCGACCTCGACTGCTACGACCCCGTGGTGTTCGAAGGTTCGACGCACGTCAGCGAGCCCGAACGACACGCCATTCGTGAACTCGAGGTTGCGGGGCTCACCGACCTTACGAGGGCGCTGCGCCCCGACGAGCCCTGCTATACGTGGTGGGACTACCGCAACGGGGCCTTTCATCGCGGCTGGGGTCTTCGGATCGATCTGCTGCTCGTCGATCCGATCCTGTTCTCGCACGCCGTGCGCAGTTACGTCGACCGGGATGCTCGAAAGGGCGAGAAGCCCTCGGACCACGCGCCGGTCATCGGTGAGTTCGATCTCTAACTGAGACCCTTGGGCAAGATGACCTCGATGAACATTGGGCCCGAGGTCGCGTAGGAGCGCAGGAGTGCCGTCACCAGTTCCTCGGCGGAGGTGACGCGCACACTCGGCACCCCGAGACCGGTCGCAATCGAGCAGAGGTTCATTTCCGGACCATCCAGCTCCAGCATCCGCTGGCTGGTGGCGCCGTTCGTGACCGCGCCTACGCGCTGGCGCTCGAGGTTGAGAATGGCGTAACTCCGGTTGCTCAGCGCGACCACGGTGACGTCGAGGCCCTCGCGCGCCATTGTCCACAACGCCTGGGGCGTATACATCATCGAGCCGTCGGACTCGAGCGTGAGCACCCGCTGTCCGCTGGCGACTGCGGCGCCGAGCGCGACGGGAAGCCCGAAACCGATCGACCCGCCCGTGAGGGTCATCCACTGATGAGCGGGAGCGAACTGGGTCGCGCCAAAGAGGTGCACGCCGCTGGTATTGGACTCGTCGGCGACAATCACGCCGTCGGGCAGTGTCGCGCCGATAGCGGCGGCGAAGCTCTGCGTGGTGAGCGCTCCGGTGGGCGTGGGGGGCCGTTCGCCGGCCGTGACGACCACCGGCGCGGCGTTGAGTTCGTCGACGAGCGCCGAGAGAGCGACGAGCGTGTCGGTTCCGGGGGCGGCGACGGTGATGACGTCGCATCCCTCGGCCACCATCCGGCTGGGTACATCGGGGTAGGCGAAGAATCCGACGGGCTCGGTCGATCCGACGAGCACGAGCGCCTCGAGGTCCTTCAACTGGGATATGGCGAACTCGCTTAGGTAGATCAGACGCTCGGGGTGCGCCACGCCCGCGCCGCGGTCCACGATTGCGGGGAACGTCTCCATGATCACGCGCGAGCCGGTAGCAATCGCGATGCGCTGGGCGAGGGCGAGTTGCTCGGTATCGAGTGCCGTTCCGCCGATGAACAATGCCGCCTTCTTTGTGCGAAGCGCCGTGAGCGCTCGCGAGAGTTGGTCGGCGTCCGGTGTCGCGGGGGGGTGTCGTTCAGCGAGCGGCCACGAGGTCGGCGCCGAATCGAGTTCGCCCCACGAGACGTCGGCGGGAAGGATCAACGTCGCCACCTGACCCGGCGGACCGTAGGCCGCCGCGACGGCGTCGGCGGTGTCGCGGGCGACGGTGTTCTGGCTCAGCGTGCGGCGCTGCCAACTGTGAAGACCGTTCGCGACGGCGGTGATGTCGCTCTGGAGAGGAGCGTCGTACTGGGCGTGATAGGTCGCGTGGTCACCAATGATGTTGACGAGGGGAACCCGCGCGCGTCGGGCGTTGTGGAGGTTTGCCCATCCGTTCGCAAGTCCCGGACCCAGGTGCAGCAACGTCGACGCGGGTCGTCCGGTGACGCGCGCGTAACCGTCGGCGGCGCCGGTGGCGACGCCTTCGAACAGGCACAGGATCGCGTTCATCTCGGCGACATCGTCGAGGCCCGCGACGAAGTGCATCTCGGAGGTGCCCGGATTCGCGAAGCACGTGGTCACGCCGTTCGCTCGAAGTGTGGAGAGGAGCGCGTGCGCACCGTTCATGGCATGGGCCTTTCGTCGAGCAGTCGGTAAGGATTAAGGAGTTGATCGGGGTCGAAGGCGTGCTTGATGCGTCGCTGCAACTCGATCAGCACGGGGTCGGTGAGTGCGAGGTAGGGCGCCTGCTTGTCGCGTCCGATACCGTGCTCGCCCGATATCTGGCCACCGAGGTCGAGACCGAAGGCGAAGAGTTCGAGGAGCAACGCCGCGCGCCGCGCGTCGTCGGGCAGGAACACCGACAGGTGGATGTTGCCGTCGCCCACGTGACCGCAGCCGGAAATGAACGCCTCGTGGCGCTGGGCCATCTCGTTCGCGGCGCTGAGGAACGTGGGCACGGTCGAGCGAGGTACGACGATGTCGATGATCTCGTTGGCGCCGGCCGCTTTGGCGACCCAGAACGCTCGCTCGCGTGCTTCGATCAGGCGGGTGCCCGCGGCCGGGGGGAGGACGTAGACGTCGAGCGCGTTCGCCCCCTGGACCAGCTCGGCCAGCGCGATGACGTCGTCGTCGAGCTGCTGGGAGGTGCGGGTCTCGAGCACGATGATCAGATACGCCGCGGTCTGCGCGGCGATGGCGCCGTCGACCCCGAGTTCGAGGGCCGCGGCATTTGTTATTGCTGACATGGTGAGTACGTCCAGGTACTCGAGCATCGAGGGCTCGAGGCCCGAGGCCACGATCGTGGGCACGACGCGCGTGACCTCGTCGAGCGTGTGAAACGGGACCAGCACCGTCGCCGAGTGCGCCAGGGTCGGCGACAGTTTGAGGGTCACTTCGGTCACCATCGCGAGGGTCCCCTCGCTGCCGACGATCAATTGGGTGAGGTCGTAGCCCGACGATGACTTCACGACCGGAGCGCCCGTGCGAACAATGGTCCCGTCGATGAGGACGAGCTCGAGTCCGAGCACGTGGTGCCGGGTGACCCCGTGGCGCACGGCACGCATGCCGCCGGCGTTCGTGTTGACGTTGCCGCCGAGCGAGCCGGACAGCTCACCCGGGTAGACCGGATAGCGCAGGCCACTGGGCGAGAGCGCTTCGCTCAACTCTCGAAGGGTGATGCCCGGTTGGACGACTGCGACGTGATCATTGGCGTCGAGTTCGAGCAGCTGGTTCATTCGGGCGAAGCTCACGACGATACCGCCGGGCACCGGGGTGGCGCCGCCGGAGAGGCCGGTGCCCGACCCTCGAGGGGTCACTGGAATGGCGTGGCGCGACGCGAACATGGCGAGTTCGCTCACTTGTTCGGTACTCGACGGGCGCACGACGGCGAAGGGTTCGGCGTGGAGCGCGTGCAGTGATTCGTCGTGCAGATCGTCGACATTGTGTCCCGACGTGAAGGTGACGGCGCCGGCCCCGACGATCTCGATCAGTTCATTACGAAGCTGCAGGGTTTCCACTAAAGCGAAACGTTACCCTCGCTGACGGCCGCCTCGAGTTCGCGGCGGATCGCGGCGAGACGGGCCTTGCGGGCCTCGCCGGTGAGTGGTGCGTTTCGCTGTTCGATCTCGGCGATGACCTTCTCAATCGGCGCGAGAAAACGTGACGGTGCGCGGTCGGGGTATCGCGGGTCGTTGCGACCCCGGCTCCAGGTGATCAGTAGCGAGTTCTCAGCCCGGCTGAGCGCGACGTAGGCGAGGCGCTGCTCCTCGGCGATCTGCGCCGGGGTCGTCGCGTTGTAGTTCGGCAGTTGGCCCTCGGCCCAACCGATGGCCGCAACGTTCTGGAACTCGAGCCCTTTGGAACGGTGGATCGTCGAAAGCGCAACGGCGTCACGATGGTCATCGTCGGGTTTTCTCGTCCACACCTCACTCGGAACGAGCAGGTCTGACGCGGGCGAGTGTTCGGGTCCGCGTCGCTCGAAGGGCACATCATTCGCGTCGAGGAACCCGGCGATCAATTCGAGTTGGGCGTTCGTGCGCGCGAGCACCGCCATTGATCGCCACGGTGTGCCGGGCTGGTGTTTCGCGCTCAGCCAGGTGGCCACGTGCTCGGCCTCCTGCTCGTCAGTGTTGTAGGCGCGCACCATGGGCACGTCGCCGTCATCCTTCGCCGGAATGATGCCCCGGGCGCCTTCTTCGAGCAGCGTATTGGCGACGGCGATGATGTTGGCGGTGGACCGGTGGTTCCTCGTCAGGTCGAGCACGACGGTGTCGGGCCAGGTGCGGATGATCTCGCCCAGCAATTGGGGGTTCGCGCCGTTGAAGCCGTAGATGGACTGGTTGGGGTCACCGACGCAGAAGAGGTCGGGTTCGTCGCCAGCCATGTGACGCAGCAGCATGAACTGCAGCGGGTTCATGTCCTGGGTCTCGTCGACGTAGATCGACTTGTTGCGGTGGCGAAAGGACGCGAGCACGTTCGGATCGTCCCTGAGTAGCGAGATCGCTTCACTCAGCAGCAGATCGAAGTCGAGCACCCCGCGACTGCGACAGAGGCCAACGTAGCGGTCGAGCACGTCGGCGAACTGTGCGGCGGGGAGAGGAGCGTCGCGTCGAAGTCGACGGGCGTTCTTCGCGTAGAGGGCGCCGTTGTAGCCCTGACTCAGGGCCCAGCCGATCTCTTGTTCGAGTCGCGGCAGTTGCCAGTCCTCCAGGTGCAGGTCGCCGCTGTCCTTCATCTGTTGGGCGAGCGACGTCACGAGTCGTCGACGATTGGCCTCGATCACGAGCGGCTTCAAGTGGTGGTCTTCGCGGTACTGGTTGACCAGGGTGAGGGCGGCGCGGTGGAAGGTACCCGCGCGGATGTCGCGAATGCCGGCACGAAAGAGACGCCGACGCAGTTCATCACCCGCCTTGCGCGTGAAGGTCATCGCGAGGACCTGGTCCGCGTCGATCTCGCCCTGGGCGATACGCCGTTGAATGCGCAGGGTGAGCACGTGCGTCTTTCCCGATCCGGCGGTGGCGCGTACGAGGAGCCGACGGGCCGGCGACATGACGGCTTCACGCTGTTCGGGCGTGAGCCCGACGAGCATGTCCTCGGAGAATGCCATCTGGTCAGTCATAGTCCCCTTGACGCTACCGGCACGGCGTGACGCGGCACCGGCGAAGGGTGGCATGTCAGTAACCTGAAGGACGTGCTGCGTGCCTACGGCGATGGAAATCTCTTTGGTGAGCCCTACGGCGAGGGCCCCGTGCGGGTCGTATGGCTCCACGGATGGGCTCGGCGGGGTCAGGACTTCGCCGACAGTGCGCGCGAACTCTCCGATCAGGGTATTTCATCGGTAGCCTTGGACCTTCCGGGTTTTGGTTCGTCACCGCTCCCAACGGTCGCCGGGGGGGCCGGGATCTACGCCCAACTGATCACGCCGGCACTCGTCGAATTGGCTCAAGAGCCGCTGGTGCTCGTTGGTCATTCTTTTGGCGGGCGTATCGCGACGGTTATTGCCGCGACGAACCCTGAACTCGTGCGGGGCGTGGTACTCACGGGCGCTCCGTTGGTGCGTCAGGCGTCGTCGGCGAAGTCGCCGCTCCGCTACCGGATCGTGCGCGCTCTGCACCAGAAGGGCCTGCTTAGCGATAAGCGCATGGAGGATGCGCGCCAACACTTCGGCTCGGCTGACTACCGAAACGCCCACGGCATCATGCGTGACGTGCTCGTAGCCACGGTGAACGAGAGTATCGAACCCGAACTCGGATTGGTGCGAGCGCCAGTATCGATGGTGTGGGGTCGAAGCGACCGCGAGGTCCCACTTGAGATCGCCCAACGCGCTGGTGCTCTCTTGAGTTGCCCGCACACGTTGCGCGTTGTTGAGGGCGCCGGGCACCTGTTGCCAACTGAAACGCCCCACGAACTCGTCACTAGTGTCATGGCGTTGCTGGGATGAGCACGGCGCAAATCGTGCTCGACATCGTGTTCGTCGTTGCGCTCGTCTGTGCATTCAGCGCCCAGATGCTGCGATGGCTGCGCGTCCTGCAGCGTGAGCATTACGAACCGAGTTCCATGCACCGCTTCCTCGGGCGGTGGTCGTCGCCGCAGGTGTCCTCGGCGAAGGTCGCGAACCGCAGCAAGGCAACGCGACCGGTGACGCTCAGCCACGTGCTCGTCGTCGCGTTACTCGTGACGGTGTTGCTGCGGGCTGACCCAGCGGCTGCGGTGGTAACGATCGCGTACGGGATCCTCTGCCCGCGAGGGCTTTCCATCAAGGGCCGCACGAGTGCGTTGCAGTGGACGAGACGACTGACCATGATTGCCGTCCTGGCGACTCTGGTGGCGCTCATCATCGCGACGGTGGGTGCCTTCACCGTTCGACCGTGGCTGCTCGCACTTGCGATGGTCTGGGCGGTGCCGTTGCTGCTCGATCTCAGCGCTCGCGCCCTCGCGCCTTACGAACGGCGCCAGGCGCAGGGCTTCGTTGATCAGGCGGTCGCGCGGCTCAAGCGCGTGTCACCGCGCATCGTCGCGATCACCGGCTCCTACGGCAAGACCTCGACCAAGAACCATCTCGCCGACCTGCTGGGCGGAGCCGACGGCATTGTCGCCTCGCCGCGCAGCTTCAACAATCGAGCCGGCCTCTCGCGAGCCATTAACGAGAATCTGGCTGACGGTACGCGCGTGTTCATTGCCGAGATGGGTACCTACGGTCCGGGCGAGATCGCCGATCTCTGCTCGTGGTGCCCGCCTGAGATCGCGGTCGTCACCGCCATCGGGCCCGTGCACCTGGAGCGGATGAAGTCACTCGACGTGATCGAGAAGGCCAAGTTCGAGATCACGGATAAGGCGAGCACCGTGGTGGTGAACATCGATGACGTACGTCTCGCGCGATGGCCCGAGCGCCTACGAACTTCGGGCAAGCGCGTTCGAACCGCCGGGTCGACGAACGCTGAGGCGTCGGTGCGGGTCATCGAGGACCACGGCGAGTGGACGGTCCTGATCGACGGCACCGAGGTCGCCCGACTCACATCGCTACGTGGGGTCCAGCCGACGAATGTGGCGTGCGCCGTGGCGACGGCGCTCGAGCTCGGAGTGGGCGAAGGGGAGATCGCGGACCGGCTGGCCCGGGTGACGATTGTCGCCAACCGTTCCAACGTGGTCACCGCCACCTCGGGCGTGGTCGTGATCGACGACACCTTCAACGCGAATCCCGCGAGTGCCGCTGGGGCCTTGTCGCTGCTGAAGTCGCTGCCGCTCAGCGGACGGCGCGTGGTGGTGACCCCGGGGCTGATCGAACTGGGAGCCGACCAGTACGGTGAGAACCTGGCTCTGGCGCGCAAGGTCGCCGCCTATGGGGCGGAATTGGTGATTGTGGGCCGTACGAACGCGCGTGCGCTGCGGGCTGGCTACGAACAGGCCGCTCTGCGATTCGATACCCGTGACCAGGCGGTCACCTGGGTGCGATCAGCGCTGATCACCGGCGATGGCGTGCTGTACCTCAATGACCTTCCCGACCACTACCCTTGATTTCTTGATGACGTCGTTACGAGGTGTTCGGTGACTATTGGTGTGCTTTTCGGGGGACCGACGCCCGAACACGATATTTCTATCCTCACGGGCCTGCTGGCCCTGCGTGAAATGCAACGGAACAGTTCGGACACGCTCGGGATCTATTGGACCAAGACCGGTGCGTTCTACCAGGTGCCCGCGGGCGTCGAAGCTGAGTCGTTCCTTGAGGGACTTCCGAAAGGTTCGATTGAATTGAGCCTTCGCGAAGGCGACCTGGGTGGTTTTTTCACCGTCGGCGGGCGAATGGGCAAGGACCGTCGCCTCGACCTTGACGCGGTGGTGCTCGCGACCCACGGTGGACCGGGTGAGGACGGGACACTGCAGGCGGTCCTCGATCTCGCGGGAGTTCGCTATAGCGGTCCCAGTGTCGCCGGTGCGGCTCTGGGCATGGACAAGTGGGCATTCGGCGCCGTGATCGCGGCCGCGGGGCTTCCCACGTTGCCGCGCGCGTTGTTGAGCGAGGACACCCAGTCGTTGTCCTTCGAGGGGCCTTACATCTTGAAGCCGCGCTTCGGCGGTTCCTCCATCGGTATCGATGTCGTGGCGGACCTCGCCACGGCTCGAGCACGACTCACCTCGAACGTGCATCTGGCGCGCGGCTGTGTGGTCGAGCCATTCCGTCAGGATCTGACCGATATCCAAATCGCGCTTCGCACGTATCCGCAGTTGTCGTTGTCGGCAATCGAGAAGCCCATCAGGCGCTCGAGCACCGCCGAGATCCTCGATTACCGCGATAAGTACGTGGGCGGCGAAGGAATGGTCTCGGCACCGAGGGAGCTACCCGCCGTTCTGGCGCCGGGCCAGGAGGAGGCGGTACGCGACCACACCAGGACGATCGCCGCGCTGGCGTCGGTGAGAGGCGTTGCCCGTATCGACTTTCTGGCCAGTGACAGCGAGCTCTACGTGAACGAGATCAATACGATTCCCGGATCACTTTCCAAGCATCTGTTCGTCGATCCACCACTCGCGTTCTCCCAGTTACTCGCTGACCTGGTTGCCGAGGCGCGCGAACGACCATCCCACCGCTACAGTGCCGCCGGCGCCGACGGGCTCGTGCTTCGTTCGGCTGGTTCCATCGCCTCCAAACTGGCGTAGCCGCGGGACGCGCGCGAGCGCTTCCAGCAGGACATCACTGTAGGAGTCGATCAACAGGCCCTGTTGCAGCGACCAGAAGGCCAACTCGAAATCCTCACGGACCAGCGAATCGTGGTGCAGGGCGAGAGCCGCCCACTCGCCGTCGCGCTGCAAGCGTGCATTGTGACCCTCGGCGAGGAACCACTCGAAGCCCCGCAGCGCGCTGGCGAGCGGCTCACCACGCACGAGCAGCAGCGCTTCGTGCGCGAGCGATGCGGCTTCGGTGTTCGAGAGCCCTCGGGCCCGACCGATCAGCGTGTGGAACATCTCGACGTCGCTCGTGAGTCCATGGGTCGAATACAACCCGGCCGACGTCACGGCGTGCAGTCGCGGGCCCTTGCTACTGGTGCCGAGACTTCGCCGCACCGCGCTGGCCGTGTTCGCCAGGGTCCGGCTCGACGCGTCGACGTCGGCGTGGCTGAGCACCCTCGCGCGAAGCCGGTCGCCCGTGACCGGTTCACCTCGGTGCAGCGCGAGATAGGCGACCATCTCGACGCAGCGACGTCGCAATGTTGGAGTGAACGGCTCGGCGAGCCCGGTAATCTGCGGATCGGCCCGCAAGAGCTCGATGCGGACGTCGCCCGACAACGTGCCACGCGGTGAGGACGAAACCGACGACTGCGAGTACTCGTAGGCCGTCTTCGCTTCAGCTCGCACCTTCGGCGCGAGGGTCACGCAGCAAGCGCGCAGTTCGTCGTCCAGATCACGAGCGATGCCCAAATACACCACCAAGGTGTTGCGCAGCACTCGTGTCGCGAGGGCGCGCAGCAGCTCACTCTCGTCGCGGCAGAACGAGAGCCGACCATCGTGCATCGCCACCACTGAGGCCATGACGTCATCGCCGCTCCACTTCGCGTCGATTTGCAACTGGCCACCTTCTCTCGCGTAGGCCACGACCAGGCCGTCCAGGTCCTGGGTGAGGGCGCACGCGACCAGGGGGTCCGTGTCGTGCGAGATCTCGCCACCGTCGAGGTTCGCCGGTACGTGAACGACGCCATCCAGATTGCTGCCCATTAGGTGGCGAAGCTGGGCCACGAGCTGCGGGTTGTAGGCCCTGAGTAGTTCTATGACGTCATCGATCTCTTCTTCGTGATCGAACTGCTGCTGGCGTAACAGGTCGTGGCGGCGTTTGGCCATGAGAGCCATGGGAACGGCTGAGAGGGTCGTGACGGGCGTCGGGGTCGGCGGGCTCGGTCGATGACGAGGTATCTCGGGTTTCGCCGTCACCGCAGTCGATGGTGCGAGCCATGAGGTGTCCGCGATGCGCGCGTTGAGGCTCGTCGGTGTCGCCTGATTGGCCGCGGACGCGGCGCCCGCGACGAGAAAGGGCAGCACCGCCACGATGAGGCCCGCCAACCAGGCACTGCCACCCGCGGCCGTATGTACACCCCGGCGAAGTCGAGCGATGTTGAGAATGACCTGGAGGATGAAGATCAACCAGAAGATTGCGAGCACCACGAGCAGGAATCGGACCAACGCACCGTTCGCCTCGCGACGGGTGAGCTCCCACTTGGTCGTCACCACGTAGGGCAAGAGAACGAAGTAGATGGCGAGCGCGGTACCGTGCAGCGGCCCGGTGCTGAATCGTCTTACGGAGTTGGAATAAGTTGCCATGTGAGCGACACCCCTGGACTGGTTGAGGTGATCTCGAGTTGACAACTCTGGTTGTTTTCCACCGTGATGGATGTGTCGACGGTCTGGCTGGTTGTCGCGCAGACCAGCAGATCGCTCGTTTGAGCGCTGGCGCTCAGCGTCCACGATCCGGGCCCCTGCAGGGGGACGTCGACGACTCGAAGCGCGGGACCCAGATTTCCTCCCGTTGCGCCGCTCGGCACGTTCGCGACGGGCTCGGGCGCGGTCGACTTCACGGTCGAACTTGTCGAGCTGACGTAGTGAGAGCCGCTCGCCTCGTTGGCCGTCGTTGTCGTTGTTGTTGACGTTGTCGTGACCGGTGCCCGCTTCGTTGACGTCGTGGGGCTGATCGTTGTGACTGGTGTCGAAACGGTGTCCGGGCGTTGCTTGGCGACCGAAGGGGTCGAGCCCGTCAGTGTGAAGACGAGCACCAGTAACAGCAGTGGACTCGACCACATCAGGAGGTGGGCACTTCTGAAAGAAAAGCGGCGGCTCACCATAATCCTCGCAGGTTAGGGGCATTGGAGGAAAATTGCTATTCACGAATGAAAAACCTTTGCTGGTTCTAGATGAGGTGGCGAACGGCGAAATGCTGGAGCTCGGCCTGGAGCGAGCCGGTCGAGGAGCAGTCTTCTTTCGCGAGATCGCGTAACGACCGACCCTCGAAGACGCGCGAGTAGGTGAGACGGGCGATCCGTTCGTATTGACTGCCGCGAAAGCTCCCCAGTCGCGTGAGCAGTGGCGAGTCTTCACTGGCGGGAACGTCGGTGTGTTCGAAGTAGGCGACGACTTGCATTGACGCCTTCTCCTTGAGCATCCATCGTCGGAGTCGGCCCCGTAGCGCCGAGAGTATGTCTGGCGCCGCGTATTGGCGCGACTGGCCTGACCAGTCGACGAGTAGTTCACTCGCGAGCCCGAGGGCCACGCCGAGCATCTCGCTCGGGTCTTTGATGATGCCGTCGCCGAATCGCAGTTGACGGCACACGCTCACGATGCCCGGCAGCATGGTCTGGAGCAACGTGCGGTGCACCAGTGGATCCGCGGCATCTTCGAGCAGGGCGCGAACGATCTCGGCCCGCTCCAGTACACACCGGCCGCCGGCCGCCTCGAGGATGTTCACGACATCGCAAAGGTCGTCCAATGCCGCCAGGTCGAGCAGCGGATGGCGCTCGCGCAGTGTTTGGAAGGATTTTCTGGCGCCGCTCGTTCGCCCCGCGCGCTCCCACTCTCGGCGAAGCTGTCCCAATACGTCAGTTTTAGTTGTCATGGGGCCCAGTAGAGGGCCAGGCGCGCACCGCAGTGCTCCCAGTGCGACGACCAGCGCGAGTCCATTTCTCATGACCGACAGAATGACCTTGCGTGCGCACTTCACAACGCACATAGTGGCGACGTAGTCTTGCTCTATGGACATTGAATCCTTTTACGAACAGAACGAAGCCCGTCGCGAGAGCGCAGAGTTTGAATTCGGCTCAGAGTGGAGTGACGCTTCGGACAACGAGTACGAGTTGTCGTGGGTCGAGGCGACTGGCGAGCTCTACCTGATGGTCGAACCCGAAGCCGTCGTCAACGAGGACATCTTCGGTGATTTTCTCGTCTCGGACGAGATGATCAGCGATCTCACGGTCGTAGTGATCGGCAAGGTCGCGTCGCTCGCGGCCCTCGAGGATCAAATCCTGGGCTGGGAGGACGCCATGCTCGAGGAGAACTCGCTCAGTTGGCTCTACGAGCGCTTTGCGCAGTAGCGCCTACAGGTAGGGCGAACTCGAGTCCGCCACCTTGCACAGTCTTGTCAGCGCGGGTATGAGATTCGTCAGCGGAACCCGCTCGGCTTCGTTGATCGTGGTCTCAAGGGGATTCCAACTTCCATCGATCGAAGTCGCCGCCGCAGCCGATGGCGTGCCCTTCAATAGTTCACCCATGGCGTTGGCCTGAAGTTTCGACTGCTCGGCGCTCGACAATCCGGGTGTCTCGCTCTGGGCCTGCAGCGCGAGGGCTTTGTGGACGTATCCGCACGAGGTCTTGGCGTCGGCGACGGCACCACCCACTCCGCACGACGCGAGCAGCACGCCAGCCGCGAGCAGTGGGCCGGTGGCGCGAGCGAAGCGGCCTAACCGAGCCACGAGTCGGCAGCCTGCAGCAAGAAGTCGCTGACGCTGCGCCCGCGCTCGAAGACGTCACAGAGTGGGTCTTCGCCCTTGGCGACCTGACTGAGTGAGATTGCCCGGCGCGCGACGATCGAAATCCGCCGCTCGCTACCTTCGGTGGGCGAGGCGAAGGAGTCGGTGGCCGTCACCTCGAGGGGCATCTCCATGCCGCCAATAGGGGCGAGGTCGATGGCGAGACGCAAGAGGTCCGGACCGTGCGGCATCGGGGGGAGGGTCCAGGTCAGCACGAGCGGAAAATGGAACTCGTCGGGCGGGTCCACTTCGTCGGGCAGGCCGAGCACCGCGTCCTCGAACGCGAGCAGCGTTCGAGGGTCGACGTCCAATTCGATATGTAGGTCCACGGGACCACCGCAGCCGTCTTCGGGGTGCAGGTCGACTTCCCAGGCCTGGCGCAGGGAATATGTCTCAACGAAGTGACGCTCATCGTGGACGTGAAAACCGTGGGTCACTGCGTGGTCTTTTAGATCTGCGACGAAACCAGCGACATCAATGGCGGCCATTGCCTCTTAGGTTAGCCCCCATTGGAACTACCGTGACTACGTGAGTGATTCCATATTCGCCCCACTGCGCGAGTGCGCGCTCGAGATCGGCAATGCCGTGAAATCCCATCGGGGACGTGGCTATTCGGGTCTGCGCGAGACCCAGTACCACTTGGATCTTGTCGCTGATGAGGTGGCGTTGCGAATTCTCGGAGGTGCGGGCTTTCGCGTGGTGAGCGAGGAGTCGGGTGTCACGGGCGACGGGCCGCTCACGGTCGTTGTCGACCCGATAGACGGGTCGACCAATTGCGATCGCGGCATACCGTTCTATGCGACGAGCATCGCGGTCATGCGAAACGAGGAATTGATCGCGGGCCTGGTGATGAACCAGGCGACTGGTGAGCTTTTCGAAGCTGAGAAGGGTGCTGGCGCTACCCGTGACGGTCAGACGATCCAAGCCAGCGGACGCGTTGACGTTGCCCAATCGATCATGAGCTTCTCCGGGCTGCCGTCCCGCCATCTCGGATGGGCGCAACTGCGAGCGATGGGCTCGGCCAGCCTAGAGATCTGTTTGGTCGCCGACGGATCGCTCGATGTCTACGGGGTCGCACAGCACTCCACGCTCAACCCCTGGGACTACCTTGCGGGTCTGCTGATCTCTCGAGAGGCGGGGGCCGTCGGCGGTGACTACCGCGCCGAGGAACTCGAGACTTCCCAGGCCGTGCTGCGACGCCCGGTATTCTGTGCCACTCCGGAACTGCTCGGGTTCATGCTGGGTGAAGGCGCGGTTTAGGCAGACTTCCGCCTTCGACGCGCGCTCGAGCGAACGGGTCGCGCCACTTCGTCGCCAACGTGCTGATCGAATGCTGTAGTGAGATGGTCGCTTGCCCAACGTGCTCGCGGGTCGAGACGTCATCGCGATCTCCACCCATGTGAGCGTGAAGGTACTCAATGGCGACGACCCGATCATGCAAGTCGCCGAGTACTGTCTGCACTTCTTCGAGCGCTCGGGCGATGTCCGTGGCGGTCTTTCCGAGCAGCGGGGCGGCGACGGCCGCCGCATATCGCGCCCTCTTGGTCACAATTCGGATCTGGTGTAATTCGGTGTACGTCGGGTCCGGCCCGTAGCCATCGACGACGGCATAGAGCGATCGAAGAGCTTGCGTGAGTCCCGGCAGGACGAGTTCGACGGCCGGTTCATCCGCCGCCACGAGTAGGGGAGGGTCGACCACGCTCACGGCCAATTCGCGAATGAGCCTTCGGTAGCGCTTGGAGTTGAGAAGTTCCCGCCCCTTCTCCAGTTCCTCTACTCGGTGTTGTTCGAGTCGGTCCAATGACGAGACCGCGGGGACGCCAACCGACGAGAAGGCCGAAGTGAGAACGGTGACCAAAACATCCAAATCCCTCTGCGTGCCGAGAGCACCGCCCAGCCATTTCAGTTCGCGCAAGAGTTGTCTCGTCGGTGCGGGCTTGAGCGCGGGTGACACCACCCTCAATTCCGAACGCAAACGCCGCGCACATACCCGCAACTGATGGACCCCCTCGGGCTCGTCACCAATGCGGGCAATCGGATCGTTCCGTATCATTCCAGCAACCTCACCGCTCAGCAGCGAGCGAATCAGTTCGCCCACCGTCAGCGCCGATTCCCTGGGTTCGTTAGTAGAAATCGTGCTCATGGCCGAATCACTTTCCAAAATGTCCGCGAATTACAATCGCCCCGATTGCGGACTCCGACGGGAGTGGCGACGGACTAGGGACGGCGAGTCCAGTAGCGGTTGGCGCGATGGCGGACGTTCTGGGACGATGACTGCAACTCCTCATGCGACTTGCCGCGCGTCTTTCTCGTTGACGGTATCCACTTTGAGAGCTTGAACTTATTCATCAGCCTCTTTCCTCTCACCTGATTCGAATGTACATCCGAATCAGGTGCTTCGTGGGAGGCGTGCGCAGAGTGTTTGCCGCACCATGAACAGGGCGTAATTCGTAGCGTGCGGGGTGATGATCGGTGAACTTTGAACGAATGCACGGCGTACGCAGCGAGTTGCGGCAATGGAATAATTCATGGGGGGTCTAGACTCGTACTTTGCGGGCGCTTAGCTCAGTTGGTTAGAGCAGCTGATTTACACTCAGCAGGTCGGGGGTTCGAGTCCCTCAGCGCCCAC
>PKWW01000013.1 GCA_003132165.1 Acidimicrobiaceae bacterium | reverse complement strand
CCACACCAACCCGAGGAGAACCAAAAATTTCACCAATTTTGTACTCGATTGTGTTGGGTCCGGTTGCGCGAGTTTTGAATCCTCTCAAATAGGGAAACAGCCCCGTCACGACACCATCTGGACCCGGCCTACCGTTTACGAATTCCAATAGGTCATCGCCGGTCATCGTGGCGTTGTGATCAACCACGCCGCTGGCATTCTTTGGTGCGGCCCACGAAGACCAGCGGTATTCGGCGTCAAGAATCCAGTCATACTTCTTGCCCGTGAGTAGGGCTTCCTGCTCGCGGTCTTGTTCAAGAGCGTCTAGGTATTTTAGGAACAGGAGCCATGAGCTTTGTTCGGTGTAATCCAATTCGGATGTGCAACCGGCGTCTTTGCGCAGAACGTCGTCCATATTCTTGAAGACCTGCTGATAGCCCTGTTGAGGAAGGGCGCTGGATTTGGGACGTACCGCTTTGGCAACCTTGCTGAGTGATTTAACTTGGTTCTTTGGCAAGGAACTCTCTTCTGGTCGTCATGAGTCGCAACTGTGCTCATTGGTTGTACAAAGGCACACAGTTAGTCCACCACTTTTCAAGAGAGTAGCGGAAAGAACTTGTTATACGTATAGATAAATTCATCCGATTCAGCTTTGAGTGTCGTTTAAATTGGTTAGAGAGTTCTCACACTCTTTCCATCACGCCTTCCTGGAACAGCGCAAAGGAGAAGACATTTTGCGCCATCTCCATCGCTGGCGTTGCGCGATGCTAGTAATCGCGACAATTGTAATTAGTGACACGGCGAGAGTGGAAGGACCGCTGAACGAGATGCCAGTGCGCGATATCACGCTATGGAAATGCACCGAAATTTGGGCTAGGCGGAAAATTCCACACCTCTGACATTTTTGGACATCAAGATGATTTTCGTGACGGGTTCTCGCCGGTGGTATTACTCGAGAACCTCTGCCAGTTTTGACAGGGCAGCTCAACTGGACGATCTGCCTCTACGCGTGCCTTGCGGCGAGCTGAACTCTGCTGAGACAGTTCGCTGTCTCGGGCGCGCCGCTCCTCCCTAGTCGTGTAAATCAGGGGTCGCCCCGCCCCGCTCCTCGCCCCGCCCCAGGATTTCTCAGACTTTTCCTTTGGCGGTCGCCCCCGTTTCTTCGCGGGCGGGTTCTTAGCCGCCGCCCATGTGATCCGACGCCTGGCGGCCGCAGCTGCCAGGCGCTCTTCGTCGCTGTTGTAGAGCTTCGGTCGTCCCGTTTGGTTGGACCTCCGACCTCCCCAATTGGGGCTCGTCCTCCTCGGCGCCTCTGAGGATGTTGGCGAGCTTGAGGCCGACGGCGCTGTAACTGTGCCCGGGTGAGTCCGCAATGCTGACGTCCTCGACACGACTCCGTCAGTTTGTCGTTGTGAAGACCCGCGTGACGAAACCCCCGACGAACCGTTCGAGTGTCGGCGTTCATTTTTCTTTCTAGATGCCTTTCCCATTAGGGAATTCTTATCGCGACGGTGTGACAGAAACGTCATGAAAAGCAACTTGAAATCCCACAATGCCAGACGTGTGGAGCATTAGTTGTGTGAACGGGGTCGGATACAAAATTGGAGAGTCTTTGGGAAATGTGGAGGGTGGGCCGTGGAGAAGGAAGTCGCGAAATTGGAGAGTCTTTGGTTTGGTGGGTGGGGGATGGTATTGAATCCGGAGTCTTGAGATTTGGTTTAAGGCGCCGACGCCGCTCGGTGCGGGCTTTGACGAGACATCCCCTCACATGTCACAAGACCTGCCTAATCTTTCAATGAGTCCAAAAGGCTCGAGAGCCGTCGCCGCCCGGCCCCGATAAATGGAGAAGACCAATGGCGGTTCAAACGAGTTGTTGGAAGGACGTCGAAGACGTTCTCGGCGCAGGGCTAAAGCGACTGCTGCTGTACGGTCCCCCCGGGACCGGCAAGACCTTCGCAGCCCTCGCAAAGGGGGAGCCGACGATGTCACGTCGGCTGGTGTGCACGGAGGACCTCACGAGCGGGGACATGCTCGGTACATGGATGCCAAACGGGCCTGACCGTTGGGGGTTCAATGAAGGACCAACGATTCGGGCGTGGCGAGGAGTCGGCGGTCAATGTGGGCGACTCGTCATCGACGAAGTCGACGACGGATGGCTCAAAGACAGCGCAACGATGTTTGCATATGCGCGGTCTCGAGACGAGTTTCCTGACAGATTTCGGTTGGATCGTAGTTACATAGATAGGTGCGCCGAGAAAGCAATTTTCGACATGGCTTCCGTTTGCAAGGGGCAACTCGATGTCGAACCGACCTGGGAAGAGTCGCTATGAAGAGTGACGAATTGTTCCCTTCCCCGGACGAGGAGGGCTGGGATCACATGCGCTATATCGATATGGGCAAATGCGCCACCGTAAGTCTCCCTGTGGCTGCTCGCATTATCGGAGTTAGCCGAGGCACCGCGTGGGACCTTAACAGGCGAGGTATCTTTCCCATTCCGGTGATTCCCGTAGGCACCAAGCTCGTTGTATCCAAAGTTCACCTAAAGCGATTCTTGGACAGCGGGGGACAAGATGAATTTCCGTTGGCATCCTAAAAAATTGATCGCAGACGGTCCAGGCTGCGGAAACGACCATCGATATCGGTCATTTTTGCGGGTCGACCTTACGAGTTTTTCGTTCGACTCTTGTTTGGAGCCATCGAGAAACTGGCGCTGTGTGCGTTGACAAAAGGGGTCATCTCTTGTCGCTGTCCTTGGGCTTTCGCCAAGTCGGGGCCTTTCCAGTCCTTCTTACCTCTCTCAACAGAAGCAGCCACACGAGGACGAAAACCACCACGCCGAAGATCGCAGCCTCTTCGGTGGTATTTAGAGCAGCCATCAATCCGGTCACTTTACCTTCTTCCCAGGTCTGACAAAAGGGTACTTTTTCACGATACGCCCGCAATGACAGCCGCGACCCCAAAAAGGGCGCCGAATACGTAGGCCCAGAAGCCGGCAGTCATCCACCACTTTTTCGTCAGGGTGTCTGAGATATCTGAAAAGGTAGACATTGTTCGTTTCATCGCGTTCACAAATTCGGAGTTCGACGACCATTGCGGTATCTGGTCAATGAGTGTCCTATTTCTTTGGTCAATCTCGAATTGAGTAAACATGGTTTTAATTGCGTCACCAACTTTTGCCGAACGTCGGTAGGAAATCCAGACGGTTATAGTTCCCCAAATTTCGCAGATTGCCGAAGCAGAGGCGAAAGCGATTACCCAATCTCTTTGATCGGGGGTCATTTCTTGTCCTTGTCCTTGGGCTTTCGCCAGGTGGGCACCCGCCCACCCTTCTTGACTTGTTCGATCAGAACGGTAAAGGCGGCACCGGCGACGGCCAGAACGCACAGGCCCACTACGTCGGTGGTATTTACGGCGATCACTAGCGCGTTCACGCCGTCTTCTTTCTAAGCCTCTGGACTTGCAAAAGGGTATGCCCTGAAAATACCCCCTGAAAAGGGTAAATTAGGGATGAGCCACGATGACGCAAGTCTCTTCGTTGGAAACGTTGTTGCGGATGAAGTCTTTGTCGGAGGAAATCCCGAATTTCGCCACGCCGATAAGCGAAACGCTCGCTACGTATCGGACAAGACGCCCGTGGTTACTTTGATTAACGCAGAGACTGGTGAGGCGCGTTCCACTGTCGTTTCGTGGGTGGACTCCGCCTCGCTTGGTGACGTAATTCGTGAGAATGTGGACATGGCTACCGCAACGCTTCACACGGACTCTCACCGTGGCTGCATCCCCATTGGTCGAGAGATGGCTGGTCACTACGCGGTAGATCACAAGGCCGGCCAGTACGTCACGGAAAAGTCGAACGGCACAAACCTTTGCGAGAACTACTTCGCACAGTTGAAGCGCGGTCTTAAAGGAACGCACATTCACGTCAGCCCCGAACACCTTCACCGTTACCTCGGTCAATTCGACTACCGCTTCAGCACCTGCGACATGACCGACACAGAGCGGATGGCTGACCTCGCCACGCGAGTGGCTGGACGCTTGACTTACAAAGTCGCTACAGCAGCGTAGGGTCTTCGGACTCTTCGTCCTCGTCGTCTTTAACGAGTCGGCGCGCCACGTCTTCGGGGTCTTTGCCGTAGAGGGTGAATACCTCGTCCAAGTCTGGCTTAGGTTGTTTTCCCACGCCATCATTCTACGACCGAGCGCCGAGAAATTAGCCGGTGTAGCGTCCGTCCTACGTGTTCACTTAGGGAGAGAAAATGACGCTGAAAGACAAATACCAAACCTTGCTGACCAAAGATCTGGGGAAAGCGACTGCCGAGACCGACCCGATAACCTACATAGGAAATTATTTTGCTGCGGTCAGCGCGTGCATAATCGGCGTTGCTGCGGAGATAGATCTGCTCCGCAGCGAACTGGTCGCTAAGGGACTGTTGGAAAGCGCGTAGGTTCTCCAAAGTCGGGTCAAAAAGAGGGTTTTGCGCCCATTCAAAGGCGTACCCTTTTGTCACCGCACACAGCGCCGAGAAACTGTTCAGTGATACACGCCGCGACTTGATCGCTCACGCCAAACTTGGTGCAATACTCGCGGTGCGAGAATTGTAGTGATGACCCATCCTCTCTATCCGAAGGGCAGCGACCCTCTCCTCGTTGGTCTTGCCGGTGACTGGCACGGAAACGCTGGTGAGGGCTGCGCCGCCATACTTCGTTTGGTGTCTTACGGCGCTGACATCATTGTCCATCTCGGCGATTTCGGGTTCTGGCGCGACGATATGACGACGAGAGATTTTCTGATGGACGTTGAGCGGATTCTCGCCGAAAGTGACTTGAATCTGGTTTGGGTTGACGGCAACCACGAAGATCACGCGCGCTTAAACGAGTTGCCCGTAGATGATCCGACTGGACTTCGCAAAATCAGTGACCACGTGTGGCACTTGCCGCGAGGGTATCGCTGGGCGTGGCATTCCAAGACATGGATGGCTCTAGGAGGTGCGCATTCGGTCGATCGACAGAGGCGCACCCCTGGTTTTTCGTGGTGGCCCGAAGAGACGTTAACTGACGCTGAGGTCGCTTACGGAGAGCGCCCAGGGCGGGTCGACGTGTTGGTCTGTCACGACGCCCCGACGACGGACCTTATACCCGGGATGAATGAGAGCAACTGGCCCGCCGAGGAGATCAGAGCTTCAGTCGCGCATCAGGCCAGGATTCGAGACGTGGTCGAAACGGTCAAACCGAGCGTGCTCTACCACGGACATTTTCATACGCGTTACGAGGCCGATTTCATTTACGAGAGTGGCGAAACGCACGTAGTCGGTTTGGCCCACGGTGGTGCAAGGACAATTGATGAGAACGTAGTCGTCATTGACGCTGTGACACTCTGGCCAGTCGTCTGAATTGGATACTCAAAAACCAATAACGAAAACAGCGAAATCAAGAAAAGCTAGCGCATGTAATCCATCAATCCCGCACTCACTAATTCCTGATGAAAAGACCTAAACTCTCGAATGTCAGTACTTCCTATTATAGCGATTACTGACATCGCTAAATAATTGTCAGTTGACTACGGCGACGTGAGTTCGGTTTCCCACGCACGCGCACGAAGATCCAACTTGCGAATCTCTTTCTTGCCACCAGCGTGCTTTGACGTACGAAGGTACTCAAATCCCTCCCGGATGAGTCTCGCGAGTGACTCTTCATCTCGCTCTGATGCCCTTTTGATGATGGACGGTGCCTCGTCGGCCCCTGGGAGCGCGAGCAACTGAAGAAGCTCGTAACGATCTTTTTGGCCTGGGAGCGTGTACGGGCGATCCATCAAACCTGCCCACTTTGTTGCGATGTGCGCGCCCACGGTGAGAACTCGATAACTCTCAACGACCTCGACAAAGTCAGTGAGGTCCTCTGTCCGCAGTTTTAACTCCTCGCCCAGACGTGACTGATGTGGAACGTACAGGTCGACATGGATGTCCCTGTACGTTGCGCGCCATTTGCGGGCACCAACGTGCGTCGACTCAGACATATCGACCGCAATCGCCCCAATCTGATTGCGTTCGGCATGGGAGATGATGAGGTCAATGTCGTGGCTCATTGGTCCTTTAGTTCGGACCCAGGAAGCCCACCCTCCGATGAGTACGGCGTTGGGTATGAGTGCGAGAAGTTCGTCGAGAACCTCCCGAGAGTTTTCCGTCTGTTTAGACGAGTAACGCCAGTCGGTCATTCGTCACAAGCTCCTGTTGATTTGTTTCCTCCACGAACCGCGCTGCCTGCCATCCGGGCATAGCGAAGAGGTCCGCGTAAGCCTGAGAGGCGGGTGTAATCGTTCCGTAGTTAGCAAGCCAAGCATCCGGTCGTGCAACGAGAAGCGTCGCGGCGGTTTGATCGTCAGTCACAGGCAGCGCGTCAACGTCGGGCTCTCCATACACGAGTACGGTCGAGTAGTCAGCGATTCGGTTGATTCCACCCGTGTGACTGAGGAGGGCTCGAAATCCACCAAGGATTACACCTGGTTGTGCTGCAAGGTGCTCCTCGAGGTTCTCTGCAGATAGGTCGACGTGGCATTCGTAGACAACGTCGCGGGATAGGCGACGGTGGGCGCTGTACAGGGTGAGCAGTCGAGCTGGATCAAGTACCGTGAGCCCGGCGCGACGCGAAAGCTCCACCGCACCGATTTCGACGGGATGGCCCAGCGCCAGATGCGCGGTCGATAGCCCAACCCCGAGTTCGGAAGCCAGGTCCGCGACGCGTGAGTAGTGACGTCGGCCGCTGGCCGTTTGAACGAGAAGATGTCGCCAGATGACTTCAAGGATTGGTGCCATGGACATATGTTACCATAATCCATATATATATGGAATAAATGTTCACGTGGATGCAATGACCCAGTTGAATCGAGTCGGGAATGTGGGACACAAATTCGCCTGAGAATGGGTTGCTGAATACCTGGACGTTGGCGAACGCTGAACGATTGGCTAGACGAAAAGTTCGTACACCGCTCTAGCCAATATTCCTTTCGAATCGAGTGGTGGGGAGGTCATCAATCTTCGTTTTGAAGCAGATTAGTTCGTAACCTTGTCATAACCAAGAGCGCGCCTGACCAGCAGAGGGCAAGATTGAGCGCGGAGAAATGGCGGCGGCCCGTTAGTGGCTCGGTTTAGCTTCCTACTGTAAGGATCACGACTTTGGTTCGCTGATTTCTTGGCCAGCGAGGAGTCGACGAACATTCCACCGAAGGTGGTCGATCATCCCTTCTGAAACTTCTTCGGGTGGCGTGATGTCCTCGATCGCATCGTTGAGAGCTTCGAGGGTATTTGAGATGAGCGCTGACGCTCGGTTCGCGGCGATAACGCCCCAGGATTGCGCTTCCGAGAGAATGCTTTCCACAGAAAGCCTCCGATGATCGAAGATCCCATTTACCGCTAAGGCGAGATTCCACTGCACACGACCTGCTTGGAACAAATTTGGTGACGCGTCGTAAACCTGCGCGAGTTCAGTGCCTGTCGCATGGTGCATGAGCGCGACATTCTTTGCGTGCGCGTCCTTGTTGCCGATTGCTACATGGAAGGTCAGTTGGCGTAGCCACTGCTCCACCGCCGCGACGCCGCCAGGAATCGAGCCCAACGTTTCGGCGACGCACAGTATCGAAGCTCGCTTTGGATTGCCCGGCCAGTCGGGTTCCTGGAACTTCCCGTCCGTGTCTCGCCAGTCAAGACTCAACGCCTGTGCGAGATCTTCTTGGTGGTGCAGATTCACTTTTCCGTTGATCACCGTCCGGTCGAATCGCTCGACTGCAAGGTACGTCGTACGCTCCGCCACGCGGAGTTCACTCGCGTAACTCGAAAGGCCGATGCGCTGGGTCAGCAGGTGGCTGTAGTGCTCTTCGAAGATGCGGTTCGGCCTCGCGGGGACCTGAGGCTTAAGAATGTGGGTCGAGTGGGCACGGCCGTGTGGATACACCCACTCTCCGTCGAAGTGCGCCACAAGCACTTTCGGTTGATAGCCAGGCAGCGTTGAGCGACTGTCGTCCCCGATGGCCTGATCGTTGTCGTCGAGCGCTTGCTGGAGCCGTGTGCTCAACGCGCGATCAGTAAGGGGTTCATAGACCGGCCGGTACGCTTTTGGCTCGTCGGGACGTCGAAGCGTCACGGCGCCGGCGATGGAACCGCCGAACTCTCGTAGCAGAGCGAAAAGGTCATCCTTGTCGACGTGGCGCTTGGCCGCCATTGCCTCACGATGATTGCCCTCTGGGACGTAGCCGCCGAGGAAGTTCGACAACGCATCAATTGGTGGGCGCCGCCCCGAGAGCGTCGCGAACGACTCACTCAACAGAACCTCCTCGCGGTATGTCTCGTTCACGTTAAGCGTGACTCTGGTCTTACTCCGGCGGTCAGGCTCGATGGTGCCGACGAACCGATCGTGGAGAAACAACTCAAGACTCGGTATTGTGATCCCCGTACGTCAGCGTCACGGTGATGCCTAACTCATGAAGCACTCGGAAGAGTCGGGTCGTGTAGACGTTCCCCTTGCCGGACTCGAGGTCAATCATGTAGTCGCGAGAAAACGCGAGTCGCTCGGCGAGTTCGTCCTGACGTAGACCCGCGTCCTCGCGGGCAGCCTTGATCACTGCGGCAATATCCTTCAGCTTTCGCGCCTTCAAAACAGCCATAGCCACTCCTCTCTGTGGGAATATCCCCACATTATACTAAGTGGATATATCCCCACATTATTGTATGTGGGTGATTCCCCACATTTCTGGCCCTCTCGACGGGTGAAATTTGGCCACTGCCGGCGTCGCTATGAGCCAGTTTTCGATGGCCGTCTTTAGCGTTCGGAGGAAATAGAGTTCACCAAGCCTTATCCTCGTGGCCTCTGAATTAGGCGATCCTAAAGTATTGCGTTCCGATAAATGCGAGCCCAACGTCACACTTTCCACCTGGACCTGCCGAAGATGGAATTGGGCAACCGTTATTGCCAGTAATGCACTTTCGCTTGCGCTATGCGTGAGAGCGGGATTACGCCTGCCGCTTGAGGGTGGATCGAGTGACCACGATTCGAAGAATATCCCGCACTCGGTGTGCTTGAAATGCGGCATTCAGTTCGATACGCTTAGGTACCTCGCTCTCGGTAATGATGGAGAAAGTAGACCGTCATGTATTTGCGAGTAGAAAGATTGTGTCCTGCTCAGGATCGGTCGTTAGGCCCTTGCTCGGGATTGCGCAATATCCGGGAGTTGGGTCGATGACAATAGATAATCAAGAGTTGATTTCGCAACGGCGACGCGAAGTGGAAAATCACATTGACAGGGCCACGTGTGCCACGATCGGGCTGCCAGAAGCTGCAACGATTCTTGGGATAAATCGAACCACTGCTTGGGAACTTATTCAGCAAGGAGAGTTTCCCATGCCGGTATTGAGGGTTGGCAAAAGGTATCGGGTCGCAAAGTTTCGGATCGCGGAGTACTTAATAGGCGTCGAAGAGTCTTCTTCCGAATGAGTTTCGTCTCTTCTCTTCTTGTATCGAGACATTATTCAGCAATAACCACAACTCTGACTACCTAGTTGAGAGTGTCAAGCGAGTTCGAAGAAAATTCATCGAGTTGCCCACGCCTCACTAGCAGCGCGCGATTCGAGACGTCGACCATCAGTTAGCACGGTCACATCGTCCGATGTCGTAGGACCACAGTTAGAGAGTCTCTCGTCTAACGCAGCGCTTCTCAACGTCCACGTGTGGCTCATGACCAAGTTCAAAAGCAGTTACCCCGGTAAGGTTATTCGCATGGATGACATCGACACCTTTGTCGAACAGGTCTGGCTGGCGGTCCCTGAACTGCGTCGGAATGAACTCGAAACCATTTATCAAGAAATCTGGGCGATGTTCCC
>PKWW01000070.1 GCA_003132165.1 Acidimicrobiaceae bacterium | reverse complement strand
TCAACGGGGTCAAGGTCAAAGGCTTTTCGTTGTAACCGAAGTGATTGGACGGATTCTCACGTCACCGTGAGTTTCCGTCAATCACCGATCTTGACCGGTGTTACGCGCCTACTAACGGCCACGGAGCGCCCAACCATTTTGACTCACCGTATCCAGCTTTCGCCGACCTCTACTAACGACCGCGCGATTCCGAATGAGAATCAATGGTCAACAATTTCGCTTTATGCGATGCAGCAGTTCGTGCAACTGATTCAATGGTCGTCAAGCCAATCACTTTCTCGTATGCACACCGGCCACAACTCAATCTGATCGATTGATTTCGAACACCGACAAACTCTGAATTCTGAGTCATCCCGTATCGATCGGGCATTATCCTTCACGCGTGACGGAAGTTCTCTCTCCAAGGTCCCTAAGGCTGCGGCCGGTCGCAGATCATTGTCAGTGCCGGGGAATGTCACCGAAGAGATAATCCACTACTTAGACCAGTTCACGGCGGTCGATATAGCCGCTCTCATCTTCACGATGGAATCTGGCGCTCCATTGACGGCAGTTACTCTTCAACGAGCGCGGTTAAAAGCACGGCGAACAATTGGATGCCCTGACCTTCACTTGCATGACCTACGTCATACAGGCTTGACTCTGGCCGCTGCCACAGGCGCGACTACCGCTCAACTGATGCACCGTGCGGGGCACTCTTCAACCAATGCAGCACTTCGCTACCAGCACGCCACGAAAGACCGAGACCGAGTACTTGCTGACGCTCTTGCGGCACTTGTCAAACCAGCAACGGTGATTCCTATTGATCGAGAATCAAGAGTTGGGGATAAGCCGACATACCCGCTAGCCAGACTCGAGGTGAGCAGTAATCGCGCGGGGTTTCAGGGTCCTCTAAATTGGTTAGGCGCAATCCTCTTGACGATTGGTGGGGTTTAACGGTTTGACACCGATTTGACACCGGTTATACATCTCTGTTAGCCCACTTAGAGCGATGCTTTGTTGCCGCATGTTTAGGGGAGTCTAAATGAAAGACAGTTCTCACCATGGGGAGTGCGGTACCTTTTTCCGTTCGACATTGAGTTCAGTCGTTGTTCGCGGACTTACGTCGGTTCTCTTAGCGACGGGGTTGGTCGCTATCTTTGCATCTCCCGCTTCTGCTGACGTGGTCTCTGGCGCGCCGACGATCGGCGCCACGACCCAGGCGACCTTCACGTCGGCCACGGTCAACTGGACCGCGGGCACGGACACCGGCAGTGCCGTCACCGACTACCTCGTCAACGCCATTGATGCGACGACTCCGGCCAACAACTTCACGTTCGACTGCGTGAGCACCACCTCGCCGTGCGTCGTCACCGGTCTGCACACCGGCGACAGCTACACCTTCACGGTGGAGGCCGTCAACNNGACCCCGGCCCTCGTTCTAACTAACGTGGTCTCTGGCGCGCCGACGATCGGCGCCACGACCCAGGCGACCTTCACGTCGGCCACGGTCAACTGGACCGCGCCCGGCACGGACAACGGCAGTGCCGTCACCAGCTACCTCGTCAACGCCATTGACTCGACCACTTCGGGCAACGGCGTCTCGGCCTTCGCGTGCGTGCTCGGCACGTCGTGCGTCGTCACCGGTCTGCACACCGGCGACAGCTACACCTTCACGGTGGAGGCCGTCAACACTGCGGGCGACAGCCCGGCCTCGGGCGCCTCGACCCCGGCCCTCGTTCTAACTGTGGTTCTTCCTCCGACCGGTCCCACCAACGCTCCGCCTCCAACCAACGAAACCGTTCCAGCGTCGACATTTGGCACGCCGACCTCGGTGACCACGTCGAGTACGACATCCACGACCGTCTCGGAGACTTCAGGCGGGGCGAGTGAGACAATCACGGTGCCGGCGGGCGCACTGCCCAGTGGCACCACCGTGAGTGTCTATCCCGTAACCAATACTGCGCCTCTGGTGGCCCAGGTGCCGACGGGCTCGTCCTACGTGCTCTCCTTTGCCGTGACATGGGAAGCTCCTAACGGCACGTCGCCAACGGCCACCACGCCGATCACGATGACGATCACCGACCCCAGCATCGTGGCCGGTGACACGATCTACGAGGTGACCTCCGCTGGTCTCGTGGCGGTGGGCACGGCCACGGCGAACGGAACAGTGACCATCACGTTCTCGAGTGACCCGACGTTCCTTGTCACTCAGAAGACTCTGGTCGCCCAGTTGGCGCTCACCATCACCACGCTGTCGAGCACGGTGGGTACCGCGCTTAACCTCGTGACGAGCGGTGGTGCGGGCACCGGTGTGGTGAGTTTCACCGTCACCAATGGCACGGCGACTGGTTGCACGATCAACGGCAGTTCACTCACCGTCGCGAGCGCGGGCACGTGCCTCGTCACCGCAACCAAGGCCGCGGACTCTACCTACCTCGTGGCTAGTTCCTCGGCCACGACGGTAACGTTCGTCGCCGAAGTGGTTCCCGTTGCCCTGCACGCCACGAGGGTAAATGGTTCGGCCGTGGTGGGTAGGACCGTGACGTTAACAATCACGGGCACCGGCTTCTACGGAGCGCCGAAGATCACGAGCAACGAGGCGGGAACAAAGGCCATCGTCACTCACGACAGTGGCAAGTCGCTCACCGTCGGGGTAACGGTTAGGGCTGGATCCCGTAAGGGTGAGCACACCTTCACCATCCGCCTGGCCAATGGCAGGTCGTGCAAGGTCAACTACTCGGTGAAGTAGCCCTAGTCCCCTAAAGGTGGTTGCACTGGCCCCCCTCGTTCGAGGGGGGCCAGTGCTTTGTGGTTTGGTGTCCTTTACTGTCAGAGCAAGCGTCAAGGCACTTGCACACCACATTTCACTCGTTCGATCGCTGTGATCTATCCAGGTGGGTCGGATCGCTCATAAGTGCCTCCTAGAACGGCCCACATCATGGCCTATGCGGTAAGAAAAGCGAAGACTAAGCGCCCATGTAATGCCGAAGCCAACAGAAAACCAAATACTGGCTGTCAGAAATACCACGTGACCAGTACTGTTACTTCGAACAACGATGAGAAGCTCTTACCCTCTCAAAGTGGAGGCACGGTTCGAATCCCGTTGGGACTGCCATTTGGGGTCAAGGTCAATTTGTGCTTGACGCTGACGCTGAGTAGTTGATTCGTGAACGTCTCGCGACGGGTCAGGAAAACAGGACCGATTCCAGTGATTCGTAGCCCGGCGCCGTGCGCGGCCACGGGTAGGCGCTCTCGATCTGGTCCGCGAAGTCGAGCAGTCGGTAATCGTGAAAGTGCGGGGCGGTGATCTGGAGCCCGAAGGGCAGGCCCGTCGAGAGACGGCCCATGGGAACGCTGACGGCGGGGTTGCCGGTGATGTTCTGCATGGCCGTCGAGTAGACGTGGGGTGGAAGTCCGTGGACCTGCGCGTCGGCGTCGAGGCGACCGTCGGCGAGCCAGCCCTCGCTCGCCACGCTCGGGGTGAGCAGTAGGCCATTCTGCCCGAGCAACTGATCCATGGTGCGAACGTAGAGGAACCGGCGGCGACGGGATTCCAGATAGGTGTCAATGGACACATCGAGCCCGGTGCCGAGGAACTCCTGGGTCGCCAGGTGGAACTCACTCATGTGCTCTTCAACCCAGGCACGCCCCAGCGCGGCGACGTGCTCGGCCGCGCACACGGTGAACCAGTCGAGGTCGGGATCGCCGTCGGTGAAGAAGCCCTCCGGCTCTTTCCAGATGACCTTCAAACTGAACAGGTCGGCGAACATATCGACCGCTCCTCGAAAGGCCGTCGCGACCGCGGTGGGCAGAGGCCCAAGCGGGGAGGTGCGTTCGGCGGCGAACACGATCAGCGGCAGTCCGTCATCTTTGGTCATTTGACTCGTCATGGCGAGCGGTGGGGTTGAGGGGTCGCCCGCAACGGGTCCCACCATGACGCCATAGAGCAGTCGAAGGTCGTCCACCGAGCTGGCGAGCGGGCCGTCGGTGGAATAGTCAATCCAGTCCGGCGTTGGCCATCGTCCGATCATGCCGTTGGTGGGCTTCAAGCCGACCAGTCCGCAGAGCGATGCGGGGATTCGCACCGATCCGCCGCCGTCGGTGGCCGTACCGATGAGCACGAGACCCGCGGCGATCGCGGCGGCGGACCCCCCGCTCGATCCCCCCGGCGAGTACTCGAGATTCCAGGGATTTCTCGTCACGCCCGTCAACAGATTGGCGGTGTACCCCTCGATGGCGAACTCGGGCAGCGTCGATTTGCCCACCGGAATCGCGCCGGCACTGACGAGCCGACCCGGCACAGTCCCGTTGGCGAGGGCCGCGGGCGCGTCGCGCAGTGCCACTGACCCCTTTCGCGTGGGGTGGCCCCGCCAGTCCTCGAGGTCTTTTATCAACGTCGGGGCGCCGAGCAGCGGCCCAACTCGCTCTTCGCTCCGGTCCACCCGACTGGCCGTTTCGAGAGCTTCGTCGAAGGAGAGCTCGGCGGCGACGTTGAGCGATGGCTGCGCGGCTTCGAGGCGACGAAGGGATTCGGTGACGAGGGTGGTGGCGCTGAGTCGACGCTCGCGTACCGCTTTGCTGAGTCGAGTGAGGGGGCCGGGTTCCTTCGCCACGCGTCACTCAGCCAATGGTTGGTTCGCCGCCGTCGGCGACCAGTGGCTTCTTCTGCTCGGCCCACGCGGTCATCCCGCCGTCGAGGTTGACCGCGTCGAAGCCCTGGTCAATGAGGAACTGCCCGGCCCGCGCCGAGCGTCCGCCGGAGCGACAGACGCAGACAATGAGCCGTTCTCTCTCCAGGTCGTCGAGGTGGTCGGGCACGTCACCGAGCGCAATGTGCAGCGCCTGGGGCGCACGTCCGAGCGCCCACTCGGATTCTTCTCGAACGTCGAGCAGCAGCGCCCCACCCTCGAGCAGTTCACAGGCCTGATCAACGCTGACGTTCTTCACTGTTGGCATCAAAGGGCCTTTCGAGGGGGATTCGACGATCGACGAGCAGACCGAATCTACTCCTAAACTTTTGGCGTGGCCTCCTCTGAACTGATCTCGACGATAAGCACGACCGATCTCGTGCCGCTACTGGACAGTGACCAGAATCTCTACATGATTGACGTGCGTGAACCCGACGAGGTCGCGGACTGGCAGATTCCCGGAGTCCACAACGTTCCCTTGGCGTTGCTCGAGTCGAGCGTCGACGAGTTTCCTCGCGACGGCCACCTCGTCGTGATTTGCGCCGCGGGAACCCGCGCACAGCAGGGCGCGCAGATTCTGGCGTCGCACGGTATCTCCAGCTCGGTCCTCGTGGGCGGGATGAGGGCGTGGGCTTCAACCTATGACGTGGTCACGGGTGGCTACGGCGGGGCGACGGTCGTCCAGGTGCGCCGACGCGGTAAAGGTTGTCTCTCCTACGTCATCGGGGCGGGCGAGACCGCAGTCGTGATCGACCCTTCGCTCGAGGTCGACCAGTACGTACGAATCGCCACCGAGCACCACTGGACGATCACCCACGTCTTGGACACCCACCTGCACGCTGACCACATCAGCGGCGCGCGAAGCCTGGTGGCGCGAACGGGCGCGGCTCTCTGGCTGAACCCGGCGGATCCGTTCAGCTTCGCCTTCGAGCCTCTGGTCGACGGACGGGCCATCGAGCTGACGCCGGGGATCGAGCTCACGGTCGCCTCGGTCAGTGTCCCGGGTCACACCGAGGGTTCCACCATGTACCAGCTGGGTGAGTACGCCATCTTCACGGGCGACACCTTATTCTTAGAGAGTGTGGGGCGACCTGACCTGGCCGAACAGGCGGAATCCTTCGCCCACAATCTCTTTCACAGCCTTCACGAGCGCGTATTGCCACTCAGCGACGACATAACCGTGTTCCCCGCTCACTACGGCGCTGGTGTCGAGGTCCATTCGGATGAATTCGTCGCACGACCATTGGGTGAACTCCGTCACTCGCTGCCGGCACTGGCGCTCGGCGAGGATGACTTCGTTCGTTGGGCGATAGAGAACGTGAAGGATCGACCGCCGAACTATCAGTCGATAGTGCTGGTGAACGCTGGTCGCAAGGAGTTAAGTGGTGAGGACACGGAGTTGGAGTTGGGTCCCAATCGGTGCGCGGTGGCGTAATCAATAGAGCTGGACGAGTGTCATCCCCTGAGGTCGCGTAACCGAGCAGTCCGCGAAGAATCGGACTGCGAGAGCGTTCCCTGCGAGTCCGGCGAATGGAAATCCCCCACCCACGAGCGTGACCTGCCGGGGCTCTTCCATGTGCTTCACGAACTTCCCAATCTCGAACTGTTCTGAAAGTTGCCCACTACCCCCGCGAAGGATTCACTGTGGCTATGGCTGCGACGTCGAGGACCACGAGCGGTTCGATACGAGGTCGATGAGACGAATTGGCATCCGCGGGCGTTGGTTCACGACGAGAACTGACGGCTTTGAAGTGGAGAACCGGAATTGCGCACGTTCTTTCCGATCGTTCTCGCGCCACCGCCGGGTTGACCAGGCCCTCGGTACCACCATGATGGGGCGCCTTGAGGGGGACCCGAGGACGGCCGAGTCCGCCGGGCATTCTTTGCGACAGGGAGCAAACTCCAAGAACGAAGTGAGTCGGACCTCTGCCGAGATGGCTGAAGCCGATGCCTTGGGGATCCGCACCCTCGCGCGTCTCTTTAGGGAGATCGGCGGTGAAATTTACGTACTGACTACGGCCACGTTGATTGAAGCAGGTGAGACGTCGTGACAGACGTGGCGTTCCCAATAGGTCAGTCGTGCTCCACTCGAAGGGACCTCATCGAATTACCCATTTTCTAAAAGCGAAAAGCCGTGAATTCTCGGGCTCACAAAAGGCCAGCATCGGCCTCGAACTGCCTGATTGGATCTTTACAGTTCGGTGATAATTGTCTGAGAAACTCGGACAGCAAGCCAAAATCCTTGCAAACACTGGTGATTACAGAAAAATAAAACGGTGGAACGAGCCATAATCACTGGCCAGTCGGGATTTCTATGGTTATAGTTATTGGAGTAATCAGCAGTTCCTACGACTTAAGGAGAGAGATGCCACGCAGCGTCTATTCAACACTTGGGCGGGACGCGACATCGCGTTTCAATCCCATCAAGCAAGTGAAGAGGTTGGCGGCCGTATTTATGGTCATGTCCATCGCTCTTCTTGGTGTAACTACTTTGGCTGGAGCAGCTGCGGTCAGCGCGGTCTCTGTCGCACCCGCCTCAGCTGTCGGGAACGCCACTTCTACCTGGACGGTCGGTTTCACGCCGGCTTCGGCATTCACTGCTGGCGGTACCGTAACGGTTGTGCTGCCTTTGGCCTTCACAGTGCCGGCGGTGCCAACTGTTGCGACGGTTACTGGTTTTGCCGGTACGTGCACAGCAGTTTCAGCCGCGAACACCGCCACGACGGTTAACACCGTTGTTGTGACGATTCCTACGGCCTGTACCCTCGGCGCAGGTACCGCAGCGACCTTCACGATCGCTGGCATTACCAATCCTGGTGCTCAGCCATTCGCCAATACTGTCTTCACGGTTGTAACGTCGCTTGACACCGTGCTTGCCTCGACAACGGGTGTGACAATCACTGGTGCCTTGACGACTCCGACGATTACGCGTGCCGGATCCGGTATTGCTACCGTGAGCTTCACGGCTGACAGCATTGCCTCGACCTACACGGTGACGTCAACGCCCGGTAGTTTCACCTGCGTCGTTTCTAACATCGGCACCGCGCCAGTTGGTGCGCAGACTTGCAACATCGGTGGATTGACGAACGGCACTTCGTACACCTTCAAGGTTGTACCAAGTGGCAACTCTGACACGAACACCACGTCACTTGCTTCATCCGCCTTTATTCCGGGTGCTGCAATCGCGAAGCCGACAGTTGTAGAAGCCGGTGCCACTGCAGTTAACGTTGCCTTTGTTGCTGACGGTGTCGCCTCGACTTACACGGTGACGTCAAACCCGGGTAGCTTCACGTGCACAGTCGTTAACACGACTACCGCACCTACGGGCGCCCAGAACTGCACAGTGACTGGTCTTGCTGCCACGACGGCGTACACCTTCACGGTGACGCCAAGTGGTAACAGCACACCATCTTCTGTGTCGGTTGCGTCCAACTCGATCACAACGGGAGCTGCCCTGAGTCCTCCGACCCTAGTTTTGGCTGGTAGTCAGGCAATCAAGGCAACCTTCTACGCTGACGGTGTTGCTACCTCGTACGCCGTGACGTCATCGCCGGGCAGCCTTACTTGCACCGTTGCGAACGCCACGCCGCCAACCGGCTTCCAGAGTTGCACGGTGCTTGGGTTGACGAACACTCAGTCCTACACCTTCACGGTGACCCCCAGCGGTGGTGGCACTACGTCGACAGTTTCGGCTGCTTCATCTGCGCTTGTCGCAAGTGGAGCCTTGGCTACGCCAACGGCTGTAACTGCCGGTTCTGGCGCAGCGACGGTCTCGTTTGTCGCTGACGGCGTTGCCTCGACCTACACGGTCACCTCAACACCCGGCAGCTTCACCTGCGTTGTTGCCAACACGACTACGGCACCAACTGGTGCTCAGAGTTGCAAGGTGACTGGACTGGCGAGCAATACCTCGTACACCTTCACGGTTACACCTACTGGTAACAGCACGTCGTCCGGAGTATCGGCCGCGTCAACTGCGATCACGACGGTTGCTCCTATCGGAACACCGACCCTTGGAACCGCTGGTAATGGATCAGTCAACGTCATCTTCACAGCTGACAGTGTCGCCACTACCTACACGGTGACTTCAACGCCCGGTAACGCGACCTGCACGGTAGTGAACACGACCACTGTTCCGACCGGTTCGCAGAACTGCACGGTAACTGGTCTCACGAACGGCACGTCGTACACCTTCACGGTTACGCCTAGCGGTGGAGGCACCACTTCGGTCGTCTCAGCTGCTTCGGCCGCAGCGATTCCAGGCGCAGCTCTTGCTACGCCTACCGCTGTCACTGCTGGTTCGGCTGCCGCGACGGTCTCGTTTGTTGCTGATGGCGTGGCTTCCACGTACACGGTGACGTCGACCCCAGGTAGCTTCCACTGTGTCGTTGCTAACACGACTACCGCTCCTACTGGTGCGCAGAGTTGCAAGGTAACTGGCCTCACGAACACCACGTCGTACACCTTCACGGTGACGCCTACTGGTAACAGCACGGCTTCAACAATTTCTGCTGCTTCTGCCGCGCTTGTTGCCTCATCGGCAATAGCGACTCCAGTAGCTGTTAATGCTGGAACCACTGGTGCCATCAAGGTTTCGTTTGTCGCTGACGGCGTGGCTTCCACGTACACGGTGACGTCGACGCCTGGCAGCTCCACTTGCGTCGTTGCCAACAGCACGACGGCCCCCACTGGTGCGCAGAACTGCACCGTGAGTGGCCTGACGAACGGTGTGTTCTACACCTTCACGGTGACACCTACTGGTAACAGCACGACGTCAACGGTTTCGGCATCGTCCAACTCGGTCGAGGCCGGTGTGAACTTCCTAGCTACGCCTACAGTTGCTTACGCAGCTAGTGGATCTGCTTTGGTGTCGTTCGCGGCTGACGGTGTTGCTTCCACCTACGTCGTGACGTCAACTCCTGGTGGCTTCTCCTGCACCGTGATCAACAGCACGACTGCCCCGACTGGCGCGCAGCACTGCACGGTTAGTGGTCTAACCCTTGGTACGTCGTACACCTTCCATGTTGTACCTAGTGGGAACTCGACTACCTCGTTGCAGTCTCCTGAGTCAGCTGCTTATGTAGCGGTTGCCGCGGTTGCTCCTGCAGCGCCTGCTGCGACAGCGACGGGTGGCACGAACTCGGTTGTTGTGACGTGGACTGCTCCTGCTAACACAGGTGGTAGCCCCATCACGGGTTACGTAGTGACGGCTACGGCTGGTAACACGACGACTACTTGTGGAACGGTCGCCGCGACTGCGACGACATGCACTATTAGTGGACTCGCTGCTTCAACTGCTTACGCGGTGACTGTCGCAGCGGTGAATGCCATCGGTACGTCGCCTGTTGCGACTGCCTCGGCTACGACAACGGGTACGACGCCTCCTCCGGTTGTTACGGGTCGTCCCCACATCTTCACCACGGGTGCGCACGGTACGGCAGTTGTTGGTAAGACAGTGACGATCACCATCTCTGGTGGTGGCTTCTACGGTCAGCCAAGGTTGACCTCGACGGCTGCTGGTACCAGGGCTTCTGTGTCGCACGACAGTGGTTCGTTGTTGACTGTCCGAGTAACCGTGACTTCTGCGAGTGCTCGTGGAATGCACACGTTTACCATCACTCTTGCCAACGGCAAGTCGGCGAAGGTGAACTACCGCACGGTGTAGGAATTAGATTGCAGTAGTTGTTCTTCGGAAGGCCCCCCTCGTGAGAGGGGGGCCTTCCGCTTTGTGGTTTATCGGTGGCGTCAATTGGGGGAGAGGGATGGTTGAAGAACCAATGAGGAGCGATGAAGGAATGCTGCCAAGAGATTCCTTGTCCGTTGACGGGTACTGATGAGCGTTCGGCTATGACTACTGTTTGCGAAATCGTCGGAAGCGACCTGTCCCAGTTGGCGCTCTGCTTTAGAGGCCGGTGGGCTTAAGGGTTTCTAGAAATGCACGAAAGACCACTAGTGAAGTGACCAAGTAGAACCATCGGGACCATCCTGAACTTCGACCTTGGCTTCAATGAGAGCTTGTCTGAGGAGATCAGCCAAGTCGTAGTGGCCCTGCTCGCGAGCCACGCGTCGGACCCGAAGGATCCCCTCGATCAAGGATGTCGGATCAACGTGGCCCTCGCCGCCGCTCGCTGCCATTTCGATCAATTGTGCCAGCGCCTCATGGGAGGTTGGTCCAGCCGCAAGTACGCGATCAGCGAGGTCCGTCAAGCTGTTGGTGGAGACCGCGCTGGAAACCTCTTGTCGCAATGGTCGATGGGATTCCGTTACGGCGCGAAGTTCGGCTAGAGGCACGGCCTTCCCCTTGGTCAGGACCCTTTCAGTATTCTGCACCCGCCAGTAAGCGTTACCTCGGCCGCGCACTGTGAGGGTGTCCGCCGCTAAATCCAGGATCAAAGCGGTGTGTTCATCTATACCAAGTACCGCTGCATCATCCGGGAGGAGGTCCTCGAGGAGCCGTAGTCTGCGTTCGCCGAGGTAACAGAATCTGGTGTCGTAGTTACCACCTTCGTTGTTGTCGTAGTGGGGAATTACCGCGCACTCAAGACCTATCGCACCGAGTACGTTGAGCCCATCAACCCAGTGGAGCTTTGCTCCGACCTTGTAGATCTCATAGATCGGCGCAGTGAACGCGCCGAGGGTCAGCGCCGCAGCCGAAGCGAAACAGACCGTGCCACCATTATCAAGGACGTTCATCAGGTCGTTCTCGAGGTTCAAGGGCGACCACTGGGCCAGGGCGTAGGTGGGACTACCGGGCCCGGCGAAGACGTAGTTCGATGCCTTCACCTTCAATTTGAAACGTGCCCGGTCTAATTCACTGGCGTTGTCAAAAGAGGGAAAGTGAAGCGTCTCGAGGATGACGTTGAGCGAAGTGGAGAAATAATCCTCGAGCTTCTTGCTCATCTGTGGAACATTCTCCTGGAAGCCGTACGTGGTGTCCAGATTCACCGCCCGCAGTGGCTGGAGAGGCGCGAGGATCTCGCGGTGCACTTTCGTCATCCCTGGAGCGGTCTCGCCAGATCCGAGGAGAGCAATCACGCCTTTGGCCATTGGCTCAGCGTACTGCGAGTGGTGTGAAGCTCCGCCAGTGAAATGACTAAGTTGGGGGAGTGAGCAACGTGGTCATTCGGTTCGGCGACCGTGCGAAGGGCAACGTGTCGGCCCCTCTGGTGCTGTGGGCGCTCGCCATGACGGTCGTGCTCTTCATGGAGGTGGTGGCGCCTTCGGCTGCGGTGACCACGTGGGGGTTCGCCGTCACTGCGGTGTTGGGGATCTACCTAGGCTGGCAACGCCGCTTGGCGGCGGTGATGCTGGCTCCGTTTCTCAGTTGGCTTTTCGCCTGGTTTCCCATGGAAGTCGCGTGCATGATCCACTTTGGGATATTGAAGGGTTTTCTGGTCGGTCTCTTGACGATCACGTTCGGTTGGATTGGCATTGGCCTGGTCGAATTCGTGTGGCTAGGGATGGTCGCGATGCTCGTGCGAGCGGTCCGCGGCGGTCCGCGTAGCCCCGATGTGGTGATCATCGATCCCGATAGAAACCTGGGCTAAAACCCCAACTCGGGGATCAAGATGCCGCCCAGGATCGTCACAACTGGTCATCGTCGTTTCTGCGCTGTGACCTCTCGGCTGAGCGCACGAAGGTTCGAGCGCCAAAGTGCACGAAGAACCGGTGAGGCGGCGACCGCCCCCAGGGTTCCGGCCATCCACCACGGGAAGTGCAACGTCTCGCGCCAGGTCAGTGCCGTGCCCCCAGCGTGTGGTTCGAGGCGAAAGGTGCCGGTACCGCGCACGAGACCACGGTGTTCGACGCCCATGACTTCGTTCTCGGACCATTCGTTGACGACCATCACGTCCTGCGTGACGAAGGGCCCGACCTTGGTCGTGCAGGAGAACCGGGTTCCGACGCCTTCTCGTTGTTCGTCGTGGAAGGTGATGGCGACCGCGTCGTGCATCCAACGTACGTGGCGCTCGATGTGACGAAGTTCCTCCCACAGAGCGTCAGGTGTTACGGGGAAATCTTGGGAGATCGAAATCGTCGCCACTACTGTTCGAGCGCTGCGGCGATGAGGCGCCACTCGTGCAGGGGCGGCGTCGTCATGTCCTCGCCGAGCACCTGGAGGCAGACGTGATCGGCCCCGGCGTCGCGATGCTCGTTCACCGCCGCCAAGACCGCGTGCTCGTTGCCGTGCACGACCATCACGTCACAGAGCCGATCGGAACCACCGCGCACGAAGTCGGGGTCACTGAACCCGAGCCGGCGCCAGTTGTTGCGGTAGTTCTCGAGCCCGGTGTAGATCTCGAGGTAGGCGTGGGCGCGACGGAGGAACTCCTCGCGACTCTCTCCCAGCACCACGGCCTGTTCGACGCCGATGAAGTGGTCACCGACGATGTCGCGCGCGATGGCCGTGTGTTCGGGGGTGACCAGGTAGGTGTGCACGCCATTGGCGAGCGTGGCGCCGAGTTTGAGCATCTTGGGGCCGAGGGCCGCGACGACGCGCGCGTAGGTGTGCTGGCCCTCGGGTGCCAACATCGGGGCCGCGTCCATGGCGGTCAGGTACTCCCTCATCACCTCGAGCGGCGACTGGTAGTCGTGGCCGCGAAGCCGTTCGACGAGGGGTTGGTGACTCACACCGAGCCCGAGCACGAAGCGGTCGGTGTAGGCGGCGTTCAGGGTCTTGGCGGCGTTCGCGGCGCTTACCGCGTCACGACCCCAGATGTTGGCGATACCGGTCGCGATGGTGAGCGTCGAGGTCGCCGACAACAAGAGACTCGAGCTGGTGAAGGACTCGCGGCCCCACGCCTCGGGGATCCACATCGCCGAGTACCCGAGATTCTCGACCTCGAGGGCGACGTTGCCGCTCTGGCCCGCGGGCAGCGTCTCGTGGGTGCTCGTCCAGATCCCAACGGTGCCGCGCAGTCTCTCCAGTGATGATGGCCATTCGTTCATAACCCCAGACTAGAGACGGTTTGCCCGTCGTGCACAAGTGCGACCACAATGGAGCATGGCCTTCTTCGTAGCGGCAATCTCCGCGTGGTTGCTGTTCTCGGCCTTGACCGCGTTGCGCCCGGGGCGCCGTGGGATCTTTGCGGCCCTCGCGTATCCGGTGGGCTGGGCCGCGGGTGAGCTCCCCGACCAGGCGATCGTCGCCGAGGCGGCCCTCGTGGGCCTGCTCTGGTGGTGGGGCTGGCCCCACACCGAGTGGTTGAGCGACCTGGTACTCGCGCTGGCGACCTTTGTGGTGCTGGAGAACCTGGTGCTCGTCTTCATCCAGTTCTATTCGCGCGGCATCGTGCGCCGCGCGCTGCTCGAGAGCCCCCGCGCGCCGCTCGAGATGCAGTACCCCAAGGATGACCTGTTCGGTGCGTGGTGGCGAACGATGCTGAAGATTCCGCTGCACCCGCGTGGGATGCAGTTGATCCGCAACGTTCCCTATGGTCCCGAGCAGCGCCATCGCCTCGATATCTGGCGCACGTCCCAAACCCCCAAGGGCGCGCCGGTCATCTTCTTCATCCACGGTGGTGCCTGGACCTTCGGTGACAAACGCGAGCAGGGGCGACCGATGCTGCACGAGTTCGTCGCGCGCGGGTGGGTGGTGGTGGCGTGCAATTACCGGCTCGCACCGAAGAATCCCTGGCCCGCGCAGATCGAGGACGTGGCGCGCACGCTTCTCTGGATCAAGAAGAACATCGCGAGCTACGGAGGGGACCCCGATCGCCTCGTCGTCGCGGGCGGCTCGGCGGGCGGGCACCTGGCGGCACTGTTGGCGCTGAGCTCGCAGGACCCGACGTGGCGACCACGCGACGTCGAGGGGATCACGGACTGGACGGTGCGCGGGTGTATCTCCCTCTACGGGGTCCTCGAGATGACGGGCGACGACGAACACTGGCGCGGGCTGGGCAAGGGCCTGCGGATCCTCCTCGAGGGTCGCGTCGTGCAGCGAGGCTTTGACGACCATCGCGAGCTCTACGAGCAGATGTCACCGCATCACCGCATCACGTGCGATGCGCCACCATTCCTCGTGATCCAGGGCGGCAATGACACGCTCGTCGACGTGCAGGTCGCGCGAAACTTCGTCGAGAAGTTCCGGCGCGTCGCGCTCGCGCGTATCTACTACGTGGAGTTGCCGTTCACCCAGCACGCCTTTGACGTGACGGCGAGTCCCCGCACCTCGGCGACGACGAGAGCGGCCGTGGCCTTCGCCGAGTCGGTCGTCACAGCGCGACCGGTGTTCGCGCCCGCGCTCGGCGTCTCGTACCAGGTGCCCCCGACCGAACTGAGGGTGCACGACGCCACCGGTGCGTGGGTGGACGGGTGCGACGCGGCGCGCGAGCTCGGATCGTTCTTCGTCGTGACCAGCGATAATCCCTACTCGCAGGTGCTCAGCGACGCCGAGAATACGGCGCGCCGCGATGAGCTCGAGTACGTGTTGCGAAGCCGTGGCGCCGATGTTCGTCCCAGCGTCGCGAGCGACCCGGCAGGTCAGTGGCCCGTTGAGATGGGATTCGCGGTGTTCGACGTGAGCGCGGACTTCGCGCGCACCTTGGCGCGCACGTTCGATCAATTCGCGTTCTACGACGTCACGCCGGATGGTGTGCGCGTGCTCTCGAGCTTCGACGCCAGCGCGATCGATTAGGCCTGGACCAGCGAGACGCTGAACGCGACGTCGGCGGCCTCGATGAGTTCGAGCTCGCGTATCGCGCCGGCGTCCTTCAGGTCGCCCTGGCCGGCTCGCACGTCGTCGAGGAACTCGGCGGGTGCGCTGATGGTCACGAATTCGACCTCGGCGCGCTGGGAGACCTTCGCGGTGCTCTTCTCGCGCCGTACGGCTTCGAGCACCTCGCGCAGCGTCGCAAAGACCGAACCGGCGACCGGTGCGGTGCGCAGCTCGTCCAGTGCGGGCCACGCAGCGACGTGCACGGACCCGTCGTGCCACCAGCGCCACACCTCTTCGCTCACGAAGGGGATGAACGGCGCCAGCAGGCGCTGCAGGACCGAGAGCGCGATGGCGAGGGTGGCCTTGGCCGAGCGGGTGGGCGCGTCGTCGGCGTCGCCGTAGGCGCGGATCTTCACCAATTCGAGGTAGTCGTCGCAGAAGGACCAGAAGAACGCCTCGGTGCGTTCGAGCGCGCGCGCGTAGTCGTACTCGTCGAAGGCCTTGGTCGCGTCGCCAATGAGGTTGGCGAGCAGGGCGAGCAGATCGAGGTCGAGGGGCTCACTCACGTCGGAGATGCTCGTGGCGCGCGTCCCTTCGAGGCGCCCGAGGACGAACTTGGATGCGTTCAGCACCTTGATGGCGAGACGACGACCGATCTTCATCTGCGCCTCGTCGATGGCGGTGTCGGTGCCGGGTCGACCCGAGGCGGCCCAGTAGCGCAGCGCGTCGGCGCCGTGGTTCTCCAAGAGCGGCATCGGGGTGACGACGTTGCCCACGGACTTGCTCATCTTCTTGCGGTCGGGATCGAGCACCCAGCCCGAGATCAGCGCGTCGGTGAAGGGGAGGCTGTCGTGCTGGAAATGGCTGCGCACGACCGTGGAGAACAGCCAGGTCCGGATGATCTCGTGGGCCTGGGGACGCAGGTCCATGGGAAAGACCCGCTCGAACAGGTCGGTACCCCAGTGTCCCGCGATCTGGGGCGAGAGCGAGCTGGTCGCCCAGGTGTCCATGACGTCGGGATCGCCCGCGAAACCGTTGGGTGCGTTGCGCTGGGACTCCTCGTAGCCGCGGGGCACGTCACTCGACGGGTCGACCGGCAACTCGGCGATGTCGGGGATGATCGGCGTGTCGAAGTCGATCTCGCCCTGGGCGTCGGTCGGGTACCAGACCGGGAAGGGCACGCCGAAGAAGCGCTGGCGCGAGATGTTCCAGTCGACGTTGAGTCCCTCGACCCACGACTTGTAGCGGTGCTTCATGAAATCGGGGTGCCAGTGCAGCTGCTCGCCGCGGGCCAAGAGCTCGGCGCGGTGCTCGAGTGTCGAGACGAACCACTGGCGCGAGGTCACGATCTCGAGTGGGCGCTCGCCCTTCTCGTAGAACTTGACGGGGTGGGTGATGGGGCGCGGTTCACCGATCAACTCGCCGCTCTCGCGCAGCGCGTCGACGACCGCGGCACGGACCTGATTGACGGTGCGTCCCTCGAGTTGCGCGTAGAGCGACTGGGCCTTTTTGACGTCGCGCGACGGGTAGTTCTCCGACCCGAACTCGCAGGCCAGGAATCGTCCGTCGCGACCAATGAGTGCCCGGGTCGCCAGTGAGAGCTCGCGCCACCACGTGACGTCGGTCGTGTCGCCGAAGGTGCAGATCATCGCGATGCCCGATCCCTTCTCGGGGTCGGCGAGTTCGTGCGCGAGGACGGGCACCTCGACGCCGAACAGCGGCGTCACGACCAGCGTCCCAAAGAGGGGCTTGAAACGCTCGTCGTCGGGGTGCGCGACGAGCGCGACGCACGAGGCGAGCAACTCGGGACGAGTGGTCTCGATCTCGATGGTGCCCGAGCCGTCGGCCTTTTCGAACGCGATGCGGTGGTAGTTCGCGGGGCGCTCGCGGTCCTCGAGCTCCGCCTGGGAGACGGCGGTTCGAAAGTCCACGTCCCAGAGCGTCGGGGCTTCGCTCGAGTAGACCTCGCCGCGGCGCATCATCTCGAGGAAGCCACGCTGGGAGATGGCCTGGGCGTGGCTCGAGATCGTCGAATACTCGAGACTCCAGTCGATGCTGATGCCGAGGTGGCGCCAGAGGTTCTTGAAGACCTCCTCGTCGGCGGCGGTGAGGCGGTGGCACAGCTCGACGAAGTTCTTCCTCGAGACCGAGAGCTTCTTCTCGCCAGGCTTCTCGGGGGGTTCGTAACCCGGGTCGTACGGCAACGAAGGGTCACAGCGCACCCCGAAGAAGTTCTCGACCCGGCGCTCGGTCGGCAGGCCGTTGTCGTCCCAGCCCATGGGGTAAAAGACGCTCTTTCCGTTCATGCGCTGATAGCGCGCGATGACGTCGGCCTGGGTGTAGCTGAAGACGTGGCCAATGTGCAACGAGCCCGAGACCGTGGGCGGGGGGGTGTCGATGGAGAAGACCCGCTCGCGCGGGGCCTCGCGGTCGAAGCGGTAGGTCTCTTCGAGGTCCCAGCGCGCCATCCACGCCCCCTCGAGCCCGTCGATGGTGGGTTTTTCGGGGAGCGTATGGAGGTGGGGGGCGAGAGCGTCTGGCATGGTTGGCGTAGTTTAGAACAGTGATTCGCCTCTTTGACTCGGCCCGCGGTGAGATCTGCGAACTCCGGCTACGCGACCCCGGTCGCGTGTCGATGTACGCCTGTGGTCCCACCGTCTACGACCTGCCCCACCTGGGCCACGGTCGCTACACGCTCGTCTGGGACGTGGCGAGGCGCTGGTTCACCTTCCGGGGGCTCGACGTGCGATTCGTCTCCAATATCACCGATATCGACGACAACATCATCAACCGGGCCCTGCGCGACGACACGACCGAGACCGACATCGCGCGCACCTACGAGCACCAGTGGTGGGCCGCCATGGATCTCATTGGCGTCGCGCGACCCGACGACACGCCCCACGCCACGAAGTTCGTCGCCGAGATGACCGAGCTGATCGCCTCGTTCCTCGAGAGCGGCGTCGGGTACCTGACGAGCGACGGCGTCTACTTCGACGTGAGCCGGGTGAAGGACTACGGGCTGCTCGCGGGACAGCCGCTCGAGTCGCTGCGCGCCGGTGCGCGCGTCGAGGCGAACGACGAGAAGCGCTCGCCACTCGACTTCGCACTCTGGAAGTTCGCCAAACCCGGCGAGCCCTCGTGGCCCGCACCGTTCGGTGACGGCCGACCCGGTTGGCACACCGAGTGTGTGGTCATGTCGCTCGCACTGCTCGGGGACGGCTTCGACCTGCACGTCGGGGGCTTCGACCTCAAGTTCCCCCACCACGAGAACGAGCGGGCCCAAGCCGTTTCCCAGGGCCGCGACTTCGCGCAGCACTGGTCCCACAGCGGATGGGTGATGGTGGGGTCCGAGAAGATGAGCAAGTCGCTCGGGAACTTCACGTCGCTCACCGACCTGCTGGAGAAGACCGACGCGCGCGCCTACCGCTTGCTGGTGCTTCGCTCGCACTACCGCTCGCCCATCGAGGTGACGCCCGCCACCATCGCTGACGCTGAGAGGGCTCTTCTACGACTCGACACCTTGGCGCGCCGGTTCGACCTGGCGGCACTCGCGGGGAACGCCCTCGAGGTGGCGACGGACTTCACCTGGACCGAGGAGACCGGGAAGCTCTGCGAGAAGGTGGGCGCCTACCTGGACAACGATCTCGATACGCCGCTCGCGGTGGCGGCGCTCTTCGAGGCCGTGAGCACTGCCAATACTGCGGCTGACAAGGGCGAGGACGCGCGGGGAAAAGAACTCGCGCTCGCCGTCAACGCGCTGTTCGGTGCCCTCGGGCTTCAGTTACTGAGCAGTAGCCACCATATGGACGATCTCAGCGCGACACTCGTCGCCGAGCGTGATGAGGCGCGATTCACGAAAAACTGGGCCGAAGCCGACCGCTTGCGCGACGAACTGGTGAAGTTGGGCTGGGTCGTGGAGGACTCCGCGTCGGGAACCACGATCCGCAAGCCGTAAAAAAAATTGGTCTTAAGTCCCTTGACCAAGTAGCCTATTCCCTTGAGGTTGCCGTTGTGGTTCCCTCCGGAACCGACGCAAGTCGATTCCAAAGAAACAAGGAGGCCCACAGTGGCTGTAGGAACCGTTAAGTGGTTCAATGACGAGAAGGGTTGGGGTTTCATCGCTGTCGATGGCCAGCCTGACGTCTTTGTTCACTACTCGGAGATTCAGGGTGAAGGTCGTAAGACCCTCGTTGAGGGTCAGACCGTTGAGTTTGACATCGAGCCGGGCGATCGTGGCCCGCTCGCGAAGCGCGTCATCCTGAACTAACCAAATCATTTAGTAGTACCAACCGCCGCCTCCGGGCGGCGGTTGTGCTTTTTAGGGTCGAGAATCCACCTAGAGTGGTTGGGTTACTCACGGGTAACCACACTCTGATCTTGAAGGGGGATTTATGACCGAATTCTCAATGGAACTAAACGACGACCAGAAGACACTGCAGGAATGGGTGCACGGTTTCGCCGCCAATGTGATGCGCCCCGCCGCGCACGAATGGGACGAGCGCGAAGAGACGCCGTGGCCCATCATCGAAGAGGCCGCGAAGATCGGCATCTACGGCCTGGACTTCATGGCCAACGCCTTCGCCGACAAGACCGGCCTTTCCATGATGATCGCGCTCGAAGAGCTCGCCTGGGGCGATGCGGGTATCTGCATGGCACTCATGGGTACGACCCTCGGCGTCGCGGCGATCATGGCCAACGGCACCCCCGAGCAGCAGATGGAGTGGGTGCCGCGATGCTTCGGGACGCCCGACGACATCAAGCTCGCCGCGTTCGGTGTCTCCGAGCCCGACGCCGGTAGCGACGTCTCATCGCTTCGCACGCGCGCCGTCTACGACGAGGCGACCGACGAGTGGGTGCTGAACGGTACGAAGACCTGGATCACCAATGGCGGTATCGCCGACGTGCACGTCATCGTCGCCTCGGTCGCCCCCGAACTCGGCAGCCGTGGGCAGGCGTCGTTCATCGTGCCCGAAGGCACCAAGGGAATCCGAATGGGACAGAAGTTCCAGAAGATGGGCATCCGTGCCTCGCACACCGCGGAAGTCATCCTCGAGGACTGTCGTGTCCCGGGTGCCTGTCTGCTCGGTGGCAAGGACAAGCTCGACGAGAAGCTGGCGCGTGTGCGCGAGGGCAAGAAGGCGTCGGGTCAGGCGGCCATGGCCACCTTCGAGGCGACCCGTCCGGCCGTCGGCGCCCAGGCGCTCGGCATCGCACGTGCCGCCTATGAGTACTCGCTCGAGTACGCCAAAGAGCGCAAGCAGTTCGGCAAGGCCATCATCGAAAACCAGGCAATCGCGTTCAAGCTCGCCGACATGAAGATGCACATCGACGCCGCCCGCCTGTTGGTGTGGCGTGCATCGTGGATGGCCGCGACCCGCAAGCCATTCCTGAACGGTGAGGGTTCGATGTCCAAGCTCTACGCCGGTGAGACCGCGGTCAAGGTCACCGAAGAGGCGATTCAGATCCTCGGCGGCTACGGCTACGTGCGCGACTACCCCGTCGAGCGCTGGCACCGCGACTCGAAGATCTACACGATCTTCGAAGGGACTTCCGAGATTCAGCGACTCGTCATCAGCCGAGCGATCTCGGGGATTCGTATCCAGTAGCGAAGCCAATAGTCACTAGCTTTTCGTTAACTCAGACAATGCTGATTTCTCTGGCGGCTCCCATTGTGGCTGCGCTGACTCGCCCAAGTAATTGAGTTTGTGAGGCGGCTTACGAGTCAACCTCACAAGTCGAACGAGCGCGATCGGTCCGGTGACGTCTGTCCTCGGTTAGTAAGCTCGAGGCCCACTTTTTCGGTCGCGCCCACAGAGTGAACCCGAAACCAAAGAGTGCGGGTTCACGTCGGGTCTTCGACATCGATCAAGTCGTGAACCGTGATCGATCACGCTCGCATTCAGTTTCGGAGACTAACTGTCTTGACAGATCGCTAGCTTCCAGGAACTCCGAACCTATCGGCCACGACCGTTACCGTTGAAGAAGAAAATCTTGGTTCTCTTGCCATCGGAGGTTCGCGGAGAGATTGACGACGACTGTCCCGGTTCCTTCTCAAACATGAAGTGAGTAAATCGATGCCGGAAGCGCTGCCAGAAACTCCCCACGACAACGTAGTTTGGCTTCGGTGCCAAAGGTTCGCGAGCAGAGTCCTCGCTTGCGTGGTAGGCGGGCTGTGCGAGAAAAGCCTCAACCGGTGGTGTGGTTGAATCTTCTGCTGGCTTCTCCGATGAGCTCATGGCTTCATCGTAGGGCGAGAAACAACCAATTGGCACGCGCCGTTCAGCGCGAGTTGTCAACGGTATCTGCTCCAGAGTCCTCCCATTAGATTGTGCACGTCGGGCCGCCATTGCCGTTTTTGCAGGCATGCCGGTACGCGTCTACGGGTTCTTTACGTTTCCTGAGAGGAAACAGTTGTTACGCCTGACGAGCGTTGGTTTAGCATCGCCGAGGAGCTAGATGAGCCGCATTCTTGTGACTGCGCTCATGGACGCTTCAGGAACGTCAAATAGAACGCCGCGAACACCAGGACAATTCCGACGTTTGCCATCAGTCGCTCCAAGATGTGGTGGCGGAAGAACAGGACGTCCACGGTGACCACGACGGCTACCAGCGCGATCACGTAAAGCACGACGGCTGCCCTTGTTCCCATCAATCCAACCTACTCAAACTGACCATACCGCCAGTCTCCGGTATGAGGTTGTGGACATCGGCCCCCTGATACTCCGAGACACCTGACCGATGAAAACCATTACTTTCACTCGGCGCCGCCACCACATTGATAGGTAAAGTTCGCGAGTCTTGTGATGCTGACGACATGTCAACGCCGACCTATCGTGAGGACGTGAGTCTCACTCCAAGGACGCCATTCTTTCGCGGGTCTTCGCCGCCACATGGAGATTCGCGAAAGGCGACTGGTGGTCGCTGTTGGCGCACGGCGGCCGTCGCCGCTGTTCTTGTCGCAATGATGGGCGTGGCACCGGTTACCGAAGCACCGCTTTCCATCGTCACCGCAGCAGCAGCGGTCACCCCGACTTCTTCGGGCAGGACCAGTACGAATGGGCTCCACGTAGTGGCAATGAACGGCCGCCGGTATGGCGTGTCCACCGCAATTCACGTCCTGAAGTTCAATGGGTCTCAGTACACGACGAAGATTGACATCGCCAACCAATCCATCGACGGAGGTCGTCAGACTCCCAGCACCATGTGCAAGGTCACAGTTGGTTGTGTGGCGGCCGTCAACGGTGACTATTTTGACGTGACGAACCGTGGTGTGCCCGACCCCGGCGACGAGGTGGGCGGGATCATTCAGAACTGCGTCATTCTTCATACCCCGGAGATCGCGCACCAGCAGGCCAATCTCGATGCACAGTCCGTCAGCGAGGGCCTCAACTGGAGTAGCACCGTCGACGTCAACGGCGTCAGCGTACCGATCACCGCCATCAATCTCGAACTACCGATGTCGAACGTGAAGTTCCATCTCCCATTGGCGGGGACCCTGCTCTACACCCCTCCCTACGCATTGCAAATCCCGTCCGCGTCGGGGCGGGTCACGTACGAATTCGCTCAAGTCGATACCTCCGTCAGTCCAACGACAATCAATACGACGACCGGACTCGAATTGGTGGCCGAGACGACGCGGGCAGTGAAGGTAATCACCGGACAGGTCGACATCTCCGCGTATACGAGATCAGCGCTCGCAACCTTGCAGACTGGCGACATCGTGAACATGGCAACGACTTCCACCGCCGGCTGCGACAGTATTGGAGGCCACCCAATCCTGCTCGATCATGGCTCAGTTGAACCAATTTCTCCCGCAGACACCACCATGGCCAAGCCTTATGCACGGACCGTCATCGGTTGGACGGCGTCGGGCGAGATGGTCCTCATGACTGTCGCCGGCAAGGATGGCAAATCCGGCGCCACCGCCCGCCAGCTCGTCAACCTGCTCCAGTCTCTCAACGTAGTGACCGCTCTTGACCTTGATGGCGGCGAGTCCACAACTCTCTATGCGAAGGGGCACGTGTTTGATAGCTCCTCTCACGGGAACGAGCGGCCCGTTTCGACCGCTCTGCTGGTAGTTCAGAATCCATTGAGGAGGCCGCTGGCGTAGATTCTCACCGTGTGATGGGGAGCGCACTTCTCGACCAAGACGGCACTGCTGGCCGAGATTCATATTGGTCGTGGACGCTACGGAACTCTCTCAGCGCGTGCTACTCCAATCAATGTGTCGCCAGTGTGAGGTGGCATTTACGAACAAGTGGCATCTGAGAGTCACGTCGGGGCTCCGACCTCTACGATGCGCTGCTTGACGTCTCTGAGTTTGTGCTCGCTCACTCCGCCCAGGCTCAATCGCGCTCGAGCGCGCTCACAACCGCGGAGGGGATCCGCTTTCGCTTGGCGGCGCCGGGTCACCATCCCTGCAAGGTCGTCTGGTCGAGCGATGGCTCTCGCATCGAGGCAGTTTTCCCCTTTCACTAGGCGTTGGAAATCACCTCACCCCAGAATGGGCGGCACTGTTCTCGCTTCGCTCGCGTAAGGCTCGGCGTCGAGCAGACGAAGTCTCCAGTGCTGGCTGCCTTTCTGTGGCGTCGGCCCGCGACACCGAGCAGGTCTTGGCCGGGTTAAGCCAGTGGAAGGTGTCTGTTGCGTCGGGCCAGCGAGGGCTACGCATTCTAAGCAGTCGTTAATCCCTCTTACGCGGGAGCCAGAACACAAGGACGCCCAGGCCAACAAAGTTGAGGACCATGCCGACGTGATTCCACGTAGTCGCAAGCCGCCGACCACGGAAGGTATCGCTCATTCCACCCCGGACGAGAGGTCATCCGCCCAGCCTGGGCCGCCCGCCGACGGACCGCCCCTGGCGGATTGCTGATCTAGATTCCTCTGGTTAAATGGAGATGCCTAACACCGTTCATAGGTACGCGTGTGAGGCTTGCGATGACATGCGCAAGTTCATTTAAAATTCAAAGAACCTCATAACGGCGTCGATGGCAGCAAAATCAGATGTGGTCGCAAAGTGATCGACTCCAGCCAGGCTCGTGAAGGTCGCCGAAGGCAATGCGGCGACGAGTCGGTCGGCGCTCTTCGACATGTCTCGGTCCCCAAGAACCACGAGGACAGGACACTTCACCTTTGACAATTGATCTTCTTGCAGAGGGTGTTGGCTCCTTTGAAGAAATGCAGCCAGCGCATAGGGATCATTTCCCGATGATGACGCCATCCCACGAAACAGGCGTGCCTGGATGTCCTCGGGCTCCTCGGGACCGATCAACGCCTGAACCATTCGGCTCGGATCGTCACTTTCAAAAATCATGTCGCCAATCCCCAGTAGCGCAATCTTCGCAAAAGCGTCGGGATGAGCGATTGCCATGCGTAACAGCAGATTCGCCCCTACCGAGAATCCAACGGCACAAATCGCTGGCGATCTCGGAATCATGTCGAATAGTTGACCTTCAACGTCCTCGTACGCGTCTGGGCTCGACGAACGAATTGACGAGCCGTGACCTGGCAAATCTATGGCCGGGACATCGCAACCGAAGTCAGCCAAAATATCAACCCACCCAGTGCGCCGCCAATTATGTTCAAACGATGATGCGAAGCCGTGAATTAGTATCAGCGACGTCGGTGGTGTGGTCATGATCATGTAAATAATAATGGCTTAGTGAATCGCGCCGGGTTTCTTGGAGACCAATTGGGTAACAAAACCCAGCGCAGGTCACCAATTCATTTCCAACGCGCGCAGACTTTCTGACTCGATCCCACCATAGAGTTTGGCGGTCCGAAATGAGGCCTATTCTTGGGCTGCGGGGACCCATCGAAGTTTCGTCTGCAGGTGGCTACTGCCGCCAATTCGGGGACGGTGGCCGATGATCGTTTCCATCTACTCGCCGAGCCACGTGGACACGCCGACGACCACGCCACTATTGCGGACGGTGGACACGCCCGAGCAGACCATTCGTCTGGGCATTGACAGATAAAACGTGGCCGGTGGGTTGAAGCGAACTACCAGGCCCGTCATGGTCTTAGGAATGCAGTAACTGCGCGGATAGCCGCTAGCGGCGTCACTCTCGAGGACGATGCTCGCGACCCCAGTGTGAGCCTTCAGAATCACCAAGCCTCCTCGGCCGCTGGACCCGGCCGGGTACGCCGCTTGCCCGATCGGACGCCGGTCGGGGCCGGCGACGGGTTGCGCGATGGGAATGCCGTTGAGATAGCAGGCGACGTCGCCATCGTTGGTGAAATCGACCGGGTAGTCGAGAGTGCCCGCCGGGATACTGGTCACGGCCTTGTGGAGAAGTACCGTGGTGCCACGCTTCGACGTGCAGATTGAGTGTCCCTTGTACTTGCCGGCGGGCAGTTCCGGCAATTCGCTCCACTTCGTGCCGTTGCTGGTCCGGTACTGCGGGCCGTCCTCAATCCCGAAGATCGCGCCCGCGGCGTCGAACACTGATACGTACTCGGGCGCGCCGCCGTAGATGTTGGTCGTGATATTGGTTCGAGTCCAGTGCGCTCCTAGATCGCTGCTGTACTCAAGTCCTCCCGCGGCACCGCCCAGCGCTCCGTAGATCGTTCCTTCGTTGTTGAAATAGAGCATGTTCGACACGTCGCCGATGCCACCGATGTTGATCCCGCCCTCGGTGCTCTTCGCGACGATCGACCATGAGTGGCCACCGTCGCTCGACCGCCAGAGCTCGCTCGACCCTTGATTCATGCCGCCGCCCATGTAGCAGTAGAGGAGCCATCGACCGGGGTCGTGGGTGAGCAATTGATCCACCATCAGTCCCTCGCAAGGATCGCTCAACTGGCGCCAACTGGCGCCACCGTTGTCGGTGGCGAGCAGTGACGACCGAGATCCTTCGGTACCACCTTCGACGACCACCGCCGTGGTCGACGACAGCGCGTCCAGGACAACGGCCGCGCGCCACTTGCCGACGCCGACGCCGGGAATGATCGAGATCTTTGTAGGCGTGGTCGTCCCGACGCGGTACTGCGAGAGATAGCTCGGGCATTGGAGCGGACCGTAGGCCGGTAGATTCGCGGTGCAGACGTCACTCGCGACGAACATCGTGTTGGCTGATATCTCGTAGGTCGGCCAGATTCCGGGCGTCTTGACCTTGGACCACGTGGTGCCGCCGTCGTCGGTTACGAAGAGCGGTCCGTCCGTCACCGAGACGTAGCCGACCTTCGCATTGACGAAGTGGATCGACGGCACGGTCCACCGGCCGTTGGCTGACGCTGCCGTGAATGCGGCGAGTGGGAGTGCGCCCAGCACCGTCCAGGAGTTGCCGACGTTGGTGGTACGAACTAGATAGTAGAGAGCTGGTCCCTTTCCCGAGCCAGACGCGACCGCGTAGCCGAGCGCCGACGACAGCATGTCAATCACGTCAATCTGCGTTCCGGCACCGAGAGTCGTGTCCGTGAGCGGGGTACTGCGCGTCACGTGAGCGACGTTTGACGTCGAGCTCAGCGGCCCGGTACTTAGGTCGTTCGCGTTGCCAGTTGTGCAGACCTTGGGGATCGTCGCTTTGACGTGACGGTTCAAGAGCTTCTTAGCTGGGACGATGCTGATGGTGAAGCCCGTGGCGCCAGCGGGCTGGCAGGAGTTGGTCCACTTCTTCACCGTGCTGGCATCTCCAATGGGGTACACGAGGTTCAGGTAGGTGTAGGCCGCCTTACCGTGCGAGAGCGTCAGCATCTTGTATTTCGTTGCGCTGATGGCCGCACCTTCGACGAGTGCGTCGACCGCTTCGCCGCTGGTCTTGTGGGTGACCTTGATGCCGGTCGGGATTAACTTTGGGAACCCACCAACGACGCAAGTGCCGCCCTCATTGGTAATGGAGATGGGCAGCGTCTGGAACACCGTTCCCGCAGTGCTCGGGTTGTACGCCCAGGCTCCCGCAGTGACCGTGAGCTGCTTCGGCGCGCAGGCCGGGGCCGTGGTCGCCGACGCAACTGTCGCTGTCGGTGCAACAAACAGCGACGCAACGAAGCTCACGGTGACGATTACCGCTGACCACTTCTTCATTGAGATCTCCTTCATTTCAGCGAGCCTCCTTTCATGCTTGCACGCGAGCTCGCGTTTACAGCCCCCGGCTTCAATTCGGGAGGCTTGCGAAAATCCTTTCGCCGTACGACTGCTGGTCTCTGAGGGTCGGCGTTGAGCCTCCCCACTTGATTCCCAGCGTCTGCACCAAGATCGAAACGGATGAACCTCCAACAAAGGCCTAACGTTGCCAACGTGACGACCAAGGAACGCTTCGGAATAGCCTTACTTGTGTTGATCATTGTCGCGACGGCTTCGGCGATTGTGACGTGGTCGATCACCAAGTCGAGCAGACCATCCCATTCCACTTCCAGCGTTGGGGAATGCATGCAGGCACAGTTACAGACCGCCATCGAGCAAGGCGGCGGCTTGCAGGCTCACTACGCGCATGGATACACGTTCTTGATCGTCAACACGGGTCCCAAATCATGCGAGCTGCGTGGCTACCCCTATGAGATCATCTTCTCCACCAAGGGCGGCGAGAGCCTGAAGGTCTCGATCTCGCACCAACGAACAACGTTGTACGCGCAGCCCAAAGCCCAGCGAGTGGTGCTGCGCCCCGGTGGCGTCGCGTCCTTTGGCATCAGTTACAACACCAGCGATGCAGTACCACCAAGTACCGAAGCCGCGACTTGTCTCGCCAAGTTCATCGACTTCCGCCTTCCCGCGCGCCTCTCGCACTTGTTCTCGGAAGAGTTCGCCGTAAGCATCGACGTCTGCGCAGTAGGGCGGAGATTCGAAGTCACCCCCGTCGAGGGTCGCTCCGTGCCCCTGGCGTAGGGGGCGTGGCCGCCGGCCATGTCCCAAGACGAAAACCGTCGACCGATGTCCCCTTGCTTTGCCGTAACGAATCGGGAGCCTTGAATCGCACGTAGGTTTTTGCCTTCGTTGGCACTTCCGACACCGATCAGAATTTCGCCGGGCCGAGCCGTCAGTGCCAAGGGCGTCCGTTGCGTCGGGCCACCAACAGTGGTAGAGGGGGTTCGGGATGAACTCAGAAATCGGTGATTTAAGAACACGTCCAACTAGGATGATGTATACTTACATCATGCAAAGAACGCAGATTTCGCTCACGGCCGAGGAGCGCCGGGCGCTCGACGCCGAGACTGTGCGTACTGGCAAGTCGCTCTCGGCGCTCATCAGAGACGCGGTCGAGCGGGTCTACGGAGTGTCACGGTCCAGCGCCGATGACCTTGATCTGATGCGTCAGGCTTTCGGCACGTGGACTGATCGTGAGGAAGACGGCGCCGCAATGGTCGAGAGACTTCGCACGGGATCGCGCCTCTCGCGCGCTGAGTGATGACTGTCCTGGTTGACACGTCGGTCATCGTCGACTTTCTCCGAGGTCACCATGGCGCCGAGGAGGCTCTAGAAAGCGCCAGGTTGAATTCGCCTCTGCACGCAAGTGAGATGACGCGTCTCGAAGTTCTCGCCGGCATGAGGTCGAACGAAGAGGGCGGCACGCGAGCGCTCCTCTCCATTTTCAATTGGCACCCAGTCGATGCCCTAATCGCTGAGCGGGCTGGTGAACTGGGTCGAAGGTGGCTACCGAGTCATCGTTCGATCGATGGCGCCGACTTGGCAATCGCCGCCACTGCGATGGTCATCGGAAGCCAACTTCTGACCTGCAACGTCAAGCACTTTCCGATGTTCGCTGACCTGAGGAAGCCCTACTGAAATCAGTTGATCGAGGCCGCAATCCATTCGCTGTCCAGACCCATTAGATCTGTTGCGTCGGGCCCGTGATGTGAACTCGCACCTAGTTACTACTGAAACGCGCTGAGGAAGATCCACATTTCGGCGAAGAGGGTCAGTACCGGCTGTGGGAGATTTCGGACGCCTTCTTCAATCGGGTTCGGTACAGCAAGCCTGATTAGGGACTTTCCGGCCAGGGAGCGGTGGTCACGAAGATCGAGATCAGGCGGCGGTCTTCAGATTTCCTTGTGTTCCAGTATCCATACACAAGGAAAATATAACAATCTTGTGTATGATGAATCCGTGAACAGGAACCGTGAACCAAGGAGCAGCAATCAAGGCGGTCAATTCGCCAACGATGCTAATCAAGAGTCCCACATACCGTTGGCGCCGGAGTCGTCTAGGGACTGGCCGGCGATCACCTACGAGGAACGCTATCTCGATGAGGACGAAGTCGACGGCTTCGTCCCACGAGGCAAGCGCCACCCGGAGAGAGAGCCGTACTACGCGGCCGTTGTTCCAGAAATCGCCGACGTTACGACTGTCGACGTGCCCAGTGACGTGTTAGCTGACGCGTCTGAGGCCGCAGCTGAAATCGCCCGGTTCGACGCCGAATTGAGCGGGGAGTTCGCCAGTTTCGCGGCGATACTCTTACGATCTGAGTCGGCGTCGTCCTCTGAGATCGAGAACCTAACAGCGGGCGCGAAGTCCGTCGCTCTCGCTGGCATCGGCGACGATCGCGTGGGAAAGAACGCATCGTTGATCGTTGCCAACGCTGCGGCGATGGACAGGGCCCTTGAGTTAGCCGATCACATCGACGAAGACTCGATCATCGCCATGCACGCGGTTCTCCTGGCCGGGAGCCACCCGGAGTGGACGGGGCACTGGCGCAAGGAACAAGTTCGCATTGGTGGATACTCCGTACACGACGCGAGCTTCGTACCCCCGCATCAAGACCGAGTACCGGCGGCCATGGTGGACCTCGTCAGATTCGTCCAGCGCACCGACATCGCGACATTCGTGCACGCCGCGGTGGCCCACGCCCAGTTCGAGACGATCCATCCGTTCCCCGACGGTAACGGACGCGTGGGTAGGGCACTCATCCATGCGATGTATCGACACGCGGGTCTCACTCGCAATGTCACGGTGCCAGTGTCGGCAGGCATTCTGACCGACCCCGACCAATACTTCCAGACGTTGACCGACTACCGCGACGGCAACCCAGCGCCGATCGTGAGCCTCATGTCCGTCGCCGCGTATCGAGCTGTTGAGAACGGACGTCAACTCGCCGGCGAACTGCGATCGGTCCAGTCGGAGTGGAAGGAAAGGCTGAGGGCGCGCGCTGGCTCCACGGCGGAGGGCTTGACTGATTTTGTCATGCGCCAGCCGGCGGTTGACTCGGCACTGGTGCAAAGCCGCTTCGGCGTGTCGCAGCAAGCGGCCGATGTAGCAATCGGACGATTGGTCGAGGCGGGTATCTTGGTGACAGCGTCCGCGAGTCGTCGGAACCGGCGATGGGTGGCGACGGACGTCATCGAAGCGCTGGACCAATTCGCCAAGCGCACGAAGCGGGCGCGGCCCAAGTAAGACTCGGTCGCTGACACTCTTTCGAGGTAGCCCATCAGTGAATCCAGTTGACTTCATCACTCTTGTTCGAAGGAATTTCCGAGATCCAGCGACTCGTCTGACCGATTGAAACCGCCCACTGATCGAGCCGCTGCGTGAGTACGTGCAGGAATGCAATGAGGGCCGGTGTTCGCGACGTTTCTCAGCGCGGGTCAATTAGTCGCGCTGGACGGCGCGCAGTCCACCCCACGCCAGTGTTGAGATTCGCTGTGCGAGGCGTTTCGCCTCATCGGGCAGCGGCGGCGGCCAGCCCGATGCCTTTTGTTGCACCAACCACGCTACGGCGGCGCCTTCGGCGATCCCTACGACGCCTGCGGCGAGTTGGATGCGGTGTTCGTCGCTGATCGACACGTCGATGAACGGTTCGATGAACGACACCAGCGTGAGCTCAACACGACGCAACTGGCTCAGGATCTCCGCTTCGTGGCTGTGAATGAACAGGATACGAAAGGCGTCCGGTTGGCTGATGACCATGTCGAAGTACACGCTGAAGGCGACCTCGATCTTGGCGCGCGGGGTTTCGGCTTGGGGCACGGAACTCGCCAGCGTCGAAATGAGGCTCTGGGCGGTGCCCGCGACGATTTCGCGGTACAGGTCGGTCTTGGATTCGAAGAACTGGTACAGGATCGGCTTGGTGAAACCGGCCTCTTTCGCGATGTCATCCATGGTCGTCGCCTGGAATCCCCGGTCCGCGAAGATCTTTCGTGCGACCTTCAGCAGGAGTTCCCGACGTTCGCCGGATTGTGGCCGGACCTCATTGATTACCATCGCTGAAACACTAGTTCCCAGCTAGACAATGTGGGCCATTTCCAGGACCGCTGAGAGCCTGCGTCCCAGGTTGGCCACGTTGAAGTGTCGCCGAGCGACTTCGAGGTTCGTCGCGAGGAGACGATCATCGGGATCTCGAAGGTAGGCCTTGATTCCCTCGACGTCCTCGAGAGCGAAGAAGTCGAAGCCGTAGGCCTCGATCTCGCGAGCGACGGGGTACGGATACACGGCGAGGGGGCGGCGGTGGGTCACCGACTCGAGGACCGGGTTGCCGAATCCCTCCCACGTCGAAGGCATGACCACGAGGTCGCAGGCGGCGTACGCGTCGTGGATGCTCATTTCGTCGTCGAGCCCTCGACGGACGTCCACGCTCGAGCCGTTGAGCAGTTCCTCGAGTTCGGGACCGAAGCCGTCCTCGGACGGCCCGAGTAGCCAAAGGACGGCGTCGAGTGACGCCGCGAGCGCCAACGCTGCGTCCACGTTCTTTCGTGGGATGGCCCTCGTCGGCAGAAGGACCATCGTCGTCGCGCCAATGCCCAACGCGCGTCTGGTCGCGAGCCGGCTGCCGGACGGGGGGTCGCAGTCGAACGAGTTCATCAGCGTCACGGCCGCGATGCCGCGCTCCTCGAGTTGTCGTCTCGACAGTTCGTTGATCGTGACGTGGTGCCAGTGCTCGGCGTGACGCGGTCCCTCGAGATGCGCGAGGTGCTCGCGCTGCCACGGCAGGTCGTGGTGGTGAAAGAGCGTGGCCCGACCGTCGAGCACCTCGTAGAGCACGTCGCGGGCCGGCACGTTCAGCGGCAGCGAGGCCAGATTTTCCACGATGGCGAGGTCGTAGCCTTCGAGCGCCGCGTTGAGTTCCTGGAACGAAGGCGGGTTCGCGGCGTCAATTGCCAACCCCGGCACGAGCACGTCGGCAACGCCCTCGCCCGCGACGGTCGACACCTCATGGCCGAGTGATTCCAGGGCCGCTATCCACTTCGCCGCCTCGATGGCGACGCCGTCGGTGCCGCCCAGGCGGAAACTGACGACGACGAGACGGGCCACGTGCCAAGGTTAAGTCCCAGGGTCCCTTTTACTTACCCGGTAGTAGAGTGGCCACCGGTAGTGGCCACCGGTCAGTGCCCTTTCGTGGAGGACTTTCAGTGGCCAAACGTGCTCTGATTACCGGTATTACCGGTCAGGACGGTTCCTATCTCGCCGAGCTCCTGCTTGGCGAGGGTTACGAGGTCGTCGGGCTCGTCCGGCGCAGTTCCACGGAGAACATCGAGCGGATCAGCCACATCCAGGAACGACTGACCCTGGTCTCGGGCGACCTGATGGACGAGGTCTCGCTCATCAACGTGCTGCGCGATTTTCGCCCGAGCGAGGTTTACAACCTCGCAGCCCAGAGTTTCGTGCAGGCCTCGTGGACCCAGCCGGTGCTGACGGGCGAGGCGACGGCCCTGGGCGTGACGCGCATGCTCGACGCCATCCGCATTGTCGACCCCGAGATTCGTTTCTACCAGGCGAGTTCGTCCGAGATGTTCGGGCGCGTCCGCTCGGTGCCCCAGAACGAGGACACCCCCTTCTACCCGCGCAGTCCCTACGGCGTTGCGAAGGTCTACGGCCACTGGATCACCGTCAACTACCGCGAGAGCTACAACCTGCACGCCTCGAGCGGGATCCTCTTCAACCACGAGTCGCCCCGACGCGGCCTCGAATTCGTCACGCGCAAGGTCACCCACGGCGTTGCCCGCATCAAGGCCGGGCTCGACAGCGAACTGCGACTGGGAAACCTCGAGGCCCAGCGCGACTGGGGCTACGCGGCGGACTACGTGCGCGCCATGTGGGCGATGCTCCAGCGCGACGTGCCCGACGATTTCGTCATCGCGACCGGCGAAACGCACTCGGTGCGTGAGCTCTGCGAAGTCGCCTTCGGTGCCGCGGGACTCAACTACGAGAGCCACGTCGTCATCGACCAGGCCTTCATCCGTCCCGCCGAGGTGGACCTGCTGGTCGGCGATCCCTCGAAGGCCCAGCAACTGCTCGGCTGGAAGTGCGAGACCGACTTCTACGCTCTGGTCGAGATGATGGTCGCCTCGGACCTGAAAGCGCTCGAGGTCTAGCCCCGCTTGATGTCCGGCGACGCTCACGTTGTTCGTCTCAGTGATGCCGTGGTGCTCTCTGGTGGCTTCCCGCTCTTGAGTGGCGTCGACCTCGAGTTGGCCCCGGGCACGCTGAGTGTCGTGACGGGCGCCAACGGTGCGGGCAAGACGAGTCTCTTGCGCCTGCTCGCGGGACTCGTGCCGCTCACCACGGGCAGCGGCACCGTCGCGGGCGTCGACCTCGTCGAGGGAGACCTTCGCCAACTACGCCGTCGCGTCGGATGGCTTGGTCACGAAGGTTCCTTCTACGGTGACCTCAGCGTGCGCGAGAACCTGGTGTTCTGCGCGCGCGCGCTCGCCCGACCGCTCGGCGAGATCGACGACGTCGTCCACTCGGTCGGACTGGACCACCGCATCGACACGACGACCAGACAGCTGAGCGCGGGGCAGCGACGTCGGCTCGGTCTGGCGTGGCTGTTACTGCGTCGACCCGAGCTCTGGCTGCTCGACGAGCCCTACGCGTCGCTCGACGACGCCGGTCGCACGTTCTTCGACGGGCTGCTCGGCGACGTCGTCGCGGGCGGTGCGACCGTTGTCGTGAGCGCCCACGACCCCCTTCGAAGCAGTGCCCTGCACCCGCGCACGTTCACGCTGGCGGGTGGGCGGATAGTGGACGTCGCATGATTCGAACCGCGATGCTCGTCTGCGCGAAGGACCTGCGCATCGAACTGCGGAGCCGGGTGCTCCTGTGGCAGGTCGTGCCCTTTGGGGTCATGGCCCTGCTCTTGAGTGGTCTGGCCCTCGGGCCGGCCCACGCCGGCAACTCGTCGGCGGGCCCGGGCCTGTTCTACCTGGTGTCGCTCTTCGTGGCGCTACTCATGATCAACCGGTCCCAGGGCATCGAGAGCACGCCGGGCACGAAGGCGTCGATTGCGACCCTGGGCCTCGACCCCGCGGGCATCTTCCTCGGCAAGTCACTGGCGCTCGCCATCGAACTCTGGGTAACCGGCATCGTGCTGCTCGGCGGCGCGGTTTTGGTCCTCCATACGGCCCTGCACGGGGCCTTGTTGGCCCTGCCGAGCATCTTGGTGACCCTGGCCGCGATGGCCGCGGCGGGGACCCTCTATGGCGCTCTGACCGCCGGGGGCGACGGGGCGGCGACACTGCTTCCCGTGCTGACCCTGCCGGCGTTCGCCCCTCTGTTGATTGCGGGCGAACGTTCGTTCAGCGCCGCCCTGCACGGGGGGTCGCTCTGGGAATGGTGGGTAATCGTGCTGGTGGCGCTGGTGGCGTATCTGGCGGTCGGCATTCTCCTTTACGGTGTTCTGGAGGAATCATGATGAAAACGCTCTCCCAACGCCTTCTTGGACCCGTCACGCTCGTGTTGCTCGCGCTCACGTTCTGGCTCGGACTCTGGATCACGCCGCCCGACAAGGTCCAGGGGAACCTCGTTCGTCTCGTCTACGTCCACCCGGCGGTCGCCTGGGTGGCGCTCTACGTCTCCTTCGGCACGGCGACCATCGCGAGCGCGCTCTACCTGTGGAAGCGGACGCGCTCGATGGTCATGGACCGCATTGCCCACTGCGCCATGGAGGTGAGCGTTGTCTTCATCGTGCTCACGCTCATCACCGGGTCAATCTGGGGTCGTCCGACCTGGGGAGTGTGGTGGGCCTGGGACGCGCGTCTCACGACGACGGCCATCCTCGGGGTCCTCGCGCTCGGGTACCTCGCGCTTCGTCGCGCGAACGACGATCCCGCGCTTCGTGCGCGCCGCAGCGCGGTCTTCGCGATCCTCTCGGCGATCAACGTGCCCATCATCCACTTCTCGGTGCAGTGGTGGAAGACCCTGCACCAGGGGGCGACGGTGTTCACGTCGAATCGGACGCTGCTCATTCACGGCTCGATGGCCTGGACGCTGCTGATCAGTTTCATCGCGTTCACGATGTTGTTCTTCTGGCTGCTGCGCGCGCGCTACCGCCTCGAGGTCGCTCGCGAGTTGCACGGCCACGCGACGCTCGACGAGGCGCTCGCCCAGCGTCGCAGCGAAGGCGCATTCTGATGAACTACGTCGTTGCGGGCTACGCGTTCGCCTTTGGGGGGCTGGCGCTGTACGCGCTGTCGATCTGGTGGCGGGGACGTCGTGGACCACGCTGACTCGTCGCTTGACCTGACGCCGGTCGCCCCACCCGTCTCCAAGAGTCGAGGTCGACGGCGCTCCATTGGCGTGTTGGTGGTGCTCGTGCTCGCGATTCTGCTGCTGTTGAGCCAGGGCATCCTCCATTCGCTCAACTATTTCGAGACGGTCGACCAGGCACTGGCCCAGCGCACGGTGCTCGGTACCAAGGTCATCCGGCTCGAGGGCGTCGTCCAGCGCGGCTCGATCGACCGCACGAGCAATGGTGCCTCGTTCACACTGGACGGTTCGAAAGACCACAAGGTCTTCGTCGACGCCCACGGCTCACCGCCGCAACTCTTCCAGGCGAACATCCCGGTCGTGGTCGTTGGGCACTTCGCGTCGCGCTCGTCGCTCAAATTTGACGGAACCCAGATCATGGTGAAACACACCGCGACCTATATCGCGGCGCACCCCACGCGCGTGAAGGCACCGAACGGAACCTCGCGATGACCCTGACGTGGCTGGGTCGCATCGCGCTGTACCTCGCTTTCCTCGGCGCCCTCGGCGGCGCGCTCGGTCAACTGCGTGCGCTGCGCACGAAGAAGCCGGCCTACGCGGTGCGCTGGGCGGCCCTCGCGCTCTTCGGTGTCGCGGCTGCGGTCGCGGTGATGCAGTTCGCGCTCATCACGCACAACTTCTCGCTCGCCTACGTCGCCGAGAACAACGCCACGTTCACGCCGCTGCTCTACTCGATCACCGGCATGTGGTCGGCCCTCGAGGGTTCCCTGCTGTTGTGGGCGCTGCTGCTCGCCGGGCTGACCCTCGGGGTCATCGTGTACTACCGCCGCGAAGCGACCGACTCGGTGGTCGCCTGGGCGACGACCGTGCTCTTCGGGATCGGCGCGTTCTTCACCTTCTTGATGATGGGACCGGCGGATCCCTTCCTGCACAATCCCGCGCACGTGCTCCAGGGTGCCGGACCGAACGCGCTGCTCCAGGACAATCCGCTCGTCGCGGTGCACCCGCCGCTGCTCTACGCGGGCTTCGTTGGCTTCAGCGTGCCCTTCGCGTTCGCGATCGCGATGCTGATCACCGGACGCGTGCAGGACCGTTGGCCGCTCGAGCAGCGCCGCTGGACGGTGCTCGCGTGGGGCTCGTTGTCGGTCGGGATCATCCTCGGCGCGTGGTGGAGCTACCAGGTGCTCGGTTGGGGTGGATTCTGGGGCTGGGATCCGGTCGAGAATGCGGCGCTGCTGCCGTGGCTGACGGCGACCGCCTACATCCACTCGGTCATCGTCCAGGACCGTCGCGGGCTCTTTCGGGTGTGGAACCTCTCGCTCGCCATCGCCACGTTCTCACTGACGGTGCTCGGCACCTTCTTCACGAGGTCGGGCGTATTGCAGAGCGTCCACTCCTTCTCGTCGAGCACGCTCGGGCCACTGCTCATTGGTCTGTTCCTCTTCACCGTGGTGCTCGGCGTGGCGCTGCTCGCGTGGCGCGGGGATTCACTGCGGTCCCCGGTCGGCGTCGACCATCCCCTCTCTCGCGAGGGCCTGTTCATCGCGAACAACATCCTGTTCGTGGGCTTCGCGATCGTCGTGCTGCTCGGCACGGTCTTCCCGCTGCTCTACGAGGCCGTCAACGGCTCCCAGGTCACGGTCGGCACGCCGTACTTCGCCACCGTCGCCGCACCGCTCAGCGTTCTCCTGCTCGCACTCATGGCGGTCGCGCCGCTCGTGAGTTGGCGCACGCTCGACGCTGGCGTGCTGTGGAACCGTTCGCGCGTCGCGGCGTGGTGCTCGCTGGCGGTCGCGGCGGTACTCGTCTCGTGCCACGTTCGTCACCTCGCCGTGCTCCTCGCGGCGCTGCTCGCCACGCTCGCCGCCGGGGCGGCCTTTCGCACCCTGAAGGGGGCCGTCGTCGCGGCCCATCGTCGAGGACTGTTGCGCAGCGCCTTCTCCGCACCCTCGACGGGCGGCATGATCGTGCACCTGGGCGTCGTGGTGTTGGCGATGGGCATCGTGGTGTCGACGTCGTACACGACGCGCGCCGAGGTGACCCTCGCCCACGGCCAGAGCACGATCGTCGATGGTCAGTACGTGACCTTCTACGGTTTCCACCAGGTGAAGGACTCGCTCGAGTCCGCGACCCAACTCGTCGTGACCGTCGACGGTCACGGACTTCGTCCGGCGGTGACGACGTTCAACGGGCGCTCGGGCCAGACCGTCGGCACCCCGGCGATCGATTCGAATCTCCTGCGCGACGTGTACGTCACCTTTGACGCGATCGGGGGCAACGGCGCGACGTCGGGTGCCCAGGTCCAGGGCAATCTCCCGGCTGGCTCGGTGGTCCTCGGGGTCACCGTCGAGCCGTTGCTGGCGTGGTTGTGGCTCGGGGGCGTGATCGTCGGGTTGGGTAGCGTGATCTCGTTCAAACGACGCCGCTACAACGACGAGGCGGCAACGTGAAGCGCACGATCATGGTGACGTCGCTCTGCGCACTCGTGGTGGTCGTGGCGTTTTCGATCTTCCTCGGCACCCGCCATCCGATCACCGAGGCGACGAACGCGCCGAGCCCGCTGCTCGGCAAGATGGCGCCCGCCGTGAAGGCCGAGAAGATCGGCGGGGGAACCTTCTCGTTGAAGAGCGAGCGCGGCAAGGTCGTCGTGCTCAACTTCTGGGCCTCGTGGTGCGAGCCGTGCGTCGTCGAGGCGCCGAACCTCTCAACGTTCGCGTGGCAAGAGCGCAACAAGGGTGTCGCGGTCGTGGGTGTGGTGTTCAACGACACGGTGTCCGCGGCGAGCGCGTTCGCCACCCACTACGGATCGCTCTACCCCTCGGTCGTGGACCCCGGCGGCGCGATCGCCAATCGTTACGGCGTCACGTCGCCGCCGACGACCTACGTCATCGACGCCAAGGGCCGCGTCGAGGTGACGCTGCTCGGCGCCGTGAGCGTCGCCCAATTGGAGCGCGTCGTCAAGCGAGTGGAACGATGAAGGTCCTGCGCTCGTTCGCGCTGTGGTGTGCGGCGTTGGTCGTCGTGGTCGCGCTGGCCCTCGCGAGCGCCCCGAGCGTCCCGAGCTCGACGGCGCGCATTGCCCACCTCGAGTCGCTGGTGAAGTGTCCGTCGTGTGAGGACCTTTCGGTCGCCCAGAGCAACGCCACGTCCGCGGTTGCGGTGCGCAACGAGATCGCCCAGAAGGTGCACGAGGGCGAGTCGGACAACCACATCCTCACGTCGCTCGAGGCCGCCTACGGGACTTCCATCCTGCTCAGTCCGTCGACGTCGGGGCTCGGCGCGATTCTCTGGCTCGTTCCGCTCTTGGTGCTGGTGTTCATCGTCGCGGTCGCGATTCGACTCGCGAGGCGACGACGATGAGCCGCCGCGAGCAGCAAGTGCGTGACGAGATGACGCTTCGCCGGGCGTCACTCGACGACGCGCGACGCGAGGTCCTCGCGGGCGAACTGTCCGAGGCCGAGTTCCTGACGATCGAACGCCGCGAGGAGGCGGCGCTCGAGCGCGCGGGCCATGACCTGGAGGTCCTGCTCGCCAACACGTCGACCCAAGTGTCGCGTCCGAGAGTGCGACGAACCCGATTGCTCGTGATCGGAGTGGTGTGTTTCGCCCTCGCGCTGGGAGTCCTCTTGTGGTCCGCGCTGGCCCCTCGCCAGGCGGGCAACTCCATCACCGGCTCGATCGCACTCAGCAACGCCCAAAAGGTCCAGCAGTACCTCACCGAGGCCGAGGCCGACGTCGCCAACGGCAACGTCGTGACCGCGCTCGACGCGTACCAGAACGTCTTGGGACTGGACCCGAAGAACGTCCAGGCGCTCACCCAGGTGGGTTGGCTCGATTTCTCGGCCGGGAGCTCGGATCAGGACCTCGCGATCATGAAGGTCGGCGTCAATGACCTTCGCCAAGCGATTCTTCTCGCCCCGCGCAACCCCGCACCGCGGCTGTACTACGCGATCGTCGCGGACTCGACGCCGGGCAATGAAGCAGTCGCGAAGGCCCAGTTCGAGGAGTTCCTCGCCCTGAAGCCCTCGGCGGGCCAGCTGGCAATCGCCCGCCCGTTCCTCAAGAAACTGGGACTACGAGCGTCCTAGACGTGCCCGCGCGCCAGCACGATGATCGCGCCCGCCGCGGCGGCGAGGAGCAGCCCACCCACGACGTTCCTTCGAGCGACGAAGAGCCAGACGAGGGCGCCGAGCAGCACCGGAAGCTGCCAGAGGCGACTCAGCAGCAGGGCGAGCGGTAGTGATGAGCCGGCGATCGCGCCGATCACACAGGGCCCCGCACCCGCCAGGAATGAGGTGGCCGTGCGATTGCTGCGCAGGCGCTCGAAACGTGGGGCGCCCACGAGCACGAAGAGGAACGACGGCGCAAAGACGATGCCCGCGCCGAGCAATGCGCCCACGAGACCCTTCGCCGCGTAACCAACGACCGCCACCGTGAGAACGACCGGACCGGGCGTCACCTGACCGAGCGCGACGGCGTTGAGGAACTGGGCACCGGTCATCCAGTGGTAGGTGGTGACGACGTCGTGCTCCATCAGGGGCACGATGACCAGTCCGCCACCGTAGGAGAGGGCGCCCACCTTGAGCGACACCCAGGCGAGCGCGCCGACGCCGCCGCCGATGCCAACGTGGGCGAGGGCCGACGGCACCAGCGCGCCCGCGCGCGACTTCGCGTCGTGCGCTTTGACACGCCAGGCGGTCTCGAGCAGACCAGCGCCGAGGATCACCAGCACGAGATACGGGGCGAACGCCGCGGCGCACGCCGCCCCGAGCGCCGCGTAGAAGATCCAGCGCGGGCGGACCGAATTCTCCGCGCTCGCGCGCCGCCAACTGGGCAGTCCCAACTGGACGGCGGTGCGTAACGCCACCACCGGCACCGCGGCACCCGCCCCCATGGCGAGCCCGAGTATCCACAGCGGCGGGTGCGACGACAAGAAGAGCGCGCCGAGCGCGAGGATGAAGACGAGGCCCGGCGCGATGAAGCAGAGCCCGCCGACGAAGCCTCCGAGTCGCCCGCGCAGTCGCCACGCGCAGTAGATGGCGAGTTGCGTGGACGCGGGACCGGGCAGGAGGTTCGTCGCGGTGATGGCGTGCTCGAACTCGTCGGCGTCAATCCACTGGTTCTTCTCGACGCAGAGTGCGCGAAGCAACGCGATGTGCGCGGGCGGGCCCCCGAAACCAATCAGCCCGAGTCTCGACCACTCGCGAGCGATCGTTGCGAGCGATGTCCGGTGCGAAGGACTGGCTCCGCCTGATCGTGCGGAGTCGGTGATGGTTCGACCCCTAGGCGGTGACGCGACAGGTGTCGTCGCCCCTCGCGCGCGAGGTCAGGGTGACGCTCGTGCGCTTGGCGCCGAGACCCTCGAGCATGCCCGCGATCAGGCCACGGTCGACTGCGCAGAGCACGGGGTGGTGCGTCGCCGCGGACCCGAAGGGGCAGTTCTCGGACACGACCGACTGTTCGGAGTCGTGCTCTTCGGCGCGGGCGGCGAAACCGTGGGCCGTGAGCAGTCCGGCGATCGAGGCCATCGCGGTCTTCACCGACCGGCTGGAGTCGGTTGGGGTCACCGCGGCGCCGAGCGTGCGGCCGTATTCGACACCCACGTCGTGGGCCATGGCTTCGGACGCGTCGGGTCCGAGCCGTTCGAGCGCCATCTCGAGCAGTGCGACGAGCAGGGCGTCACGTCGCATGGAGCCGTCCATGACGACGCTGTCGTCGATCACCCGATAGCCCTTCGCCGGACGCCCGACGGTGGTCTTTCGCACGTTGTCGAAGGTGACGTAGCCACCCTCGGTCAGCCGCTCGAGGTGGTGACGCACGACATTGGCGTGGACCTGGCAGTGCCGGCCCAACTCGGCGGCGGTCGCTCCGGGATTGTCGCGAAGATAGAAGTAGATCTTGCGTCGGGTGTTGTCGCCGAAGGAATGCGTGAGGCTCGTGACCGTGGCCGTAAAGAGCGACGAATCGAGTTCGTTCTCGACGGGCGTAGTGGACACGTTGGAAGTCTATGAGTCCAACCGCCGTCCGCGACGGTAACCTCAAAGAACCGCTTAAAAGGAAAAATCTTGACCAACGAACCCGAACTTCACAGCGAACTCTCGGCCATCATCGAGCCGCAACTCGTACGCACGCTGGGCGAACTGGGATTCCTCGGCGCCATTGGCGAGGTGAACGGATCGGTTCGAGTCGAACTCGTCCTGCCCGTGACCCAGTGGCCGAATCTCGATGCTCTCGAGGCCGCGGTGCTGGAGAAGGCACCGGGGGCGACCGTCATCGTGCGCGCGATGGACGAGGACGAGCGTTTCGCGCTTCGAAACTTCCTGCGCGGGGCGATGGCGGGCGAGAAGGGTCCGGGTCAACACGACCACGGTGATCCCCAGCCCCGCTTCATGGACAAGCTCTCCAAGACCCGAATCCTCGGAATCTCGTCGGGCAAGGGTGGCGTGGGCAAGTCGTCGGTGACGATCAACCTCGCGATCTCGCTCGCCCAGTTGGGCCACTCGGTCGGCGTCCTCGATGCCGACGTCTACGGCTTCTCGCTCCCGAAGATGCTGGGCGCGGTGAACGATCCGATCGTGCTCGGCGACACGGTCATCCCGACGCTGGCCCACGGCGTGCGCTGCGTGTCGATGGGGTACTTCGTCCCCGACGAGCAGCCGGTGATCTGGCGCGGACCAATGTTGCACAAGGCGATCGAGCAGTTGGTGACCGAGGCGTGGTGGGACGAGCCTGACTTCTTGCTCATCGACATGCCCCCCGGTACCGGCGACGTCGCGCTCACCTTGTCCGAGGTGCTGCCGCGCATAGAGATGTACGTCGTCACGACGCCCCAGGCGGCGGCCCAGCGCGTGGCCCAGCGTTCCGCGTACGCGGCGCGCAAGTTGAAGTTGGCCGTGCGCGGGGTCATCGAGAACATGAGTTGGTTCACGGGCGACGACGGCAAGCGCTACGAGATCTTCGGAAGTGGTGGCGGCGAGAAGCTGGCGAGCGAACTCGGTATCGCGTTGCTCGGCCAGATCCCCCTCGAAACCCAGTTGCGCGAGGGTGGCGACAACGGTGAACCCATCGTGGTCTCGGCCCCGCAAAGCGAAGTGGCCTTGGCTTTTGCCGCTCTGGCGAAGAATGTCGCCCAGCAGGGTCCCGCGCGCGTCTATCGTCAAGAACTCAGGTTGATGTAGATCAGCGCAACGAGGGGGCGGCAGTGGAACTGCAAGGAAAGACGGCGGTAATCACCGGTGGAGCGAGCGGTATCGGACTCGCCACCGCGCGACAATTGGCAACATCGGGCGTGAACCTGGTGCTCGGCGACATTGAGGCGGCGCCGCTGCACGAAGCGGTCGAGAGCCTTCGCGCGAGCGGGGCCAACGTGATCGGGCTGCTCGGCGACGTCGCGAAGGAAGCGGATGTGTTCGCGTTGCGCGACGCGGCCGTCAGCGAATTCGGCACCGCCCACATTGTCTTCAACAATGCGGGAGTCGGCGCGGGTCCGGCAATCGGCACGCCGAAGAAGGTGTGGGACTGGGTGATGGGCGTCAACGTCGATGGGGTCATCAACGGCATCAACGCGTTCGTGCCGATGTTCCTCGAGCAGAACGAGGGCCACGTGGTGAACACCGGTTCACTCGCGGGCCTCGGCGGTGTACCCGGCATGGGCGCCTACTGCGCCAGCAAGTTTGCGGTGGTGGGGATCTCGGAGTGCCTCTTTCACGAGCTGTTGCTGAGTGGAAAGAACGTCGGGGTCTCGGCCCTCTGCCCGGGTTTCGTGCGTACGCGTATTCACGAGTCGCACCGCAACATGCCCGACGAACTGAAGAGCTACAACGAGACTCCGACCACGAAGGCGATTTCGGATTTCGCGGCGAAGGCGGTGAACAGCGGCATCGACGTCACCGAGGTCGCCATCGCCGTGGAGAACGCCATTCGTACCAATACATTCTGGATCCTCACGCACGAACACTCGGCGATCCGCACGACGGAGCAGCGCGCCGCGTGGATGCAGGGCGGCCCGCCTCCGGGCATCGACCTCAGCCGCGCGACGAAGGGCTAACGGTCGATTCCATTCGGCAGTTGGTCAATGGGCCAGTCGAGCAGGGTCACCGCGCTGCGACAGGCGAAACGGTCGGTCATCCCCGCGACGTAGGCGACCGCCTCTTCGAGTGCGTGCGCCGGACTCGTGACGTCGCCGCCTCGTTCGGCGACGTCGGGGATCTGGTGCGGGTGCGCGGCGAAGTGCTCGACGAGCGCGCGAAGCATTCCCACGACCGCTGACGCCTGTTGGCGCGACGCACCGCGCAGGTAGATGGACTCGTAGTTGAAGAACCGAAACGCGGCGAGCGCCTCGGCGTGACGGGCGTCCATGCCAATGACGCCGGTACTTCTGATGGTGCGGATCATTGCGTTGATGAATGAGCCGAGTTGCTGGCCCCGTCGCTCGCCGCAACGTTCGCGCACGAGCGCCGGTAACTCGTTGGGATCGACGATGGCCGCCGATACCGCATCCTCGAAGTCGTGACAGACGTAGGCGATCCGGTCGGCCCAGCTGACGACTTCGCCTTCGGGCGTCGAAGGTGCCGGTCGCGACCACGAGTGGTTGCGTACGCCGTCGAGCGTCTCGAGGCACAGATTGAGGGGGAGCAGCGAAACGTTGGCTCCCCACGTGGCGTGGTCGAATCCGCCGTTGACGTACGGGTCGAGCGCCTCTTCACTTGCGTGCCCGCCGGGTCCGTGCCCGCAGTCGTGTCCGAGGGCAATCGCCTCGGTCAACGCGACGTTGAGCCCGGTGGCGCGCGCAACACCGGTGGCGACCTGGGCCACTTCGAGAGCGTGCGTGAGACGGGTGCGCATGTGATCGTCCGGGAAGACGAAGACCTGAGTCTTTCCCGCGAGGCGGCGGAACGCGGTCGAGTGAAGGATGCGGTCGCGGTCCCTCTCGAAGCAGGTCCGGAACGCGTCGGGCTCTTCAGCTCGTACGCGATGGCCTGCACCGCTCGAACGAGTAGCGCCCGAAGCGAGGAGAAGGTCCAATTGCTGTTCGCGCTCGAGGAGATTTCCATTGACGTCCGCACCCGCCGAGTTCGTGACGTCAATCGTCGCCGTGGAGTCATGGTGGGCCACGGTCACGTCATTCGCACCGCCGTCGTAGCCCCCCATCGTCGCCGCCCAACGCCGGTTGCGGTCCGAGACTGATTCACCACTCACGCCTCTCATCATGCCCCAGCGCCGTAACATGGGGGAAGTCGCCACCGTGACAGAGGAGTCGTAATGGATATTCGCATCGGCATCGTGCAGTCAATGAAGGAACTTGAGGTCGAACTCCCCGAGGACGCCAAGCGAGAGAAGATCATGAAGGAAGTCGAGGAGGCTCTCAATGGGGACAAGGTTCTCTGGCTCACCGACCGCAAGGGCCGCCGCGTCGGCGTTCCCGCCTCGCGCATTGCCTACGTTGAGTTCGCGACGTCGGCGAGCGAGCGCGTCGTCGGCTTCGGCAACGCCTGATCTCCTGGTTGACCTGACGTGATTGACTATCACCTTCATCTCTGGCCCCATTCGGAGTCGTCGGTGTGGTTCAAGTTGGATCAGATCGCCGCGTACTGTGACGAAGCCGCCGCGCACGGCGTCACCGAACTCGCGCTCACCGAGCACGCCAACCGCTTCGTCGATGTGATGGCGACCGTCGGGCCGTTCTGGGAGAAACTCGGCCACGAGCCCACGAGCCCGATCATGGCCGAGTACTTCGACTTTCACGCGAGGAACTCGCTCGAACAGTACGTCAACCTGGCCCAGGCGGCGAAGGATCAGGGACTTCCCGTCAAGATCGGTCTAGAGGTGGATTTCTACCGCGGTCAGATGGACGACGTCTCGTCCCTGCTCGCCCAGTACCCCTTCGACGTCCTGATCGGTTCGGTGCACTGGCTCGGAACGTGGCAGTTCGATGACATCGACAACGATGTGCAGATGCACGAGTGGAAGGTTCGCGACGTCGAGCGATGCTGGTCTGACTACGCCGAGGCGCTGGACGAATTGGCATCCTCGAACTCGGTCGACGTGCTCGCTCATCCCGACCTCATCAAGGTCGCCGGGCACTACTCGTCGGATCCCGCGGAGTTCTGGGACCGCATGGCCGAATCGGCGCAGCGCGCGGACGTATCAATCGAGTGTTCGTCGGCCGGCTGGGTGAAGCCGATCGGCGAGCAGTATCCGGCTCAAGGTTTTCTCGATCGCCTGGTCGCCAAGGGCCTCACGTTCACCACCGCGAGCGACGCGCACCGCCTCGAGCGGGTGGGCGAGCGCTCGGGTGACCTGGCTGATCTCCTGGAGGCGAGGGGTGTGCACCAGCTCGCGAGTTACACCCAACGTCAGCGTCAGCTCGTGCCGATTCGGGCCAGCTGATGGCGACGCTCGCCGAACTCGCCTCGCTGCGAACGGATCTGGACGAGCATTCCATTGACCATCTCCTTCGTCTCACGGCGTCGTGGTCACTGCTGTCGGACCTCTCCTTCTCGGACATGCTGCTCATGGCCAAGGTCGACGAACCTTCGAACCGCGGGGCCGAGAACTTCGTCGTGCTCGGTCAGATGCGTCCGAACAATCGCTCCACGTTGTTGAACGATGACCTCGTCGGCACGACGCAACGCGCCGACGCGTGGCCGCTCGTCCGCCTGGCATTCGAGAGCGGAACCATGAACGTCGGCGAGGTGAAGATCGACAAGGTTGACGAGGTGGTGCCCGTGTGGTGCGTGCCGGTGCGTTTCGGGACGAGGATCGTCGCGGTGATGGTCCGTCTCCAGGGACCGCTGCGCGGGCCAGCCTCGCTCTACGAGCAGGCCTATCTGTCGATCTTCGAGCGTCTCTGCTCCATGGTGGCGAACGCCACCTTTCCCTACCGCGAGGAGGACGTGGCCGGACCCGGCATGCCACGGGTCGGCGACGGCATCATCCTGATCGATGGTCTCGGTGAGGTCGAGTTCGCGACCCCCAACGCCACGAACGCGCTGCACCGACTGGGTATCTACGCTTCAGCCGAAGGGCATACGCTTCGCGAGATGGGACTTCGTGTGCGCGTGGTCGAGCGCTCGCTGGAGTTCGCCATTCCCGCAATGGAGGAGATCGACCGCGGCCAGGACGTGGCGATCATGTTCCACTGCGTGCCGCTCATCGACCACAACATCGCCACCGGCGTCATCGTGCTCGTGCGCGATGTCTCGGACCTGCGCCAACTGAACCGGGTCGTGCTCAACAAGGAGGCGGCGGTCAGGGAGGTCCACCACCGTGTGAAGAACAACCTCCAGACGATTTCATCATTGCTCCGACTCCAGGCCCGGCGAAGCGACGAGGTCGAGACGCGAAACGCGCTGCAGGAGGCCGAACGTCGGATCCGATCAATCGCGGTCGTGCACGAGGTGCTCTCGCGAGAGCCGGGCGAGGAAGTGGTGTTCGACGAGATCGTCCGCTCGCTCGTATTGCTCGTCGAGGACACGGTGCTCGCACTGCATCCCGTCGAGATCATCGTGAACGGCGAGCTCGGCACCCTGTCGACCGATCTGGCGACGCCGCTCGCGGTCGCGCTCGCCGAGCTGCTCACCAACGCCGTCGAGCACGCGTTCGTCGACTTCGGCGACAACGACAACGAGCAGGTCGGTGTCGTGACGCTCAACCTCTTCCAAGAGGGCGGCAGCGCAGTCGCCGAGATTCGTGACAACGGCCGAGGGCTCGGCGAAGATTTCTCGCTCGAAGTGCCGACGAGCCTCGGACTTTCGATCGTGCGCGACCTCGTTCGCACGCAACTCCACGGGACGATCGAGATGAAGAGTGTTCCCAACGCCGAGGGCGGAGGGACGTTCGTACGGGTGGTCGTGCCTACGACCGCCCGACTTTAGTTAGCGATGGAGCGACGTCGCGCGGCGAGCCACTGCTTGCGCAGCTTGCGACGCTCGTCCTCGGTCGTGCCACCCCAGACACCGGATTCCTGGTTGGTCGCGAGGGCGAACTCGAGACACGCCTTCTGGGCGTCACAGTTGTCGCACACGCGCTTCGCGGACTCGATCTGGTCAGTCGCCATGCCGGTGGTTCCCACCGGGAAGAAGAGCTCGGGCTCAGTGTCGCGGCAGGCTGCGTCTGAACGCCAGTCGGCGTCATCCCATGCATGAGTTCGGTTCCAGATCAACGACATGACAAATCCTTTATTGGCTAAACCGCATGACTTTCCTGAGAAAGCTATTACGGCGGGGAATGAAATTTTACTTAAGTAGGTGAGGAAATACAAGGGTTATTTGGCTTTTCTCTCGCTCCAGCGTGCGTCGTCGGGACCCCGGACCTGCCAAACTCGTGTTCGTGCCAGCGATTTACGCCCATCGAGGGCTCCACACGAGTGAGAGGGAGAACACCGTTTCGGCGTTCCTCGCGGCGAAGGAACTCGGTGTCGACGGCGTCGAACTCGATGTACGGCGAACCAGCGATGGCGAACTCGTCGTCCACCACGACCCCGTCATTGGCGAATCGGTGATCGCCCGGTGCACGCGCCGAGAGTTACCGGACCACGTACCCTCCTTGGAGCAGGCTATGGACGCGTGCCGTGGAATTCGTGTGAACGTTGAGATCAAGAACATCCAGCACCCGAGCGAGCCCACCTACGACCCGACCGGTGACTTCGCCCGGCAGGTTGTTGGTTCCCTGCACGATTGGAACTGGGCGGATTCAGTGATGATTTCCTCATTCGACCTCGCGACCTGTGCGGTCGTGCGGTCCATTGACCCGGTGATCCCGATTGGCTGGCTGATCTGGGACGTGGAGATCACGAGTGCGATGACCCAGGCCCACGTGCTCGGGCTTGACGCGGTCAACCCCTATTTCTCGACCGTGACCCCCGAGGCGATGTCGCTCGCCGGTGAACTCGAGCTCAGCGTGAACGTCTGGACGGTCAATAATCCAACGGATATCACGGCAATGGCTGCACTCGGGGTCGCCAGTATCATCACCGACGATCCCAAGACGGCGATGGCGCTCGTCCGCTGACCGGTCGCTTTTTCCTACTGGTCAGTAATGCAATAGATTAAAGGGTATGAACGTTGTCGTATGTGTAAAGCAAATCCCGGACCCCGCTGCGCCACAGTCGTTTGACTCGTCGCACAATCTGGATCGTTCGGGCAAATTGATTCTTGACGAGGCCGACACCTACGGTGTCGAAATGGCGCTGCAGCTGGTTGACAAGGCCGGCAGCGGTGAAGTGACCGTCGTCTCGATGGGATCGGCCGCTGACGTCGCCGGACTGCGCAACGCGCTCGCCATGGGTGCCGCGAAGGCCGTGATCGTGAGTGACGATTCGATTCGAGGCACGGACGCGCTCGGCACCGCCAAAGTGCTCGCTGCCGTAATTCGTCGCGATGTCCCCGACCTGATCCTGTGCGCGACCGAGTCGAGCGACGGCTACACCGGCACGACGCCGGTACAGCTCGCCGAACTGCTCGGCCTGCCGTCGATCACCTTCGCCAAGTCGGTCACGATCGATGGTTCGACCGTGAAGGTCGATCGTCAGACCGAGTCCGGTTACGACGAGGTCACCGCACCGCTGCCCGCGGTCGTCACCGTCACCGCCGGTGTCGTCGAGCCGCGCTACGCGTCCTTCAAGGGCATCATGGCCGCCAAGTCCAAGCCAGTTGAGGTGCTGTCGGTCGCTGACCTCGGACTGAGCGGTGCCGTCGGCCCCGCCGGCGCGCGCCAGGAGATCACCGACGTCGTTGTCGCGGAATCGCGCACGGGCGGAGAGAAGTACGTCGACGAGGGTGACGGCGCTGAGAAGATCGTGGCGTTCCTCGAATCAATCAAAGTTCTGTAGGAGATACGGTCATGGCACTTTCAAACATCTGGGTCGTCGTCGAGCCTTCGAACGGTTCGCTCACGACAACATCACTCGAACTGCTGAGCCACGCGCGTAACTTTGGCGCGACGGTCTCGGCAATCACGTGGGGCGACAACGCCGCTGCCCTCGCCGCGGAAGCCGGCGAGTTCGGTGCGACCACGCTCTATGAGGTCGGCGACCTCGCGGGCGCGCTGCCCGGTGTGCCGGTCGCTTCGGCGATCACGGCACTCGTGGCGAGTAACGGCGCACCTGACGTGATTCTCGTCCCGTCGAGCTACGACGGTCGCGACATCGCGGGCCGTCTGTCGGCGCGCCTCGACCGCCCCGTGCTGACCAACGTCACCGGACTCTCCGACGAAGGCGGACTCGTCACCGAGCACCCCGTCTTCGGTGGCACCCAGACGGTGAAGGCGCACTTCACCGGCGAGGGCCCCGGCATCGTCGTCGTGCGCGCGAAGTCGTTCGTCGTCGAGTCCTCCGAAGGCCTCGCCGCCTCGGTGGTCAGCATCTCGGCTGGTGACACCGGCACCGCCGGCACCGCCACGATTGTGACCAGTCACGTCGAAGAGCGCACCGGTCCGAAGCTCGAGGAAGCGGCCGTGGTCGTCGCGGGTGGTCGCGGACTCGGCGAAGCCGACAAGTACGCCCTCGTCGAGGAAGTGGCGAAGCTACTCCACGGCGCACCGGGCGCGAGCCGAGCAATCGTCGACGCCGGATGGGTTCCGTACTCGCACCAGGTTGGCCAAACCGGCAAGACCGTGAAGCCCACCGTGTACATCGCGTGCGGCATCTCGGGCGCGACCCAGCACATGGTCGGCATGAAGGGTTCCAAGAACATCGTTGCGATCAACAAGGATCCCGATGCACCGATCTTCCAGATTGCCGACTTCGGCATCGTGGGTGACGTGCACAAGGTACTGCCCGCCCTGATCGAAGCGCTGAAGGCTCGCGGCTAGTTTCACGAAGGTTTTCTGCGTTCGAATCCCCGGCCGATGGCCGGGGATTCGCGCTTAATGCGCCACTTTTATCATTCGATTCTTTAGGCTGGGATGAAAGTTATGTCCACTACTCACGTCTCTTCGCACGCCCGTCGTTGGTGGGCGCTGGCGGTGTTGAGCATCGCGCAACTTATGGTGGCGCTCGATGCGACGGTCATCAACATTGCGCTGCCACGTGCGCAGTTGTCACTCCACTTTTCCACCGGGAATCGACAATGGTTGATCACTGCCTACGCCTTGGCCTTCGGCTCGTTGCTGCTGCTCGGGGGTCGCTTGAGCGATCTGTGGGGGCGGCGTAACTCGCTGTTCGTCGGGCTCGCCGGATTCGCACTCGCCTCGGCGCTAGGGGGCACGGCGCACAGTTTCTCGATGCTGGTGACGGCCAGGGCGGTGCAGGGAGTCTTCGGGGCCCTGCTCGCGCCCGCCGCACTCGCGGCGCTGACCGTGACCTTCACCGAGCCGAAGGAGCGCGCCAAGGCCTTCGCCATCTACGGCGCAATCGGGGGCTCGGGTGCCGCAATCGGGCTCCTGCTGGGCGGTGCGTTGACCCAATGGGCGTCGTGGCGCTGGTGTCTGTTCATCAACCTGTTCTTCGCCGCCGCAGCGCTGGTGGGCGTGGCACTCTTCGTCAACGGGGACAAGGGCCATCACCGGACCCGCCTCGACGTGCTCGGGACCGCGCTCGCCAGTGGTGGGCTCTTCTTCGTCGTCTACGGGCTCGGTCACGCCGTTACGACGAGTTGGTCGAACAACTACACCTGGTCGAGTCTCGTCGTGGGCGTGGCACTACTGGCACTGTTCATTCTCTGGCAGCAACGCTCCAAGCACCCCCTGCTTCCACTGCGGTTGCTGCTCGACCGCACACGCAGCGGATCACTCATTGCGCTCTTCATCACCAGTGTGGGGATGTTCGGCGTTTCCTTGTTCCTCGCCTACTACCTGCAGTCGACGCTCGGTTTTTCACCCATGCGCACCGGCATCGCTTTTCTGCCGCTCGTGGCGGCGATCGCGTTCACCGCCACGATCGCCAGTGCGCGGTTACTCGCGAAGGTCGGACCGCGTCCCTTGATACCAGTGGGCATGGTGCTCGGGATGATGGGCATGATCCTGTTCACGAGGTTGCCGGCGAACTCGGACTACGTTGACCACGTGCTGCCCGGATTGGTAGTGCTCGGTATGGGCCTCGGGCTCATCTTCGCTCCGGCGACCGCGAGTGCCACCGCCGCCATCCAACACCGCGACGCCGGTGCCGCGTCGGCACTCGTGAACACGACCCAGCAGGTCGGCGGCTCGATGGGCACGGCGCTGTTGAACACGATCGCGGTGTCGGTGTCGCTGCACGCGATGCAACATTTGAAAAGCCCGTCGAGACTGTCTTCCAAGACGTTGGCGACTGCCGCGACGTTGCACGGCTACGCGGTCGCGTTCTGGTGGGCCGCAGGTTTCTTCGGCGTCGGCGCGGTGATCACCTTCTTCATGCTCGAGTCGGGCGTGCCCGAATTCGAAAGCGACCTGGTTCCGCTGCTTTAGATCAACGGCCAGGGGTAGGGCGGCCAGTCGCGGTCCTCGTCGGGCACCGGGTAATTCGCGTTCTCGACGAGGTTGTGCGCGCGCATCTGGGCGAAGGCCAGTTCGTGGGGATTGAGGAAGTCCCCGAGTTTTCCCGTCGCCCCCTTCGCGAATCGGTCGATTCGCTCGAGCAGGTCCGGATCCACGTCGAGTCCGGCGAACTCCCAGATGACCGTGCGCAACTTCTCCTCCTCGTGGAAGCAGAGTCCGTTGTCGATCGCCCAGCAGCGCACGCCGTCGAAGAGCACGTGCCCGGCCTTGCGGTCGGCGTTGTTCGCCACCACGTCAAAGGCCGCGAGCGAGGCGAACCAGTCGTAGAACTCGGGGCGCTCGCGCAGCGTGAAGTAATGATCCTCGAGCGTGTCGTCCACCCACCACTGGAGCGATCCGGCTCCGAACGGGGCGTCCTCGCGCGCGACCGTGGTGGGCACGAGGTCGGTGGCGAGTGCCACGTCAAGTTCGTAGGCCGCGACCTCGCGGCGCCAGAGCCCGTCGGGGAAGTCCCAGAGAGGGCGCTCACCAGCCTCGGCCTTGTAACAGGCTTTCGCGGTGACGCCGTCGAGCGTGACGTTCACGAGCAAGGCCTGGTTCGACGAACCGACGACCCGCCCTTCGACTTCGAGTGAGCCGTTGGTCAACAGCAAGCGCTGTTCGTCGCGGTCCATTCGTCTAGCGGATCGGAGGTCGGTGCCCGTTGGTGCGGGGGCAGTCGTGACCCTTGGGGTCGAGGGGCCCGCCACAGAGCGGGCACGGCGGGCGACCCGCTTCGACCAGTCGGGTGATGGCGATGGCGAGTCCGCCGGCCCACTCCTTGGTGAGAGTGAGCTCGAGCGAGTCGTCCTCTTCCACGGATTCGAGCGTGACCTCGATGGTCTGGGCGTCCTCGTCGATGGCGATGGCGATATCTCCGACGGCGAAATCGGCCTCGTACTCGGGCTCGAGCGCAAAGTCGTCGGGCAGATGGCCGGGTCGGCCGAGGTCGCCAATGACCTGGCCGAGCCACTCGGCGAGGGCGCTCAGTTGGATCTTCTCGCACTTGACGATGACCAACCGGCGACCCTGACGGGCCTGCAGCAAGAAGAGCCGGTTGCCGACCTCCCCGCGAACTCCCACCATCACCTTGTCGGGAGCGTCGAAGACGTAGTTCATGAGGGCGCGAGCTCCTTGAGCGATCCGGTGTTGTTGACGCACAACACGATGGGGGTCGAGTTGGTGAAGGCGACCGCGCTGACCGAGCAGGTCGAGATGACGGTGCGCTGGAAGAGGTCGAGTGGCACCCCTTGGGCGTAGGTCACCGCGGCCTTGATCGGATCGGCGTGACTCACGACCACGATGGTGCGGTTACGGTGTCTCGCCGCCAGTTTCTCGAGCGTCGTCCAGATGCGCAGTTGCATCTCGGTGAAGGACTCCCCTTCGGGGAAGCGGAACGTGCTCGGCGCGTTTTGCACCGCGCGCCACTCGGGCTTCTTCGCGAGCAGCCCCAACTTCTTGCCGGTCCAGGTGCCGAAGTCGCATTCGAACAGTCCCCGATCGATCGCCGGGCGCAGCTTCAGCGCGACAGCGATGGGGGCGGCGGTCTCGCGGGCGCGCTCGAGTGGCGAGACGTAGAGGGCGACGGGTTTCTTCGCCAGTTCGCCGACGCGCTCGGCGACGCGCTCGGCCTGGGCGACGCCGCGCTCGGACAGGTGCAAGCCGCTCGCACGACCGGGCAGGATCGTACCCGTGGTGGCGGTGGCGCCGTGGCGAACCAGCAGGATCGTCGTGAAGGTTGCAGAAGTCGCCATGGCCTCAGCCCTGGATCAGTGGAATGCGTCGGGGTCCGGGGTTGGCGTCGGCGGGCCAGCGCTTTCGAGAGACCTGGGCGAGCCTGTGCAGGAGCGCGACGGCCCCGGGGTCGTCATCGCCGGGGCGCGTCTCGATGAGCCCGTGCTCCTTCATCGCGTTCATCAGTTCGCGGCCCTGATCGGTACGCACAATCACGAGCGTCCAGTCGCCGAACTCGCCAATGCCTCCCGTCGAGATGTCGGCGTGCTCCGCGGCGAAGTCGGGACATTGCTTGCAGCCCTCTCGGGTGTACGCGTGCGCCTCCTTGAGTGGCACTTCGAGGTAACCGCCGTCTTCGGTCCAGATCTGGAAGACGCCCTTGATGTTCATCTTGGAGATGTCGGCGCGTTTGACGTTGTACTTCTTCTCGAACAACTCTTCAAAAATCGAGTCGTCGAAGGTCTTGGAGCAGAGCAGTCCGATGGTGAGGCTCAGCCGTCGAGCGATCTTTCCGGCCTTGCGGACCTGCATCGCTCCGGTGGCCGACGCCATGCAGCCCATCCCGACGAGGGCGATCCGCTCGGCGCCACCGTCGACGGCTTCGGGGTAGGCCAACAGGTTGGCACTGTAGGTGTAACGGGACTTTGCGGTGTCGAGCACCTCGTCGCGGGTCTTCACCACGCGGGGCTGGGCCCGCCAGGTCGACCCGTCGCCTTCGAGCCCGCTGACGAGCGCGGCGTCGATGATGTCATTTTCCAGCGCGTAGATGAGCAGTGTCGATACGAGGCCGCCGTCTTGGCCGTTCTCGACGATGGCGGGGTTGCTCGATCGCGCGAGGAAGACGTCGCCGATGCCCCAGACCTCGTCGTCGGTGCGCTCGCGTGCGAAGCGGTGGTTGTCGATCTCGCTCTCCCAGTTGCGAAAGCGGGGACAGGCTCGTGTGCACATCGTGCAGCCCTTCACGCCGTGGGTGCAATCCTCGCGGCCGCCATCGATGTCGAGGTGCCACGGTTTGTAGATCCCGTCGTTCGATTCGTACTCGAGGACGTCGTGGGGGCAGGCAATGACACAGGCGGCGCACCCGGTGCAAAGCCCCGAAGTGACGACTTCGCTGAAGAGTTCTTTCCATTGCGGTTTCTCTAGAGCCATGATGCAACCTTACCGAGGATGGCTCCGAGTCCGGTCGGCGATACGCTGCCCCCGTGCCCGAAGTTTTGGAAGTCGAGACCTACCGCCAACTGGCCGAACAGGTCGTCGGCGCGACGATCCTGCGAGGCTGGGCCGACGCTTATGCCGCGAAGAAGTTGTCCTCGCCCTCGGCGTGGGCGAGAGCGGTGAAGGGTCTCACGATCACTGGGACCTCGAGGCGCGGCAAACTCATGCTCCTCGAGACGAGTGGCGTCACGCTCGGCATGCGCTTCGGCATGACCGGCGTGCTCTTGATCGACGAGGACGCCGCAATTGGCGGTCTCTTCTACGGGCCCCATACCTACAAAGAGGAATGGATCCGAGCCGGCCTCGAGTTCGGCGACGGGCGCAAGTTGATCCTGCACGATCCGCGGCGTCTGGCCCGTTGCGAGATCGACCCCGACCTCAGCGATCTCGGTCCCGACGCGTTGTCGTTGACCCGTCGCCAGTTCGAGCAGATGGTGCACGTGGCGCGAGGAGAAGGTCCCGCCATCAAGGCGAGGCTCCTCGATCAATCGGCCGTCGCCGGGGTGGGCAACCTGCTGGGTGACGAGATGCTCTTTCGCGCAGGCATCGATCCGCGTACGCCGACCGGCCTCCTCTCGACCGATGACCGTAATCGTCTCTACAAGGCGTTCACCCAGACCATGCGCTCGCTGCAGCGCCGCGGAGGGTCGCACCTGGGTAACCACATGGAGGGACGGTTTCCCGGAGGGTATTGCCCGATTGACGGGGGAGCGATGCTCACCGCCACGATTGGCGGGCGAACGACCTACTGGTGCTCAGTGCATCAGCATTAGCCACCGTCCAGCAGACCGTTGAGACCGGCCGGCCGGTAGGGGCCGATGATCAACTGTTCGAGCACGCCAATGCCCGTGCCGCTCGGTCCTGTCGCTCGAACGACGTGCTGCACGTGGATGTTCGAGTACTCGAGCGGATCCAATTGGTCGAGATCGAGGACCTCGCCCTCCTGCACGGCGCCGCCGTGCCACCGACCGTGGCTGAACTGTGGGTGCGAGTAACCCGCGCCACGCATTTGAAAGCGATAGAGCGGCGTGAGCTCTATGGCCTCGCCATCAATCGTGAGGACCGCGCGCTGGAGCCACCGTGTGCCCGCTGCCGCCTCGTAGTCGAGGGTCGCGCGCGTCGGGACCGCGACGCCGTTGCCCGCCAGCGCGAGCAGTGACGCCGACTCACTGGTGGCGACACCGTCACTGTCGTTGAAGGTCATGAAGTGCACGCCACGGGTGTCGAAGTTGATCGGCGCCCAGAAGAAGCACAGTTGGGGTGCTCGCGTGCCCGGAGCGCCGGGCAGCGGCTCACCCACGGGACGAACGCCCCACGAGCGGTCTTTGGTACCTACGAACGACGCGCCGAGCTCGGTCCTGCCCTGGGGCGTCTCCAGCCAGCCCGACCACGTACCGAGTTGGGTCGCGCGCGTCGCGTCCATGAAGATCCGCGGGCCGTCGTGCATGGTCTGGCGCGGTTCCTCGACGGTCGCGGTCCGTTGGGTGTAGACGAGATCGGCGAAGAGCCCTTGTGCGGGGGCGTCGATGCGGATTCGGTTCACGCGCAGCGGTTCGACGATCTCGATCGAGATTGCGCCAACGTTGGTGGGACGCCCGACCAGTGCATCGCTCGCGAAGACCGAGTACTGCTGGTTACCCTGCACGACCGAGAACGCCCCGTCGATGACGCCGCGATTGGGATAGAGCCCGAGGGCGACCGCGAAGTACGTCGACTCGTCGTAGCCGTTGAACCAGAAGCGGTCGTAGGCGTTGGGATGCCCATCCATCACGTGCGCGAGGGGCAGCGCGGTCTGGTGGATGGGGTAGTCGTCCTCAGGCAGGAGCATGCGTCGACATTTCCGCAAAAGCATTCCACTTGGTCGCCGCCGCGATGCCGCGTTCGATCATCGACAAGAACATCCGGTCGCCACGCTCGGTGCGTTCGACGAGCACCGCAGCGCACACCAGCATGATGACCGGCTGGAGTGTGTAGCGGGCGAACTCGCTTCTCGCAACGTCGCGCGGCAACTCCACCCCGTGCGTCGAAAGTCGCTCGAGGTAGTAGTCGAGCAGTTCGTCCTCGTGCCGCTCTCGCTCGTCGGTGGTGAGGCTGGTGGTGAGAAAGTACGCGACGTCGAGCATCTGGCTACCGACACCGATGGTCTGCCAGTCGACCACGCAGAGTGGCACCTCGCCCCCTTTCGCGTCGAAGAGAAGGTTGTCCGTGCGGAAATCACCGTGTGTGACGCACGGCGCATATACCTCGTAGTTGGTGAACGCGCCAAGATGCTCGCCGAGGTAGGCCACGAAATCGGTCGTCGCCTGATCAATGTCGTCGACGTAGCGTTCGAGAAAGCTCTGGAACAATGCCGGTAGCACCGCGTCGTAGAGGGGCTTCAGGTTCTGCGCGACTCCGCCGAGCCACGCCGCGTTGTGTACGTCGGCGCGTCCGGTGGTGGGTCCGTGCAGCCCCGCGAGTTGTTCCAGACCGCGCCTGGCCATCTCGAGATCGAGCCCGTCGAACTGGTCGACGTCGCGCGCTGGCGACATGTCCTCGAGCAGGATGAGGAAGTCATCATCCTCGTTACGCTCGACGAAGAAACATTCGGGCGTTCGCGTCGTGATCGAGTCCGCGAGCTCTCGGTAGAAGGAAGTCTCGCGCAGGTACAGATGCTGCATCGCCGCGGTCGAACGGCTGACCTCGTCGAGTGACGGAGATTTTGCGATGACGTGCACGTGGGTCCCGTCAGATGCCGTCATCGTGAGTCGGTGACAATTTGCCACCTGGCCCGAGCCAACGGGCTGTACCCGCAGCTCGCCGTCAGCGTCGATACCGAGTTGTGCGGCGAGCCACTCGAGCTCGACGTCGTCTATACCTGGAATTGCCCCCATTTTGTATCCCCCTTGCGCAGTCTTGTCGAAAGTTCGTGGTCCGGCGAGCTTCGAGAAATCCGGCAGAATGGGTGGATGCAGTCATTCATCAATCACTACGGCTACTTCGGCCTCTTCGGCCTCTCCGTTCTTTCGTCGGCGTGCCTCCCGATCCCGTCGGAGGTCGCCTACGGTTTCGCGGGTGCGCTCTGCACCACGGCCCTGACCGCGCACGCACAGTTCTCCATCTGGGGCGTGATCGCGGTGGGGACCATTGGCTCACTCGTCGGCGCGGTGATTGCCTACGAAGTTGGACGCTCGGCGGGACGCACGATCGTCGATCGCTGGGGTAAGTGGTTGTTGCTCACCCACCATGACCTCGACGCCGCCGAGCGGTGGTTCGAGAAGTACGGCGCCGCCTCGGTGCTGGTCGGACGCGTACTACCGGTGGTGCGCAGTTTCATCTCGGTACCCGCGGGACTCGCCGAGATGAAGCGTGGCCGGTTCGCCGTGCTCACGACGATCGGCTCGGCGGTGTGGGTGGCGCTACTCGCGGGCCTCGGTTACGCCGCGGGCAAGAACTGGCAGCACGTGAGCAAGGACTTCCACGTCGCCGAGTATCCGATCATCATCGTGATCGTGTTGTTACTCGTCGCCGGCCTCTGGCACCGCATCCGTACGGTGCGTCGCCACAACGCGAGTTAATCCTCGAGCGAACCCAGCACCTTGGCGGCGTGTCCGTCGGTGCGCACGCCGTACCACGCCTGTTCGATCTTGCCCGTCGGTCCGATGACGAACGTCGAGCGGATCACGCCGATGACCTTCTTGCCGTACATCATCTTCTCGCCGAAGGCGCCGTATTTCTCCATGACCTTCTTCTCGGGGTCGCTCAGCAGATCGAAGGTGAGACCGTACTTCTTTCGAAACGTGACGTGCTGCTCAGCGCCGTCGGGAGAGACGCCGAACACCTTGACGTCCAGTGCCTCGAACCGGCTCAACTCGTCGTTGAACTGGCACGCTTCTTTCGTGCACCCGGGGGTGTCGTCGGCCGGATAGAAGTAGAGAACGATGCGCTCGCCGGCCAAGTCCTTCAGGGCGACTTTCGCGCCGTTCTGGTTCTCCAATGTGAAGGCGGGGGCCTTCGCTCCAACTTCTAGTCGTGCCATGGTGCTCCTCCAAGTATTTGCTGAGAATAGAGATCTCTCACGTAGACTAGGAGCGAAGCTCTACGAATTGAGCTTGGGCCCACACTTTCGAACGCCGGTTCCGGGTCCAACCGAGAAAAGACCGTTGTCCCGTGAGTAGTGAAATCTCAGAGTCCGTGACGTCGTCACAGGACTCGTACGCCACCAATAAGACGTTCGCCGAATTGGGCGTCCAAGATGAACTGTGCCAGGTATTGGCGAAACAAGGCATCACCACCGCCTTCCCGATCCAGGCCATGACCATCCATGACGCCCTCGCCGGACGCGACATCTGCGGCAAGGCGAAGACCGGATCCGGCAAGACCCTGGGCTTCGGACTTCCGATGCTCCAACGTGTCGCCGCCGGTCAGTCCTTCAACTCGAGCGAGGCCGGTCCCGCGCGTCCGCGCGGACTGGTGCTGTTGCCCACCCGTGAACTCGCGATGCAGGTGCACGAAGTGCTCGAGCCGCTCGGTAAGGCCCTCGGTCTGCACGTGAACGCCGTCTACGGCGGCGCCGACATCGAGCGCCAGGTGAAGTCGCTGCGCAAGGGTTGTGACGTCATCATCGCTACTCCCGGGCGTCTCATCGACCTCGGTGACCGCGGTGAGCTCAAGGTCGAGGACCTCGACGTGCTCGTGCTGGACGAGGCCGACCGGATGGCTGACATGGGCTTCATGCCCCAGGTCGAATGGGTCCTTCGCCGCATCGCCGAGCACCCGCACCAGACCCTGTTGTTCTCGGCGACGCTGGACGGCGCCGTCGACCGGTTGGTCAAGCGCTATCTGACCGATCCCGTGTTCCACGAGGTCGCGAGCGACACCCAGACGGTGTCGCTCATGGTGCACCACTTCTTGAACGTGCACCAGATGGACCGGATCAAGGTGGCGGCCACCATCTGCAAGTCCTTTGACAAGACGATCATCTTCTGTCGTACCAAACGTGGCGCCGACCGTCTGGTCGAGCAGCTGCAGAAGGAAGGCGTCGATGCCGCCGCCATCCACGGTGACCTTCGCCAGAGCCAGCGCGAGAAGGCGTTGGCCGATTTCGGCGCCGACAAGCTCTCGGTATTGGTGGCGACTGACGTTGCGGCACGAGGTCTGCACATCGACGGTGTCGACTGCGTGATGCACTTCGATCCCCCAGAGGACCACAAGGCGTACCTGCACCGCTCGGGACGGACGGCGCGCGCCGGTTCCACGGGCGTCGTCGTCTCGCTCCTGCTGTACAACCAGATCATCGAAGCCGAGGTCATCATGCGACGACTCGCCCTCAAGCGACCGATCGTGGAGGTGTTCTCGAACGATCCGCACCTGAAGGATCTCGCCAACTGGGATCCCACCAAGGAGGAATCGGTACTGTGAGCAAGCCCAGCAAGGCGCTGCCTGTCTTTAAGTACGACGACTCGATCAAGCGGGCGCTGGTCGTCGTGGCGCACCCCGACGACATCGACTTCGGGTCGGCGGGCACCATCGCGACATTGACCGGCCACGGCGTCGACGTCGCATACTGCCTCGTGACCTCGGGTGACGCCGGCGGTGACGGGTCGACGCACACCAGAGAGGAGCGCTCCGCCATCCGCGAGGCCGAACAGACCGCCGCAGCCCTCGAGGTCGGCGTGACCAAGATAACGTTCCTTCGCTGGCCCGACGGCCAAGTCGAGCCCACGCTGCTGCTACGACGAGAGATTTCACGCGTCATTCGCAGCCACAAGCCGGACCTCGTCATCACCCAGAGCCCCGAGCGAAACTGGGAGCGCATCTTCGCGAGCCACCCCGATCATTTGGCGACGGGTGAAGCCACGATGCGCGCCGTGTATCCCGACGCGCGTAATCCCCACGCCTTCCCCGAACTGCTCCGTGAGGGTTTCGAACCACACACGGTGCCGGTGGTTTGGCTCTCGAGCGCTCAGCCCACGATGGTGGTTGACATCACCAAGTCCTTCAAGGCCAAGCACGCCGCACTCACCAAGCACGAGAGCCAGGTCGGACACCGTGAGGACCTCGAGAAGATGTTGAAGATCTGGGCTCGCACCACCGCGAAGAATGCCGGTCTCGGCAAGGCCCATCTCGCCGAGGGCTTCCGGGTCGTCGCGACCAGTTGAGGTCGTCGCGCGAGCGACAGTTCTAGGGTGGTCCCATGGGCCACGATTCGAAGAAGCACGAGGCGACCCGCACTCCGATAGGGCAGCGCGTCGTGACCGACGGCCTGCGAGGAACTTTCGCCGGTCTCACCAGGGTGAATCTCGCGGGCCAGATCCTTGCGGGGGTCACGTTGCTCGCCATCGCCATCCCCGAACAGTTGGCCACTTCCCAGCTCGCGGGCGTGCCCGCATTTACCGCGATGATCGCCTTCATCGCGGCCACGCTCATCTTCGTCGTCATGGGTTCGAACCCGATCACGTCCATTGGCGTCGACTCGACGATCGCACCGCTGTTCACGGTGGCGCTCTTGAAGATCGCACTGCCGAGCTCGTCGCAGTACTACGCATTGGTCGCCGCGACCGCTGTCGTGACCGGCCTGCTCGTGCTCGGCGTCGGGCTCTTGAAGTTGGGTTGGCTCGCGGACTTCCTCTCGTTGCCGATCGTGCGTGGTTTCATGAGCGGCATTGGGATCATCATCATCGTGCACCAGTTACCGCGTGTGCTCGGAGTGTCGTCGGGGGGCGATTCGGTCATCCAGCGTCTTGAAGCTCTGTCGCACCATCTCGGAAGCATCAACGGGTGGTCGGTCGTGCTCGCCCTTGGAACGCTCGCGATAATGATCATCGGCGAGCGGATCAATCCCCGTCTCCCCTGGGCGCTTGCCGCCGTCCTGATCGGCTCGGTGCTCGTGGGCGTGCTCTCGCTGACGTCGCACGGCGTCCAAGACCTCGGCGCGGTGATCGTCGGCGCACCCACCTGGCGGCTCCACTGGTTCAGTGTTCACGAATGGAGCGTCGTCATCACCACGGCGATCACGCTGCTAATCGTGGTGATGAGCCAAAGTGCCGCCACGCTGCGCACGTCCGCCGACGAACTCGGTGTGGCCGACAACATCAGCCGCGACTTCGTGGGCATCGGAATCGCGAACATCGCCTCGGGGATGCTCGGCTCGCTTCCCGTGAATGCAAGTCCGGCGCGCACGACGGTCGCGCGCCTCGCCGGAGGACGAACGAAGATGGTGGGTCTCGTCGCCGGCGTCGGCGCTCTCTTGCTGTCACCCCTCGCCACCTACGCCCACGCGATCCCGCTCGCGGCCCTGGCGGGCGTGCTGCTGTTCGTCGCCGGGCGCCTCATCAAGATCGGTCAGATCAGGTCGGTGCTTCGAACCAGTCGTGTCGAGTTTGCGCTCGCCATCGTCACACTGCTGGGCGTCGTGCTACTGGGCGTCGAGACCGGGCTTGCGGTGGCGGTTGGTCTGGCGATCCTCGACCAGACGTGGCTGTCGGCCCGGCCCCGGATGGTGGAGATGGGTCGGCGAAAGGGCACCACCAGCTGGGAGCCTTACGACGCGCACGACGTCAACCGTGTGGACCACATTCTCGCCGTGCTGTTCGACCAGGACATGTTCTTCGCCAACGCCGGCGTCTTTCGGCGTGAGATGCACGACATGCTGAAGAAGTACCCTTCGACCAAGCACGTCATCATCGACGCGGTCGCCATCGCGACCATCGACTACACCGCACTCGTCGGACTCAACCAACTCGTCGAAGACCTCACCCGAGACCACATCTCAATTGCTTTCGCGCGAGCGAACAACGAGGTCAAGAGGAAACTGTTGACGTCACCGGACAAGGCGACGCGCCATCTCAAGATGTTCGAGAGCGTCGACGCCGCGGCGAACGACGCGCTCAGCTAGCCAGCGGCCAACTGGCGCAGTACGAAGTTGAGCACGCCGCCGTGGCGGTAGTAGTCCGCTTCGGTCGGTGTGTCGATGCGCAGTCGCACCTCGAACTTCACGACCTCGCCGTTCTGGCGGGTGGCGGTGACGCCCACCCGAGGCACGGTCTCTCCTCGGTTCAGCGGGTCGAGCCCGCTGAACGTGAAGGTCTCGGTGCCGTCGAGGTCGAACGTCTGGGCCGACTCGCCCGGCAGATACTGCAGCGGAAGCACACCCATGCCGACGAGGTTGGAGCGGTGGATCCGCTCGAAACTCTCGACGAGGACGGCCTTCACACCGAGCAACTTGGTGCCCTTGGCCGCCCAGTCACGACTCGAGCCGGTGCCGTATTCCTTGCCGCCGAGGATGACCAACGGGGTTCCTTCTTGCTCGTACGCCATCGCGGCGTCGAAGATCGACATCTCGACACCTTCGGGCAGTTTCACGGTGACGCCACCTTCGGTGCCCGGAGCCATGAGGTTGCGCAGACGGATATTGGCGAACGTGCCCCGGACCATGACCTCGTGGTTGCCGCGGCGCGTGCCGTAGCTGTTGAAGTCGTCCTGCTGGACGCCGCCGTCGGTGAGGTAGCGACCGGCCGGCACGCTCGGTCGGATGTTGCCGGCGGGTGAGATGTGGTCGGTGGTGACCGAGTCACCCAATCGGGCGAGCACGCGGGCTCCCTCGATGTCCTTCACGACGCCCGGCTCCATGGTGAGTCCGTCGAAGTACGGCGGCAACTTGACGTAGGTGGACTTCGAGTCCCAGGCGTAGGTCATGGCGTTGGTCGTGGGCACGCCCTGCCAGCGCTCGTCACCACTGAAGGCGCTGGCGTAACGCTCCTCGAACATCTCGGGGGTGATCGACGCGCGCACCGCTGCGGCGACTTCGGCGTCGCTCGGCCAGAGGTCGGAGAGGAAGACGGGCTCGCCGTTCGAACCGGTGCCGAGCGGCTCGGCGCTCAGGTCGATGTCGATCGTGCCGGCAATCGCGTAGGCGACGACGAGTGGTGGGCTCGCGAGGAAGTTCTGCTTGACGTCGGGGTGGATGCGACCCTCGAAGTTGCGGTTACCCGAGAGTACCGAGACGACTGAGAGGTCGTGCTCGATCACGGCCTCGGACACGCCCGCGAGCAGCGGGCCGGTGTTACCAATGCACGTCGTGCAGCCGTAGCCGGCGAGGTAGAAGCCGAGCTGGTCGAGCGAATCGACGAGGTCCGCGCGCTCGAGGTAGTCCATGACGACCCGGCTACCGGGGGCGAGAGAAGTCTTCACCCACGGCTTGGCGGTAAGTCCGCGTTCGACGGCGCGACGCGCGACCAGTCCGGCTGCGACGAGCACCGCTGGATTCGAGGTATTGGTGCACGACGTGATCGCGGCGACCGTCACGGCACCGTCACGCAGGTGCTCGGCGGCGTCGAGACCCTGCACTTCGATCGGCTCGCGACCGAGAGCGTTGCGGAACGCGCCGCGTGCGCCCGACAGCGAGACGCGATCCTGGGGACGCTTCGGTCCGGCGAGGCTGGGCTCGACGGTCGACAGGTCGAGCTCGGCGTAGTCCGAGTACGTGGGTTCGACGGCGTTGGCGTCGTGCCAGATACCCTGAGCCTTCGCGTACGCCTCGACCAACTCGAGCTGTTCCTTCGGACGTCCGGTGAAGGCCAGGTAGTCGAGGGTCACCTGGTCGATCGGGAAGATCGCGCAGGTCGCGCCGTACTCGGGCGACATGTTGCCAATCGTGGCGCGGGTCTCGAGCGACAGCGACGCCACGCCGGGTCCGTAGGCCTCGACGAACTTGCCGACCACGCCCTGACGGCGCAGCAACTCAGTGATGGTGAGCACGACGTCGGTCGCGGTCACGCCTTCGCGGGTGGTGCCCGAGAGACGAAGTCCGACGACCGGCGGGATCAGCATCGACGTGGGTTGGCCGAGCATGCCGGCTTCGGCTTCGATGCCGCCGACGCCCCAACCGAGGACGCCGAGGCCATTGACCATCGTCGTGTGCGAGTCAGTACCGACAACGGTATCGAGGTAGGCAACGCCCTCGTGTTCGAACACCACGCGCGCCAGGTGCTCGAGGTTGACCTGGTGGCAGATGCCCATCCCCGGCGGCACGACGCGGAACTGTTTGAAGGAACTCTGGGCCCACTTCAAGAAGGTGTAGCGCTCAACGTTGCGGTCGTACTCGATTGCGACGTTTTCCTCGTAGCTCGCGGGGGTGCCGGTGCGCTCGAGGATTACCGAGTGGTCGATGACGAGCTCGACGGGCACGAGGGGGTTGATCTTGTTGGGGTCCCCGCCCAGAGCGATGATCGCGTCGCGCATGGACGCGAGGTCCACGACCGCCGGCACGCCGGTGAGGTCCTGCATCAACACGCGCTCGGGCGTGAAGGCAATCTCGCGGGCGTCGTCACCCGCCGCCTCGCCGTGACGGGTGGGGGTCTCTGCCCAGCGGGCCAACGCTTCGATGTCGGCGGCGGTCACTTTGACGCCGTCCTCGTGGCGCAGCAGGTTCTCGAGCAGCACCTTGATCGAATAGGGAAGTCGATCGACGCCGAACTCGCTCAGGGCGCCAGCCTTGAGCGAGTGATACGTCAGCGAGCGACCCGCGACGTTCAGTGTGTCTTTCGAGCCAAATGAGTTCAGGGAGGAAGTGGTCATCCCTCTATTCTGCCCCCTCCGTCAGCACCCTGGGACGGGCCTAAATCCCTGTTTACGCCGCGTAAGTGGGAGACTGGCCCTATGAACTCGACGTATGACGTGCTGCTCGGACGACTACAGGCCGCATTTGACCACATGACGACCGGCGCGGACCCCGTACTGCGCCAGTCCGACCGCGGCGATTATCAGGCCAATGGCGTCATGGGCGTCGCCAAACGGCTGGGCCGTCCACCCCGTGACGTCGCTCAGGAAATCGTCGAACACCTGGACCTGGAGGGTGTCGCCGCAGTGGAGATCGCCGGTCCGGGGTTCCTCAACCTCACCCTCGACGAGGGGTTCCTCGACACGCAATTGCGGACCCTGCTCGGTGACGCCCGACTGGGGATCAGTCCTACGGCCACTCCCAGGAACGTCGTCATCGACTATTCAGCGCCCAANNAACCACGTTGGTGACTGGGGTACGCCCTTTGGCATGCTGATCGAGCACCTGATCGACCTCGGCGAGGACGAAGCCATGGCGTCGCTGTCCATTGGCGACCTCGATAGTTTCTACCGGGCGGCGCGCGCGAAGTTCGACGCCGACGAGGCCTTCGCCGAGCGCAGCCGGGCCCGCGTCGTGGCCCTGCAAGCGGGCGATCCCGAGACGCGCCGACTCTGGAGCGTCCTCGTCAATGAGTCGGTCGCCTACTTCGCCGAGGTCTACGCGAAGCTCGACATCACCCTGGCACCCGGGGACGTCGTCGGAGAGTCGTACTACAACAGCATGCTCGACGACGTCGTCGCCGACCTCGAGAAAGCGGGGTTGCTCGTCGAGAGCGGTGGCGCGCTCTGCGTCTTCCCACCGGGTTTCACGAATCGTGACGGTGATCCGTTGCCGCTCATCGTGCAGAAGCGTGACGAGGGCTACGGCTACGCCGCGACCGACCTCGCCGCGGTGCGCGACCGGGTGAGCACGCTGCACGGGGACGAGCTCTTGTACGTCGTCGGTGCGCCGCAGGCCCAGCACCTCGAGATGGTCTACGCGGTCGCGCGCCTCGCGGGATGGCTGCCGGAGCACATCCGCTGCGAGCACGTGGCGTTCGGTAACGTGCTCGGCCCCGATCGCAAGATGTTCAAAACCCGCAGCGGCGAGACGGTCAAGCTCGTGGCACTGCTCGACGAAGCGACCGAGCGGGCCTACAGCGCATTGCGCGAACGCCAGAGCAACCTCGACGACGCCGAGCGCCATCATCTCGCCACCCAGATTGCACGCGCCGCGATCAAGTACGCCGACTTGTCGACCGAACGTCAGCGCGACTACATCTTCGACCTCGATCGCATGATCGCCTTCGAGGGCGACACCGGTCCCTACCTGCAGTACGCGCACGCCCGGATCCGATCGATCTTTCGTCGGCTGAACGCGCCGTGGGACCCCGACTCGGCGAGGTTCGCGCTCGCGAACGAGACCGAGCGTTCGCTGGCCCTCGGGCTCGTGGCGTTCCCCGAAGCCTTCGAGTTGGCCTTCGCGGCGTTGCAGCCCCACCGGCTGTGCGTCTACCTCTTCGATCTGGCCCAGCGTTTCACTTCGTTCTACGAGGCGTGTCCGGTGCTCTCATCCGAGGGGGCCCAGCGCGACGAACGACTGGGGTTGTGTGAGCTCACTTCGCGGACCCTCAGCCTGGGTCTTTCGTTGCTGGGTATCGAGGCCCCCGAGCAGATGTAGCGGCTTCGGTCGCGACGCTCGGTGTCACTCAGTAGAGTACGAATCGTGGCGTTCGGCGCCCGAAACTACACACTGGGGGGAAGTATGCAGGTTAAGGCCGCAATAGTCAGCGAACTGAATGGTCCGTGGCACACCGAGGTCATCGAGATTGACGAACCGCACGCCAATGAGGTGAAGGTCAAGATGGCCTTTTCCGGCATGTGCCACTCCGACGAGCACCTGCGAACGGGCGACATGTCCGCCGACCCGGCGCTCTTGGAAATCCTCACGGGGCGCGACACGATGTACCCGATCATCGGTGGTCACGAGGGTTCGGGCATCATCGAGTCGGTGGGGCCCAATGTGACGTCGCTGGCGCCAGGCGACCACGTCGCGGTCTCCTTCATCCCCTCGTGCGGCAAGTGCGAATACTGCGCCTCGGGTCGTCAGTACATCTGTGACATGGGCGCGGGGACCCTCGCCGGTCCAATGATGTCTGACGGAACGTGGCGTCACCACCTGGGTGACGTCGACCTCAACCGCATGGCTCAGCTCGGCACGTTCTCGGAGTACATCGTCGTGCACGAGGCCTCGCTCGTGAAGATCGAACCCTGGTACGACCTTCGCGCCGCCGCACTCATCTCGTGCGGCATCTCGACCGGATTCGGCTCAGCGGTGAGCCGTGGTGGGGTGAAGCCTGGTGACACCGTCGCCGTCATCGGTTGCGGCGGAGTCGGTTCGGGTGCCATTCAGGGTGCCGCGCACGCGGGCGCGCGCGCGGTCATCGCAATCGACACGAACCAGTCGAAGGTCGACCGAGCCCTCAAGATCGGCGCCACGCACGGCTGCGCGACGACACTCGACGCGGCGTTCACGATCCTGCCCGAACTCACCATGGGCAAGAACGCCGACGTCACCATCATCACGGTCGGCGTCTTGACGTCCGAACTCGTCGAGCAGGCCCGATCGATCACCGCCAAGGGCGGCGTCATCGTGGCGACCTCGATCGCCCCCTACAACCAGACGTCGGTGGACATCAACATGTTCATGTTCTCGATGTACAACCAGGAGTTGCGAGGCACCGTCTTCGGCTCGGAGAGCCCGCGCATCCAGATTCCGCGTCTGTTGCGCCTGCACCACGAGGGCAAGTTGGTGATTGACGAACTTGTCACCAAGGAGTACACGATCGACGAAGTCCAGCAGGGCTACGACGACCTCGAGTCGGGCAAGAACGTGCGAGGCGTCGTTCGCTTTTAGAAGCGATACATCACCGACTGATCTTGGCCAACCCCAGCACGTCGCGCGCCTTGAGCGAGGACTTCGTGATGTGGGGGGTCAAGGTCGCCAGTGTTCTCGACGTCCACGCACCCTTGACGACACCCGCACCGTAGGCCAGGTCGTCGACGATACCGAGCGGGACATCTCGGATGCGAATTCGTTCGTTTCGCCAGCGCCACGCGGTGCCGACGATGAAGAGCGCCAGCAGCCGTCGGCGAAGTCGAGGGTGCAGGGCGCCGACGAGTACGGCCACGCCGAAAGTGCGAACGACCGCGCGCGCCAGCGGTCCACCGGCACGCAGCATCGAACGGGCGATCACCTTGCTCGCGGCCTCATCGGGATCGTCGCTTCGCGGCGCCAAAATGGTTCGAAGCTCGTCCCGGGCGACGCGCACGATGCGCGCGCCAATCATTGGCTTTCCCAAGAGCACGCTCATCCACGCGACGAGAGTCCAGGGATCCGAACGTACCGGAGCGAGCCGGTCCCCGTGGCGTTTGGCAAGTTCTCCCGAAGAGGCGCCGTAGTCAATGCGCTGGGCGAACCAACTCCGCCAGGTGTCGCGCGCCGCGTGGGATACGACGACCGCGCCGAGGTAACGAACCAGCCAGCCCTGATCGTGCAGCCGCCATACGAGGTCGACGTCCTCGCCGGTTCGCATCTGCTCGTCGAAGCCGTCGGCGAAGGCGCTGCGGCGAACCATGAGGCATGCGCTCGGCACGTACCCAATGGGACCCTTCGGGATCACTAGGCCGCTGCGCGCCCCCATGTCGAGGGGGCTGAAGCGACGCTCGAAGCTCTCACGCCAGGTCGTACCCGTGGCGCCGCGAACTCGCGGGGCGCAGGCGCCGACGAGCGGATCGTTGAACTGATGACGCAATCGGCGAAGAACGTCACGGGCGTCGTCGAGAGTCACGTCCGCGTCGATGAAACAGAGAAAGGGCCTCGTCGTCGTTCGGGCCCCGGCATTTCGCGCTCCTCCCGGTCCTCGGTTGGAATCGAGATGAAGCGCTGTGGTGCCGAAGTCGTCCGCACACTGGTCGATGGCCGCGGTCGCTGTCGACGCGTCGTCGACGATCGTGACGTGAAGACCCTGGATTCCCTCGAGTAGACGACGTAGGGACGCCACATCGTCGTGCACGGGGACGATGACGTCGACGTCGTCGATACTGACGTCACCCGAAAAGAGGGGATGCAGGAGTCCCTGTTGGATGAATGTGCGCGCAAAGCGCTCCTCACCGATTCGAACCGCGGCGCCACTCGCCCAGCGTTCGGCCACTGGCCGGGACCCGCCCGGGAGACGCAGGAGGCGCCACGGCGTGCCCCCGGCGATGTAGTCGCGGTCGAGGAACATCGCGTCGCGGTCGAGGATCACCATTGTTCCGACCGGCACTGGCGCCTCGAGGGGAGTTGGAGCGGGGGACTCGATGCTCGTCACTTTGGCAGTTTGGCATGGTCTGGCTCCGCGGACCCGTGCGACAGGGCAGAATAGGGGGGAGTCCAGGAGGGTACGTGCCAACAGAAACACTGATCGCCGACGAAGAAGTAGTCGAAATCGGAGAGGTTGAGGAGTTGCTTGTCGAGGAAGTCTCCATCGACGGACTCTGCGGGGTCTACTAAATCGTGTCGCAGTCGACGGTGGGTGTCTTCGACGCGTCGACACCCTGGATGTTGTCCGACCAGGTCTCGTTGCGAGATGAAGCCTTCGGTGCTCTCGCGTACCATCACGGAAACCGACGTCTGGTATTCCTGAAATCACCCGAACTCGTCACGCTCGTTCGCCGACTTGAGGAGTTCTCGAGCGCCGACGAAGCAATAGACGCCGTGGTCACGCCCAAGGAGCACCAGCGCTACGTCAAGGCGCTCTCCTCGCTCGCCGTCTCGGGGATCCTCAGTGGGCGCTGATTTCTCACTTCGCAATCGCTTCGAGCGTGGTCTCGCGGCTCCGATTTGTCTCACGTGGGAATTGACCTACGCGTGCAACCTTGCGTGCACGCACTGCCTCTCGTCGTCGGGGCGGCGCGACCCGATGGAACTGTCGACCGCTGAGGCCAAGGCATTGATCGATGAGATCGCGGCGATGCAGATCTTCTACATCAACATCGGCGGGGGCGAGCCGATGATCCGACGTGACTTCTTCGAGCTCATCGAACACGCGGTGCAGCAAAAGGTCGGCGTGAAGTTCTCGACCAACGGGACTCGAATCGACGAGGAGGCGGCGCGACGGCTCGCCGCCATTGGCTACCTCGATATTCAAATCTCGATCGACGGCGCGGACGCCGCGACGAGTGACCGAGTCAGGGGTGACGGGAGTTACGCCCAGGCCCTCAAGGCCATGGACAACCTCCAGGCCGCCAACTTCGGCCAGTTCAAGATCTCGGTCGTCATGACCAAGGAGAGCATTGAGCAGCTCGACCAGTTCGAAGCGCTGGCGGCCCACTACGGAGCCGAACTACGACTCACCCGACTTCGACCGTCGGGTCGGGGGGCCGATGTCTGGGAAGCACTCCACCCGACGCTGGAACAGAACCGTCGCCTCTACCAGTGGCTTCTCGACCGCCCCAATGTCCTCACCGGCGACTCTTTCTTCCATCTCTCGGCGCTCGGCGATCCCCTCGAGGGGCTGAATCTCTGCGGTGCGGGCCGGGTGGTCTGTCTGATCGATCCCGTGGGCGAGGTCTACGCGTGTCCGTTCGTCATCCACGAGGAGTTCAAAGCCGGCAACATCCGCGACGCTGGCTTCGCGCAGGTCTGGACCACGAGCGAGTTGTTCACCTCGCTGCGCGAACCGGGCAATCCGGGGGCGTGCGGCTCGTGCGGTTCGTACGACGCCTGTCGCGGCGGCTGCATGGCGGCCAAGTTCTTCACGGGCCTTGAGATGACCGACCCGGACCCCGAGTGCGTCTTCGGACACGGTGAGGCGGCGCTCGAGGCCAAGCGGGTCATCATTCGACCCACACCCTCGCCCGACCACTCCAAGCGGGTGCCGGTCGCCATCTCGTCGCGCTAGCGTGGCCGAGCAAATCCACGCTCGGGTATTGTCGCAATGAGTCTTTGGGGGATACATGGCGGGTAAGTGGTTCGAGACAGTGGCCGTCGCGCAGCGCCGTGCGCAACGACGTCTCCCCAAGTCCGTGTACGGAGCCTTGATCGCGGGTTCCGAAAAGGGTTTGTCCTCGCGCGACAATCTCGACTCCTTCGACCAGTTGGGCTTCGCACCGCACATCGCGGGACTCGCGAACGAGCGCCAACTGGCGACGACGATCATGGGCCAGTCGTTGTCGATGCCGGTGATCATCTCGCCCACCGGCGTCCAAGCCGTGCACCCCGACGGTGAAGTCGCGGTCGCTCGCGCCGCGGCCAACCGTGGGATAGCGATGGGACTCAGTTCGTTCGCGAGTCGATCGGTCGAGGACGTGTGCGCGGTGAACAACCAGGTCCTCTTCCAGATGTACTGGTCGGGTGACCGCGACACCATGGTCCAGCGCCTTGTTCGGGCCAAGGCCGCCGGGGCCAAGGGAATCATCCTCACGCTCGACTGGTCGTTCTCCAACGGCCGGGACTGGGGTAGTCCGTGGATCCCCGAGAAGATCAATTTCAAGAACGCCGTGAAGCTGGCTCCCGAGGCCCTGGCGCGCCCGCGCTGGCTGTGGTCGTTTGCGAGGTCCGGTCACATGCCCGACCTGACGACACCGAACATGGCGCCGGTCGGCACGAAGCCACCGACGTTCTTTGGTGCGTACTACGAGTGGATGCAGAGCACGCTACCCAGCTGGGACGACGTCGCGTGGCTGCGTGCCCAATGGGATGGCCCATTCTTGGTGAAGGGTGTGAGCCGGGTCGATGACGCCAAGCGCGTGGTCGACCTCGGCGCGACGACGCTCTCGGTGTCCAACCACGGCGGCAACAACCTCGACGGCACGCCCGCGCCCATTCGCTCATTGTCCGCCATCGTCGACGCGGTCGGCGACCAGATCGAGGTCGTACTGGACGGTGGCGTGCGACGCGGGAGCGATGTCGTGAAGGCACTCGCGCTCGGCGCTCGCGGGGTCATGATCGGTCGGGCCTACCTGTGGGGGTTGGCGGCGAACGGCCAAGCCGGCGTCGAGAACGTGCTCGACGTCCTGCGAAGCGGGATCGACTCGGTACTGCTCGGCCTCGGCAAGTCGAACATCAACGAACTGGATCGCGGCGACGTGGTTGCGCCCCCCGACTTCTTCAGAAGGCTCGGCGAGTGAGGCGCGTCGCCATCGTCACCGGTGCCGCCCGCGGCATAGGCGCCGCGACCGTCGACGCGCTCGTGAACGATGGCTATTGCGTGGTGGCGGTGGATCGTTGCCGCGACATCGCCGAGGTCCCGTACGCTCTGGCGACTCCGGCCGATCTGGATGGCGTCGTCGCGCGCCACGGCGATTCGGTGCTCGGTCTGGTGGGCGATGTCCGCAGTGCCGCTGACATGCAGTTGGCGGTGGAGACCGCGACTCGCCATTTTGGTGGGCTCGACACCGTCGTCGCGTGCGCCGGTGTGGTGGCGGCGGGCGGACCTCTCTGGGAGATCACCGACGCCGCCTGGGACGCGGTTTGGTCGGTGAATGTGCTGGGTACGCGACGACTCATTGAAGCGGCCGCTCCGACGCTCATCGCCAACGGCAGGGAATCGCAGAGTCGGATTGTCGCGGTCGCGTCAGCGGCGGGCAGCACGGGCCTCTACCATTTGGCGGCCTATTCCTCGGCCAAGCACGCCGTCCTCGGGCTCGTTCGAGGGGTGGCGATGGACCTCGCCGAGCACGGCGTGAACGCCAACGTCGTGAGCCCCGGATCCACGCGCACGGCCATGCTGAAGGCGTCCGCCGATGTCTACGGGTTGGCAAACGAGGAGGAGTTCGTCTCGAGTCAGCCCATTGGTCGATTGATCGAGCCTCACGAAGTAGCGGCGACCATCGCCTGGTTGTGCTCACCGGCGGCGTCGGCCATCACCGGCGCCGACATCGCGGTCGACGGCGGGATGACCGTCTCCTAACTCGAGACCGTCTCCGTTGGTTATTTCATTCGAGCGGGTCTTGCCGCGCCGAAGATTTCGATACCCCCTAGGGTATATACTCAGTGACGGGGAAATGGATCACTTGATCCAATTCCTGGGACTTCGAGGTGAAAGGCAGGCTGACCATGACGGAACTGACCCACGTATTGGCCGATGAGGCGCAACTCGCCGCCATCACCAAGCGGGTGAAGCGTGCCCACGGACAGATGGGCGCCGTCGTACGGATGCTCGAAGAGGGCCGGTCGTGCGAAGACATCGTGATGCAGATGGCGGCGGTCGCCAAGGCGATCAACACCGCAGCGTTCACCCTCATCTCATCCAGTTTGAAGGAGTGCCTGACCGATCCCGACGTTGACAGCGAACAGGTCAGTCAGAAACTCCAGAAGCTCTTCTTGAGTCTGGCGTAGGAGAACCATGAAGGTCATCATCATCGGAGGTGTCGCCGGCGGCATGTCCGCGGCGACGCGACTACGTCGTCTGGACGACCAGGCTGAGATAATCGTGTTGGAGAAGAGCGGCTTCGTCTCGTACGCGAATTGCGGTCTCCCGTATTTCGTGGGCGGCGTCATCGAGGAGGAGTCGTCACTCCTGCTGCAGACGCCCTCCTCGCTTTTCGAGCGCTTCCGCATCGACGTGCGCGTCAATAACGAGGCGACATCCATTGACCCCGCGGTGAAGACGGTCACCGTGCGCGATTGGCTGACCGGCGAGACCGACGTCCTCACCTATGACTATCTGGTGCTCAGCCCCGGCGCGTCGCCGGTCGTACCACCCCTCGCGGGGATCGAACTGGCGTTGCCGCTTCGAACGGTGGAGGACGTCGAGCGAATCGCCGCCGCGGTTCTTGAGCAACCGCGCCACGCGGTTGTCATTGGCGGCGGATTCATTGGTGTTGAAATTGCGGAGAACCTGATGCGACGAGGAATCGCGACGAGCATCGTGGAAGCATCGGACCAGGTGCTCGCTCCCTTGGACCCCGAAATGGCGCAGCTGGTCGCTGAGGAATTGGTACACCAGGGTGTGTCGCTTCATTTGAAGGATTCGGTAACTCGTGTGACGAAGAGTTTCGTTGAGTTGTCGTCGGGAATGGTTCTTAACGCCGATCTGGTGATCGTTTCTATCGGTGTTCGGCCCGAGGTCGGGCTCGCGAGAGCGGCGGGTTTGACGGTGGGCGAGCGTGGGGGCATCGTCGTCGACAAGTTCAACCGGACGAGCGACACGTCGATCTACGCGATTGGCGACGCCGCCGAGAAGCGCGACGCCGTCGACGCCAGCGCCACGTTGGTGCCATTGGCCAACATCGCAAATCATCAAGGCCGGATCGTCGCCGATCACATCTGCGGTCGCGCGGTTCGCCCCCGCGCGACGATCGGGACCTCGATCGTGAAGGTCTTCGATCTCACGATTGCCGTCACCGGATGGAACGAGAAGCGCCTGAAGGCGCAGGGGCGCCCCGTCGTCGTAATCCATACGCACCCTTCTTCGCACGCGGGTTATTACCCCGGAGCCAAGCCAATGTCCCTCAAGTTGCTCGTGGATCCCGTGACGGGTGTCATCCTCGGTGCGCAGGGTGTCGGCACCGATGGCGTCGATAAGAGAATTGACGTGATCGCGACGGCGATCTTCGCAGGCCTCACCGCGCCCGACCTGGCTGATCTGGAACTCGCGTACGCGCCGCCCTTCGGCTCCGCGAAGGATCCGGTCAACATGCTGGGCTACGTGGCCGAAAACCTGCTCACCGGATTGAGTGAATCAATCCAGTGGAACGAAGTTGAATCGTACCGACTGCGCGGCGCGTCATTCATCGATGTGAGGACCCAAGAGGAGTTCGCGCAGGGCTCGCTCCCCGGTGCCGTCAACATTCCCTTGGATGAACTTCGACTTCGTCTTGATGAGGTGAAGTCGAACGACGTCATCGTCAACTGCCAAGTCGGCCAACGCGGTCACGTCGCGACATTGCTGTTGCGCCAGCACGGCTATAACGCCAGGAACCTCGACGGGGGCTACGAGACGTGGCTCCACTCACCCGGTTCATCTTCAGTCGAACTCGTCGGATCGTCGACGACCAAATAGAAAGGCTCACATCATGTGCGCCAGGACATCATGCAAGAAGTGCGGCAAGCCCACGTGGAAGGGCTGCGGAAATCACATCGAAGAGGCACTGGCCGGCGTGTCGAAGAGCCAGCGCTGCTCGTGTGACCGGAACGCGGGTGCGGCGAATGCACCATCCGGTGGATTCTTCTCGCGCCTGCGTAACCGCTAGGTCCGCACCGCTTCGGTTCGAGCCGATCGAGGCCGTACGAGTATCGAAGAGGCGAAGCGTCCTTCACCGTGAGGTGGCGCAATGTCGTCAACGGGACGTGGCGACCGCAAATCGGGGTGCTCTCCTCGGGTGGGATATCGCCATTGATGATCGTGCACATCGGCATTCGTCATACACAATTTTGTTTGGACCCAAACTAATTTTTTTAGTGACAAAAGTCCTCACTATTTCGAGCCGGTCATTCTGCCGCTAATTCTAAGGTCGGGGCATGGAAACGTTTATTGCAGGCATCTCGACATTGTCGTTGGCTCGTTGGCAATTTGGCATCACCACTGTCTTTCACTTCCTCTTCGTTCCGCTCACGATCGGCCTCGGGCTGTTGGTGGCGGTGTTGCAGACGGCGGCGTATCGGACCGGGGACGTCGACTACGACCGGATGACCAAGTTCTTCGGAAAATTGTTCCTCGTGAACTTCGCCATTGGCGTGGTGACCGGAATTGTCCAGGAGTTCCAGTTCGGCATGGACTGGTCTCGCTACTCGGTCTTCGTCGGAAACATCTTCGGTGCGCCGCTCGCGATCGAGGGCTTGCTGGCCTTCTTCATGGAGTCCACGTTCTTGGGAATCTGGATCTTCGGCCGTGGGCGCGTGAGTAAGCGGATTCACCTCGCGTCGATCTGGATGGTGAGCATCGGCACGATTCTCTCGGCGGCCTTCATCGTCGCGGCGAACTCGTGGATGCAGCACCCCGTTGGTTACGCGATCGATCCGAAGACTCATCAGGCGGTCATGACCAATTTCTGGGCTGTGATGACCAACTCCACGTTCATCGCCGCCTACGGGCACGTGCTCGCTTCAGCGTTCCTGACGGGCTCGGTGTTCATGCTGGCGATCGCCGCGTGGCACCTGCGCAAGGGACACGACCTCGCCGGATTCGGAAAGGCGGCCCGTATTGCGATTGTTGTCACGGTGCTGGCTTCGATTGCGACGATGTTCCTCGGTGACAACCAGGCCAAGGAGATGGAAGCCCAGCAGCCGATGAAGATGGCCGCCGCCGAAGCTCTCTACAACACCTCGAGCGGCGCGAGCTTCTCGTTGCTCACCATTGGTGACCTCTCGGACAACGCCGTGTTCCAGATTCGCGTTCCCCACATCCTCAGTGTGCTCGCGACCAATACCTGGGACGGCAAAGTCCAGGGCATCAACCAACTGCAAAAGGCAGCCAATAAGAAGTTCGGTGCCGGTAGTTACGTGCCCGTCATCTGGCTCTGCTACTGGTCGTTCCGGATCATGGTGGGCCTGGGCGTACTGCTCTTCATCCTCGGGGGCGTAGCCCTCTGGCTCGTGCGCAAGCGACGCCTTGAGAAGTCACCGCGCTTCCTGCGCTTCGCGACGTGGATGGTGTTCGCGCCGTTCCTCGCCAATAGTTTCGGATGGATTTTCACCGAGGTCGGTCGTCAGCCCTGGGTCGTGTACGGACTCTTGAAGACGTCCAAGGCCGTCACCCTCATCGCTCCGGGTTACGTGGCGGCGAGTCTTATCGGCTTCACCGCGATCTACTCGCTCTTGGCCGTCATCGAGATCGGCCTGATGATCCGACTCGCCAAGGTCCCGCCCGCCATCGAGACGCCATCGGAAGCTGAGCGCGTCCCTGAGCTGATCTACTAGGAGGATCCATCGTGCGCGTACTTCACCTAATCACCCCCAGCGGTCTCGACCAGCTGTGGTTCTACCTGATTGGCGTCCTCTGGCTCGGTTACTTCTTCCTTGAAGGCTTCGACTTCGGCGTTGGCACGCTGCTGCCGTTCGTCTCGAAGGACGACCTCGACCGTCGCGTGGTCATCAATACCATCGGACCGGTATGGGACGGCAACGAGGTATGGCTAATCACTGCCGGTGGCGCCACCTTCGCCGCGTTCCCGCTCTGGTACGCGACCGTCTTCAGCGGCTTCTATCTCGCGCTGTTCCTCGTGCTCGCGGCGCTGATTTTTCGCGGCATGGCGTTCGAATTTCGTCACAAGCGCGACGACACCAAGTGGGCCCAGTGGTGGGACCGCGCCATCTTCTGGGGCTCGGCGCTGCCGGCCCTTCTCTGGGGCGTCGCGTTCGCGGACTTCGTGCACGGTGTGCCAATAGGGGCCAACGCCACGTGGACCGGCAACTTCTTCGACCTGGTGAAGCCCTACGCCCTGCTCGGAGGACTCAGTACTCTGCTGCTCTTCACGCTGCACGGGGCGACGTACCTGGGACTGAAGACCGAAGGCGACGTTCGCGTCCGCTCGCGCGCGATCGCGATGCGCCTGGCACCGGTGGCGTTGGTGGTCGTGACCGCGTTCCTCGCGTGGACCTACCAGACCGCCCACACCATGCACCACGTGGGCCTCGTGCCGCCGCTGCTACCGATCCTCGGTCTTATCGCCCTCGCTGGGGTCGGCTGGCTGGTTCGTGACAACCTTGAGGGATGGGCTTTCATCGCCACCGCGCTCACGATCGTGGCGTTCATCGCCACGCTCTTCTTGAACCTCTACCCGAACGTGCTGATCTCCTCGGTGAGCCCTCACTTCGACATCTCCATCGCGGCGAGCGCTTCGCACCCGTACACGTTGAAGGTAATGAGTTGGGTGGCGTTGATCTTCTTGCCGTTCGTGCTTCTGTACCAGAGTTGGACGTACTGGATCTTCAAGAAGCGTGTTACCCGCCCCGGCTCGTCGCCCGAGACCGAGCACCCTTCGACGAACGTCTGAGCCGTGAGTAGGGCCGAACGGCCTTCGGCCCTACTCACGCGGCTTCGTCGTACGTCACGCTTGGTACAACGTGCACTCGTCGTTGCGGTGTTCCTCGGACTCGTCAGTACCGTGGCGATCATTGGCCAGGCGGCCGTGCTCTCGAGCCTGCTCGGCGCCCTGTTCCACGATCCGCACGCGCCCGTCGCGAGCCGGGCGTGGCTGTTCGTTGGTTTCAGCGCGCTTCGCATGATCTCGAGTGGGCTGAGCGAGCCCGTCACGTCGAGAATCGCCAGTCCGATCCGTCGGGACCTGCGCCAGCGCGCGCTGCACCGGGTGCTGGCGGACGGTCCCATGACCTCGGTGGATGCGACGGTGCAATTGTGCACTCGTGGTATCGACGCGATTGAGAGTTACATCGCGAAGTACGTCCCGTCGCTCGTACTCGCGACATTGGCTCCGGTGCTGTTGCTCGGCTGGCTTGCGCTCCACGATGTCTGGAGTGCCGCAATCGTGTTGGTCTGCGTGGCCCTCCTGCCGGTCTTCATGGTCCTGCTCGGCCTCGAGGCGAAGGAGAAGATGGAGCAGCGCTGGCGCGAGCAGCAGGAACTCGCGGGCTACTTCGGTGACGTCGTTCGCGGCATGACGGTGCTGAAGTCGTTCAACCGGTCGAGTGACGCGGTGAAGAACCTTGACGAGGTGGGCGATGCGCTGCAACAGACGACAATGGGCACGTTGCGCGTGGCGTTCCTTTCCAGTTTCGCGTTGGAACTCTTGTCATCACTGGCGACAGCCCTCGTGGCCCTCGTGCTGGGACTTCGTTTGCTGAATGGATCGCTCGGACTCGCAACGGCGTTGGCGGTGCTGCTCCTCACCCCCGAGGTGTTCTTGCCCCTTCGACGGTCGGCCGCGCAGTTTCACGGCTCCGCCGACGGCATCGCCGCGGCGAGCGAACTACTGGCGTATCTGGAAGTCCCCGAGCGCGGTGGCGACGCCCCCGCGCCCACATCGGCGCCGTCAATCGAATTGCGGGACCTCGTAGTGACCCATCCGTCGAGAAGAGCGATGGCGAACGCGCCACTCAACGCGACCGTCAGCCCGGGCAGCCTCGTGAGTATCGTCGGGCCGTCGGGCGTTGGTAAGTCGACACTGCTACGAATCCTGTGTGGGCTTCGAGAGCCCGCGAGCGGCGCGGTGCTGGTGAACGGCGTCGATCTCGCGACCATGGACGTAGTGGCGTTCCAGCGGGTGGTCGCCTGGCTGCCCCAGGATCCGAACCTTCCCGGTGCAAACATTCGCGAGGCGGTCCAGATGGGCGACGCCACGATTGACGACGACAGCATCATCGCCGCGATGCACAGCGTCGGCTTGGCCCTCGAACTCGACCGGTCGCTGGGAGAAGGCTCGGCCGAACTCTCGGCGGGCCAGCGCCGGCGGTTGGCGCTCGTTCGCTGCCTCGTGCGAAACCCACTGGTGCTCGTGCTGGACGAACCAACGGCGCATCTGGATACCGAGAGTGCCGCGCTCGTCCATGAAGCGGTCGCTCGACTGGCGATGACCCGGATCGTGGCGACGCATCGCCCCTTCGCGGTGGACCGGAGCATCACGCTCACGACCGTGGTGGCGTCCGATGCGAGTTAGGGGAGTGGTGCACAACGCGCTCGGGCTCGAACGTCGGTCCCTGCGACGAGCGATCGCGGCGGGACTCCTGGTCACGTTCTCGACAATCGGTCTGTCGGGCACGTCGGCGTGGCTCATCGTGCGCGCCGCCCAGGAGCCGGCGGTACTGTCCTTGACCGTACCCATGGGACTGGTGCAGCTCTTCGCGCTGTCGAAGGCTGCGGGCCGCTACGTCGAGCGCACCCAGACTCACCGCGCCGCGCTCGGCGTGATGGGCCACGTGCGCGCGTCAGTGGCGCGACTCCTCGAGCCGCTCGTGCCCGCGGGTCTGGGCCCGGACAGCGCCGGGATCGTCGACGTCGTCTTGCGCGATGTCGAGCGGGTCCAGGACCTGCTGACGGCGGTGGCGGGCCCCCTTCTCACCAGTGCTGCGGCGGGGGTTGCCACCATTCTGATTACCGGAATCATCGTTCCCTGGACTGCGCTCACGCTCTTCGTGGGTCTCGCGATCTCGGCCGTGGCACTGCCGATGTTCGCGGCGCGCCTGGGCGAACGCAGCGAGAACGAGATGGACCTGGTACGGCGTGAGCTGACGTCGCTCTTCGACCGGGCGGCGCAGGGTGGTGACGAGTACGTGATGGCCGGAGCGTCCGAGTCGTTGGTGCGCGACCTCGAAGGCCTCGAGGTCCGCTTCGATCGGGCCCAGCGCCGGCGTACGACGATGATGGGCGTCATCACCGGTCTGACGACACTGATCTCGGGGCTGTGCGTGGTCGCCAGCGTCGCGCTCACGGCGGTCGCTCTTCGCGAAGGGCGCATCAGTACGGCGCTGCTCGCGGTCCCGGCCCTGCTGAGTATCGCCGCCCTCGAACTCGTCGGCGCAGTGGCCCCGTCCCTGGTCGGACTACGAGGCGACCGCGCCGCGTTGGGCCGCCTCCAAGGGATCGCGTCGGTGACCGCGCCGGTGCGCGAGCCCGAGGAGCCCGTTGTGCTGGACCGGGCGTCTGACGTCGTGCGCGCGCGCAGTGTCGCGAGGTCCTTTGACGGTCAGAGCGTGCTGGTCGACGCATCACTCGTGCTGGGGCCCGGGGACGTCGTGGTCCTGGGCGGGCCGAGTGGCGGGGGCAAGACGACGTTGGCGCGATTGCTGGCCAAATTTCTCGATCCGAGCGGAGGATCACTCGAGCTCGGGTCCGCCTCGTACGCGGGTCTCTCATCGCACCAGGTCCGCGAACGTGTCGGCTTCGTCGACGACGCCCCCCACGTCTTTTCGACGTCGCTTGCGGGGAATCTGCGAATCGCGAGTCCGCACGCGTCCGACGAGGAGTTGCTGATGGCTCTCGCGACCGCCGGCTTGACGCCACTGCTCGCTTCTCTCCCCGACGGCCTCGGCACTCGACTCGGCGGCGCCACGACCGGACTCTCCGGTGGTGAGCAACGGCGCCTGGGCGTGGCGCGTGAACTGCTCGTGGACCGACCGGTGGTGGTATTCGACGAGCCGACCGAGGGGCTCGATGAACGCACGGCCGCAGAGGTCATCGACGCCATTGTCGAGCACTACGAGCCGAGTGCGCTGCTGATCATCTCGCACCGCGACGGCGACTACGTCAACGCCACGCGACGAATGGCACTTCGCAATGGGACGCTCGTCGAAGTGAAGCCAGCCGCGGGACCGTAGCGCTCGAGAGGTGGGTTCGAACCGCCAACCTCGCAACCCGACGCCACGGGTGCGATAAGGTCGGAGTTGCCTCGCGCCAGCGAAGTTGGTGAGATTCCAACGCTGTCCCGCAACTGTAAGTGGCCTTCGTGAGAAGCCCATAAAGCCAGGTCGCCTTCCGCGAGGAGATGTGAAGACAGCTCTCGAGGTAAGGAGCGGTCGTTCGGAATCTTCTCCGTCGTCCAACCTGACTCGACGGACACAGGAGATATCCATGAAGAAGATCCTCGGGTTCGTCGTTGCACTGAGTCTCAGTGCAGTGGCGCTACCAATGTTTTTTGTCCCCAATGCGGGCGCGACCATCGATGCTCCCCAGTGCATCGTGTCGCTCTCGCCCACGGCGACGGCAACCCTCTACGCCATCGGTGCTGGCGTGCAAGTGCAGGCGGTCGACGAGTCCTCAAATTTTCCCGCTGCGGCGGCGAAGTTGTCCAAGGAACACCAGATTGACGCTCTGAACCCGAACATTGAATCGCTACTCGGGATCTGTAAGGTGACCAAGTCCCACCCGTCCGCGAAGCCTGACCTTGTCGTGATCTCCGATGATGCCAACTCAATCCAGCAGGACCTCACGAACGAGGGCGTCAAGGTCGTCGAGCAGGGTGCCGCAACGAATGTTCAGAGTGCGCTCCAACAGATCGAGCAACTTGGTGTATTGACGGGCCACACCAAGAGCGCCGACGCCATCGCCGCATCAATGAAGAAGACGATCAACGCCGACATCGCCTCCGTTCCGGTGCACCCGACCAAGAAGATCTCGGTGTACTACGAGATCGCGGCGAACCCCTACTACTCACTCACCAGTCAGACGTTCGTGGGAAAGTTGATGAAGTCGCTGGGGCTCGTGAACATTGCTGACGCCGACGCGACTTCCGCAGATGCCGGGTACCCCGAACTGAACGCCGAGTACATCGTGAGTTCGAATCCCACGCTGATCTTTCTCGCGGGCGACGCCAGCGTTGCGAGTGTCGCGAAGCGATCCGGTTTCGACAAGGTAAGTGCGGTGGTGCACCACAACGTCATTGAGTTGAATGCCGACATCGCCTCCCAGTGGGGTCCGCGCCTCGTGTCGCTCATGAACGAACTGACCACGGCCGTGAAGCACGTGCTGGGCGAAAAGAACCTGTGGACTAAATAGTGCTGAGTACCAACCCACCGACCAGCCGCCGAGTGGCGGTCGTCACCGCGGCCACCTTCGCCGGTCTGGTAGCCGCGGTGGTCTGTGGGTTGGCAATCGGTCCCACGTCAATCTCCACTACGAGGATCATTGGTGGTCTCTTCAGCGAAATGGGCATTGGCCACAGCACGTTGAGCCCGCTGCAAGCGACGATCGTGTGGCAACTTCGCGCACCTCGTCTAGTGCTTGGTCTGATTGCGGGCGCCATGTTGTCGGTCGCGGGCGGCGCGTACCAGGGCGTCTTCCGCAATCCTCTCGCTGATCCCTACCTGCTCGGCGTCGCGTCGGGTGCGGGCCTCGGAGCCACCTTCGCAATCGTGTACGTGGGTCAGGGCTTGACGACACCGGCGTGGACACCCCTGCTCGCATTCGCGGGGGCGATGATTGCCGTGCTGCTCACGTGGACCATCGGCGGACGTGGCATGCGATCGACCGCGGCGACGTTGATCCTGGCCGGCGTTGCGGTATCGGCTTTGCTGACGAGCGCACAGACCTTCGTCCAGCAGCGCTCGTCCGCCGATTCCATCGCCCGGGTCTATATCTGGCTGCTGGGATCACTGGCGACGGCCAGCTGGCGCTCGGTGTGGATGGTCTTGCCCTACGTGATCTTCTGCATCGTCATATGCGTGGCGGCGGGCAGCGCCTTGGACGTCATGAGCGTCGGGGAGGAAGAGGCCCGGTCGCTCGGGTTGCCCGTGCGCAAGGTTCGCCTCGTCGTGATCGCCGCGTCATCGTTGGGCACGGCTGCGATCGTCTCCGCGGTCGGACTCATTGGTTTCGTCGGAATTATCGTGCCGCACATCCTGCGGCTGCTGGTGGGGACTTCGTATCGGCGTATCTTGCCGCTGAGCATCTTCTTCGGCGCGGCGTTCCTGGTGTTTGCTGACACCATTGCCAGAACTGTGATGGCGCCGTCAGAACTTCCCCTCGGCGTCGTCACGGCCCTCATTGGTGCGCCAACCTTCGTCCTGATCCTGAGTCTTCGACGACAGCTGACCACGTGAGCGCCGTAGAGATCAACGAACTTACCGTTCGAGCGGGCTCGAAGGTCCTCGTCGACAACGTCACTATTTGCGTGGAGCCGGGAACGTGGATGACGGTTATCGGCCGCAACGGCGCGGGTAAGACGACACTGGTCGAGGCCGTGGCGGGAATTCGAAGGATCTCGAGTGGTTCAATCTCGGTGTCGGGACAGCCAATGGCGTCATTGAACGAGCGCGAACGAGCGCGACTCATTGCCCTCGTTCCTCAGCGACCGTCAATTCCCAACGGAATGGACGTGAAGGACTACGTGGCGCTGGGACGCACCGCCTATCACGGGTTGTTGCGAGCGCCCAGCGCCTCAGATCGAGCAATCGTCGAATCGGTGCTCGAACGGATGTCCCTCACGGAGTTCGCGCACCGTGACGTCGCGACCTTGTCGGGCGGTGAACGCCAGCGCATGGTGCTCGCTCGGGCCCTGGCGCAGTCCACGAAAGTGATCGTCCTGGACGAGCCCACCACTGGACTCGACCTTCGCCACCAGATGGATCTCCTGGAGCTCTTGAAGACCGAGGTGGCCGAATGTGGGTTGACGATTGTTGCGACCCTGCACGACCTCACGCTCGCCGGGCAGTTCGCCGACCGATTGGTCTTGCTCGATCGGGGTGAAGTGGTTCTGGACGGTCCCGCTCACGAGGTCATACGTAGCGACGAGTTGGGTCGGTGTTATGAAATGACCCTTCGCGTCATCGATATCGACGGGTTCGAAGTCACTGTGCCGGTGCGCGCGGGAAACGAATGACTATTCACTCGCTACGACGGGACGAGAAAGACGCCGGGGACAGCGTGGTCTGTTCACTTGTCGCGATATGGACTCGTCGCTAGTGCGGTTACTTGGGGGTACCGGCGCCCGTGACGATGGGACGCGTGCGCCCGACGACGAGCGCGGGCTCTGAAGGAAAGCGAAATCCTGCTTTCCAATAGACTTGTCAAAAGCAGCGAAGGGAAAACCGTGCGACGCACGCGAATCGTAGCCACCATCGGGCCAGCCTCAGACAGTGATGAGGTCCTCTTAGAACTGGTCAAGGCCGGTGTGGACGTCTTTCGTCTCTCCTTCGCCCACGGCGACATCCCTTCGGGCATCGCGCTCTTACGCCGTGTTCGCGCGATCGCTCCCGACCTGGCGATCATGGTTGACATCCCCGGTCCGAAGATCCGCGCCGGATCCTTCGGTACGACGCCGATCGTGCTGACCATTGGCGACAACATCGAGCTCGTTGAAGCGTTTGGTGAGGCTTCGACGAACGAGCGAATCGCCGTCGAGCGCGACAACATCCTCGCCCAGTTGAAAGAGGGCGACCGGATCCACATTGGTGACGGGGGCGTCTCGCTGCAGGTCCTCACGACGGGCAAGTCAACCACCGCGCGCGTCACTTCGGGCGGTGCCGTCATGGGCAAGCCCGGACTCTCGCTACCCTCGTCGATTCTCAACGACCGACTGCCCACCGAAGACGACCGTGCTCGGCTCGAAGCGTTGAAGTCGGAATCCTTCGAGATCCTCGCAGTGTCGTTCGTCCGTTCGGCGTTCGACATGGTGTCGGTTCGAACTGTCCTGTCGCGCGACGACGTCATGATGATGGCCAAGATCGAGACCGGTGAGGGTGTCGAGAACCTGGACGAGATCATCGCGGTGTCCGACGCCATCATGGTCGCTCGTGGCGACCTCGGTGTGCGCATGCCCATCGAAGAGGTGCCGCACCTGCAGAAACTGATCGTGCGCCACGGCGTTCGTTACGCGCGCCCGGTGGTCGTCGCCACCCAGATGCTCGAGTCGATGACCCACGCCCAGGTGCCCACGCGCGCCGAGGTGACCGACGTCGCCAACGCGGTGCTCGACGGCGCGAGCGCCGTGATGCTGAGCGGTGAGACCGCGATCGGTGATGACCCGGTCGGGACCGTGATCACCATGGACCGCATTGTCCGGCGCGCCGAAGAGTCGTTCGACTACCAGAAGTGGGGCGCCGGGCTCGGCGTGCAGAAGATCGTCGGCACGGGAACCCAGTCCACGCGTATCACCGCCGCTATCACGGGCGCCGCCTGGCGCGCGGCGATGGAGGAGAAGGCCGTGGCGATCGTGGCGTGCACCCGTTCGGGTATGACCGCTCGCGCCATCTCACGTTTCCGTCCTCCGATGCCCATCATCGCCATCACGCCGAGCGAATCCACGGCACGCCAGTTGCGCAGCTCCTGGGGTGTGCAAGAGGTGTACCTGTCGCCCTTGACCGATATCGACGATCTTTGCGACTTCGCGGTCGCCCAGATCAAGGCTTCCGGACTGGCGCATTCGGGTGACCCCATTGTGATCATGGCCGGTTCGGCATCGGGCGGAGCTCAGATCACTGACACCGTGCGAATGGTCATTGTTCCCTGATTCTTGTCGTGTCCTGCAGGGACGAGATTTCCTTCGGTGTGCGAATTGCGCCCTGGGTTTAGACCTCTGGGCTCTGCAAAACTTGTGACTCTGCAGGCTACCGGGCGGCCTCGTCGCCTCGGGGAGACTTTTGGTGGACAAAACTCAAAGGACGTCCATGAGGCCAGCGGAGGCACGCAACAGTGGACGACCTCTGGTGAGTGGGTCTCCCAAGAACCTTGCGATCACCAGTTCTTCCAGTAATCGCAAGGATCGTATCGGTGCCCCCGGCGCGATTTGAACGCGCGACCCTTGGCTTCGGAGGCCAATGCTCTATCCGCTGAGCTACGAGGGCGTCATGGTCAGCCTACCGGACGAGGTCGCGACGCTGATTTGGGACAGGCTCGCGGCAACTTCTAAGGTGCACGTATGAGTTCAGAGCCACTACTCATCTCGCTATTGCCCGATACGGCGACACTGTCGATCGACGACGTCACGATTGGCGGCGTGTCGTTACGCGACCTCGCCGCCGCCTACGGGACCCCGTTGTTTGTCTACGACGAGGCGACGTTGCGCTCGAGGTGCCGCGAAGCGGCGAGCGTTTTTGACGACGGTGTGGCCTTTGCGTCGAAATCATTCCTGTGTGGCGCAATGGCCCGACTCGCCTTCGAAGAGGGTCTCTGCATCGACGTGGCAACGGGCGGCGAACTGGACATCGTCCTTCGATCGGGTGTGCCGGCGAACCGCGTCATCGTGCACGGTAACAACAAGTCCCACGACGAGCTCGAGCGAGCGCTCGCCGTCGGGGTGCACCGGGTGATCGTCGACAACTTCGACGAAATCGAGCGCCTGCGCTCGCTCGTGACACCGACGAGCCCGCTCTCGTGTCTCGTTCGCGTGACGCCGGGCGTGGAGGCGCACACCCACGAGTTCGTGCGCACGGGCCAGGAGGACACGAAGTTCGGCTTTTCGATCTCGACGGGCGACGCACGAAAGGCCATCTCCTTCCTTCGCGAGATCCCCGGCGTGACGGTGCACGGCGTGCACGCGCACATTGGTTCGCAGATCTTCGAGACCGCGGGTTTTCGAGAGACCATCGAGATTCTCGCGGACTTCACGAGCGACGACGACTTCGACGAACTCTGCGTAGGGGGAGGGCTCGGGGTTGCGTACGTGGCGAACGAGAGCTCGCTCTCGATCGGTGAGTGGGGGACGGCAATTCGTGGGGCCGCGAAGGAGGCGGGGATCGCGCAGTCGGTGCGGCTGCTCGGCGAACCCGGACGCTCGATCGTCGCCCAGGCCGGTGTCACGCTGTACCGCGTTGGCGCGGTCAAGCCCGTGTCCCAGCGCACGTACATGGCGGTGGACGGCGGGATGAGCGACAACCCCCGTCCCGTGCTCTACGGATCGGGCTATGAGGCCTTTGACGTATCGCGACCCCTCGCTGGGAGACCCCAGCCGGTCCGTCTGGTGGGCAAGCACTGCGAGAGCGGCGATGTGCTCATCGACGAGGCGTGGTTACCCCAAGAGACCGGTGTCGGCAGCATCATCGCGACTCCGGTGACCGGCGCGTACGGCTACTCAATGGCGTCGAACTACAACCGTGTCCCGCGACCGGCGGTCGTCTTCGTCGCCAACGGCGAGGCCCGCGAAGTGCTGCGTCGAGAGAACTTTGACGACCTCGCGCGCCTCGAGGTCTGAAGTTCCAGCGACGTGCCAGCGGTTAGCCTTAGTCAATGAACACGCCGAAAATTCGCGTCGGAGTCATCGGAGCCGGCTTCGTCGGCAGTGCCTTGGTGCAACTGCTGAGCGACGAATCTCGACAAATCGCCCTCGTCGACGCTGCTACCGCCTCGATCGAAGTCGTGGGCGTGGCGGTGCGCGATGCCCAGAAGCCCCGCCCCGGGATTGACGCCGGACTTCTCACCACTGATCCGCTAGAACTGGCCAACCGCGAGGACCTCGACATCCTGGTCGAACTGGCCGGGGGCATCGAGCCGGCGCGCACGTACATCGAAGCGGCCCTGAACCGGGGTGTCTCGGTCGTGACCGCCAACAAGGCGTTGATGGCCGAATGTGGCACGGCACTGGCTCAACTCGCTCACGAAAACGGAGCCGATCTCTTCTACGAAGCGGCCGTGGGCGGGGGTATCCCGATTCTTCGCGCACTGCGCACCTCGCTCGCGGGCGAGCGCATCGAGCGGGTGATGGGCATCGTGAACGGGACGACGAACTTCATCCTCTCCAAGATGACGAGTGAGGGCAGCGACTACTGCGACGTCCTCGCCGAGGCGCAGGCCCTCGGCTACGCCGAAGCCGATCCCACCGCTGATGTCGAGGCGTTCGACGCCGCAGCGAAGGTGCAGATCCTGTCGTCGCTGGCGTTCGGTACCGAACTGCGCGGCGAGGAGATCGTGCGCGAGGGAATCACTGGAGTTCGTTCGGTGGACGTGGATTTTGCACATCGCGCTGGTTACGTGATCAAGTTGCTAGGCGTCGCCGAGCGAGTGGGTGAGGACGGAATCTCTCGTCGCGCTCACCCGGCCATGATCCCGGAGGATCACCCGCTCGCATCCGTGCACGGCGCGATGAACGCGGTGTTCGTCGAAGGCACGAAGAGCGGTCCGCTGATGTGGCTCGGTCAGGGTGCCGGTGGAGAGCCGACGGCGACAGCGGTACTCGGCGACGTCCTGCACGCCGCGCGCAACCGAGTCGGCGGTCGACACGATGTGCCGTTCAGCGTGGACGATCGACTCCGCAGTGTCCCCGCGGGGGAGATCTCGAGCGTCTTCTACATCAGCATCGATGTCATGGACGAGCCCGGCGTGCTCGCGAGCGTCGCGAGTGTCTTTGGCACGCACGGCGTCTCGATTCAGTCAATGGAACAATCCGGCTTCGGCGACGAGGCGCGCCTGTCATTCGTCACGCACTCGGCAATCACCAAGAACGTGCAGGCCACAATCGAGGATCTCGCCAAACTGGAGTCGGTTGACTCCATTGGCGCCTGTCTTCGCGTAATCGACGGAGGAGTCGCATGATCGGTTGGAACGGATTGATCAGGGAATATGCGCAGTGGTTCAATCTTGATGGCGTGGACGACGTGGTCACGCTGAAAGAGGGCAACACCCCGCTGCTGTTCGCCGAACGACTCTCGGAGCGACTCGACGCCGAAGTGTGGCTCAAGTACGAGGGACTGAACCCGACCGGTTCGTTCAAGGACCGTGGCATGACCATGGCCATCACCAAGGCCAAGGCCAACGGCGCGAAGACCGTCATCTGCGGCTCGACCGGCAACACCTCAGCCGCTGCCGCGGCGTACGCCGCCAAGGCCGGCATGGACTGCGTGGTCCTCGTGCCCGAGGGCAAGATCGCAATGGGCAAGCTCGCCCAGGCCATTGTCTACGGCGCGAATGTCCTGCAGATTCGTGGGAACTTCGACCAGGCGCTCAATCTCGCTCGCGAACTGACCCAGCACATTCCCATCACCATCGTGAATTCGATCAATCCCGACCGCATCGAGGGCCAAAAGACCGGCGCCTTCGAGATCGTCGACGTGCTCGGCAAGGCACCGGACATCCTCTCGATTCCGGTCGGCAACGCGGGCAACATCACCGCCTACTGGCGCGGCTTCACGCAGTATCACTTCGCGGGTAATGCCAAGACGCTGCCCAAGATGTGGGGTTTCCAGGCGGCCGGCGCGGCACCCATCGTGCTCGGTCATCCGGTCGCCAACCCCGAGACCATCGCGACCGCGATTCGAATCGGCAATCCCGCGAGTTGGGTGCCGGCACTCGAAGTGATCCACGAATCGTTGGGTGACATCAGGGCGGTGACCGACGATGAGATCCTCGACGCGTACCGGTTCGTGGCACGCTACGAGTCCATCTTCTGCGAGCCAGCCTCGGCGGCGTCAGTGGCTGGGATCCTCAAGTTCGGCGTGCCCAAGGGCTCGACGGTCGTGTGCGTGCTCACCGGCAACGGACTGAAGGACCCCGATACCGCGGTGTCAACGAGCGCCAAGCCGGTCGTGGTTGACGCCACGCTGAAGGCCCTGCTGGGGCTGCTCGCGTAGCTTCCAACGAAGCGCTTGCATTTTCCCCAACGTCGGCTACACTTCTAAATGTCGTACATGTCCGGCCACTGGCCGACGTGCGGAATTCTTCCTTAAACGACATCTCTTGTTTTTCTTCTCCGTTCTGCTGAACCTTTGCGTGCGGTGAGAAAGGAACATCAATGGCTGCAAAGCCCACCCCAGACCGTTCAGATCTTGAGTCGAAGACTCGCGAGGATCTCCAAACCATCGCCAAGGTGAAGGGCGTAGAGGTCTCTACGCGCGCTTCCAAGGCCGCACTTATCGAGTCGATCATGGGCGACCCGGCTCCGCAGGCGACATCGTCAGCGACCGAGCCGGCCTCGCGCGCCGTGCGATCGCGCCGTACCGTCGCCACCCCCGTGGACGACTTCGACGCGCTCCTGGGTGAGTTCGTCGCTGACGTCAAGTCCGAGCCCGCACCGAGTGCTTCGGGCCCCGCGGCCCCCAGCGCAACGGCCGAGACACCCTCCCAAAACGAATCCTCGGGCGAGCGCGAAAACCCGCGAGGACCCGCCCGCCAGCAGAACAACCAGCAGCGCGAACGCCAGCCCCGGGACTTCGCGAACGAACCCGGCGGACGCAATCGTCGTAATCGTCGCAACCGCAATACAAGTGGTGGTGGCAACAGTGGTGGTCGCGAGCGCTTCGCAGGCGAGGCGATGCCCAACGCGGACCAGCCCTACGCGGGCGATCTCATCGAGGTCGAGGGTCTGTTGGACCTGCGTGATGACGGCTACGGCTTCTTGCGCACGAAGGGCTTCCACCCTTCGCCCAACGACGTGTACGTCTCGATCAACCAGGTACGTCGGTACCACCTCCGTAAGGGCGACGCCATCGTCGGCGGTTTCCGCCCCGCGGCGTCGAACGAGAAGTACCCCGCGTTGTTGCGTGTCGACAGTGTCGCGGGCATCGACCCCGAGGTCGCGCGTCTGCGCCCCCGCTTCGAGGACCTCACGCCGCTGTTCCCCGACGAGAAGTTGAAGTTGGAGACCACCGAAGGAAAGTCCGACCTGACGCCGCGCATCGTCGATTTGCTCGCGCCGATCGGTAAGGGCCAGCGCGGACTCATCGTGTCGCCGCCCAAGGCCGGCAAGACCACGGTCATGAAGCAGATCGCCCAGTCGATCGAACAGAACAATCCCGAGGTGCACCTCATGGTGCTGCTCGTCGACGAACGACCCGAGGAAGTGACCGACATGCGACGAAGCGTGCGCGGTGAAGTGATCGCCTCGACCTTCGACCGACCCGCCGAGGAGCACACGCACGTGGCTGAACTGTGCATCGAGCGAGCCAAGCGTCTCGTCGAGCAGGGCCGCGACGTCGTGATCATCCTCGACGGCATCACCCGCCTGGCGCGCGCGTACAACCTCGCCGCACCAGCGACCGGACGCATCATGTCCGGTGGTGTCGACTCGGGTGCCCTCTACCCGCCCAAGAAGTTCTTCGGTGCGGCGCGCAACATCGAAGAGGGTGGTTCATTGACCATCCTCGCGAGTGCGCTCGTCGAGACCGGATCCAAGATGGACGAGGTCATCTTCGAGGAGTTCAAGGGGACCGGCAACATGGAGTTGAAGCTCGACCGCCGCCTCGCCGAACGCCGTCTGTACCCGGCCATTGACGTCAACGGGTCCTCAACGCGCCACGAGGAACTGCTGTTCGACCGTGAAATGCTGCCCCAGGTGTGGAAACTGCGTCGAGTCCTGAACGGCTTGGCGTCCGAGGGCCGCGAGGCCGCCGGCTTGGAGCTCCTGATCGACAAACTCAGGACAACAAAGAGCAATGACGAGTTCCTGACCGAGATCGCCCGGGGCCCCGCACCAACCAGTTGATTTTCCGATAAACTCTTCCTTCGCTACAAGGAGCACTCATGAAGCCAGATATTCACCCCCACTACGGCGAAGCGACCGTTACCTGCTCGTGCGGCAACACCTTCACGACCGAGTCGACCAAGTCCACGATGACGGTCGAACTGTGCAACGAGTGCCACCCCTTCTTCACCGGTAAGCAGAAGCTGGTCGACACCGGAGGACGCGTCGAGCGTTTCCAGCGTCGCTACGCACAAAAGACCAGCAAGACGCGCGCTCCAAAGGCGTAAGCCTTCGAGCGCTCACCCCCTTTCGTGCGCTCTATCGACGAGACCCTGAACGTACTTCAGGACGAACTTCACACGGTCGAAGCGGCTCTCGCCGAGCCCGATGTGGCCAGCGACCTCGGGCGTCTTCGTGACCTTTCGCGACGCCACAAGGAGCTCGCCGAGATCAACGTCGCTTGGCTGCAGTTGAAGGCCGTGCGCGAGGACCTCGCTACCGCTCGCGAGATGTTCAATGATTCGAGCGGCGACGACCGCGAGCAGTGGCGCGAGGAGATGAACAACGCCGATGCCCAGATCGCTGACCTGGAACTGGCACTCGAGATGCTGCTGCTGCCCAAGGATCCCAACGAGGGCCGCAACGTGATCCTCGAGATCCGCGGCGCCGAGGGCGGGGAGGAGGCGAACCTGTTCGCCGGGGACCTCGCCGACATGTACCGGCGCTATGCCGCGATTCGCGGATGGAAGCTCGAAGTCGTCGAAGAGCGCGCGTCCGAACAGGGCGGCCTCGACGAGGCGACGTACTTGGTCAAAGGCGACGACGCCTGGGCCCGACTCGAATTCGAAGCAGGCGTGCATCGCGTGCAGCGTGTGCCCACGACCGAAGCCAAGGGCCGGGTGCACACCTCATCGGCCACCGTCTCGGTGCTGCCCGAAGCCGAGGAGGTCGACGTCGCCATCGATCCGAGCGACCTGAAGATCGACGTCTACCGCTCGTCGGGTCCCGGGGGCCAGAGCGTCAACACCACCGACTCCGCGGTTCGTATCACCCACCTTCCGACCGGCATCGTCGTCTCGATGCAGGATGAGAAGAGCCAGATCCAGAATCGCGCGAAGGCGCTGATCGTGCTTCGCTCGCGCCTCTTGAAGGCCGCCCAGGACGCCCAGGCCAACGAGCTCGGCGACCTCAAACGCTCCCAGCTCGGCAGCGGTGGGCGTAGCGAGAAGATTCGTACGTACAACTTCAAGGAGAACCGCGTCACCGATCACCGCATCAACATGACGACGTACACCCTGGATTCGGTGCTGAACGGCTACCTGGACCCGTACATCGATGCCCTGCTCGCCGACAAGCGGGCCCGCCAACTGGCCGAGAGTGACGGACGTTAACGCCGACCTGGTAGCCGAGCTGGTCGCTTCCGGTATCGACCGGCGCGAGGCTCGATGGCTGGTGGAGGAGTTCGTCCCCGGTGGCGACCTCGACGCCGCTCCGGCACTGCGTAGAGCGGCGAAGAGAAGGCTCGATGGCGAACCCCTGCAGTACATCATTGGCCACTGGCCGTTTCGTTCACTGGATCTGGACGTCGATCCCGGGGTCCTGATACCGCGGCCCGAGACTGAGGAGTTGGTGGGCTTCGCCATCGACGAGCTCGCCCGCATGGGATGCGCCGCACCGGTGATCATGGACCTGGGCTGCGGATCGGGGGCCATTGGCCTCGCGCTGCTGGACGAGCTCTTGGAGCGCGGGATCCTCGCCACACTGGTCGCAGTCGACCAGTCAACGGACGCACTCGCCACGGCCCGCCGTAACGCCCTGAAGCACAAGTTGCACGCGGTCTCGTTCGTCCATTCGTCGTGGTTCGCGGATGTGGACCCTTCGCTGCGCGGTCACATCGATCTCATCGTGGCGAACCCGCCGTACGTCGGCGACGAGGAGTTCGTCCACCTCGATCCGGTGCTTCGCTACGAACCCAAGGGCGCGATCGTCTCGCGCGACGCCAAGGGCGTACCGGGCTTTGCCGACCTGGACGTGATCATCCGCGAGGCCGTTTCGTGGCTGCGTCCCGGCGGCGTGCTGATCTGCGAACACTCGAACATCCACCGTGACGCGGCCACCGAGACTGCAAAGCAGGCCGGCTTCGTCGACGTCGTCGACCTCGATGATCTGGCCGGTCACCCACGTACGTTGATCGCGCGACGCGCATGATCGACACGATTGACGTTGACGAAGCCGTTCGGCTCCTGGGCGACGGTGAAGTCGTCGCCGTCCCCACCGACACCGTCTACGGCATCGCGGCGTCGTTGGCGCACCCGTCCGCGGTGGCGACGTTGTTCGACCTGAAGCGCCGTCCGGTGACCGTCGCTCTTCCCGTCCTCGTCGATTCCGTCGAACAGATCGAGCGCTTGGGTGTGATCTGGACGGGCGCGGCGCGCTCGCTGGCGCCGGCTTTCTGGCCCGGAGCATTGACGATCGTCGTCGATGTGCCCGAGCAACTCGCGCTTCGAGTGGGCAGCGCCACCGGTACCGTGGGCTTTCGGATTCCCGACAACGCGGACCTTCGAAACATCCTTGCCCGCAGCGGGGCGCTCGCCGTGACGAGCGCCAACCAGCACGGCGAGGCGCCGTGCGAGAGCGCGGTGCAGGTCCAGCACTCCTTCTCGGAGAGCCTCAAGCTCTGCGGCGTCGTGGACGGTGGCGTGCGCGCAGCGACGGTGTCGACGGTGGTGCAGGTTTTCGGTGATTCCTGGCGCGTTGTACGCGAGGGAGCGGTCAGTTTCGGTGCGTTGGCGGCAGTGCTCGAGAAGGGCTCGCCGCCGTTCTAGGTGCCACAGGGCCCACATTGAGGAATTTCGAGGGCAGCCCAAATCAACCAAAATCCCACCGCCGCCGAGCGAGTGCGCATATAAGTTACCAGTATACTATTAGCGGTAACTTATTAGGGAGAGCCGATGGAGCCGGTTGGGTCGGACGTTGAGGTCATATGGAACGGACGGAGAGTTCACGCCTTCGTGCCGGCGCTTCTTGCGGACCGTGAACTCACGCTCGACGCGCCAACCGCCGCTCGAACCGCAGTGGCGGCCACCGAAGTCGCACACGCCGCCGAGGCGCTGGACGTCGATTATGAACCACTCGCACGGCTGCTGCTGCGCTCCGAGGGTGTCGCCTCTTCGTACATCGAGGGTGTCACCGCTCCTGTTGTCGACGTCGTCCTCGCTGAGGAACAACTCGGCCGAAGTCGTAGAGGGGCCGCCGCGTGGGTGGCCAGTAACTTGGCGGCTGTCACCGAGGCCGTCGCCAATGCCGAGCGCGGCGCCGCGCTCTCGATCGAGACGCTGTGTGAGTGGCATCGCACCCTTATGACGGGAAGCCCCACCCCCGAGCGCTCTATCGGCGTGATCAGAAATGAACAGGGATGGATCGGGGGGACGAGTCCGCTCGATGCGCACCTGGTGACGCCTCCCCCTGGTGAACTCTCGGTGCTACTGGACGATCTCATCACTTACGCGAACCGCGAAGACATTGACCCTGTCGCTCAGGCCGCGATTAGTCACGCCCAGTTCGAGATCATCCATCCCTTCGGCGACGGCAATGGACGAGTCGGCCGTGTTCTCGTCGCCTGGGTGCTCACTCGACGTCTCGCCCTCCTCGTGCCACCACCAGTAAGCGTGGCGATCGCGGCCGACGTCGCAGGCTACTCCTCAGGCCTGGTGCTCTTCCGCTTGGGCGATCATCGCCGGTGGATCACGTGGTTCGCTGATGCGGTGGCCAGTGGAGGCAGAGCCCAACGTGCGCTGATCTCAAACGTCGAGAAGATCAAGCAGCAGTGGAACGATCGACTCGCCGCCACCGTGCGCAAGCCCCGGAGCGACGCTGCGGTCTATGCGGCGCTCGATCTACTTGCTCGTCATCTTGTCCTCACCTCGCAGATACTGGCCGACGAACTCAAGATCTCTCGCAAGGCCTCCCTGGCGACCCTTCACCGTCTAGTTCACGTTGGGATCCTCACTGAACAGGGGAAGGTCTTGCGTGAGACCTCCGGACAGCCGGCGGTGCTCTTCGTCTCGCGTGACCTGCTCGGACTCGCCGGTTCTAGTCCGTTGCGATAACCCACCGCGTCGCTCTCGCGCAGATTCGATCCGGCGTAAACGCGCAGAAGGGGCCTCATCGAGTTCACGGTTCCATCGTTCGACGAATACATGATTCGCCGTACGCCCCAAGTTTGGGCACTGACATACCAGACTCACCCAGGCTCCTTTTCGCTCAGCCCCGTAGGATCATGAGGATTAGAAACGGTCCCCTTCGCAGTTCCAGCGACTTCACTTTGACCGGAACCTAAAGACATCTTCACCGCGTCACCAATTGGTCCCGTCACGCCCTTGACGACATTAACAATGAAAGAAGAATCCCTTGAACCAACAGCGGCTGCGAGACTTGAACCTTCCGGAAGCGAAATACTGTGCAAAGGCACCGAAGATGCAGCCTTTCGCTTCCGATTACCCTCGATCTTGCCTATTATCCAAATTCCAATAAGACATAGCGCCATTCCAACGCAGCAGCCGAGTACCAGATAGTGACGAAGCCAATAGATCACGATGGTCCCCAACAACAAGACGAAGAGTGCCTCAAGCGCGTTTGTGAGCCGTGGCAGCATTTGAAGAATCCTAAACCCATTGCCGTTGAGCGTGAGTAGATGTCACACCCGTTTGGGATAGTTGAGTCGTGAAGAACACGACTCCAAACCTTCCTAGGTCTAGAGGGTTACCATTTGGCATTAATTGCGCCACATCTATTCGGAAGCCGCATGAGACCCTGGCCGTTTGACACCCCATACCCGGCACTGGCGGGCTGGCTGACTACTGACATCACCATGAGCGCGGGACAACCGTTGATCCTTGCAGACTTCGACACACTGAAAGCACATCCCTTATTGTCCACGGCGGTGTCCAAACTCAGGTGGGGTCACAATCATCTGGCAACGCTTGAAGTTAGCGTCACTGAAGCCTTCGCCGGTCCTGAATACAATGCACGCCTGAGGGCTGATCGTGACACCGAGAGTGGCGATCACATCTTCAAGATCGCGAGTGTGCCTGACCTGACCGACTTCACCGACGACATCGTCAATGAAGTATTCGACGTTGCCGGTAATTATCGGGCTGCGCTTGACAAGATGGCATGGAAACTCGTCTTGTCCGCGAACGGCGGCGTGGCCCCCGATCCCCGCGGAGTCAAGTTCCCGATCTGTGATTACCCGCAGCAGTGGATCGACGCTGGCAGAGCCCGCAACCAATTCGATCCAGCGCACTGTGGATTCATCGAAGAGTTCCAGCCGTATCACGGAGTAAACGAGCTCGCCGACAGTTGGCACGGAACCTACATTCACCCACTGACCATGCTCCAGAGCCTCACCAATGAGGCCAAACACCAGGACGATTGGCCCGTTATATTGCCCGGCGCAAATACTGGGATTGGCCGGAACGCCCTTCCCGTTGACTTCGATGAGTACCTGGCGATGGCGGTGGAATTCCTGCCGCAGCCACTCGGGGGTATCGGCCAGCCGATGGAAGAAGGCAACGAAGTGATACGGCTCCGTCTCTATCCCGGAGCCGACGAAAACATCGAAGACGCAGGTCGCCTCACCCCTGTAATAGCCTTCGCCGAAGGACGCCGGATAATCGACACGCTCCAACGAATCGAACGCTACGTCCATTTCGTGCTGAGTGAGTTCGCCCGCCAGTTTCCATGATCGGTTCATCTCAGCGCATCCCCGTTACCAGGTGCATCAGGGATGTCAGTGCCCAAGTTTGAGTCAACCTCTGAGCAACGCCGATGAGTGAGTTTGTAGGGTCTGTCGTCGTTTACAGCCCTCCCGTGGCGAAGAGGGCGATGGCCGCCGCGGCCATGATCGCGGCGGTGAACCACCCCAGAATATTGGCGGTGAGACCGTTCACGTATTTGCCCATGAGGCGCTGACTGCTCGACACTCGCATCACCACGAAGAGAAATGGTGCCGCGGCCACACCATTGATCACTGCCACTAGTACGAGCAGTTTGATTGGATTGATGTGCAAGAGACTGAACGCCGTGCCGCCCACGGTGCCGAGGGCGAGAAGACCGTAGAAGACCGGCGCTTGACGGATGGAACGACTGAACCCCCACTCCTTACCGAGGAGGCCCGCCATGCCGACCGATCCGGAGGCGGCGAGTACGGGAACTGCCAATAGGCCGCTGCCAATAAAGCCAAGGGCAAAGATCGCGCTCGCGAAACGTCCCGCGAAGGGCCGCAGCGCCTTGGCGGCCTGGGCCGCGCTTTGAATGTGGGTGACGTTATGGATGTGCAGGGTCTGGGCGGTGGCCACGATGATGGCGAACATGACGATATTGGAGAACGCCATACCCGTAAACACGTCGAGACGACTCATTCGTTCTTTTTTCCCAGCCCGGCGGCGACTCAGCCGTTTGAGGGGTAGCGGCTTCGCGCCGCCTTCGGGAGCGTCGCGCATCTCTTCGATCCGGTGGGCACTTTGCCAGAAAAAGAGATAGGGGGAGATCGTCGTGCCGAGCACCGCGACCAGCAGCGCGAGGTACGTCTTGTTCAGCTGAATGTGAGGCACCACAGTGTGCGTAAGGACCTGGCCCCACTGATGGGTGACCAAGATCGCGACCACCACGTACGCCAAGAGCGGCGCGCAAAGAACTTTGAACACTAGGGCGATGCGGGCGAAGGATCCAAGGACCAACAACCACGTAATCAAACCGCCTGCCAAGAGCGCCCAGAGCCAGGTGGGACCAGCGTGGAGCAGGTTCATGCCCGAGCCAATGGCGACCAGGTCGGCGGCAATGTTGAGGCCGTTCGCGACGATGAGCACGATCAGGAGGACGCCCAAGACCAATCGACCGGTCCGGTGGAAGCGCTTGACCGCCAATTCGCCCAAACCCGTGCCGGTCGCCAGAGCTGTTCGATCGCAGATCTCTTGGACCGCCGACATAAGAGGAAAGGTGACGAGAGCGGTCCAGGCGAAGCCCAGACCAAACTGTGCGCCGGCTTGCGAATAGGTCGCAATGCCCGAGGGGTCGTCGTCGGACGCGCCAGTCACCAATCCCGGACCCATGGCCCGTAGGTACTGGCGCCAGATCGGTCCCTCGTTTTCGGGGTTGAGATCGAATTCCGATTGCTGCCGGGACGACAGCGCGGGCTCCCCACTCTTTTTCGGCGAACTCGATTTTCGCCCAGGTCGGATCGCCATTCACTATCTCCAATGAACTTGACCTTTTGAGTCGTTCGAACATACACCAAGCAATCGTTGACTCAAGTGTTCTTCAAATACTCTCAGAAATGCCGCATACCCAACTCCTCTTTGGATCGGTTGAATCGCGACGGGTTTGCTGGGCTGCTTCGTATCGCCGGGTGAGCACTACGGCGACCCAACCATCAACTTCCAAGGTGATGGTTGTGTCAGCCGCACTTGCTGTCATTTTGTGGCCGCTACTCCTTTTTGGCGTCAATCTTCACACCCGATGAAGTGGTTCAGCGCTTCTGGAAACAGAGTCGTCCCCTAGGACCGGCCGCGCGCCTACCGGCAGTGACTCGGTGCTTCAGGATGGAGAATTCAGTCTGTAGCACCAGGGTCGAAAGACCCTGGTGACGAGCAAGCGGCATTTCTAGAGTAGAAATAGGAAGAAGTTGATTCTTGACTCTTTGCTACCTGACAATTGGCTAGGTACACGAGCGGGAGGTGCGGTATGGGTCTTGCCGGAATGGTGTTGAGCGCCGTCGCAGCCGGCGCAGGGGCGATTATGTACTGGGCCGTCACCTATCAAGGTACGGGCTTTCGTCTTTCCACCGTGGGGCTGATCTTGATGATTGCTGGAGCCGCCGGATTTGTTGTTTCGACGATTGTTTTCGCGGTTTCGCGACGTCAGGTGAGCACGGGTACTCACTCCATTGACCGCCAGGTCACCGACTCGCAAGGTGGCTCAAGTTCAGTGCACGAAGAGCGCAAGTAACGGATGCTGGCGCACGTTGAGTTCACGTGGGGAACGCGAGCCGGGTTCGGTAGCGAAAAGGACCTGGTTCGCGCGCAGGCGAAGTTGACGGACTGTTTTCAATAATCACAACCAAGAAGGATGGTGCATCATGGCAGGAAAGATTGAGAAGTCGAAGGGCAAGGTTAAGGAAGCAGTCGGAAGCCTAACTGGCAACAAGAAGTTGGAATCCGAGGGAAAGATTGACCGTCGCTCTGGCGAGGCGAAGGAGAAGATTGGCCGTGTGAAGGACAAGGTCGAAGGGGCGGCCGAAAAGGCAGAACGCAAGGCCGTAAAGGCGATTGACAAAGCCAAGGACGCAGCGCGTCGCAAGTAGTTTTGATCTCCGCTCGTCTCTGTGCCTTTTCAAGCGGCGAACCGGCGGCAGTTAGCAATATGAAGATTACGTACTGGCACGGGAGGCATTGTGATCATTTTCGGTTTGATTCTTCTCCTCATTGGGTTCGTCACGGGGATTGCGATTGTGTGGACGATCGGAATGATTGTGCTCGTCGTTGGACTGTTTCTCTGGCTTCTCGGAGCGATGGGTCACGCTGTTGGAGGTCGACGGCACTACTACTGAGCTTCAACACGGACGCAGGCTCCGCTGGAACCCTTAGGCCCAATGACACCCGGTGGGCCTCAATTTGGTGCTGACGATCAGGTGCTTGGTGCACAGCGTGAACGGCAGGTGCACCAGCGTCAGGTGAATGAAGCGGTCGAGCCTCGCTATCACGCTTTAGCCAATTAAGTGGCGAGCAGGGTTGGAAGGCGGATTTCAGTGGCGCTTAGGCGCCAAGACATCATTGGGCGTGTTGAACTTGCGAAAGTAGTTGGCCGGATCCCCGTGAACTGAGCACTTGATCTACGTCCGCCTGCTTGAACGAAGCATGGCAGGACAGCTTCTTCGACTATCGGTCTGAATCAACCAAGATGTCCGCCCAGCGCCGAGTCCACCGTCAGCAACAATTTTCTGCGGGATCGTAAAGTTCACGACCGTTGGGCTGCATGAGCTCATGAACGTTCAATCCTTTTGTACGTATTAGTGACTTTGGTCCAACTTGGTGCGCCAGCCGGGACTTGAACCCGGAACCTGTTGATTAAGAGGAAGTTTGCGGCCGTTGCTGTGTGTCGATCTCGTCGTGCACGTCGCTTGTTTTCAAGGAAACGTGTTGTTGCTTGTCGGTCTGGTCTTGTGCTTTGCGGAAATATGAGGCCTACAATGAGGCCTGTCTTGGGCCCAAGTAAACGTTCAGCGTGCGGGTTTATGTCGGGCCTCCGACACCGACAATCTTCGACTCTTCGCATTGAACTTGAACGATGCAAATGGTGGGAGTGAACGCTCCCTCCTCAGCGTCGTGCAAATCAGAAATCCAGCAGAAACTGAATCTTCAGCGATATACAGTAACTGGGAGGTGAACTTTATGGCGATATTGGCTCAAGACATACCAAAGGTGAAATTGTCTGGCAAAGAGAAGTGGTTGATAGTCGGCTTACTGTGTCTTCAGGTGCCTTCGACCATCATCTTCATCCCTTTAGCTGCGGTCCTTGTTTTGACTGGGATTCTCGCACCACTGGGCATGATGTCATTTGCCATCGGAATGAGGCCGTTTTCTATGGCCATGAAGATCAAGACCCAGCGAAGATCAGAAGATTGAACAGAACCAACACGCAAGAGCCAACGCCGCCGCCTGATTCAACGCTCTCTCGACTCCTGACGGTGCGAACTGTCCTCAGTTCTAGCGAACAATTTCCGGACTAGCGAATGAGAAGGCGCCCAGAGAGAATTACACGCCG
>PKWW01000010.1 GCA_003132165.1 Acidimicrobiaceae bacterium | reverse complement strand
CGTTCTCCCTCCTCCGTACGCGTAGGCCGATACGATCGCCGTTGAGAGGACGCCGAGTCCGACCGTCCAGCGCCGCCCCCACGTACGCGCGAGGTGTCCGCTCGCAAAGAGTCCCAGTAGACCCGCGACGCCGCTGCCGACCACCACGGCCGCGACCAGGCTCGGGCGCATCTTCAAGACGCCCTCGGCGTAAACGAAGGTGAAGCCGCCCGAAGGTCCCGTGATGAATCCAATCGTGAAGGCGACGATTCCGACGATCAACAGTCGTCGGCGGGCCTCTTCGGGAATGAAGCCGAGCCGGGCACTCGGACGCGCTTTACCGCGGGCCGGCTCTGGTATGTAGCGCAGCAGTGGCGCGATGACGATGACCGGCACGATCGTCAAGGCGAAGAGCCAACGAAACGAATCGGCCCCGCGGATGAGGCCGTGCAACACCGCCGAGAGCCCCGAACCGATCCCGTCGCCAGCCGCCATCACGACCAGACGTCGCATGCGGAAGGTCGTCTTGGACAGTTCGACGGTGATGACCTGCACCAACGTGACCGTCACCGCCAACAACGGCCGCGCCAACGCGAAACAGAGCACGAAGAGCCAGTAACCGGGGCTGAACGCCGCCACCGCCGTGACGATGAGCCCCAGGAGCAGCGTCGGACGAAGCACTCGCGTGCGCCCCCAACGGTCCGCGAGCGACGCGAGTGGCAACGCTCCAAGTGACGCGATGCGCAGGGCCGCGAGTCCGAGGCCGAGGCTCGAGCCCGAGAGCCCGACCACACTCTGCAGCGACCCGCTCTGGAACACGTGACCGAAGTGTCGTGCCACGTCATTGAGCGCAGTCGTGGCGCCGAACTGGGCGAATCCCGCCGCCGTCGCGACGAGGAACAGGACCACGGTCGTGCGGTCGCTGATGCCCGCGCGCGCCCGCGTACCTTCAGTTGTCGACACATCGACCTCGCAACCCCGAGCGTCGAAGCGGCGACTTCCTATCCGGTAGGTGCATCGTCGCCCTCCGCCGTGAGGCTCTCCATGGCACGGTGCAGCGCGGCGGTCGCCTCCTCGTAGTCGGTGTGGGAACCGAAGCGCAGTGGCGTCCCGATTCGCACGACCACGCGACTTCGCCTGCGCGGCCACTTTGCGTGCAGCGGGACGGTACCCGTGAGTCCGAACGTCTTCATGGGCACGACGGGAACGCCGAGCGTCACGGCGAGCAGACCGACGCCGACCTTGAACGGCCGCAGCTCACCCGTAGTGCTGATGCTGCCTTCGGGGGCGATCACCACGTTCCAACCCCGGTCGATCATCTCGCCGACGTAGCGCAGGCTCGGCAGGTACGGGTCACTGCGCGCGAAGTCGAAGCCCGCGAAACAGAATCGCACGATGAAGGCGAGTACCTTGTGGTCCCTCAGCACGTCCTGACCGGTGGCGACCGCCAGTCGGCGCCGGATTCGGATGGGCAGCGCCTGATAGATGACCGGACCGTCGAAGTCGTCGCTGTGGTTGAAGATGAACAACGCCGGCGTCTCGAGTCCGTCCAAGGACTCGAGGCCCTTCACATCCAGCGTGACCCACCAGCGCACCACACCGTAGAGGACCACGTCACGGAACCAGTCGCCGACCAGGCGCACCCACGGCCAATAGGTCCACGTCGGACGACGGGTGAACTCCTCGACGGGACTGCCCTCGGCGCTCAGCACCCGCAACTCGGCGACCGTCGTGAGCGAGGTCACCGCATCATCGGCGATCGAGACTCCGAGGCGCTCCTCCAACAACGAGACGACGGTCAGTCGACGCAGCGAGTCGAGTCCGATGTCACCAAGCCGGTCGGTCGCACGCACGGTCGCCGACGGGTCGTCGAGGCTCAGTCGGATGATCCTTGCCACCTCGTCACCGGTGTCGGGCGCCGCGACGGGCTCCGTACGCACAGCCGACGCGGAGTTGGCCCAGAGTTGCACTTGACGACGGTCGATCTTCAGCAGACGGGTCCGCGGGAAGTCCGCGTCGGGCCAGCGACGCCAACCGTCGACGTGCTGGAACGAGGCCACCTGCGCGTTGACGTCCGCGATGGCCCGCTCGACGTCGCCGTCGGACCGTGATGATGCGATGACCGCGACGACCTGCTCTCCTTCGCCCTGACCAGCGTCGACCCCGACGACGCAGACCGCTCCGAGCCGGTCGTCGCGGTCGGTGACCAGTTCGATGTCCTCGGGGAAGACCTTCAGACCGCTGGCGCGCACGATCGCGAACTTGAGACGGCCCTGCACGTGTAGCCAACCGTTCTCGAGTCGACCCACGTCGCCGGTACGGAACCACCCGTCGTCGGTGAACGCCGCTCGGGTCGCGACCGGGTTCTGCCAGTACTCGCTGAAGACGCTGGGGCCGCGAGCCTGGATCTCCCCATCGTCGGCGATACGTAGCTCCACGTTGTCAAGGGCCCGACCCGGCGAGTCGAATCGACGCTCGTCGAGTGCGTTGCCCGTGAGGATCGGCGAGGTTTCGGTGAGACCGTACCCCTCGACCATTCGCACGCCCATCCGTTCCCACGCGGTCGCCACGTCGATTGGTATCGGAGCTCCTCCGGTCACGACCAGGTCCAACCGACCACCGAGGCGTACGTGGACACTGTGGAAGAGCGCCCGACGCATCGAGAAGGGCAGATGGTCCGCGAGTTTCGACGCCAGCGCGAGCACCCGGGTTTTTCCTTCGTCGCGGGCGCTTTGATTGATGCGCTCGAGCATGAGAGTGAGCAGCTCGGGGATGGCGAGGATCGCGGTGATGTGGTAGTCGACCAGGGCCTGGGAGATGGTGAGCGGCGTCACTCGAGGCAGGTAGACGACGCTCGCACCCCGTGACATGACCGCCAACGTCCCCGACAGTTCGTACATGTGCGAGAGGGGCAAGACCGAGAGCAGTCGCCAATAGGGTTCGACGTCGATCCGACGCGTGATCCCCTCGATGTTCGCGAGGATATTGCCGTGGGTCAACATCACGCCCTTCGGGTCGGCCGTCGTACCCGAGGTGAAGACGATCAGCGCCGGCTGGTCGCTCGTCACCTTGGTCGCGGGGGCCTCGCTCGAGAACCCGCCGAGTAGCTCGGCGAGATCATCGAGGGAGCGGATTTCGAGCGGACCGGCACCGTCGAGGTCGATCCCTCGGCCCGCGAAGACGAGCGTGGGATTGGTCTGGGCGGCGAAGCCCCGCACGACCTCGGGTGTGCTCGCGGCGTCCACGGGTACGAGCACCGCACCCATGGCGAGCGTCCCGAGCAAAAGTTCGAGCCACTGCGGTGAATTGAGGGCGACGACCATGACCCGGTCACCGGGCTGGACGCCCTGGGCCGCGAGGTAGTGGGCGGTTTGGTACGCCCGCGCGCGAAGCTCGTGAAACGTCAGGCGCTCGATCTTGAGCGACGGCCGCGACGTGACCGCGAGTCGGTCGCCGAACTCGCCCAACGACGCGACGTAGTCGTAGAAGGTCCGGTCGCTCACGAGTCGACCCGCAACGCGATCGCCACCGCGTACTCGCCGTGGTGCGAGATGGATACCTCAAAGTGACCCGATGGCGTGCGCGCGAACGGCTTGCCGGTCGCGTCGTGGAAGATGACCACTTCGCTTGAGGCGAACGTGGTGCCAGAATTCGCCTTCCACACCGCTTCCTTCGCCGCCCACAGTCCCGCCAGATGTTCGATGCGCCGGTCATGCAACTCCGATGAATCAAAGACCCTCTCGAGCAGACCCGCGCCGCCGACTTCCAGTTGCCGCTGGAACTCTGGAATGTTCACCAGATCAATCCCGATCATGCACCACGCCTCGGATCATCGTCGCGTCGAACAACTGGCGAACCAGCAAAAACCGCGCGGTGCGAACACCCGCGTTGTCAGCGCAATCCTACGTCGGGGCCACTTCGTGGAGTTATGACATTCCTGGTCGCTTCACCCGTGTCACTCGACACGGCCAGGAGCTGGCCACTCCCTTCGGCGCCACCAGTCTGCATCGAGCCGGCTGCGAGGACCGTCGGCTTTTTGCCGCGTTGAAAGTGCAAGCTCTTGAGCTGACGACGTCAGGTCATTTCGCGAAGAAAAAAACGGCCCTCCTCAGCGGATTTCCCCGAGGAGGGCCGTGATGAAGCGACGACTACTTTAGGACTCGTCGCCCTCGGCCAGAATCCCGTAGAGGGCTCGGCGAGTTTCGCTGAGTATGGCGATCGCGCGCGACACTTCGCTGTCCGATCCAGCCACCACCACCTGACGGGCGGCGAGGATGACCTGACGGGCGGTCCCCATGAGTTCACGAGCCGGCTCGTTCGAGCCCGCTTCGCCGAGCTCCCACGGC
>PKWW01000008.1 GCA_003132165.1 Acidimicrobiaceae bacterium | reverse complement strand
GCCGGGACGTCGGCTATTACATCCGCGTTTTTGAGTAGCACAGGGTCAAGCTCTCTCTTACCGACCGTATCTGCACCCATGGCGAGAATCAGAGTGTCGGAATCAAGTCCTTCCGGTGTAAGGATCGGGGTAGCAGAAGGCGTCGCCGTCACGACAATCTGCGCGTCGGAAACCGCCTCCGCCGTCGTCGGGCAGGAGACAACACGTGTCAGCTCAGCCAGAGCACGTACCGCATCATTCTCCGACGTACCGTGAGGGCTCCAGAAACGTAATTCGGCCACGTCAAGAACTTGCATCAGGGCTTGGGCTGACTCGATCCCGACCGGACCAGTTCCAAGCACCGCAACCGTGACTGGACCTGTCGAGCTGAGCCGTTGCGCAGCGACCGCGGCAATCGCTCCGGTTCGCCTCGCTGTCATCAATCCCGCATCGATGATTCCTTCCAGTCGTTGCGTTTTGAGGTCGTAAGCGAGCAGTATCCCGCTGACCCCTCCACGATTGGGCCGAAGGTTGGCTTTCACGGACAGAATCTTGCCGTCTTCAAGAGATGCAGCTTTGAGGTGGAGCGAGCCCTCGGCATAAAGAACTTGCGTTGATATCGCGGATGAGTCTGGTGCCGTTCCACCAGCGATGAGTCCCTCCCTTGTGGCATTAAAGACGGTCTCCCGGTCAAGGAGTTCCTGCACTTCTTCGCGGGAGATGAGAATTGGAGGATTGATCAAGGAATCTCCTGGTTTGTGGTGTTCCGGTCTTGGTTACTTACCTATCATAAAGAATTTCCTAGCGAGCCAATGCTGTACTAGGTTGCCGCTATTAAGGAATTGGAAATTTTATCGAAAATGACTTGACTGGGATTGATTATATAACTAATGTTTCGTAATTAACTTGGCCGAGGGGGCACAGATGCAGGAAGATATTGCTGAAACTGAAGTGACGGGGCACAACGAGTTGAAGAAGAACGTGTTGGGGTTACCCAGCGCGCTCGCTATGTCGCTCGCCTTCATTTCGCCGACCATCGGGGTCATCTTCATCTCGGCATTTATCGCGGGCAAGGCTGGAGTGTCGTCTCCATTTGTTTTCTTACTGGGCACGGTGGGAATTTCACTCATGGCCTTGACGCTCGCGCAGTTCACGCGCCGCATCACCTCCGCGGGGACGTTCTACAAGTTCATCACCAACTCCTTCGGTGTTGGGACCGGTTTCGTTGCAGCGCTTGTGCTGCTTTTCTCCTACACCCTGCAAAGTCCGTTGAACGCTGATCTTTTCGGCGGCTTCGTTAGCAACATGCTGAAGGCGGACCTTGGGATAAACGTCTCTTGGTTCGTCCTCGTGGTCTTTATCGTCGTCGCGGTTGGGGCACTGTCCTGGTACTCCGTGCACACCTCCATGAAGTTTGATATCGCATTCGTGATCGCCGAGGTCACGATCGTGGGGACCCTTCTGCTCTTGATCGTGTTCAAAGGTGGGGCGGCCGGCCAGGTCCCTACGTCGTTCCTACCGACGCACGGTGCCTCGGGCTTCGGAGGGCTGGGTGAGGCCTTCGTCTTCATCGTCTTGGCGTTCTTCGGTTTCGAATCCTGCTCAACCGTCGCAGAGGAGTGCCGTAATCCTCGACGCAACCTGCCAAGGGCGCTCGTGGGTTCCGTTGTTCTGACGGGCCTCTGGTTCAGCTTTGCGATGTACGCGATTATCGTCGGCTACGGCTCGAAGAATGTCGGCCTAATTTCTAAGGCAGTATCGCCGCTACACGACCTGGCGGTCCAGTACATCGGCAGCTGGTACGGCACTGTCATCGACCTCGCGGCCGTGAGTGCGATGATTGCGGTGCTGCTGGCGATCCACACAGCGAACTTCCGGATCATCTACTCTCTCGGCAGAGACGGTATGCTTCCGAAGTCCCTGGGGCGGACCCATCCGAAGTGGAAGACGCCTCACATCGCCATCATCGTCTTCTCCATCTTTTCGCTGATCGTCGCAACTATCGCCGGCGCCGCTTGGGGCCCCGTTGGTGCTTTCGGTGATCTCGGTTATCTCTCTTCGCTGGGAATCCTTCCGATCTACATCGGGGCAAACGTCGCGCTTCCGTACTTTATGAAGAGGCACTTCAAGAGTGAGTTCTCGTTCTTCCTTCACGTGATTCTTCCAGCAATTTCGAGCTTGATCTTTCTGGTGGCGATCTACCTCAGCCTTCACCCATGGCCGGCCTCTCCTGAGACCTTCTTCCCATGGATACTGCTTCTTTGGATCCTCGGTGCCATAGCCTGGGCTGTCTATCTTAAGAAGAAGGACTCGAGCATGCTGACTCGTCTCGGTATGGTCATGTTCATGGTCCCAGAGTCCGGATTCGCTGAACCGGACATGCTCGAAATCGTGGTGTCCGCAGGCGATGAAGTGGGACATTCCTAAGGTTTGCTAACAGCTCTGAGAGTTCAGGGTTTCACATATGGAGAACAGGAAATCATGAGACTTGCGAACAAGACCGCATTGATCAGCGGAGGTGCTTCAGGGATCGGCCGTGCAATAGCCGAGGTCTTTCTCGAGGCTGGAGCTTCGGTCGTCATCAGTGACATCAACGCCCCGATGCTCGAGGAGGCCGTACGAGAACTGTCCGCCTTCGGCCGGGTGAGCGGTGTTTCGGGCGACGTTCGTTCGATGGCCGATGCCAGAAAGATGGTCGAGCGCACGGTCGAGCTCTACGGTGCTATCGACATCCTGGTCTGCAACGCGGGGATTACGAGCGTCATGCCCATCGAACAGCTCGAGGAGGATGAGTGGGACGCAGTCCTATCGACCAACATCAAGGGAATGTTTACGCTGATCAAGTGCGCAGTACCCCTGATGAAGGCACAAGGCGGCGGCAAGATCGTCACCCTTGGGTCCGAAATGGGCATTGTCGCAGTACCGGAGTCACCGGCGTATTGCGCCTCCAAGGGGGCAGTGATCATGTTCACGAAGTCCATCGCGATTGATCTCATCCGCCATAACATCAGAGTCAACTCGCTCTGTCCGGGAATCACGAGAACACCGCTGCTGCAGGCTGAGGTGGACAATTCACTCGATCCAGAGAAGACTGCAGCGGAACAGGCAAGTTGGGCGCCCATAATGCGCGTCGCGGACCCCCGCGAGATTGCTCAAGGAGCCCTCTTCCTGGCGAGCGATGAAAGCTCGTTTGCGGTTGGAAGCTGTCTTGTTCTGGATGGCGGATTCACGGCAAAGTAGGTTGAGAAATGCCAAATGACGGTCGCCAGTCGATGATCCCTTCTGATGTACGGGTGTCGAACGCCCTTAAAATAGTCGGGGCCATCCGCGCAAGTGACGGCATGGCGCATTCAGACGTAGCACGCAAGCTCGGTCTTTCCGTACCTGCCGTGCATCGACTGATGTCGCAGCTTGTGGAGACCGGACTGGTCAGCGAGGATGCTCCCGAACCGGAGACAACTTCGATCGGCCGCCCTGCGGCGATCTATCGGTTTCACGAAGGCGCCGGTTTCCTTGCCGGAGTCGACATCGGCAACGGGACTACGAGAGTCATACTGACTGAACTCAATTTTGTCGAGCGCGCGTCGTTGTCATTTCGTACGAGTGAGTTCGGAGCAAAGCTTCCGTCCATGCTCGCGGAGGCCATTCTGAGGATGCAGCAACAACAGGGTGCGGGAGAAGTCCCATTGATCGGTGTCGGAATTGGCATTTCGGCTTCGGTCGACCCTGGGACTGGGGCGCTCCACAACCTGACAGCCCTCGAGGAGTACGAGGGTATGCGGCTTTCGCACGAGTTGGAAGACGTTCTGGGGTGTCCGGTCGCGGTTCAACAGGATGACCATTACTCGGCCTTGGCCGAGGGCAGCGAACTCGGCTCATACCCGGGGGCAGGATCATTGCTCGTTCTGGAGATTGGCTACGGAATCGGAGTCGGAATGTGCCTCAACGGTACGCCTCTGGCAGGATTCCATGGTCGCTTCGGTCGGATCGCGGACTGGCCACGGTGCGTTGCGAATGACTACATACATGGAGCTACGTTGGGCGAAGCCCTGACTACGTCCGGGCTTGTTCAGCAGTACCTCCAACGAGGTGGACACTTCCCCGTCCAAGATGGACTGGGGCTGGTAGAGGTCGCCCAGGGAGGCGAATCCGAAGCCGTGAGCGTGCTCGAATGGGCGGCGCAGGAGATTGCACAGACCATTTTGCGCCTGTCGCTCCTCTGTGATCCTGAAGTCGTGGTATTTGGCGGAGGGCTCAGCCAAGCCTTCGACTTTTTTGCCGCGACCTTCGAAGATCTGCTCCCAGAGATTCCTGTTGTGCAGAGCCTGCTCAAGGATCGCGCCGTTGTCACCGGAGCGGTGTTGGAGGCGAGCAGTTTTGTGGACCCATGGCTGCGCAGCAGACTGCTTCGCAGCTGACGGGCTCGAGCTGCCGACATCACATCATCATCAATCTTTCTAACCAACCACAAGGAGTACAACGATGAGCCATCAAGTTCACGCCGCAATCATTGGCGGCAAGCGTGTTGAGGTCGACCAAACGATAGAGGTCATGAACCCGTCTAGCGGCGGGGTACTCGCCGTCACCGTCGATTGCGGGCCATACGAGATTGATCTGGCGGTCCAGTCGGCCGCAGCGGCTCAGCGCTCTTGGAAGAAAGTGGCCGTGGCGGAGAGGTCGCGACTGCTGCGAAAGGTGTCGGTCCTCATTCTGCGCGACTGGGATGAACTGGCAGAACTCGAGTCCCTTCAGACCGGAAAACCACTGTCACAGGCGCGGCGTGACGTCGAACTCACCGCACGATACTTTGATTTCTACGCCAGCGCCGTCGAAACGTTCTACGGCGACGCCTTCGCGCTGGACGAGCGAACTCAAGTCATTACGAGTTTCGAGCCGCACGGTGTCACCGCCCACATAATTCCTTGGAACTACCCGCTCCAAATCCTGGGACGATCGGTCGCTCCGTCCCTGGCGACCGGCAACTGTACTGTCGTGAAGCCTGCTGAAGAAGCGCCGTTGACGGCGCTCAAGTTGGCTGAACTGGTCCTAGAGGCTGGGTTCCCCGAAGGAGCAATGAATGTCGTGCCTGGAATGGGTGAGACGGCCGGCGCGGCACTCACTGCCCATCCCGGAATTTCGCACATCTCGTTCACGGGTTCCGTGGAGGTTGGCAGGATCATCGCCCATGCCGCGGC
>PKWW01000027.1 GCA_003132165.1 Acidimicrobiaceae bacterium | reverse complement strand
GGTGTTGGTAAGACCGAACTCGCGAGGGCGTTGGCCGAGTTCCTCTTTGATGACGACAAGGCGATGATCCGCCTCGACATGAGTGAGTACATGGAGAAGTTCGCCGTGAGCCGTCTGATCGGGGCGCCCCCGGGTTACGTGGGCTACGAGGAGGGTGGTCAACTCACGGAGGCGGTGCGGCGGCGACCGTATTCGGTCGTGCTGCTCGACGAGATTGAAAAGGCCCACCCCGACGTGTACAACCTGCTCCTGCAGGTTCTCGATGACGGCCGACTGACCGACGGACAGGGGCGGACGGTCAACTTCACCAATGTCGTACTCATAATGACGAGCAATCTGCCAGGCGATCCCCTCGAGTTCTTCCGACCCGAGTTCGTGAATCGGATCGACGACATGATCCGATTCCGTTCGCTCGACGAGAAGGACCTCTCGGTGATCGTGGGTATCCAACTCGGACGCCTGCGTCGACGGCTGGCCGAGCGGCGTCTCGTGCTGAACGTGACCCAGGCGGCGTCCGAGGAGTTGGCCCGCGAGGGTTACGACCCCGCATTCGGTGCGCGTCCGCTCAAGCGGGTGATCCAGCGCAAGCTCGAGGACCCACTCGCGCTCGCGGTGCTCGAAGGCGTGTACCACGAGGGCGACACGATCAACGTGGACGAAGTCGGTGGGGTCCTCACTTTCAGTTGAGGCGACGATCGACGATTTTCGGTCGGGTAGGCTTGGTGTGCAACGAGGCCGTCTCGAGGGAGTCAAGTGCCCGCAACCGTGGTAGTCGGAACCCAATGGGGTGACGAAGGCAAAGGGAAGTTAACCGACCTTTTGGCTCGTGACATGGATATGGTGGTTCGCTATCAGGGCGGCCACAATGCGGGACACCGCATAGTCGTCGAGGGCGAGGCGTTCGCGCTGCAGCTTGTGCCGTCGGGTGTGCTGTACCCGCACATCACGCCGGTGATCGGCAACGGAGTGGTCGTAGACCCCGCGGTCCTGCTCGCCGAACTCGATACCCTGAGCGCGAAGAACGTTGACGTCTCGCGAGTGGTCGTCTCGGGCAACGCGCATCTGATCATGCCCTACCACCAGGAACTCGATCGGCTCACCGAGCGTTTCCTCGGCAAGAACGCCCTCGGGACGACGAAGAGGGGCATCGGCCCGGCCTACGCCGACAAGTCGTCGCGCGTGGGACTTCGCGTCCAGGACCTGCTCGACGCCAAGATCTTCCGTGAGAAGCTCGACGTCGTGCTGCACGAGAAGAACCTCGTGCTGAACAAGATCTACAACCGTCCGGCCATGAGCGCCAAGGACATCGCCGCGAAGTACCTCGACGAGTTGGCGCCGCGGATGGCACCGATGATCGGTGACACCGTCGGCATCGTGCACGATGCTCTCGCTCGTGGCGAACGTATCCTCCTCGAGGGTGCCCAGGCGACGTTCCTCGATCTCGACCACGGCACGTACCCCTTCGTCACCTCGTCCAATCCGGTCGCGGGTGGCGCGTGCACCGGGTCGGGACTCGGTCCGCGCGACCTTACGGGGATAGTGGGCATCGCCAAGGCTTACGTCACGCGCGTCGGCGCCGGTCCCTTTCCGACCGAGCTCGATGGTGACATGGCCGAATTGCTCGTTGAGCGCGGTCATGAATTCGGAACCAATACGGGTCGGCGACGCCGCGTCGGGTGGTTCGACGCCGTCATGGCCCGACAGGCCGCGCGGCTGAACTCACTGACCGAGATCGCCCTCACCAAGCTCGACGTGCTCGACACGCTCGACGAGATCAGCGTCTGTGTTGGCTACGAGGCCGGCGGTGTGCATTACGACTATCCGCCGTACCACCAGTCCGTGCTGCACGATGTCAAGCCAATCTACGAGGTGCTGCCGGGCTGGAAGAGCGACATCACGTCGTTCACCAGATACGAACAGTTGCCCGACAAGGCGAAGAGTTACGTGAAGTTCCTGGAGGAGACCATCGGCGTGACGATTTCTGTCGTCGGTGTGGGTCCGGGCCGAGAGCAGTTCGTTCGACCCTCGTGAGTCGCTGCGTCGTCGTCGGCTCGGGCGCACGCGAACACGCCCTTGCCTGGGGGCTCGCCAAGACTTCCGACGTCGTCGTCACCCCCGGTAATGCCGGGATCGCCGCCCACGGCATCGCGTGTGTCGAGGCGTCGCCGCTCGAACTGAGCGCCGACCTGTTCGTGATCGGTCCCGAGCAGCCACTCGTCGACGGACTCGCCGATCAGCTCCGCGCCCAGGGAAAGACCGTTGTCGGACCCGGTCTCGAAGGGGCCCGTCTCGAGGGCTCCAAGGCGTACATGAAGGAATTCCTCTCGGCGGCCGGAGTGCCGACGGCGGGTTTCGGTGCCTTCGATGACGAACGTGAGGCGATCGGCTTTCTCGCCACGATGCAGCCGCCCTACGTCGTGAAGACTGACGGACTCGCCGCCGGCAAGGGCGTGCTCGTCACGGACGACTTTGACGAGGCGTGCGCCGACGTTCGAGAGAAGTTGAGCGGTGCCGCGTTCGGCGACGCGGGTACGACCGTGATCATCGAAGAAGGACTCGACGGCGAGGAGTGCTCGCTACTGGTGCTGTGCGACGGCACCACCACTAGGCCCCTCGTTCCCGCCCAGGACTTCAAGCGGGTGGGTGACGCCAACCAGGGCGCGAACACCGGCGGCATGGGGGCGTACGCGCCAATGGTCGCGATGACGCCATTGCTTGTCGATCAGGTGATGGCCGAGATCATCGCGCCGACACTGGACGAGCTTCTGCGACGCGGCATTGATTTCCGAGGCGTCCTCTACGCCGGGGTCATGCTTACCTCGCGTGGGCCGAAGCTTCTCGAGTACAACGTCCGTTTCGGCGATCCCGAGACCGAGGTGCTCGTGCCCCTCTACGGCGAGGGACTCTTCGACCTGCTGGCGCGCGTGGGCGGGGGCCGACTCGATGGTGCGACGCTCGCGGCCCAGGGCTTTGCCGTGACCGTCGTGCTCGCCGCGCACGGCTACCCCCAACATCCCCGTGCGGGCGACGTGATCCATGGCCTGGGGGCGGACGGACAATTGGCGGAACCGGTCGAAGGGGTCATCATCTTTCACGCCGGCTCTACACGCGACGCCGAGGGCCGGTTCGTGACATCGGGCGGGAGAGTGCTCGCGATCACCGGGGCGGGCGCGACCATGGCCCAGGCCCGTGAGCGCGCGTACCGAGCCGTGGCGCTCGTAACCTTTGAGGGAAGAGTCGTGCGTAGTGACATCGCTCTCGCGGTCTAAAGGAGACACATGATTCCGAGGTATTCACCCAAAGACGTGGCGGCGCTGTTCAGCGATGAGAACCGCTTTGACACGATGCTCGAGGTGGAACTCCTCGCTGCCGAAGGACTCGCCGAACTGGGCGTGCTGCCCGCCGCTGACGTGGCGACGCTTCGTCCGCGACGACCCGTCATCGACGCCGCCTTCGTCGCCGAGGTTGAGGAGCGTGAGCTGACCACCAATCACGACACCGCCGCCTTCGTCGACATCGTCCAGGCGAAGATCGGTATGCCCGAGGGCGCGTGGATCCATTACGGACTCACCTCGTCGGACGTCGTCGACACGGCGCTGTGCTTCACGCTCACCAAGGCCATGGACATCGTGATCACCGAGGCGACAGCGCTGCGCGACGCGTTGACACGGCGTGCCGTCGAGTCGATCGACCTCGCGATTACCGGACGTACGCACGGCATGCACGCCGAGCCGACGACCTACGGCGCAAAGTTCGCGCTCTTCGCCCTGCAGGTCCAGCGTGACATCGAACGGGCGCAGCACGCACGCACCGCTATCGCCGTGGGAAAGCTCTCGGGCGCAGTGGGCACCTACTCGAACATCGACCCGGTGGTCGAGGCGTTCGTGTGCCGCGCGCTCGCACTGGTGCCGGTACCCGCGACTCAGGTCATCGCGCGGGACCGCCACGCGGAACTTCTCTACGCGTGCGCTTCTCTCGGCACTTCGATGGAGCAGTTCGCACTCGAGGTTCGTCTCCTCGCGCGCAGCGAGGTGGGCGAGGCCGAAGAGCCGTTCGCCAAGGGGCAAAAGGGCTCTTCGGCGATGCCCCACAAGCGCAATCCGGTGCTGTCCGAGCGGCTCTGCGGACTGGCGCGCGTGCTGCGCGGGTACCTGCAGGCGGGACTCGAGGACGTGGCCCTGTGGCACGAGCGCGATATCTCGCATTCGAGCGTCGAGCGCGTGGTACTGCCTGACGCGCTGCAACTCACGGTCTACATGCTTCGAAAGGCGACCGGTCTCGCCGATGGATTGGTGCTGCATCCGGACCGGGCACTCGAGAATCTGACGGTCGGGTCGCTGGGGCTCGTGTTCTCACAGTCGGTGCTGCTGGCGCTTGTGGAATCGGGGATGTCGAGAGACGAGGCTTATCGCATAGTGCAGCGTTGCGCTCGCCAGGCCGTGGAAGAGCGCCGCAATTTCCGTGAGATCGTCGAAAGTGACGATGAGGTCAGCCTCGGCAACGAGGTCTTAGCCCGCGCCTTCGATGCCCAGCGACTGCTCGCGCACCGGGGCCGGTTCCTTGACGCACTGATGTGGCGGTCATGAGCAGACTCGATATCCACCACATCTACTCAGGCAAGGTCCGCGACCTCTACGAGGTGGACGAAGAGCACCTCCTGATGGTCGCCTCGGACCGGTTGAGCGCCTTTGACGTCGTCATGGACGAGCCGGTCCCGGGCAAGGGCAGGGTTCTCACCGGACTGACTCACTTCTGGGTCCGTGAGTTCGCTGACGCCGTACCCGCGTCACTCGTGGCGTGCGATCCCGCGGTGATCGACGAGTTCGTCGATGGCTTCATGGAGGAGGTTGACTGGCACGGTCGCACGATGCTCGTGCGTCGAGCGCAGATGCTTCCGCTCGAATGCATCGTCCGCGGTCGCCTCGCCGGTCAGGCCTACGACGAGTACATGGTGAAGGGCACGGTGCACAACATGTCTGTTCGCGCTGGACTGCAACTCACTGATCCCTTCGACGCCCCGATGTTTACGCCGTCCACGAAGGAGGCATCGGGTCACGACATCAACATCGACCTCGCCAGCGCCGCGGACATTGTTGGCACCGAGGCGCTCTTCGAGGCCCAGCGTCTCTGCATCGACTTGTTCACGCTGGCCGCGGTGTCTTTCGCCGAAGTGGGGCTCGTCCTCGCCGACACCAAGTTCGAGCTCGGCTACGTCAACGGACGTCTCGTGGTGTGTGATGAGGTCCTCACCCCGGATTCGTCCAGGATCTGGCCGGCCGACCAGGTGCACTCGGGCGAAACGCCCCCGTCCTTTGACAAGCAGCCTTTTCGCGATTGGCTGACGGCCCAGCCGTGGGACCGCACACCACCACCGCCTCGCGTGCCCGACGAGATCATCGCAATCACGTCGTCGCGCTACGTCGCTGCCTACGAGCGGGTGACCGGACACACGCTCTCGGACTGGTACGGTGCGTAGTCGTGAACTACCCCGTCATTGTCGATGTCACGCTGCGCCAGGGAATCGCGGATCCTGAAGGCGCCACGATCGAACGAGCCCTGCCCGCACTCGGTTTCACGGGTGTCACCCACATGCGCGCCGGCAAGTCGTTTCGCATGGATATCGAAGCCCCCGACGAGGCGTCCGCCCTCGAAAAGGCGACGGCCCTCGCCGAACGCCTCCTGTCCAATCCAGTGATCGAGAACGCCACCGCACGCAGTGGCACGAAGGGATAACCAATGAAGCACATCGGCGTCGTAGTGTTCCCTGGTTCCAACTGCGAATACGATGCGCTGGCGGCCATGGGTGTACTCGGCGCCCAGGCGGACTTCATCTGGCACTCCGAGACCGATATCTCGGGATACGACGGCGTGATCCTGCCCGGGGGGTTCGCCCATGGTGACTACCTGCGTCCCGGGGCGCTGGCTCGCTTCTCGCCCGTGATGACCGCGGTCGCGGAGTTCGCGAACAGCGGCGGCGCGGTGCTGGGCATCTGCAACGGTTTTCAGGTGCTGACCGAAGCCGGTCTGCTGCCCGGGGCACTGCAGAAGAACCGCGGCCTGACCTTTCTCTGCCAGCCCACGACGCTTATCGTCGAATCGACGAAGTCGGTGCTGACGAGGGGTGCCACCATTGGACAGGAGTTGATCGTGCCGATCAACCACTTCTCGGGTGCCTACACGTGCGATGACGCGACGTACCGCGCACTCGAGGAGAACGATCAGATCGCGCTGCGCTACAAGGAGAACCCCAACGGGTCCCGCGGCGACATCGCCGGTGTCGCCAATGTCGGGGGCAACGTCGTCGGTCTCATGCCCCACCCCGAGCGCGCCATGTCGAACTTGCTCGGAGGTGCCGACGGACGGGTGTTGCTCGAAGGCTTCGTCAACGCCCCCGTGGGCGCCAGGTAGCTTCCGCCGGTTCCTGCCTGAGGGCGTGGAAGTCCGCTACGACCTCGAATACGGCGTCTGGTCCCACGGCGCGAATGGTCTGGTCGAGCTCGCCATCGACATCGTCCCCCTCGCCGTGGCGACGCTTCTCACCCGCTGGGTCTGGTTTCACCGTCGTGAACTTGAACCGGTGCGCGAAGAGGCCGCTCGCGCTGGCCAGTAGTTTGGAGGGGTGAGTAGCGCCCCCGAGTCCCTGCATCGCGCCCTAGGTCTCACCGATTCGGAGTTGGACGACATCCGCTCAGTGCTCGGTCGGGACCCCAATCACCTGGAGCTCGCGCTCTACGGGGTCATGTGGAGCGAACACTGCTCCTACAAATCATCGCGGATGCACCTTCGTCGTTTGCCCACTGAGGCGCCGCACGTGCTCGTCGGACCGGGTGAGAACGCCGGGGTCATCGACGCGGGCGACGGGATTGCGGTCGCAATTCGAATCGAGAGCCATAATCACCCCTCGGCGATCGAGCCCTATCAGGGCGCGGCGACCGGCGTGGGTGGCATCCTGCGCGACGTCTTCACGATGGGCGCGCGGCCGCTCGCGGTGATGGACCCCCTGTTCTTTGGCGAGTTGAAAGACGCCCGCCAGCGTTGGCTGGTCGAGGGCGTGGTGTCGGGCATCTCGGGCTACGGCAATTCCGTGGGCGTGCCGACGATCGGCGGCGAATTGACGTTCGACGAGTGTTACTCATCGAACCCGCTGGTGAATGTGCTGTGCGCCGGGGCCCTTCCCACCGAGCGCCTCGTGCTCGGTGTCGCCTCGGGCCTGGGCAATCTCGCGGTGCTGCTCGGCTCGTCGACGGGTCGCGACGGCATTGGCGGCGTGTCGGTGCTGGCTTCGGCGGGCTTCAGCGGCGAGGACGGGGCGGAGTCGCTCGACGACGCGAAACGCCCGAGCGTGCAGGTGGGCGATCCTTATGAGGAGAAGCGACTGATCGAGGCGTGCCTCGAATTGCTCGACCGTGGGTACGTCGTCGGGATTCAGGACCTCGGCGGTGCGGGCATTGTCTGTGCCACCTCTGAGACCGCGGCTCGCGGCGGCGTCGGCATGGACGTCGACGTGACCGCAATCCCGCTGCGTGAGGAGGGCATGCAGCCCTTCGAGATCATGACGTCCGAGAGCCAGGAGCGGATGCTCGCGATCATCACGCCGGAGAACTGGCCAGCGGTCGAAGAACTCTGCGAGAAGTGGGAAGTGCGTGCGAGCATCATTGGCCACGTCGTCGAGCCGAGTGTCGACCAGCATGGCAACAGGGTGGGCATGTTGCGCGTGCGACGCGGCTTCGGAGGGGAGATCCTCGCCGAGGTGCCGGCGTCGTCACTCGCTGATGAGGCCCCCCTCTACGACCGTCCCCGACGTCGTCCCGCGAACCTCGACGCCATCCGCGCCGACGACCCGACCCACGACGAGCCCGTCGGAACACCGAACGAGGACCTCCTCGAAATGCTGATCGATCCCGCGTGGGTCTACCGTCAGTACGACTCGCAACTGTTTCTCAACACCGTGGTGGGTCCCGGGCGCGACGCGGCACTGCTTCGCCTGGCGGGTCCCGGACTCCCGTTCTCCGAGCGGGGCATCGCCCTGTCGACGGACTCGAACCCCCGCTGGTGCGCGCTCGACCCTCGCGTCGGCACGGCGCTCACGGTCGCCGAGAGCGTGGCGAATTTGGCCTGTGTGGGCGCCACCGCGAAGGCCGTGGTCAACTGCCTCAACTTCGGCAATCCCGAGCACCCAGAGGTCATGTGGCAGCTTTCAGAATCAATTGACGGCATGGCGGAGGGCTGCAACGCGCTGGGTCTGCCGGTCATCGGTGGCAACGTCTCGCTGTACAACGAGAGCGGCGGGAATGACATCGACCCGACGCCCGTCGTTGGTCTGCTCGGTGTCGTGGACTCGCTCATCGCGCCACCTCCGGGCTGGGCTTGGCGCGAGGGGGACTCGCTGGTGCTCGTTGGAAAGCGCACGGCGTCAGGTCCCGAGGCCTTCCCGCTCGGAGGCACGCGTTGGGCGACCAATCGGGGACGGCGCGGCGGCATGGTGCCCGATTTTGACGGGTCCACCCTGGTCCCGACCTTCGAATTCGTCGCCGCCGAGATCGCCGCCATTTGCGCGGGCAAGACGAGTGACGTCACCGCCGTGCATGACGTGGGCGGGGGCGGGCTCGCGGGGGCGCTCGCCGAGATGGTCTCGTCCAATGGCATTGGCGCCGACGTGCCCGAGCTGCAGGGCCACGGTGAGCTCTTCAGTGAGTTTCCGGGTCGGTTCGTCATGGCGACCAATGACCTGGCCGCGTTCCGCGAGCGTTGCGCGAAGGCCGGGGTCGACGCGCTCGATTTGGGTCGAGCGGGAGGGTCAACACTCACGATCGGATCGTCGATCAACCTCAGCGTGGATCAGATAGAGCACCGCCGGCGCACCGCGCTCGAAGACGCCTTGGCGTCGGTCGACTAACGCGCCGCTTTCAATTCGTCCAACACCTCGTTCGGCACGCGTAGGTCGCCGGATTTTCCGAAGCCCAGCTTGACGTCGGTCTTATAGGTGCCGTGATAGTCGGATCCCCCGGTGGGGATCATGCCGGCGTCGCGCGTCAGTTTCACCATCAGTGATCGGGTGGCCTGGTCGGTGCCGCCGTAGTAGGCCTCGACGCCCTTGAAGCCGCGCTCTCGCAACGAAGCGAGGACCTTGGGCATAGTGGCCTCTATCGCGCCAGCGCTCGAATCGCTCAAGTAGTTCACCAGGGGATGAGCGATTGAGAAGACGGCGGACGTGCCTTTGGCGGCATCGGTGAACTCCTCGATGTTCATCGACATCTTGGGCACGTAGGCCTTGCCGTCATTGCCCAGCCATTCGATGAAGATCCGGGCCCAGGATTCATCGGTCTTCTCGCCGACAATCTCGGGATGTAGGTTGATCATGGCCTGGGCGAAGTGGGGGCGGCCGATTGAATCCTGATTCTTCGCCAGCCCGATCAAGTAGTCGAGGGTGAGTTTTTCGAAGCCCAAACCGTTGAGGACCGCCACCAACTCCTTGTTGCGCACGTCGCGGTCGTGACGCAGCAACTCCAACTTGCGCTGCAGCGGATGAGCGGATTCGAGGGGGACGAAGTACGCCAGGACGTGGACGCTCCGCGTCTTCTCGGTTCCGTCGGGAAGTCGTTTGAGCCATTGGTCGTCGCGCAGTGACACCTCGAAACCGGGGATCAGTTCCATTCCCAGCCGGTCGCAAGCGTCCTGCATCTCCTCGTGGCTCAACGTCGTGTCGTGGTCCGTGAGCGCAATCGCCGATATTCCCAGATCGTGAGCCTTTTGGGCCAACTCAGCCGGAGAATCGGAGCCGTCCGAGAAGTTCGAGTGCGTATGGAGGTCAATCACGTACCTACAGTACAGATGCGGCGTAGACCGTCCCTTCGTCTGTGCGAGAATATGGCAGTGCCTTTCCATCCCGTGACCCATAAGGTGGAGGGCGCATGAAGGAAGCCTGCGGCGTAGTTGGAATAGTTGCTCCTGGTCGCGACGTCTCACATCTCTGTTACGACGCGCTCTTCGCGCTACAGCATCGCGGCCAGGAATCGGCTGGTATGGCCACGTTCCACAATCAGCAGATCACGGTCGTGAAGGACAACGGACTGGTCAGTCACGTCTTCGCCGACACCACGCTTCGTGCCCTCGCGGGATCGCTCGTCATTGGCCACACGCGCTACTCGACGTCGGGCTCGGCGAACTGGACCGCGGCGCAGCCCGTGTACCGCTCGGCCGGCTCCTCGGGCTTTGCGATTGCGCACAACGGCAACCTCACCAATACCGACGCACTCGCCGCGCACGCCGGCATCCAGGTCACCTCCATGCTCTCGGACTCGGACCTCGTCGCAGAACTGCTCGCGCGTGCGGTCGACCGCGGTCTCACACTGAGTGGCGCGCTGGGCGAAGTGCTGGCGAGAGCAGAAGGCGCCTTCTCGATGGTGATCCTCGAAGCCAACGTGGTGCACGCGGTGCGCGACCCCTACGGATTCCGCCCGCTCTGTCTCGGCCGTCTCGGCACCGAGGACGAGCCCGAAGGCTGGATCGTCGCTTCGGAGTCGCCCGCGCTCGACGTCGTGGGTGCATCGTTCATCCGCGAGATCGGTCCCGGCGAGATGGTGACGATCACGAATGAAGGCGTCACCTCGGTGCAACTGCTCGAGCCCGCCGGTGAAAAACAGAAACTGTGCATCTTCGAGTTCGTCTACTTCGCGAGACCCGATACCTACCTCATGGGGCACCAGGTCCACACGACCCGCCGACGCATGGGTGAACTGCTCGCCGGCCAGTCCAAGGTCGAGGCGGACATCGTCATGGGCGTGCCCGACTCGGGCGTGCCCGCCGCCGAGGGTTACGCCAAGGCGTCAGGGATTCCCTTTGGCTACGGACTGGTGAAGAACCGTTACATCGGACGTACGTTCATCGCCCCCGACCAGAACAAGCGGGCCGCGAGCGTTCGGCGCAAACTCAATCCCCTGCGCGAGAACATCGAGGGCCAGCGACTGGTCGTCGTCGACGACTCGATCGTGCGCGGCACCACCACCCAGGCGCTGGTCAAGATGCTGCGCGACGCCGGCGCAAAGGAAGTGCATCTGCGCATCTCGTCGCCGCCGTTCATGTGGCCGTGCTACTTCGGCATCGACACGCCCACGCGCGACGACCTGCTCGCTGCCAACCATTCGATCGCCGAGATGAACGACTTCATTGGCTCGGACACGCTCGAGTTCATCACGCTCGAGAATCTGCGCACCGCGATCCGTCTCGACGGGGAGTGCTGTGACGCGTGTCTCACCGGCAACTACCCCGCTCCGACGCCGGTCGCGCTGGGCATCGCGGGCGGGCGCTGGTGAGCCGACTGCTTGATCAGCCCGACGGGGGGATGACCTACGCCGCGGCGGGGGTTTCCATCGAGGTGGGCGATGAGGCGGTCGAGAGGATCAAGGATGCGGTCAACAGCACGAAGCGCCCTGAGGTCCTCGGCGGCATCGGCGGCTTCGCTGGTCTATTCGCACTGAATACGAAGAAGCTGAAGGACCCCGTGCTCGTCGCCTCGGCCGACGGCGTGGGCACGAAGCTGGAGGTGGCCCGACAGGTCGGGCGCTACGACTCGGTCGGGATCGACCTCGTGGCGATGCTGGTCGACGATCTCGCCTGCGTCGGCGCCGAACCGCTCTTCCTGCTCGACTACGTGGCGGTCGGAGCGCTCGATCCCAGTCGGCTCGAGGAACTCGTGAGCGGGATCGCCCTGGGTTGTCGAACAGCCAACACCGCCCTGTTGGGTGGCGAGACCGCCGAACACGGCGGTGTCATGAAGCCCGACGAATTGGACGTCGCCGGATTTGCGGTTGGCGTCGTCGAGCGCGGCCACGAGCTCGGACCGCATCGGGTCCACAAGGGTGACGTGCTGTTGGGATTCGCGTCACCGGGCCTTCGTTCGAACGGCTACTCGCTGGCCCGCAAGGTGCTCATGACGGGCCCGGACTCTTTGAACGAGCCCGCCTACGAAGGTGCCGCACGCACGCTCGGCGACGAGTTGCTCGTACCGTCGGTCATCTACGCACCCGCCATCGTCGCCCTGCGCGACGTGCTCGGCGTGGGGCTACGCGCCGCCGCGCACATCACGGGTGGAGGAATCCTCGGTAACGTAGTGCGCATCCTTCCCCCGACGCGCGATGCGGTGATCCATATGGAGAGTTTCGAGACCCCGGAGATCTTCTTCGAGATCCAGCGGCGCGGCGCGGTGAGCGCCGATGAGATGGTGCGCGTCTTCAACTGCGGGCTCGGCATGGTCGTGTGCGTCGACGCCGACGATGTCGACGAGGCCGTTGAGACGGTGCGGGCCTGTGGCATCACGGTCTCGGTGATCGGGAACATTCGTTCGGGTTCGGGATCGGTCGTGCTGTCGTGAGCGACGCGCGTAGCCGGGTACTGGCACACCTGCTCGAGCACTCGGTGCGGCGGGGCAACTTCGTCTTGAAGTCGGGGCGGACCTCGTCGTGGTTCATCGACTCGAAGCAGACGGTCTGCGCTCCGGAGATGATGGTCGATGTCGCTTCGCTCGTGCTCGAGAAGATTCCGAGCGGCACCACTGCGATCGGGGGGCTCACCATGGGCGCCGACGGCGTCACCTTCATCACCGCGGGCGTCGCGGCCACGCGCGGGAGGATGTTACGGGCCTTCAGTGTGCGTAAGGAAGTGAAGGATCACGGAGCGGGCGGACGCATCGCCGGATCGTTGCTGGTGGGCGATCGCGTGGCCATCACCGAGGACACTGTCACGCGCGGCTCGAGCTTGCTCGAGGCCGCCCGAGTCGTACGCGACTACGGCGCCGAAGTGGTGCTGCTGCTCGCGGTCGTCGACCGCGGCGGCACCGTTACCGCCATGGCGGCCGAGGAGGGCCTGAGTTTTGCGGCGCTCTTCAGCGCACCCGATCTGGGCTTCCCCTACGAAGGCGCGTAGAACTCCTTCGCGAGCACCTCGAGTACGCGATGGCGCCACTCGTTGAGCGCCGGGTAGTTCGCGGCGTCAGTGTGGCCGAATCGCAGCACCAGCGCGTCCATCGCGGGGATCACGTTGATCATCTGGCCCTCGTAGCCGTTGGCCCAGTACGTTCCGTACCGGTCACCGGTGACCCACCACTGCCACGAGTAGAAGTTGCCACTTTCCTCGTCGAGACTGTGGGGGAGCTGGGCGGTGCCGGCCCAGGTCTCGGAGATGAGGCGTTGCGTGTCCCATTGGCCGCCGCGCAGGTAGAGCAATCCGAACTTGGCGAAGTCGAGCGCGGTCGCGTGGACGTAGCTCGACGCGATGAAGACGCCGGTCGGGTCGAACGTCGCTTCGGCGCTCTTCATGCCGAGCGGCGCGAAGAGCTGTTGGTCGAGGTACGCGCGGTAGGCGTCGCCGTAGCCCACCTGGTCCGCCACTATCCGGCTGAGCACGTTGGTCGTGCCGCTCGAGTAGTTGAAGAACGTGCCGGGTTCGTGGGCGAGGGGGAGTTGGGCGGTGTAAGCGGCGACGTCGTCCTTGCCTTCGCCGAAGAGCATCTCGATGACGTGGCTGACCTCGCCGACCACGTAGTTCTCCACGAAGGCGAGACCGTCGCGCATGGCGAGCAGGTCGCGGATATGGATCATGTGACGCGGATCGTCGAGACTCGACCACTCCCGGACCGGGGCGATCTGATCCGGCGACAGGACGCCCCCATCGACGAGCGTGCCGATGATCATGTGCAGCATCGACTTCGCCATTGACCAGGAGAGGAGCTGGCTGCTGGCGTCGACGGCCTCAGCGGGCCGGTCGAAGAACTCCAGGACCCCGCCGTAACGTTCGAGGAGGACTCGGCCTCCCTGGATGACTACCACGGCGTTCGTGGCGCCGAGCAATTCAGATCCGAAGGCCTCTGCGGCGACATCTTCGAGGTCACGTTGCGACGCGCACGTCGAACGTGGCCACTCGCTCGTCGGCCACGCGACACCCGTCGGTTGCTCCACGAAGTTCGCCACGACCTTCGGTAGTTCGCCCATAGTCCCCCCAATTCCTCAGAGCATTGTGTCACAGCGTCTGATTAGGTTCTGGCAATGGCACCGGGGGACGTCGAATCGATCGACTGGTACTTCTGCCGATCATTATTGGTGTCGAGGAACCATCGCAACCTCGTGAGTGCCTATCTCGTGGGACGTTGCCACGGTTCGAAGGTCGTGGCACGCATTGAACCACTCGGCTTCGTGCACAAGAAAATCAGTGACCACGAGATGGCCCTGTACGGCCTTCACCGCAGTCTCGTGGTCGCCGGACCGTGGCGCACGACTTCGAGCAGGCACCACGCGCTCGTGCGCGTCGAGCCGGTTCGTGGATCGTCTAAATAAAGATGGTCGTCCCAAGGAAAGAGATTTCCAAGAGACGACCGAGGTGGTGGTCGAGACCGGCGTCGATCCGGTGACCTCACGCTTTTCAGGCGCGCGCTCTACCAACTGAGCTACTCGACCTAACCTCGTCACCCTTTCGGGTGTCGAGCGGACCTGACGGGATTTGAACCCGCGACCTCCGCCTTGACAGGGCGGCGTGCACTCCGAGCTGCACCACAGGTCCTCGGTGTTCTCGAAGTCAAGACCTCGAGACGCGAATTGTAAGTCTATCCGTTGTGACGATGTTGCTTCGAGGCGCGCAAAATCAAAGGAATTCGCCAACTCGTAGACTCCCTGTCGTGCCTGATGCGCTGTCGCCCCGCCGAGAACCAGCGCGGCAACGATGAGCACCACCGTCGTCCTGGTGGTCCTGGGCGCCGGACTCATCCACGCGATCTGGAACGCGATGGCCAAGAGCATTCACGACCAGTTCGTGAGCTTCGCGCTCTTGAACCTGGGCGTCGCCGTCGTCTGTTGGGTCGCGTGGCCCTTCATCGGGCTGCCCCGGTCGGCCGCGTTCGTCTACCTCGGGTTTTCCATCGCCTGCCACGTGGGCTACGAACTCTTCCTCATGGGAGCGTATCGGCGGGCAAATTTCTCCCAGTCGTATCCCATTGCTCGGGGCATCGCGCCCTTGTTGGTGTCGGTGGCGGGGCTTCTTTTCGCCAGTGAGCACTTGAGCGCGCGCGGGCTGCTTGGAATCTTTGGCATCGTCCTGGGCATCATCAGCCTTGCGTTTCGTCGCGGCGGCGGACTCAGCAACCTGCACGGCGTCTACTGGGCGCTCGCGACCGGCGTGGCGATCGCGAGCTACACGGTGGTGGACGGTCTGGGCGTGCGGGCCAGCCACAGCGCCCCGCGCTACGCCGCGATGTTGTTCGCGATCGAGTCGTTTGTCTGGCTGATCGGCGTCGTCGCGCGTCAACATCGTGGCTGGTGGCCCGGTACGCGGGTTGCCGCCATTGGGATGGGCGCAGGCGTGCTCTCGATGGTGGGTTACGTGACGGTGCTGTGGGCTCAGTTGCACGCCCCGCTCGGCGTCGTGAGCGCTCTGCGCGAGACGGGCGTTCTGTGGGCGGCGCTCATCGGCGTCGTGGTGTTTCGAGAGGGACGACTTCGACGTATCGTTCTTCCCGCGGCGCTCGTCGTCGCCGGGATCGCCCTACTCAGCATCGGTTGAGCCTGCGTCGTCTGCGCAGTCCGGACTACGAACGTCGCACGAGACAGAATGGGTGCCCTACCGGGTCGAGGAACACCCGAAACGATGGCTGCGGCTGAAATTCATGCTTCGTCGCACCCTGGGCGAGTGCGTGCTCCTCGGCGATGTCCAGGTCGTCGACGAGAAAGTCGAGATGCAGCTGCTGGGGCACTGAGCCCCCGGGCCAGGTGGGGGCCACGAAGTTGTCGATCTTCTGGAAGGCCAGCGTCGGCTTCTCACCATTGAGCAGTTCGATCCACACGACGTCTTCGGGTTTGAAGTCACCGAGCGGTTCGACCTCCAGGCCGGTGAGGCGTGAATAGAAGCCAGCGAGGGCGAGCGGGTCGGGACAATCGAGCGCGGTGAGTTGGAACTGGACGAGTGACATGGGCCCAAAGTAGTGCAGGCGTTGCGGGCCTTCAAGTGCACTTGGTCTCGAGGTCGTTGTCGGTGAGGTTCCTGACGGTACGTCCTGTTAGCTCGAAGACATCGCCGGTGCGGTTTCGACGACTTTGGTGTGACGCCGGTCGAACCCTACTTGTTGACGATGATGTAGAAGCCCCATACGAGGGTGGCGATGATGATCAGAGAGATGGTCGACATCACGATGGCGCTCATGCTGCGAACGGCGACCGTCGTGTCGCTGCGACGGAAGATCGACAGCGAGTAGACGGCGATAGAGAAGAGCACGACCACGCCGATGCTGATCACGGCGCTGGTCATCGTCGACTGGCCGAGCGTGTGCCAGTCGAAAAGCGGTACGGCCGTCGTGGTGGTCGTCACGATCTCAGACCTTCACCTTCGTGGGCTCGGGCAGACCCTCGAAAGCCTCGCCGTGCTCTCCCCAGTGGTCGTTCACGTTGTGCGCGTCGATCTTGTCCTTGCGCGAGAGCACGAAGATAATCACGCAGTAGGTGACGAGAATGGCGGTTATGACGACGATACCGAGGGACGTGCCGAAGAGGCGCTGGCCGTAGAAGGCGAGCGCGCCGCAGATGGCCGACGCCGGCAGCGTGACCAGCCATGCGATTCCAACACGTCCGGCGAGCGACCAGCGCACCGAACGCTTGCGCGTGCCCACACCCGATCCGAGGATCGCACCCGTGGCAACGTGCGTGGTCGACAAGGGCATGCCCATGTGACTGGAGGTGAGGATGACGACCGATGAGGTCATCTGCGATGCGAAGCCTTGAGTCGGGCTCAGCTTCGTGAAGCCCTGGCCCAGTGTCCGAATGATCCGCCATCCGCCGATCATGGTGCCCGCGGCGATTGCGAGTCCGCACACCAGCACCACCCACTTGGGCGTGGTGCCACCGGCCGCGAGTGAGCCGTTGGCGACGAGGGCGAGTGTGACGACACCCATTGTCTTCTGCGCGTCATTGGTGCCGTGGGCGATGGAGAGCAGCGACGTCGACCCAATCTGACCCACACGCATGCCCAGTGACTTCGTCGAACTATCCGTGTTCTTCGTAAGACGGCGCGCCATCGTGGTGGCAATGGCGGCAAGGGAGAGTGCGACGATTGGCGCGGCGACCGCGGGGGCCAGCACCTTGCCGATCACGCCGCCCCAGAGCACGGCACTGCCGCCGGCGTGCGCCAGCATCGCCCCGATCACGCCACCGATCAGCGCGTGACTGGAGGAGGAGGGAATTCCGAAATACCACGTCGTCACGTTCCACGCGATGGCCCCGATCAGGCCGCCGAAGACAACGGGCATGATGATGCTCGTCTGACTCACGATGCCACTCGCGATGGTTGCGGCGACCTTCAATGAGAGGAAGGCACCGACGAGGTTGAGTGCGCTGCTGAGCAGGACCGCGGTCCTCGGCTTGAGCGCACCGGTCGCGACAGTGGGTGCCACTGAATTCGCGGTGTCGTGGAAGCCGTTCGTGAAGTCGAAGCCAATTGCAATAAGGACGACAAAAACGAGAACGAAAGAATTATGCACGTTTCACTTTTACCAAGCAAATGAAGAAGTTCCTTCGGAAAAGCCTCTATTTGGCTTACTTTTGTCGCAAATTTCACCTTCGCATTACCTTGGCCCGGCCGCCCGGCGCGTGCGGCGTTCGAGAGTGCGCGAACCTAGTGGTTTTTGTTGCGTGGTTAGAGTTACGTCCACCACGTCAGGTACGACCAGGGGGCGCTGCGGTGAGTGAATTCAACACGGAGCGCAAGCCCGCGAGCGAGGCCACCGAGGTCCGTCAGGCCGCGAAACTGCGCAAGATTTCGCGCGCCGGCCGAGAAGACTTCCTCCTCGCGGAGAGAGGACGAATCGCCCCTGGGTCACCTCGCCAGATCCTGGGTCGCTTCGGTCACGCCGTATGGGACCTCGACAGCTACGCGTTCCTCGACGACCCGGCGTTCGAACAGAATCCGCCGACGACGGTGAACCCGAGCCTCTGGCGACAGGGACGGCTCAACAACATCGCGGGACTCTTCGAGGTGGCGCCCACCATCTTCCAGGTCCGGGGCATGGATATCTCCAACGTCACATTCATCGCGGGCGACACCGGATGGATCGTCATCGATCCGTTGACCGCCGAGGAGACGGCGCGCGCCGCGCTCGCGCTCGTCGATGAGCAACTGGGCGCGCGATCGGTGCATGCGGTGATCTATACCCACAGCCACACCGACCACTTTGGCGGCATCCACGGACTACTCAGTGACGAGGACCTCGAATCGGGTCGGGTCGAATTGATTGCCCCGGCGGGCTTCCTCGAGGCTGCAATCAGCGAGAACGTGTTGGCGGGTACCGCGATGCTGCGTCGAGCCATGTACATGTACGGTGCCTTCTTGCCCCACGACGCGCAGGGTCACGTCGACACCGGGCTCGGCAAAGGCCTACCCGCGTTGCCGACGGTCGGCTTGGTCGCTCCGACGCTCGAAATCGAGGCGACGGGGACCGAGCTGACCATCGACGGTGTGCGAATGGTGTTCCAGATCACGCCGGGCACCGAGGCGCCCGCGGAGATGAACATCTTCTTTCCCGACCAGCGCGCGCTCTGCATGGCCGAGAACTGCACTTCCAACCAACACAACGTCTACACGCTTCGTGGCGCGCAGGTTCGCGACGCGTTGCTCTGGAGCAAGTACATCGACGAGTCGATCGTCCTGTACGGCGACGACACCGACATCCTCTTCGCGAGTCACCACTGGCCGCGCTGGGGCCACGAGCAGATCGAGCATTTCCTCTCGAGCCAGCGCGACGCGTACCGCTACGTGCACGACCAGACGTTGCGTCTCGCGAACCAGGGTTTCACCATGAACGAGATCGCCGAACAGTTGGAGCTTCCCGATGGGCTCGGCGACGAGTTCTTCAACTACGGCTACTACGGGACCGTCTCACACAACGCAAAGGCCGTCTACCAGCGCTACCTGGGCTGGTTCGACGGAAATCCGGCGCACCTCTGGCCCCACCCGCCCGTCGAAGCGGCGAGACGCTACGTCGAGTTCATGGGTGGGTCGGCCGCCGTGTTGGAGAAGGCGGCGAGATACTTCAATGAGGGCGACTACCGCTGGGTCGTCGAGGTCGTGAACCACGTGGTCTTCGCCGAGCCGGGCAACGAGTCGGCGCGACTGTTACAAGCTGACGCGCTCGAGCAACTCGGCTACCAGAGTGAATCGGGCCCTTGGCGCGACTTCTATCTCACCGGTGCGCTCGAACTTCGTGCCAACGGCACCGCGTTGAAGGGAGTGCGGGGCAACGCACTCGGACCCGGTCTCGTCCGATCGATGACCGTCGACCTGCTGGTCGACCTGCTGGGCGTTCGCCTCAACGGGCCGCGCGCCGAGCGACTCGAACTCGACGTGAACCTCGTGATCAGCGACCGCGACGGCGACCTATGGACCTTCGGCACCCGTCACGGGGTCATTCACGCCCGTCACGGGGTGCGAAGCACCTCGGCGCTCGTCGAGATCGAATCGACGATCGAGTCCTTTTCGGCCTTCGCATCGGGCTCCAAGAGTCTCGAGGAACTTCTCGGCACCGACGGTTTTCGCGCCACCGGCGAACTGGCGCTGCTGGCGCAGTTCGTCGAGAGCCTTGATGTCTTCGATTTCGGCTTCGAGATCGTGCTGCCCTAACCGCGCAGACGCGCGATGACGTCGTCGACGACACCACTCGTGGTGGAATCGCCGCCGAGGTCGAAGGTTCGAATCCCCGCGGCGGCGCCCGCCAGCGTCGCGGACCGCAGACGCTCCCCGGCTTCGCGGAACGCCGGGTCGTCGAGGTGGAGCGACGCCTGATCGAGCAGCGCCGCTTCGGCGAGGAGCATTGCCATGGGGTTCGCGACGTTCTTGCCCTCGAGCGATGGTGCGGTGCCGTGGGGGGCTTCGGCCATGGCGACTTGGGGGTGAAGGTTCTTGTCGAGCGACATGAGCACCGACTCGGCGCCAGCGATTGACCCGAACATGGCGAGCACCATGTCACTCAGGCAGTCACCGTCGCGATTGAGCGCCGGGATCACGAGGGCCTGGTCGTGCACGTCGGTCAGCAATCCGGCGTAGGTGGCGTCAATCAGTACGGGCCGGTAGGCGACGTCGGGATAGCGCTCGGCGGCGGCGTCCATCTCCTCTTTCAGCATGCCCTCGTAGGTGGGTGACACCGTCCACTTCGGGCCGCCGTAGACCATGCCGTCGATCTGGGAGGCCGCCTTGAACGCGTACTCCGAGACGAAACGGCAGGTGGAACGCTCGATGCGCTCGGTGCGCCACGCACTTTCGTCGAACGATCCCACCTCGCCCTCACGTCCCTCTTCGGCGCCGTAGGCGTCGCCCACGGCCATACGAATGACGATGATCGGCTTGTTGGTCGCCACGACCGGGGCGACACCGGGAATCCGTCGGCCGGTGCGCACGATGACCGAGCCACCGATGCCTTCGCGCAGGAGGCGGTTGGGCGAGCCCACGCCGCCGCGGTCGGGAGGCGTAATCGTCGCGGCCTTTAGTCCGAGGCCCGTCGCGACCATGGCTTGGGCGGCCTCTCGCACGACGTCGTTGTTCGTGGCACGACGCTTCTCGAGCGAGAGATCGTGGTGAACGAGTTCAATCGGTACGCCGAGTAACTCGGGCGTCATGGCGCGCAGTGCCTCCTCCAGAAGTTCCTGGCCGGTCTGGTCGCCGTCACAGACGATGATCCTGGCGGTGGGGGTGGTCATGTTGGCTCCTGGCGTGGGTGGTGTTGGGAACTGAAAGGATTCCCACTCAAGTATTGACGCACCGTCGGTCAATTACAAACTCGCGGAACCTTCAACCGAACGTGAAGTCGTAGGCCTCGATGTTCTTCGTGAAGTGCAGTCCGAGAAGACCCGTTCGGTCGGAGTGGTCGGAGTAGAGCGTGTAGAGGCGAGGGAAGCCGCTCGCCTTCAGTGTCTTGTAGAACACGCCGTTGAAGGTCTCGGTGATCGTGCCGGTGCCTCCCAACACCAGATAGACGTCATTGGCCTGAAAGGCCAGATCGAGCTGTGCGTTCTTACCCGCCGTGATCTCCTGTTTCTTGGTCAACCAGTCACCGGCGAGTGCGTAGTTCCCCGGTGGAACCGTCGAGGGCGACGTGTACCTGGCGGACTTGTTCTCCTCGATTGAACCACCGACCAGGTACTGGGACCGCTCGTAGCCGAGGTAGGTCTCGGGGCTGATCGCCTCGATGGGTGTCAGATTGGGCACGTCGGTGGCGCGGGGCAACGCCACCGAGGGGTTCGCCATCACGAGGAGCTGGCGTAGCAGCGACTCGGTGCCGGTGTAGTCGCCCTCACCGTAGTCGACGTGGCGGATGATGCCGTTGGCGTCGATCAGGTACTCGGCGGGCCAGTACTCGTTGGCGTAGGCCGTCCACGTGTCGAGGTTGTTGTCGACCGCAATCGGGTACTTCACGCCGAGACTCTTCGCGGCGCTCTTGATGTTGCCGAGTACGTGCTCGAACGCGAACTCGGGTGCCTGGACTCCGATGATGTCGAGTCCGTACTGGTGGTACTTCTGGTACCAAGCTTCCACGTGCGGCAGCGAGCGCTGGCAGTTGATGCACGAGTACGTCCAAAAGTCCACCAGCACGACGTGTCCGTGCAGACCCTGCAAGGCAAGAGGTCTGTCACCCGGGGTGTTCAACCACGACGTGATACCGGCGAACGCCGGAGCTTTGCCGCACTTCTGGAGGCCCGACACCGTCTCGATCGAGGCCGCGTTCTCGCACGCTGTCAGCGAGCCGTCGTTGCTCGTGGGCGCCTCCAGGCCTCTGATGGCTTTGACGGTGAAGGTGTTGCCCTCGAGATGTTGCTGCAAAGTGTTGGTGTAACCCGGCACCCATCGCTGCACGGCGTTGGTGGCGTTGAAGGCGATCGCGAGCGCCATGAGGATCAGCAGGACGCCCGCAAACGGCCGGAGTCGCCTGGTGCGCTGAGCGATGGTGCGGTTTCGTTCGATGAGACGGTCACCCGTCAATGCGATGGCGAAAAGCGGCAGCGCTGCTCCAGCGCCGAAGAAGAAGCTCAAGAGGACGCTGTAGAAGCTGACGTGGTGGCGTGCGCCGAGTACTGAGATTGCGGCAAGGACCGGCCCGGCGCACGGAACGAACACCATACCGAGGCCGAGTCCGAGCACGAAGGCCGAACCGGTACCTCGAGGCGACTGGCGCGCGAGGCGGGCGAAGGGTCGCTCCAAGAAGGTCTCGATCCTGGGAATCAAGAGCCCGACGCCGAACAGGACAAGCAGCGCGATGCCGAGGTCGCGCAGAAGGTCCTGGGGGAGCCCCAGTGAGCTGAGCACGGCCGAACCAGCCGCCGTGATCAAACTGAAACTTACAATCAGACCGGTGACCACCGTCGCGGAGCGGCGCCGACGTGCGCGATACGGGTGCTGCGTGTCCTCGACGGGTGCGGACCAGCCGACCAGTACCACCGGCAGGACGGGAAGAATGCACGGCGACACGCCGGCGATCATGCCCGCAAAGAACCCGATGAAAAGCAAGCCGACCATTGGTCTCTCCTACGTACCGCAGTCGAGAAGCGACGTGACTGTCGCTTCAGATTAGGGGCACCACGACCGAGGTCGACCGTGGCCGTCACGACGTCGCACCCTGATACGTGAATGGCGTCACACGACGATGTTGGCGATGTTCTACCGAGGCGATTACAGGAGTCGGCGCTCGGTGGCCCAGTTCGTGAGTTGGTGACGGTTGGAGAGCTGGAGCTTGCGCAGCACCGCCGAGACGTGACTTTCGACGGTCTTGATCGAGATGTCGAGTTGGGTTGCGATCTCCCTGTACGAATAGCCGCGCGCGATCAGCCGAAGCACCTCGATCTCGCGCGGTGTCAACTGATCGAGCTCGGGATCGAGCATCGAAGGGGTGGTGTGGAGTTGGTCGGCACCCTTCGTGAAGGCGTCGAGCACGAAGCCCGCGAGCCGACGCGAGAAGACCGCGTCACCGGCCGCAGTTCGCTCGATCGCCTCGATGAGCTCGGGACCCTCGATGCTCTTGGTCACGTAGCCGCGAGCGCCCGCGCGGATGATCGCAATGACGTCCTCGGCCGCATCGGATACCGATAGGGCGAGGAACTTCACACTGGCGTCGCGCTCGACCACGCCCTCGAGAACCGCGAGCCCTCCACCATCGGGCATGTGCACGTCGAGAAGGACGACGTCGGGGGACCGCTCGATGATCATCTCGATCGCCGCCGCCACCTCGTCGGCCTCGCCAATGAATTCCACAGAACCAGCAAGCTCCGCCTTGATGCCGGCTCGAATGAGGGCGTGGTCATCGACCATGAAGACGCGGGCCTTCTCGGGGCTCACGAGGGATTGCTCGACACTGGAAGCCGCAGTTCAACCTCGGTGCCGGATTCGGGCGAAGTCCTGATTACCGCAGTGCCGCCGTGGCGTTCCATTCGCTCGACGATGGAACGCGAGATCCCCTGGCGATCTCGTGGGACCGCGTCGACGTTGAAGCCGGTACCTTGATCGCGAACGTACATCGAAAGTTGGTCGGGCTCGGCTTCGATGTAAAGAGAGATACTCGTGGCCCCGGACCATTTCGCTGCATTGATCGTCGCCTCGCGACCGGCCGCCAGTACGGCCGACGAGTTGTCATCGAGCTGCGCGTCACCAACCACCACCACGTCGACGCCGACACCGTAGTTGTCCTCCACTTCGCGCTCGATCTCGAAGGCGGCCTGGGCGAGCGTACTGGGATTGGTGGTCGGCCTTCCGAAGGACTCGGGGTTGGCCAGCCAGATACGGAGGTCTCTTTCCTGTATCCGCGCCAGCCTGGTCACTTCGCCCGGATCATTGGCGGCGCGTTGGATGAGCGACAAGGTCTGCATGACTGAATCGTGGACGTGTGCCGCCATATCGGCTCGGTCCTGAGCGCGGATACGGGCCCTGCGCTCTTGGGTGAGGTCTCGAACGGTGCTGACCCACCAGGGAGCGAAGAGGACGAGGACCCCCAAGAGCAGTGCCACGGCGCCGATCAGGACGTAGGCGGCGGCACCCTGTTCGTTGCCCACGCGTGAGAGGAGCGATATTCCCCAGACGCCGACGACGATCCCTACGCCCGTACGAATGGCGACGCCGCGCCATCCCTTGGTGTCGGTCATTGATGTGACCAGCGGCGAGGTGGTGAGACCGCGCAGGTGGTCGCGTTCGTCGCCCGACGAACCGCGCCACACCATGAGTCCCTCGAGCACGCACAGTGTCAGGACCCAGAAGAACAACCCGAGCACGTGAAGCCCCAGCGTGCGTAGAGCGATGAGCAGGGCTATCACTGCGATCGAGACGACGAAGATGATCTCCTTCTCGCGCTTGTCCGAGCGTGTTCGATCGAAGATTGACTCGCTCTCCCCACGTCGGATGGTCATAATCCAGAGCGCCAGATAAATTGCGGGCCCAACGGCGGCGAAGAAGATGGTCACGACGGCGATGATTCGTACCGTCCGCGTCGGCACGCCGAGCCGTCGTGCGAGTCCACTGCAGACCCCGCCGAGGATTGCGTCGCCGGTCGATCGTCGTAGCGGGCGCTCGGGACGAGAATACGCGCGTCGAGTCGCAGTTGCGGTGGAGTTCATGTTCTTCGTGATGGCCAAAGTCTGGCACCCCTGAAGCGCACCCACAATCGGGGTCAACCCTTAGCGATGGGCCCGGACTCAGGGTTTATCCCTATAGAAATAGCCGGTTCGATCTCCTTATCATCGTTCACATGAGCGACGTCGAAGAGATCCCCGTGCAAGAGCCAGTTCCGGAAGAGGGATTGCACCGAAGTGCAGTGCACCGCAAGTTGGGTGGTGTCGCCGGGGGCATAGGCGAGCGATTTGAGGTCGACGCGAACATCGTTCGGGTGGTCTTCGTCGTCCTCACCTGTCTTTGGGGCCTGGGTGCGGCGATCTATCTGGCCATGTGGGCTTTGGTCCCCGCGTCGGGAACGACGTATGGGTCCAATGACGAGTTACCGGACGAGTCACGAGCCAAGCGCTTCGGTCTTCGCAGTCTCGCGCTGATCGCTGCGGCACTCTGCGTGGGACTCATATTCGCTTCGGTGGCCCTAGGTGGCCCGGGTTTGGCAAAGGGGATCAGTCTCGCATGGCTCGTGTTTCTGGTGGTGCTGGCGGTGCTGTCGCTGCGCCGACCGGTGCGGCGTCTTTCGTTCACACGTCTGATCGCGGGATTATTCATTGGAGTCCTGAGTATCGTGATCCTCGCGTCGGGCGCGTTGTTGGTGTACGTGTCATCGGCGGGCACACCAGTCTCGGGCGGCATCGGACAGAAGATCTACGAGCCCACGTCGATTGGTGAGGTGCACCCAACGTACCGTCTGGCGTTCGGGGATATGACCATCGACCTTCGTAGCGTCAATTTCGCGCGCCACACGGTGAGCGTCACCGCGACAGTCGCCGCCGGGGACCTCACGATCGAGATTCCACCGGGGGTGCGAGTGAATCTTGTCGCTCAGAGCGGAAGCAACAACATCGACTATCCATTCGGCGAGAAGTCGTTCTTCGCCGACGCGGGGTCCACCTCCGCGCTGTCGAATCTGAACCTGAAGGTCGGCGTCGGAATCGGCACCATCAGTTTCTACCGTGGCGCACCCGGTGCATGGCTCCCGGGGCAGTGAGACCCCTCAGACGATTTTTCGCGCGACGCCAGTGCTGAAGTAACTCCAGGGCTTCGGACCTTTCACGTAGCGCTGCCTGGTCCATACCGTCTCGAAGCCCGCCATCTTGATGAGGGCGACAGGATCTCGGGTGAGCAGGCAACCGTCGGCGATTCGTCGCTCGATCGGGTCGATCCGGTGCTGCCACTTGGCGACTGACGCATCGGGAGCGAGGCCGTGCTCAAGGTAGTGCAGCGTGCCACCCGGTTTCAGGACACGAAGAAGTTCCCTCAATGCAATATCGGGATGGGGCACGGTGCAGAGCGTGAACGTGCACAACGCACTGTCGCAACTCTCGTCGGGTAGGGGGATGTCTTCACCGTCGAGACCGATGTGATCGATGGGCACCGAGGAGTCGTCGATTCGCCTCGCGGCGAGCTTCCTCGCGACACCGCTCGGCTCTATCGCGTACAACCTCTCCACCGACGCGGGCAAGTGCTGCACGTTAGTGCCCGAACCGAAGCCGATCTCCACTACGACACCCGTTAACTCGGCGCAGGCTCGCTCCCTCCAACGTTGCATCCCCTTCGTGCCACACGTCAAGTTGACGAGGCGCGGGACGACGATCTCGCTGTAGAGGCTCATAGGGAGAAACTACTTCTCCACGCTGCGAAGCGGTGGCTCGTTACACTCAGCCCATGAGCGCTCGAGCGACGAGGTACGTCAAGTACGGGCAACTCTCGCTGGCGTTCTTCTCATTGGTATGCCTCGCGCTGCACCCCGGCTTCGTACTCAAGTGGGACGAAGGTGGTTTCTCCAACTACGGCATCCATATCAAGACAGTCATTCCCTACACGCTGGGATTCGGGCTCGCGTCGTATCTGTCGCTGCTCGGCGCGCACGGACTGCGCAGAGCGGGTTGGCGTCGTGGGATCTTCGCGTGGCTGCTTCGCTGCTACGGACTCTTGATGTTGCTCACACTGGTGAGTACGTACGTCTATACGCGCTCGGTGCCGCTGAAGGACTTTCACACGGTCGTGGGGATCGCGACCATGCTGTTCGAGCCTGTGGCGAGCCTGTGGATGTACTTCCAGTTGACGGGCACCTCGTGGCGTCGGGGGTTGCTCGGTATCGAATTACTCGGTTTCGCGCTCGGGGCCATCGACTACTTCGACGTCCTCCATGTCCTGTTCCTCGCCCAGTTAATCATCGCGGTTCCATTCGGTTTCATGTTGGTGCGCACGTCCACCGTCACGGGCGTTGCGTAGCGAAGGCGGCATATGGATCATGGTGCGCAAACCGTTCACCGGCATAATCGAAGAGCTGCTGGTCAGTGTCGAGGTCCTCAACCGCCATTCGAAGCGCCATCCGAACCCCGGGGGCCCAACGCTCGGTCGTCACGTTCCGCGACGTCGATGGAGACTCGTTGACAGAGTGAGGCCGGTCAACTGCCGGTAGTGATGGTCGAGCCCTCGGTGAGCTCTTGCTTGCCGTCCAGAGTCAGTATCCAGGCCGACTGGCGCCCCCGTACGGTCCACGTGCTGGGGCCCCCGACGAGAGCGGTGTCCTCGTCGACGCCGAGGACCGTGATCGAAGGATCGTGGGGCAGTATGAAGCGGGTTACCAGGTCCGGCATCCTCGCGGCGAAGGCGTCGAAATGCGGGATCACCCGCAGATGGGGCAAGAGACCGAGACCCTCGGTGCCCCCCTTGCGCGGGTGACGAAGCGAAGGTACCCACGAGGTGAGGGCCATGGCCCCGGCGCTGCAACCCGCGAGCGCCGCGCCTTGTTCCCACGTGGCGACGATCGCCTTCCAGACCTTTGAACCACGCAAGGTGTCGGCGAGGAATGCGGGATTTCCCCCTGAAAGGTAGATGAGCCCCGCCCCGCGAACGAGCTGCGCGAGCTGTTCGTCGTTGGCGTCGTCAGTGTTGTTGACTGGGACGATCACGGGCTCGACACCGAGTCGCTTGGCCTGCTCGATACCCAGATTGTGCCAGTACTCGACGACCGACGGTCCGTCGGGAACGGCCGCAGTAGCGAGTTGGACGTAACGGGGAGGTCGGCCTTCGAGCAGTCCGGCCTCGATGTCCGCCATCTGGGGCAGGTACTCACCCGACCCAACCAATGCGAGCGGTCCCGGCAGCGAGGCAGCGGTCATTGCGTTCTCCGATTCTGTGGACGAACGATCTCGTCCACACCGAGATTAACGAGCAGCGGAGAATCTCGTTCCTTCGTGAAACGAACGCCAGCGTGTGGCCTTGCGTGACAAAGCTCACCCCACTGATGGGGCTGGGCTTTGACGACGGTTCTCTCATGAGAAGAACTCGAAGTTGGCTAAAGCCAGGAACGCCGCGTTCTTTTCCTTGGATACAGCTCGCGCCCGAGACGGCGGAGCAGCAAACCAGAATCCAGTACTTCGCGTCAGTGACGGAGGTCCGTGACAGGTCACGGACCTAGCTCTCCAGTGACACCCGTGCGCTGAAGAAGGAGTAGCTGATGACGCGTTTGAAGCCCGGCCATGAGTCCAGGTACTGGACGGCGACCTGGGCCGTCCCCGCAACGCCGAGGGCGACAAGGATGGCAATCCAAATGGGACCACTGGCCATCAACTCGGTGAACACGAGAATTGAGGCGACGTAGGAGAAGGATCCCTTGACCACGCCTTGCAGGAAGCGTGATGTGGCGTGGGCGCCGATCTCCTGGTGTGTGATGAACGCGATCACGAGACTCATGATCGGAAGCGCCTCGGCGAGACCGGAAAGGCCCGGCCCAATCCGTCCGGCCATCGTGATCACGAGAAAACTGAAGCCCGCTGCGAGAACGGCTCGTAGTGTGAGCCGGTAGCGGCCACTTCCCTCGACAGGCTCGTCGATAGTTGTGGGCCAGAAACGCAAGGCGATGGCAAATCCGCCGGCTGCGAGTAGTCCGCCGAGGAGCGCTGAGAAGGTGAAGAGGTCGATGACCCCCGCCGTGAGCGTGAAGACCGCCAGCGAGGCGAGCAACGTGCGGGTCGGGGAGAGACGACGGGCCAGAGTCGCGTAGGTCCAGATCATGACGATCTCGGCGACGCAGCCAACCAGGCTGGCGCTCGACATGGACCGCGCGAACAGCGTGCCGTGCTGGATGGCGACGAGCCACAGGAGAGGGAGGCTGGTAAGGGGCAGACCGATGACCAAACCGCTGACAACATGGCCAAATCGACGCTGCACGAAGGTTCCACCGACAACAACAAGAGGGGCAATAATGATACGAAGAACGAGGAAAAACATGCTTCCAGATTACGTGCCTTACTACCTCAAATGACTCGGATTATGGTTCATAAGTGCTACTTAAACCTCGAATAGTGTATTATATTCTAATAATTACCTCGTTTAGTGAGGTTCGCTAGTGGGGGACGTGACATGGACCATATCGACCGCCAATTATTGGAAGCTCTGATTGACGATGGCCGTCTGAGTTATCAGCAATTAGCCACTCGCGTACATTTGAGCTCGAACAGCACAGCAGACCGTGTTCGCCGGCTTCGCCAATCCGGAGTCCTCGAAGGGGTGCACGCCGAGCTCAACCTTGCCGCCCTCGGGCGAACTTTGCACTCGCTGACCGACATCAAACTCAAAGAGACGGTCGACCGTCACGACTTTGAGCACAATCTGAATAGTGTTCCCCAGGTGCAGAGCGCGATTCACACGACGGGCGAGCTCGACTACCAACTATGGATCGTCAGTCGCAACACCGATGAACTGCAGTCCGTCGTCGACACCCTTCGCCAGCTCGGCGCTCGCGACGTGCAAAGTCGAATCGTCCTTGGTGAAATCAAGTACAACCCCGCGCGGTTGCTCGAGCCGGGCGTGTAGTTCAACGTCTCGCCGAGAACCGCGTTCGAGGCACCTTCGGCGAAACGAGTGATTACCAGCGCTGACGGGCCTCTTCGGCGAAGCCTTGGAGATCGTTGAACTCGATCGCTACGTCGTCGTCAGTCACGAGTCGACCCGACCATGTGCCGAACACCTGATGGACTTCGCTGCCGAGTTCGGGGCTGACGTCGACCAGCGTGTGCTTGTCAAAACGTGGCGTGAGTATCGCATCGAGCTGACCGTTGGGATCAGTGATCTGCCAGGGCTTCATTGGGCTGTCCCAGTCGTAGATCCACTCCAGTTCGCTTCCAATCTTGGAGAGACGTCCATCGACGATGAGAGCATTTTCGGTGAAGCCGCTCCCGGCCGTCCATTTCGCGCCGATCTGAAGGCCGATCACGTGGGACCCGCTGCGCCCAGCTCCACCGCCCCAGTTCCAGGCGATCCGCGATGGCCAGCGCCCTCGCCCGACGTCAAGGACACCCCACGACGCGTCCCCGTCGTGTCCGCCAATGGGCCAGCGCTGGTCACCGACGGTCAGCTCGCCGAGCGCGGGACGCGCTTGATGTTTGGAAGTGAAGTTGAAGAGTTCGTCGCTCCATGGGATGACGACATTGAGCGACTCGTGGCCCGAGGGGAGCCCGACGAACACGTCGAGCGACCCCGGCCGCCCGTCGAGCTCGACCCACGAAGCGACCAGATGCGTGCCCTCTTCATCGTCAGTGATGTGAAGTGAGAACGAACCGTGATCGATTATGAGAGGATCGGTACCTGGCCGTTCGGGTAGCGAGATCCCCTCGCCCGCTCCCAGAACAATTGCCTGACCACCAGTTTCGGTTGTTGCGAGGTCAGCCCAGTAGACGTCGGCGAGACCAAGGTGATCGACGTCGGCGAAGGTCAACGACACGATGAAGTCACCGGCGAGAATGGCCCAATAGTCCCATCGCTTGTTGAGCCCGAAAGGACCACCGAGGTTCGCCCGGTGAAGGGGGAATCGCGACCAACCTTTGGCCGCGGGATTGAGCAAAAGCCCATCCGGGGTGCAGAGGTCAACGGGTTGGGTCAGTTCATGTTCGTGCGTCGCCATGGACCTTGTCTACATCAGGATCTCAATCTCGACCGGTGACCAACGATTAATGGTCGAGATTGAAATTGGCGCCTCGTGACTGAGGAACTACTGCTGGGCGCTGCCGCGAGCGATGATGTCGTCCCTCTTCTTCGAGAAGGCACCGCCGTCGAAACGCTCCTTCATCCAGCGTCGGCTCCAACGAGACTCCTCACGGTAGGCATCACCGTCGGTGCGAAGACCCAACTCCTCGTACATGTGTCGAAGCTCGTGCACGGCGAGGGGATCCGCGTCGGCGATGGCGCCCGCCATCTCGAGAGCCCGAGGCATCAGTTGCTCGTGTTCGCAGATCTCATTGACAAGCCCCCACTCGTAGGCGGTGGTCGCGTTGATGAAATTGCCGGTGAAGGACATCTGGCGAGCACGGTTAATACCAATGAGTTGAGGAAGTCGGATGGTCATACCGGCACCAGGCATCACGCCAACCCTGGCGTGAGTGTCGGCAAACGTGGCGTATTGGCGCGAGGCGATCATCCAGTCACACCCGAGAGCCAACTCGAGGCCACCGGTGACCGCAGGTCCGTTGACCGCGGCGATGATCGGGGTGCGCAATGCTGGTATCAGTCCGCGTTGAGGCACATCGACGTCGGACGAGAGTTGCATGTCGCTGTATGTGCTGGCGAGGTCATTGAGGTCGAGCCCGGCGCAAAAGGCGGGATCGGCGCCGGTCAGCACGACTGCGCGGATGTCCTCGTCATGATCGAGGTCGATGAGTGAGGAGAAAAGGTCTCGCATCATCTGCCCGGTGAGTGCATTGCGGGACTCCGGACGATTGAGCGTCACGATTCCCACTGCACCATCTCGCGTTACCCTGATCATCTTGCCTCCGTCATCTGGACGAGTGCTCGTGTGACGCCATCCGCGTGAATGGCACAAGAACTGTCATCAAGCTCGTATGGGCTCAAGTCTGCCAAGTTGCATGGTTTGGCGAGCAGTTCTTGCTGACATTGTCAGACGTGCACTCTGCGCAGAGGAGAATCAGCTTTCGACAGGCCAGGTTCGCGCAGTTGTAGAACTTGCTGGTGGGTGTCCCGCAACGTTCGCACTCACCAATGACCTTGGACTGATCACTGAACTCGTGGTTCATGCGCGCGTCGAAGAGGTAGAGCGATCCCTCCCAAAGTCCCTTGTCGGCGAACTGCTCGCCGTAGCGAACGATGCCGCCCTCAATCTGGTACACCTCGTTGAAGCCACGGTTCTTCATTACCGACGAGAGGACCTCGCAACGAATACCTCCGGTGCAGTAGGTCACGATGGCCTTGTCTTTCAAGTGGTCGTACCGACCACTCTCGAGTTCGCTCACGAAGTCCCTGGTGGTCTTGACGTCGGGAACGACTGCGTTCTTGAACTTGCCGATCTTCGCCTCAAACGCGTTGCGGCCGTCGAAGAAGACGACGTCATCACCACGTTCTTCGACGAGCTGGTTGACCTGCTCGGGCTTCAGGCGGACGCCGCCGCCGATGACGCCCTGCTCGTCGACCTTGAGTTCGCCGGGTGCGCCGAACGAGACGATCTCATCGCGGACGCGAACCCTCAGGCGCGGGAAGTCCTCGCCCGTGCCGTCGGACCACTTAAAGTCGATGTTCTTGAAGCCGGGGTATTCCTTGGTCCGGCGCACGTACCTCTTCAGGGCCGCCATATCGCCGCCGAGTGTTCCATTGAGGCCGTGGTGCGAGATGAGGATTCGTCCCTTGAGATCAAGGCTCTCGCAAAGAGTCCATTGCCAGAGGCGCACGGCCTCGGGGTCTGCGAGTGGCGTGAACCCGTAATACAGAATGACCTTCTGGAGTTCCACACGTCGATTTTATCGACATCGTCTCGAGCTCTTGGTGGCACCCAACAAGGAAGCGACCGGACCCGTGCCGTGATCAATGGCCCGTGTGACGGGTTCGCGGGCGATGCCCTGGTTTCTCGAGTCAGGATGCGCCGCCAGGCGGTAGCTTGAGGTCCCCCTTCATCCCATCCGGCGATCATCGACTCGACGAGGGCTTTTTCGTCCAAGACGAGTGGGAGCTTCGAAGTCGCGCCAATAAGGCATGAATCGACCTGGGGCTGTCGAGCGCTCGCGAATGGTGCTGCGCGTACGAGTCCGGAATTCGAGCACGGCCTTCACGTCGGCCAGTTCCGTCGTACGAAAGGGGACTCGACCCCCACTGTTCAGGCCTTCAGAAGCCGGAGGTTCTCCTGGGCATCAGCCAAATGGTGTTCGACCTCGTGCACGGCTTGGGCCCCGGCCCAAAGGATTGTCACCTTCGCCGGCGTCACCGTGCTGTAGGTGAGGCGTCGCTCCAAGAATGGTCCAGGAAGCGACTGGAAGGTTCTCGCGAACAAACCTGAGAGCGTCGCCAATTCCTTCGCCACAATGCTTGGTGTGTCGAGACGGTACAGGCCCAAGTTGACGCGCTCCTCGCGATACATCGGGGTTCCGACCGGCTCGTCTTCCACGCACGCTCTCATGATCCGCTCGCGAATGGAAATGAAGACGTCGCGCATGTGACCCGCGTACTCAAGGATTGACCACCGCTCCGGTGACGGCCGGGCGTTCGCGTTCGCTCCGGCGGTCTCTATGACGTGCACGAAAGACGAGGTCGCCACACTGATGCGAGAGGGAACCTCGTCCGCGGTGACCTCGCTCCATCGAAAACCGCATCCTTCGCAGGTGGCGTTGGCTGGCATGGCACCAATGTACTGACTCTGCGACGAGCCCGCCCACGCAATTCACGGCGCTATTAGGCGGGTTGTTGCTAGTTTTCGTCTCTATCCCGTTTGGAGTCCCATGAAGATCACACTGCTCGGTACTGGCTCTCCTCTCCCCAATCCCGATCGCTCGGGTCCCGCCACCCTCGTCCAGACGACGCATGCGAACATCCTCTTCGACGCCGGCAGGGGAGTCGTGATGCGACTCGCGGGCGCGCAATTGTTGCCCATCATGTTGTCGGGCGTCGTCCTGACTCACTTGCACAGTGACCATGTCTGTGACCTCAACGACGTGATCACCACGCATTGGGTGATGAGTCCCGGTCCGACGATGCTCAGGATTGTCGGACCCGTCGGAACGATGGACTTCGTCGAGGCAACGCTCGCATCACTGCGTGTCGACATTGGCTACCGGATCGATCACCACGCGGATCTGAACGAAGGGCCACTTCTTGAGGTGCTCGAGGTGCACCCCGGTGAAACCTTCACCATCGGCGGTGAGACCGTGCTGGTCGGAGCGACTGACCACCGGCCGGTGGAGCCGTCACTGGCGTACCGCATCGAAAGCGGCGAACAGAGCATCGTGATCGCCGGTGATGGAGTTCCGTGCGCGTCGCTCGACGAGTTGGTGAAGGGTGCGGGCGCTTACGTCCAGACCGTCATCCGCGACGATCTCGTGAAGCAGGTTCCGAGCGCCCGACTTCAGGACATCCTCGACTACCACTCGAGCGTCGAGCAAGCTGCCGACACCGCGCGACGGGCTGGTGTCCAGGCGCTGGTCATGACCCACTACGTGCCCGCACCCAATCCGGGCAGTGAGGACGAATGGCGGGCTCTGGCATCCGCATTCGAAGGGTTGATCGTGATGGGTAGCGACCTCACGTCCCTCGACCTCGACACCATGAACGTGACCTGAGCCGTCAAGATGCGGGCCTTCGTGGGCCACGGTTTCTTACCGGTGCTGGGGAATTCGTGGTCTCCAAGTGGGCGAATGACGAACGAGCAGGAAACCTGCACCGAACGACTCGTGAGCTATGGGACGAACTGGTGCCCCACCGGCGGCGATGTTGCCAACGGGGAGGTTTCAGAGCGCGCGCGCTCGCGCCACCAGGAGACAACCCGGGTCCGCGCCGAGCGGATTACCCGACTGCGCGTAGGCCCGGGCCCTCGAGCCGCCGCACAGTTGGGCGAACTCGCACGAACCGCACGGCTCTTCGAAGGTGGCGGCTCGAATGGCGAGAAGGACCGGATTCTCCCGGTACACGTCGATGAGCTTCTGTTCGCGAATGTTGCCGAGGCGGTAGGGCATGAAGCCCGACGGGTAGATGTCGCCATTGGTGGCCACGAAGATGATCCCCTTGCCGTCCCTCGTCGCGGCGCTCGGGGCGCGAACGGGGGCGGTCGGTTTGCCGAGCTTCTCAATGAGCCGATCGTGGAGTTCGTCGTACAGGGCACCGTGCTCGAAAGTGGTCTCCTGGTCGAGTTGGAGTTTTCGTTGGGCGGCCACCCGGCGAAAGAACGGCGCCTCGACCGTGCGAACGGTGAAGCCGTAGCGTGATGCGTCGACGAGGAAGTTGCAGACGTCTTCGTTCTCGAGTGCGCTCGACTCGAGTACCTCGCTACCGCGGCCGATCGAGATGAGAAAGAAGACCTCCCAGACGTCGACGCCGTAGTCGTGCATCGTGACTGCGATATCAGCGAGTTCGTGCAGGTTGCTCGACATCACGGTCGTATTGATCTGGGTGGTGTAGCCGTGTTGCTTCAATAACTTGATCGCGTCAAGTGTCGCGTCGTAGTGGCCCGGAATCCCGCGCAGCGTGTCGTGGGTCACGGCGTTCGAGCCGTCGAGGCTCAGTGACGCACTGTGGACACCGCACATCCTCAGTTCGTCGAGGAGAGTTGACGTAAGTTTCGATGTCACCGAGGGTGAGATCGCGACGGGGACGAGTCGACTTTGGGCGTACCTGGCGATCTCGACGATATCGTCGCGTTGTAAACAGTCGCCACCCGTGAGAATCAGGATGGGCCGAGGTCGGCCTATCTCGGCGAGGCCGTCGATGAGGGCGAAGCCCTCCGCGGTCGAGAGCTCATCGGGTCCCGGCTCAAGTTGAGCGCAGGCGCGACAGTGCTGGCAGGCGAGGCCGCACGCCTTGGTCATCTCCCAAAAGACCAAGAGCGGCCGACTCTCGAACTGACCTCGATGGGTCGAACTCGATTCCGATGTGATGTGCGCTGTGGTCATGCGTTCCTGCTTCGTAGGAGGATGACAAACCTCCCATCCTCGTAAGGAGTCTTGCGGACGTCGGCCCGTCCGGATCGGGCGACGCTAGAGCACAAGGTCATCTGTACGATCTCGGGCCGACGCTGGACGTCCTCTAGCCTCTTTCCGATGAACATTGATCTCTTCAGCATTGTCGTCGACGACTACGACTCGGCCATCAAATTCTTCGTCGACGTGCTGGGTCTTGAGCTGGTCGAGGACTCACCGTCTGTAACGACGAGCGGCGAGACCAAGCGATGGGTCGTGGTGCGCCCGGTGAACGCGCACACGGGGATCTTGTTGGCGCGCGCTGACGGTGATCATCAGCGCTCGAGAGTCGGCGACCAAGTTGGTGACCGCGTCGGATTCTTTCTGAGGGTCGACGACTTCGACGCAACGCTGGATCGAATGCGGGTGGCGGGTGTCGAACTGCTGACCGAGCCGCGTGAGGAAACCTATGGCAAAGTCGTGGTCTTTCGCGACTATCTGGGAAATCGATGGGATCTTCTTGGCTAGAGCGGGTTGTCACGTTCGCGGGCTGAGCGGGCCGAGGAAACTCGCTGGCTAGTTTGCGTCCAGTTCCTTCACGACGATCGCGATGAGGCGGTCCACATCGTCGGTTGTCGCCAATGGATTCATGAATGTGAACTTGAGAGCTGCCCGACCTTTGATCGACGTTCGCCCCAACACCATCTCACCGCGGGCGAGTAGGTGCTGCTGCACGCGGCGCAGATCGTCGGGACCGGCACCAGGGGCATCGAAGACGCACATGACCGACGCCGGGTGTGCCACGAGTTCAAGTCTCGGGTGCGCGTCAATCGTGGTGGCGGCGTAGCGGGCGAGGTCGACGAGGTGTTCGAGCATCTCGCCAAGCGCGTGACGACCGAGCGTGCGAAGTGACGCCACGACCTTGGCGGCGTCGAACCGTCGCGAGGTGTCGAGCGAACGACCGACCAGATTGACCATTCCCTCGAGCTCGTCGCCGCGGTCCAGATAGTTCGACTTCACGCGCAGCAGATCGAAACTCTCGACGTCGCGCACGACCAGAGCGCTGGCATTGAACGGCTGCCACCAGAGCTTGTGGAAGTCAATAGTGACCGAATCGGCGAGCTCGATGCCCGCGAGTCCGGTCCGAAGCCGACCCGACAGGAGGAAGGCTCCTCCCACGGCAGCGTCGACGTGGAACCACATTGAGTGCTGGCGAGCTCGTTCCCCTATTGCAGTCAGGGGATCGAGGGCGCCGAGGTCCGTGGTACCGGCGGTACCGACTACTGCGATGGCGTGCAGCCCCAACCTTGAGAGTTCCTCGATCATCGCGTCGAGCGCCTCGATGTCCATTGACCCCGATGAGGTAGTGGCAACGGTGACGACGGCGTCGCGACCCAGCCCCAGCTGGGCTGCGGCGCGCTGTACCGAGAAGTGGGCCTGATTAGAGCAGATGATGCGCCAGTCGGCTGCTTGTGGTGGCAATCCGGACTTCAGGACATCGACGCTGAGCTTCGCTGCGGCCCACGAGCGCGCGAGCGTGATGCCGAGGACGTTCGACGCGGTGCCGCCTGAAGTCATCACGCCCGACCCCGAATCAGGCAAGCCGATCAGATTGGCGAGCCACTGCATCAGGTGTAGTTCCACCTCGGTCGCGGCCGGTGCCTGATCCCACGAGTCCATTGATTGGTTGGTCGCGGCGATTGCGAGTTCGGTCACCACCGCCGGCACCAGGGCCGGTGGGTGAAGGTGGGCGACCGTCGCTGGATCGCTCGGAACAACACCGTTCGCCCAGACGATGGAACCCAACTCCTCGAGGACCGTTTCGAGCGCGATGCCCACCTCGGGGCATATCTCCAGCCCCGTAACTAACTCGTGCAGTTGGTCGGGCGACCTGTTCGACCTCGGACCTTCCTCAACGGAGCGAAGGCTCTCGATCACACGGTCGACGCCACGCGCGAGCGCGGTCAAGCCATCGTCATCGAGTGTGACGACCAGATTGCGCCAGTCCGGAATATCGTTCAACGTGCGGAGGTTGCCTGCGCGACCGCTTCACCAAGTCGTGCGAGCCCGTCGGCGAGCTGCTCCTCATCGATCACGAGAGGAGGGAGCAGTTTGACCGTGGTGTCACCAGCGCCGCAGGTCTCGACGATGAGCTTGCGCGTGAATGCCGCCTCGGCGATGTCGGCAGCGAGCTTCGTGTCGCCGACGTCCAAACCGCAGAGCAGCCCATTGCCGCGAACGACGAAGTCGCTGTCGCCGAACTGCACGGACATCTCTTCGAGCGCCGCGCGCACCATGAGCCCGCGCTGCTCGGTCCCCTTCTCGAGGTTGGAGTCGGCCCAGTAGGTCTCGAGCATCGTCGCCGATGTGGCGAAGGCCAGGTTGTTGCCACGGAAGGTTCCCGAGAACTCGCCGGGCGCCCAGGTGTCAAAGTTTCGACGAACCAGGTTGAGCGCCATGGGAAGGCCCAGCCCACTGATCGACTTGGAGACACAGATAATGTCGGGATCGAGGGCGGAACTCTCAAAGGAGAAGAAGGAGCCGGTTCGTCCGACACCGGCCTGCACCTCGTCGGCGATGACGAGCACGCCGAGCTCGCTGCAGCGCTCTCGAATGGCGCGCAAGTACGCGGGGTCGAACGGCCGCGCGCCGCCCTCGCCCTGTGTGGGCTCGATGATGACGGCCCCGATTCGCTGGCCGTCGATCGTCGAGCGCAGGGTCGCGTCCAGCAGTTCGATGTCGGACTCGGTCACGTTCTCAACAAAGGGCAGCGCGACGAATTCCTTCAGGTGTGCGCTGGTCGCGCGTCCGGACATCGAGGCCGAGATTGAGGCCGTGCGGTAGGTCATGCCGTGGTAACTACCGGCGAAGCCGACGACGGCCCGATTCCCGGTGATCCGTTGGGCCAGCTGCAACGCGGCCTCGACGGCGGTGGCGCCGGTCGGTCCGACGGTCTGGACGACCATATCGAGGTGGCGTGGCGCGAGCACGTGGCGCTGCATCGATTCGAGGAAACGGCGCTTTTCCACCGTGAACGTGTCCAGGCTGTGCAGGATCTTGCCGGCGCGCAGGTGCTCGATGGCGACCTCCACCAGTACGGGATTGTTGTGCCCGTAGGAGAGAGCCCCCGCGCCCGCGAAGAAGTCCAGGTATTCGTTGCCGTCCTCGTCGACGATGGTCGAGCCATTGGCGGTCGAGAACACGGCCGGCCACCGGCGACAGTAATAGCGGACGTTCGACTCGAGTTCCTCAAAGGGGTTCATCGCGGGTTCCTCTCAGCTGGGGGAGCGTCCGCTACGGGCAGTATCGCTCGAAATTAACAAGGGCCTCAAGTATAGCCACCGGGGACAAATGCAAACTTCACCAGCGACCATACCCATTACGGGCTTCAAGATCGTGATAACCCCGCCACGATTGCGTGATCGGATTAAGACGAATGATGTCGGGGACGCACCACGGATGAGTAACGGCACTCGTGCACGATCCCAGTTCCTAGAACAACGAGCCTCACGCATTCGAGCGAGGCGAAGCCGATCATCCAGTGGGCGTGATGGCTATTCGGCGTCGAAGGCTTCGGCGGTTCGACGCTGCCGTCGCGGCGACCATGGGATGACGGCGGACGTCCGTTGTTGATACAACGAGTACTCGGGGTACTTCGAGAGGGTGATCTTCTCGGTGAAGCTCGTGGAGCCGATGAAGAGCGCGGTAAGCAGCACCACCCCGATGACGGTCCACTCCATCACCGAGCGGGCGGCCACGGCCCCCAAGAGAAAGACGAGCCACCACTGCGCGAGTTCGAAGAAGTAGTTGGGATGGCGCGAGTATCGAAAGAGCCCCGTCTGAAGGAACTGCTCGGCGGGTACGCGACCGGCGGCGATCTCACGGTGCTTGTTCGATTGGAAGTTCCATTGCTGCTGGTCGGCGATTGTCTCACCCAGGGTGCAGGCAAGGAAGATCGCGACGAGTACCAGGTCGAGGAAACTGAAAGAGGTGCCGCGGTGCTGGTAGGCCGTGTACGCCGGCATCGCGATGAGGACCAGTAGGAAGTTCTGGTAGAGCACGATGAAGAAGAAGTTGAACAGTTGGAACTGCCAGCGTGGCATCGATGCCCTCAACACTGACCAGCGATAGTCCTCGACACCGGAATAGCCGCCCCTTCTCGCGAAATTGAACGTCAGGCGTGCTCCCCAGACGGTGACGGCGATGGCCATGACGTCGAGACGCTGATTGTCCAGGTGGGCGAACAGGGCGAAGACCCACACGTAGACCGCGGGGACGATTGACCAGATTCTGTCGACCCACGACGTGTCTCCGGTGATCAGCGACGCGACCCACGCAAGGGCACAGACCGTCGCGGCGATAAGGGTCACTTCCGGTATCGGCGTCATCGCGGCGAGCCTAGCGGTGGCCTAGAGTCGAAGCCCTACGCCGTCGAGGGCAACTGTTCGAGGCGCGTTGTCCTGCGATGATGAAAATGTGTTCCTACGATTGTCGCGAATACGCCTCCGACGACGTACAGGCTGATGACCACGAGGTTCCCGCCGATGCCGTTGGCGCCGAAGTAGACGATTCTGCGAACGGCGTCGGTGCCCGCTCCGTTCGGCAGTGCGCCCGAGAGAGTTCGCCAGAACGGGGGCAGCACTGACGGTTGGTAGGCGCCGCCCGCCGAGGGATTGCCAAGGATCACGAAGAGCAGCACCGTGACGCCGATGCCGAAGACGCCGAAGAGAACTTGGAAGGCCATGGTGACCGTCGCCGCCGATGCGACGAGCAGCGCACCGAGCAACCAGAGGGCGACGAAGTGGCCGGTGAGGGCGTTGAGCAACTGGTCCACGACGAGTGCGCCACCGAGCCCCGAGAGCAACGCGTAGGGGATAATTGCCCCCAAGCGGAAGATCGCCCTTCGCCGGTTCGCGGGTCTCGAACCTCTCGCGACCCCGAGCAGTGATGCAACGAGATAGCCGCCCACAATCCAACCAATCACGAGATAGAAACCGGCGAGACCACTCTGATCGCCTGACTGGCCGGGGACTAGATCAATGACACTGACCGACCGGCTTTGGGCCGTCTCAAATTGGGTGACTACCGTGGTCACGGCCTTGACGACGGCAGACCCGCCGGCCGTGGTGACCAGGAGCTTGTCGGTCCTGGACTGGGGGTTGAAGATGAACACCGCCGACGTCTGGTCGGTGCGAATTCCTTTCTTCGCCACGGAGACGCTGCTGACGACGCGCGCCTTCAAGGGGGATGTCGTCAGACCATTCAGCTCCGCGATGATCTTGGTGGAGTAGGACGTTGGCGCGACGACGACGACCGGTATCTCGTGTGGCTTGGGCGCGTGAAATGCGCCGACGTAGGAGAGGATGAAGCCGAGCTGAAGGAACAGCACGCCGACGATCAGGGCCACCGTACGGGGTTCGACAGCGTCGCGCCACTCGGCCCAGAAATGCTGAGGACTTGTTGCAGCTGAAGTCCCATTGTGATTTGAATTTCCGTGGTCCATGTGTGCCGTTCGCTTGTCGCCGGTTACGTGTCCCCTCTTTGAATAGTACGTCGGACCGACCGCTACGTATTCCGTCAGGGCCGATTCACAACACTGTTCACGCGGCCGCTTCTCGAATCCGGTGTCGGCTGTCTCACCGTTGGTTGAACGCAACCCGATTACGGATTGTGGCGTAAGTCCCTGCACGGGTCGAGTTCGTCTGGTTTAGGGTGGGGTTGCGAGAGGAGATGTATGCCCGAAAACAATTTACCCATTCACTTGAACAACCACCATCGTGACACTCTGGTGTCGATTTTCCAGCATCCAACGAGCCATAACATCGACTGGAAAGCGGTCGTGTCATTGCTTGAGGCGGTCGGCACGGCTGAGGAGATCCACGAGGGAAGTTTTCGTGTCCTCGTGGGTGGCGAGGAGCAAATATTCACGCGACCCCGCCACAAGGACATCGAGGTTCAACAAGTCGTCGATTTGCGACGAATGTTGACCGCGGCCGGCTACGCGGCCTTGGCTGACGAAGTGACGAACGAGGGCAAAGAGGTCTGAGGATCCACTTCCTCACGCGGGGTGATGTCAGATTGGTCTCCGCCGTGAAGGGCGTGCTGCCATTGTCGCGCAGAAGTCACGATTCCATCACGCGTTGCCAATAGCGTTGTCGTCAGCGAACAATGTTGAGGAGAACGACGTGAGCCCAAAGATTGACGAAGCGTTCTATCAATTGCAACACGAGTCGCAGCACCATTTGAAGTTGTCGCTTGCGCGCCAAAGCGATTTCGAGAACGGCTTCGCGCAGGGGATGCTCGAAGCGCTGCGGATTGTTGCGGCAATTCGTAACGCGGCGAAGTAGCCCATGCGACTTACCAGGGGGCTGGCGTTGCACAAACGTGATTCCGCCTCGAGATCTCCGTTGTCAAGATGGGCTGTGTTCACTCGAAGGTGGCGGCTGGCCCTGATTCTTCTGCTCACTGCCGCGGCTTCAATTATTCCAGTTTTCAACGCCGGGGCCAAACTGGCAATATCTCCCTCGTCTCCGTGCTCGGTCGCGACCACGACGAACTACGAGCATGTCGTGTGGATCGTCCTCGAGAACGTGGGCTATTCCGTGATTGGTTCACCGAGTGCTCGGTATCTGAACGGACTCGCCTCGGCGTGTGGACTGGCTACCAACTACGACGCCATCGCGCACCCGAGCCTTCCGAACTACGTGGCCATGACCTCGGGTTCGACGCAGGGGATTACTGATGATAACGAGCCGAGTGCACATCCTCTTCGTGCGCCGAGCATCTTCTCCGAGCTCGGCTCCAACTGGCGTGCGTTCGCCGAGTCGATGCCTTCGCCGTGTGATCGCGTCACGAGTGGGCAGTACGCGGCACGTCACAATCCGGCCGTGTACTTCCTGAACGTCGCGAGGGCCTGTCGCGTTGACGATATTGCGTTGACCCAGCCGCTCGATTTGAGTGCCGCTTTCACTTTCATCGCTCCGAACATCTGCGACGACATGCACAGTTGCGCTGTTGGAGTGGGCGACGCATGGCTCCGACAGTTGGTGCCCACCATTCTGGCCAGTCCGCAGTATCAGACGTCCTCGCTCGTGCTGTTTATCACCTTCGACGAGAACGATTCCCAGGCGTCGAATCGCGTTCCGACGCTGGTGATCGCCCCGTCAGTCGCCCGTGGCGAGCAGGTCGGCATCCGGTTCAATCACTATTCACTTCTCGCCACGACCGAGACGCTGCTCCACCTGAAACTGCTGGCAGCCGCCCGGTCGGCTCGATCAATGGTTACGCCCTTTCATCTTTGACGACTGGCAATCTCGCACACGTTCGTGGCAGTCGACTTCATTGATCCGCATGGTCAACGTGGCGTGATGGGCGCTGAGCGGTCGCGCACAACACCGAAGCGGATCATCGAGTCCGCCATGGCGATTGTCATCTTGGCGAGGTTGCGCGGGTCGAAACCCAATTCATGGACGGTCTTGCTGGCGTCGATTCGAAAGGGTTGGCCGACGTCGTTGACGACCAGTCGCAGGTCGCGGTCGAAGAGCGTCGCAATGCGCAGGAGGGGCTTCGGGATTCTTCCGGTCGGGATCTTGAATCCCGGGTCGCGGTATATGGTGCGACAGGATCAACGCGATGTCGCGCAAGGGCACTCCTTCGAGTGCGCAGAGGTACCGCCGACCCGCGGCGGCGGGGACGTTCATTGCCGTGATGTGGGCAGCCGCGACGTTACGCGTGGGGCGCGCTCGTGCGCAATCTCCTAATGGGACAATGGCTGTTCGACGTTAGGCTGGGGCACGTGCCTTGGGGCCATCACTTGACTTTTCAGCGCGCGACGGAGCAGAGGAGGGTGGTGTGCCAGTTTCGAAGTCGAACGGTGGGCTGAAGCGCTCTGCAGCGATTTATGACGACCTGCTCGACGTCTCGCTGAACCTACGTTGGACCTGGAAAATTGAAGCCAGGCGTCTCTTCGCGAGATTGGATCCCGACGCCAGTCCCGGCGCTTTGGAGTGGCCGCATCAACTCCTACTTGGTCTCGGACGGGCCAAGGTCACTGCCCTCATGGATTCGGATCCCGAGACCGCTCAACTGGCGCAGTCGGTTGTCGATGACTTTCGAACGTACGAGCTAAGGACCAATGATTCGTGGTTCTTGACCGAGCACCGCCGCCAGAAGGACCTGATCGTCGCCTACTTCGCCGCGGAGTACTCGCTCACCGACTCGCTACCGATCTTCGCGGGCGGGTTGGGCACCGTCGCCGGTGAACAACTGAAAGCCTCCAGCGCTCTCGGAGTACCGATTGTGGGCGTCGGGCTGCTCTATCGCGGGACGTCGCACCAGTGGCTCGACCGCGAAGGGCGCCAACACGAAGCCTGGGACATGATTTCGCCGAACTTGATGCCGATCGAGCGCGCGAGCGACACACACGGTCGGCACGTGGAGGTTACGGTAAGTCTGCCGGGGCGCGACGTTCAAGTCGCTGTCTATCGTGCGAAGGTCGGGCGAAACCATCTGCTCTTGCTCGACAGCGCGGTGGATTCGAACTCGATGGCCGATCAGACATTGACGACACGTCTGTACGACAGCGACGTGGACATCCGGTTTTCCCAGGAACTGATTTTGGGCATCGGCGGCGTTCGCGCTCTCGCCGCGCTCGACATCGAACCTGAGGTCCTTCATCTCAACGAGGGTCATTCGGTCTTTGCCATCGTGGAGCAGATCCGCCGGGCCATGGCCCAGGAGGGTTTGAGTTTCAATGAGGCTCGCACTGCGGTGCGTCCGGGTATCGTATTCACGACACATACGCCGGTGGCGGCGGGACATGATTACTTCGCTCCCGCGGTGGCGCGGCGTTTTCTCGCGGCTTACGCCACTCAGCTCGGCGTCGACACCGAGACACTGGTGGCGCTCGGCCGCTTCAAGGCGGACGACCCGAGCGACTCATTCTGTCCGACAGTCTTCGCCATGAGGATGGCGGGGCACCGAAACGGCGTCAGTCGACTGCACGGGCGCGTGACGAGGGAGCAGTGGGCCGAGCTCTGGCCTCGTCTACCACTCGATGAGGTGCCAATCGGCCACGTCACCAACGGTGTCCACCTGGAGTCATGGACGACGAGCGAGTACAGCGACCTGCTGACGTCCGCGGTAGGCGCGCAGTGGCAGACGACGCCGGGCGATCCTGTGATGTGGTCGAAGTTGCTGCAGGTCGATGATGCAGAACTTTGGCGAGTGAAGAACGCCGCGCGAAACGAGCTCGTGGAGTTCACTCGACGCCGCGCGCGCAATGAGCTGGCGCGTCGCCACGCGCCGAGCGAGCGTGTGACCTCGGTGACGCTCCTCAATCCCGAGTGGCTGACCATTGGATTCGTTGGACGGTTCGTCGCCTACAAGCGTCCCACCCTGCTCTTGAGCGACCCCGAGCGTTTTGCGAGATTGTTGAAGAACACCGAGCGTCCGGTGCAGGTCGTCTTTGCCGGCAAGGCCCATCCGAACGATGAGTCGGGCAAGTTGCTGCTGCAGGACATGATTGAGTTCGCCGCCGAGTACGGGGTTTCCGACCGGGTGGTCTTCATTGTCGACTTCGACACCACCATGGATCGAGCATTGGCCCAAGGAGCCGATGTCTGGTTGAATACGCCGCGTCGTCCTCTCGAAGCCTGCGGCGTCGGCGGTATGAAGGCGGGCATGAACGGCGCGCTGAACTTCAGCACCGTCGACGGGTGGTGGGATGAGGCGTGCCTCGATGCGAACGAGTCCGCGGCGCCCATTGGCTTCACGATCGGGACGGCGGGTCCTTACCTCGACGAGGAGACCCAGGACGCGCTGGATGCGGCATCGCTCTACGAGGTACTGGAGAATGAGATTGTCCCTTCGTTCTACGACCGCGACGCCAACGGTGTACCGCGCTCGTGGATTGCGGCGGTGAAACAGTCGATGTCCACCCTGGCTCCGACGTGGGATTCGCTTCGAATGACCCGCGAGTACACCGAGTCGTACTACTTGCCCGGACTCGTGAAGGTCCGACAGCTTCAATCCGGAGGCGCGAAGTCGGCGCGTGACCGGACGAGGGAACTGGAGCGATTGGGGTCGAACTGGCTGGGTCTCGCCATCACTGTCACCCATCGCAATCCAATATCTGAGACGAGCGAGCAGATAGAGATGGTGGTCAACCTCGGGTTGCTGGACCCCGCCGACCTGCTGGTGCAGCTTTGGCTGGTGGCGAGTGGGGCAACGCCGCGACCGGTGTCGGCGTCGCTCGCGCAAAGGACGGGATCGACCGCGCGCTACGTGGCGATTGTCGAATGGACTCGCCACGGTGAGCTCGTCGAACTCGTGGCGAGAATCCTCCCGTCGCCGGTGCACACCGATGGCGAAGCTCTGCCCGGCTTGATCACGTGGTCCCAATGAGTGCGGAGAAGTCCGTGATCAAATCGGCGCTACGCGAGTTAGCGGAATTTCGTGGCGTAGGCCTCGAGTACGAGGACGGACGCGGCGTGCTCCGGTCCGCTGATCCCGACGTGCTGATGGCCATCCTGAATTCCTTCGGGGATACCGATGAACTCTCGAACCAGAACGATGCCAAGGCAGTGGCACGCCAACTCCGCCAACAGCGGACGGACCGAATCGTCGAGTCGGTCTACGTGGTCGAGGAGGGCAGCCAATCGGTCGTACCCATACGCCTCGCTCGCCGGGGGGCGGATCTGGAGTGTCGGCTGGAGTTCGAGTCCGGAGGCGAGATCTCTTGGACGATGTCACCGGATTCATTAGTTGCGAGACCCAAGTCCGATGGCCGAGACGAACCTGTCCTGGGCCTTCAGTTACCGGCAATGCGCGTGGGCTACCACCACTTGCATGTGACGGTCGGGCGCCGTTCGGTACGCGCGATCATCATCGCGCGCCCGATACGTGGCGCGTCGCATCGATTCTCACCGGATTGGCGCGCCTTCTCCGTGCAGGCGCCGGTCTTCTCGCTGCACTCGCAACGCAGTTGGGGCAGTGGTGACGTTGGTGACCTCGACGAATTCGCGCGACTGGTCGCCAATCAGCACGCTACGGTCGTGTCGACTTTGCCGCTGCTCGCGACATTCGGCCCCGACAATTTTGAGGCGAGTCCCTACCGACCGGTGAGTCGGCGGTTCTGGAGTGATCGATGGATCGCACTGGACCAGGTCGAGTATCTCGCCCAGTCGCCCGCCGCCCTGCGTCTGATGAACGAGACCTATTCCCCGCGTCACCGTCAGGCCTGGACCGTCGACGGGCTCGTGGACGGTGCCGCGGCCTTCGCCGCTAAGCGAAACGTCATTCAGGCGTGGGCCGCGACCCAGAGCGACTTCATGACCCAAAAGGAGAGCGGATTGCTCTCGTACGTGATGGGCCATCCCGAGTTGAACGACTACGCCCGGTTTCGCGCCGCCGGTGAGCGCTTCGGTCTCGATTTCCACCAGTGGCCCTCGACCGCGCGCAGCGGACTGCTGCGGTGGAACGACGTCGACCCGATCCTGGTTCGTTATCACATGTTCGCTCAATGGATCATGGACGGACAGATGACCGACCTGTCGTCCCGGCTCGCTCAGCGGGGCCAGACGCTGGGACTGGACATACCGGTCGGTGTGCACCCCTACGGGTATGACGTGTGGAAGAACCCGGAGGACTACGTCACGAGCATGTCCATCGGCGCACCACCCGACGACCTTTCGGCTCGCGGGCAGAGTTGGGCCTCGCCGCCGCTTCACCCCGACCGATGTCGAGATGACGTGCACAGTAAGTTTCGCGAGGCTCTGCAGTTTCACATGCGGGTCGCCGGCGTCGTGCGGATCGATCACTTCATGGGACTGCAGCGACTGTTCTGGATACCCGAGGGAGCCTCGCCGGAGCAGGGACTCTACGTCAACATGCCCTTTGACGAGCTGCTGGCGGTCGTGGCCGTCGAGGCTCAGCGTGCGGGCGTCGACGTCGTGGGAGAGGACCTCGGCACGGTGCACGACGAGCTGCGTGACGCGATGCAGAGTAACGGCATCCGTCGCACGTACGTCGTGCAGTACGCGGTCAACGACGAGCATCTCGATGAGGTTCCGAGCGGATCGGTGGCCTCGTTCGCCACCCACGACACGGCCACCTTCGCCGGGTGGTGGAGTGGCACGGATATTGACGAGCGATTGCAATTAGGTCACTTCGATGAATCGACGGCGCAAGAGGCCCGTGCGCGTCGCGCCACGCAGCGTCGCAATCTGATCAGTGCGCTCGGTTGTGCCGAGGACGCTAGCCCTGACGCCGTGCTCAACGCCGTGCACGTCTTTCTCGCCGACAGCGAGGCCGGTCTCGTCATGGTGCAACTCGAGGACCTGTTGGGTGAGTCCCTGGCGGTCAACCTGCCGGGCACTTCGACGGAGCGTGCGAACTGGAGCCGACGCTCGCGATTGAGTCTTGAGGAGTTGGCATCCTCCACGACGCTCGCGAAGGCTCTCGCTCCCCTAAGTGAGCGACGGGGCTACCCCGACGCGGTGCACGACCGTGTCGGGATTCGAATGACGCCGAGCGCGACGCTGTTCACGGCCGAGGACCTACACCTCTTCAATGAGGGCCGCCACTTCCGTCTCTACGATCACTTGGGGTGTCACCCGATGGTTGTCGAAGGCGTCGCGGGCTGCTATTTCGCCGTCTGGGCGCCGAACGCCGACCGGGTCTCGGTCATCGGGGACTTCAACGACTGGCACGGTACGCAGAACCCTCTTTCACCGCGCGAGAGTTCAGGGGTGTGGGAGGGCTTCGTGCCCGGGGCCGAGCCGTTGATGGCCTACAAGTATCGTCTGCACTCGCGCCTGGGTGGTGAGGAGTTCGACAAGACCGATCCGATGGGTCGCTATTTCGAAGTCCCGTCGGCGACGGCGACGCGTGTGTGGCGTTCGAGCCACCAGTGGGATGACGGGGTGTGGATGGCTGGCCGGTCCCAGTGCAACTCGCGCGAGCGACCGGTTACCGTTTATGAAGTGCACCTCGGATCGTGGCGGCGGGTGCCCGAGGAGGGCGACCGTTCGTTGAGCTACCGGGAACTGGCGCCACTGCTCGCCGACTACGCGATCGAGATGGGCTTCACTCACGTGGAGTTACTGCCGGTTATGGAGCATCCGTTCTACGGCTCGTGGGGTTATCAGACGACCGGCTACTTCGCACCCACGTCGCGCATGGGCACGCCCGACGACTTCAAGTTCCTGGTGGATCACCTCCACCAGGCCGGGATCGGCGTGATCCTCGACTGGGTCCCCTCACACTTCCCGTCCGACTCGTTCGCGCTCGCGCGCTTTGACGGTTCGTATCTGTACGAGCACGCCGACGTGCGACAGCGCGTGCACCCCGAGTGGAAGAGTTGGACCTTCAATTACGGCCGCAATGAAGTACGAAGCTTCCTCATCTCAAGCGCAAACTTCTGGCTTGACGAATACCACGTCGATGGACTTCGACTCGACGCGGTCGCGTCGATGCTGTACCTCGATTATTCGAGAGGACCGGGCCAGTGGGTTCCCAATCGTCTCGGGGGACGAGAGGACCTTGATGCGGTTGAGTTCCTGCGCCAGTGCACCTCCGAGACGACCCGGGCGTTCCCCGGGGTGATGATCGTCGCCGAGGAGTCGACGTCGTGGTCGCAGGTGACCGGACCCGTCTCGGGCAACGGCCTGGGTTTCACCTTCAAGTGGGACCTCGGGTGGATGCACGACACCCTTGACTATCTCGAACGCGATTCGCTGTACCGCCAGTACCACCAGAGTGAACTGACGTTCCGTGCGATCTACGCGGCCAACGAACATTTCATGCTCCCGCTCTCGCACGATGAGGTCGTGCACGGCAAAGGCTCGCTGCTCGCCAAGATGAGTGGTGATGAATGGCAGAAGCGGGCGAATCTGAGACTGCTGTTTGGTTACCAGTACACGATTCCCGGTAAGAAGCTGCTCTTCATGGGTGACGAGTTCGCCCAGACCAGCGAGTGGGATCATGAGCGGTCCCTCGACTGGCATCTACTCGCAGACGCGGGTCATCGGGGAGTCGCGTCGTGGGTACGCCGTCTCAATTCGCTCTACGCCAATGAGACGGCGCTGCACCGTGACGACGCCACAGGGGAGGATTTCGCGTGGCTGAGCTGCGATGACGCGTCCCAGAGCGTGCTCATCTGGCGACGCGGTAGCGGCGACGAGGAACTCGTCATGCTCGCCAACTTCACGCCGGTCCCCCGTGACGACTACGAGATACCGGTCACGGCGTCATCGGCGTGGGCTGTGGTCGCCAACAGCGACGATCCCGACTTCGGCGGCAGCGGCTACTTGCGGGTGCGCGAGTTTCCGGCGTCCCGTGACGGCTCCGACCGGCATGGACTTCGCGTGGTTCTCCCCCCGTTGTCGCTCGTCGTGCTCAAGAGAAAGTCCTAGATGCCACCACTCGCCGGCTTCCACCTGCACCTCTATCAACCTCCCCGCGAAGACCCGTGGTTGGGCGTGGTGACCAACGAATGGAGCGCGTGGCCCTATCACGACTGGAACGAGCGGATTGCAACTGAGTGCTACCGCGCTTTGATCGCTGTCGCGGTCACCAACGGCGACGAGACGGCGACCGAACTGGTCGAACCCCTCACGATGAGCAGCACCGACATCGGGCCCACGCTGCACCGGTGGCTGGAGCAGTGTTCACCGGACGTCGATCAGGCACTCTCGTATCAGGTGGACCACGCCAACTCAGGGCCGCAGTCGCTGATGATCGCCGCGCCGCTCGTGCATGCGATCATCCCCCTCGCGAACGCCGACGACCGGGAGCGTCTCGTGGCGTGGGGAATCGCTGACTACCGGCGTCGTTTCGGCGCCACGCCTCTCGGCATGTGGTTGCCCGAGACCGCAGTCGATCTGGCGAGCCTCGATTGCCTCGCGCGTCAAGGTATTCAGTACACGGTCCTCATGCCCACCCAGGTCCTGCGCGTGCGCGAGCCTGGTGCGGAATGGCGAACGGTGGATGCCAATTCGCTCGACACGTCCAAGGCGTACTTCGTCCGACTCGCGCAGGGGCGCACGATCAACGTTGTATTCGGTCACGGCAGTCTTTCGCAGCGCGTGGCCTTCGGTGACCTGATCGATGACGGGATCGCCCTCGCTGACGAGATGGCCGGTGCACTCGATGGTGAGGACGGCGCGGTGCTGCTCGTGGCGGATGGTGAGACGTACGGGCATCACCACCACTTCGGTGACTTGGGGTTGGCGTGGGCACTTCGTCGGCTGCGGCACCATTACGGTTTCGAGACCACGCTCGGGGTGTGGCTCGCGCGACGTGAGCCCACCTACGAGGTCGAACTCGCCGAAGTGTCATCGTGGAGTTGCGCGCACGGCGTCGAGCGCTGGCGTAGCGACTGCGGATGCGTGACCGGTGAGCAGCCGGGTTGGCGACAGACCTGGCGTGAACCGCTGCGCGAATCGCTCGACTGGTTGCGCGCCACTCTCGGAGGCGCCGTCGACCAGGCACTCGCGGAATACCTTCATTCGTCGGGTGAGGCGCTGCTGCAGTACGGAACAGTGCTTTCGGGCGAGGTGGATCCCCACGACTTCGTCGCGGCCCGCGCAGTTCGTGACCTCGACGCCGCCGAGGTCGCCCTCGTGCTCGAATTCTGCGAGGTCCACCGCAACCTTCTCTACAGCTTCACGAGTTGCGCGTGGTTCTTCGCCGATCCGGCCGAAATCGAGACGTCGATCGTTCTGCGCTACGCGGCGGTCGCCCTGGGGATAGTTCGCCGGACGTTGGGTAAGGATTACGAGCCCGAGTTCCTGGAGCACTTGGGCGGGGTCCACTCGAATCGTCCGGGAATCGGCGGGTCCGTTCTCTGGGCGCTGGCGTGCGACCCCTTTCGTTTCGACGAGGAGAGGATTGCGGCGGGCTTTGCCGCTGAGCGCCTCGCGTGTGTCGGACACGCGCGAATCGAGCGGGGTTACTGGCGAGCGCGGGCTGAGATGGTCGAGAGTGACCCGGCCGAGCTTCGCGTCACACTGACCAACACGTTGACATTTCGGGAACGTGAATTTCGAACAAGCTCGCAGCGGACCGGACATCTCGGCATCCGGGTTCGAGTCGACGATGGGACCGCGATTCGAGAAGTCAGTCTCGGTGAACTCGGCGCGGACGTCATCGCGAGGGTCGGCGCCTCGTGGCTGGCGGGTACGGGCAGCGCAGATTACGAAGAGGCGCTTAATCTCCTGGTGGCACGGGTGTTGGCGAATCCGGCCGGCGAAGACGAAGTGGCCGTGCTGGTCGCCCTGGCTGGCGCTCCACGATACGTGACGCCCATTGGAGAGGCTTCGATCAGGCGAGCGATTGTCGCCATTGCCGGACAGAACCCTGCGCCAGACCTCAGCATTGTGGCGCCACTGGCTAAAGCGCTCGGCATGAGTTCAGTCGTGACCCGAGAAGCGACTTCGGTACCACCGATTAGATTCTCTTAGATGAACAAGCGTTTTGATGGTTCACGCGACGTGGACCGCGCAGTTGACCGCCTGGCTCGACGCCTTCCCGAGCCCCTCGAGGACCTCGCTTGGATCTCGTACAACTACCTGTGGTCCTGGACCCCGGGTGGCCCCGAGATGTTCCGCATGATCGACGCGCATCGCTTCATGTTGGCGGGCGAGAATCCCGTTCGATTCCTGCTCAATCTTCCCGAGCGTGACCTGCTGCGCGCCGCGACCAACCCTGATTTGCTCGACTGCGTGGCCGAGGTGGCTCAGAGCATGGAAGCCCACATGCAGCGCCCCGCCCAGCGCTTGCTCGCGAGCGGGCCGGTGGCCTTTTTCTGCGCTGAGTTCGGCGTCCATTCGTCATTGCCCGTGTACTCGGGCGGCCTCGGGGTCCTCGCCGGGGACTATCTGAAGGAGACGTCCGATCAAGCGCTCGACGTCGTCGCGATGGGTCTTCTCTACCGGCGTGGCTATCTGCACCAGAGGATGACCCTCGAGGGCTGGCAGCATGAGTACTGGATTGAAGCGAACACTGATCAGTTGCCCGCAGTGCGAGTGCGAGGTGCCGACGGATTGCCCGTGAAGGTGACGGTTCCCGTGTGGGAGGGTGAGCTCTCCGCGCAGGTGTGGAGGGTCAATGTGGGAAGAACACCGCTCTACCTGCTCGACGCCGAACTCGAGGAGAACGGTCCGCTCGAACGTTGGGTCACCGCTCGTCTCTACGAAGGTTCGCACGAGATTCGACTGGCGCAGTATGCGGTGCTCGGCATCGGGGGCGTGCGCGCACTCGACGCCATGGGCATCACGCCGGGACTCTTCCACCTCAATGAGGGCCACCCCGCGCTGTCGGCGCTGGAGATCGCCTCACAAGTGTCGACCGGGCTTTCGGGCGAACCTCTCGAGCTCAAGGATTTGCTCGCGACCGGTCGTGACCGCTTCGTATTCACGACCCACACGCCGGTGCCCGCGGGCAACGAGACCTACGAACCCGATGAGTTCTTCTCCGTGCTCGGCCGGGCCGTTGACCTCATGGGCATCTCGCGCGAGCAATTGAGCGAGGAGAGCCGCATCGACCCGACGGCGACGAGCGAACCGCTGGGCTTCTCGCCGCTCGCGATCCGCTGCTCGCGATCGACCAATGCCGTGAGCAAGCGACACGGCGAAGTGGCACGCGAGATGTGGAACCCGCTCTTTGCGAGTGTCGGGCCGGATCAGGTGCCGATCACACACGTGACCAACGCGGTGCACCTGCCGACGTGGATGGCGCCCGAAATGCGCGGTCTGCTCACGACGTTCTTCGGTGCGGACTGGGAACGCCACGCGGACGACCCCGGTCTGTGGAGCCACGTAGACGAGATTCCCGACATTGACCTGTGGGAGACGCGATGCAAGTTGCGCCTCAACCTGATTGAGATGATCCGCAGTCACATTGGCGTTGACCGGTTGGCTCGGGGCGAAGAGGTCGACCACGCCGAATCCGCGTTCAACGCCTTTGACCCCACGCACCTCACCATTGGTTTCGCGCGCCGTCTGGCCACCTACAAGCGGCTCGACCTGCTGTTCCACGACGTCGACCGATTGCGCGGCATCATCGACCACGAGCAGGGCGCCCAGTTCATCATCGCGGGCAAGGCGCACCCGCTCGACCGCGAGGCGAAGGAAGTGGCGAGGAACATGTTCGCCGTGAAGCGAGGTTTGGATATCCCCAATCGGGTCGTGTTCCTCGAGGACTACGACCTTCGCGTGGCGCCTCAGCTCGTCGCCGGATGCGACGTTTGGCTGAACATGCCGCGACCTCCGCTCGAAGCGAGTGGTACGAGTGGCATGAAGTCGGCGCTCAACGGCGGACTGAACCTGAGTGTGCTCGACGGCTGGTGGTGCGAAGGGTATAACGGACAGAATGGCTGGGCGATCGACGGTTCGGTAGTCGAGGACGCTCGCGAACAGGACGAACGCGACGCCAAGGCGCTCTACGACCTGTTGGAGAACGAGGTCAAGACCCTGTACTTCACACGCGACGCCAACGGCATCCCGGTTGGCTGGCTCGCGCGGGTGCGCTCGTCGCTGCGCTCACTCGGACCGATGTACAGCTCAGCGAGAATGGTGAACGACTATGTCGATCACATCTACCGGGCGAACCACTAGTTCAACTTCAACCACGAGAGCCCTCTTCACTCCATGCGGCTTTGAGGGAACGCGAACTCTGGTCGCTGGCCAATCTTGATCTCCTCACGCACGAGGAACTGGGCCAATGGGAGATCATCCGCGTGGGTGACACCGATACAACGCGAGTTCGTCGTGAGAACGTCGAAGCGCATCTGGGATTTCTTTAAGAGATTCCCGACCACGATGGGCAGCAGCACTTCGGCACTCTCGTCGAAGTCGTGTTCGTCCATCGCGCGGTGCAGCAGCGGCCACATCGTTGGGCGAAAGCCCCAGAGATTCATCGACACCATGGTTTGCGCGTCGAGGATGATCGGCGACTTCCCGTCATCGGCGGCGAATCCGTCGGGGGTGAAGTGGACGTTTCGACGCTCCACGATCTCGACGAGGCGGCCGTCGTGCACCTGACAGGTTCCCCTTGACACGGGAAGGTCCCCGACCAGCGAATTCTCGAGATCGAAGCCCACCAGGCAGTTGTCCGGGTTGGTCTCGAGGTGGCGACTGAGTTTGGAAAGTGCGTCCTGTCCGTAGATGTCGTCGGCGTTGGAAATGCCGAAGGGACTCTCGGGGTCCACGAATGGTTCGGCGGCGAGCACGGCGTCAACGGTGCCGCGAAGCGTCTCTTGGATGGCGAACGACACCCGATGGTCGCTCGGCCAGAACTCTTCGACGTGCTCTTTGATCGTGGGACCCGTGTCGCGGTTGATAACGAGGACGAATTCATCGAAACCGGCCGTTATCGCGTCAGTGGCGAGCAAATCGATGACCGCTTCACCGTGCTTGCCGATGGGGGCGAGTTGTTTAAGCCCACCGTATCGACGAGCTCGTCCGGCGGCCAAAATAACCAAAGTGGGGCCCTTCATCTTTAGGACCGTACCACGGTGCCGATACCAGAACGAAGGACCTTTGACCCTTGAAGCTCATGGAGATGATTGGGACAGTTGAGTGTCGCTCGATGCGACCTCCGGTGAGTTTGTGCGACGCGCACAATCATCTGGATTGGGTGAGGAGAGTCCGGTGCCGATGCACGATGTGACCAAGGCGAGGCACAGCCCCTGTCCACCGCCCGAAGTACTCGCCGCGAGATTGGAGCCGCTACGAGACGAGATGCGCCGACGTTTTAGTGAGTTCGAGTCATCCTTCGGGAAAGTTCGTCCGAACCATCGTCAGAGCGCAGCGAACCTTATTGACTACTTGACACTCCGGCAGTACGACCTACGTGACATCCAGGATTCTCTCGCGGAACTCGGGTTGTCGTCACTCGGGCGAACCGAAGAGCACGTGATTGTCACGGTTGAGCGTGTGATTGACAACTTGAAGGTCCTCGCCGGCACTGGCGAATGGATGAGTACTGAGTCTGCGGTGAGTTTCTGGGAGGGAAGGGAGTTGCTACGTACCAATACGCTCGCGCTCTTGGGGCCACTGCGCCCCGGGCGCTCCACCCGAATTCTCGTGACCATGCCCAGCGAGGCCGCACAGGACTATGACCTCGTCCTCGAACTCATGACCAGTGGCATGGACTGCGCTCGCATCAATTGTGCCCACGACACCGACGAACAGTGGCTACGCATGGTCGAGAATATTCGTCGGGCCGAGGCCGAGACCGGTGGTCACTGTCCGGTCCTCATGGATCTTCCGGGACCAAAACTTCGAACGGGACCGATTGAGTCCGGCCCGAAGGTCGTGCGTCTGCGTCCAGTTCGCGATGCGCGGGGTCGATCAATTGTTCCGGCCCGTGCCCTACTCGTAGCGGAATCTTCCAGCGGAGCCGGGCAACGGGTCGGTGAAGTCGCATTGACCCGAATTCCGGTTCGCGCTGACTGGTTGTCGAAACTTCGTGTCGGCGCTCGGCTCACGTTACGTGACACGAGGGACTCGACCCGAGAACTTGAGGTGACCAGTATCGATGCGGCCGGAGTCGAGGTGCACGCTCATGACACGACGTATATCGGGACTGGCACCGTGCTGAACAGCACGGAATTCGGCGCCGTGGTAGTGGGCGACATCCCGGCGGTTAGCCAGGCGATCATTCTCAAAGTGGGCGATGTGCTGACGCTTTCATCTGACCTGTCGCCGGCGTTGGCGAACAGTGTTCAAAGCGATGGGCGCGACGTGGGTCAACGACGGTCGAAACGGTCGAGTATTGGCTGCACCATGCCCGAGGTCTTCCGGGATCTGAAAGTGGGTGACCGAGTCCTTTTCGATGATGGAAAAATCGGTGGAGAAGCCATCAATGTCCGACCGACTGGATCGGACGTGAGAATCACTTCGGCCGCGCCCGGGGGGTCGAAGCTACGCGCTGAGAAGGGCATCAATCTCCCCGACACCGACCTACACCTCCCATTGATGAGCCCCGAGGATGAACTGATCCTCCGGTTTGTCGTGGCGCACGCCGATCTTGTGGAGCTTTCGTTCACGCAGGCCGGTTCAGATGTGGCGACTCTCCAGAAGCGACTGGAAGAGTTTGGGGGGAGCGGCATCGGAATTGTCCTGAAGATTGAGACGGTGCGCGGTTTCAACGCGCTGCCGGAGATTCTGCTCACAGCGATGGCATCGGAACGCATCGGGGTCATGGTGGCGCGCGGCGATCTGGCGATCGAATGTGGATTCGAACGGCTCGCTGAGGTTCAAGAGGAGATGCTGTGCCTCTGTGACGCAGCGCATGTGCCCGTAATCTGGGCTACGCAGGTCCTTGATCAGATGGCGAGGACCGGTCAGCCCTCGCGGGCTGAGATCTCGGACGCCGCAATGGCCGGACGGGCCGAGTGCGTCATGCTGAACAAGGGACCCTATATCGTCCAAGCGGTGCGGGCGTTGGACGACATTATTCATCGAATGAGTAGCCATCAATCGAAGAAGATCAACCTCCTTCGACGTCTCACCAGTTGGCCCCTCGAGTCCGAATAGGTCGTTCGCTTCGGCAATGACTAGGGGCAGAGATACAATCGCGCATCGTCGACCGAGGCGTTCATCTGGCGCGTCGAAAGCGTGTCGTCAACAGCGAATGGAGTAGCGATGAAAGTTGGGATCACTGCCGGTTACTGGGGCTCGGGACCACCCGCGGGTGTCGAGCAGCAGTTGCGCGAAGCCGAGGCGCTCGGTGTCGACAGCTTCTGGACGGCTGAAGCCTACGGCTCGGACGCGCTGACACCGCTGGCGTGGTGGGGGGCGAAGACGAACTCGATCAAGTTGGGTACGTCCATCTGCCAGATGGCGGCTCGAACGCCGACGGCGTTGGCGATGGCCGCGATGACCCTCGACCACCTGTCGGGCGGAAGGGTGATGCTCGGCATCGGTGCGTCGGGTCCTCAGGTCGTCGAAGGTTGGTACGGGCAGCCGTACCCTCGTCCGCTGGAGCGAACTCGCGAGTATGTGGAGATCATGCGCCAGGTGATGGCGCGTGAGAGGCCCGTCTCCTACGAAGGTCGCCACTACCAACTGCCGCTCGACGGTGGCGCGCATCTCGGTAAGGCGCTGAAGTCGACCATCCATCCGTATCGGACATCGATTCCTATCCTGCTCGCCGCCGAGGGGCCGAAGAACGTGGCCCTCGCCGCCGAAATCGGCGACGGTTGGTTGCCGCTGTGGTTCTCACCCAAGTCCGACACCTTCTATCGAGAGGCACTGGCGGAGGGCTTCGCCCGCGAGGGTGCGCATTCGACACCCGACGCATTCGAGATCGCTTGCACGGTGTGGCTGGTGGAACACGATGACGTGGAGGTGGCGGCGTCGTTCTTGAAGCCCGTGTTGGCGCTCTACATCGGGGGAATGGGTGCGAAAGACGCCAACTTTCACCACGACGTCTTCGTGCGCATGGGCTGGGTGGACGAGTGCGAAGCCATCCAGAACGCGTACCTCGCCGGTGACCGTGAGGGGGCCGTCGCGATGGTGCCTACGGCTATGGTCGAGGACGTTGCGCTCCTAGGTCCCGCGGACAAGATCATCGAAGAGATCGAGCACAAGTGGCGCCCGACATGTCTCACAACCATGATCCTCGGAGGTTGGCCCCAAGAGAAGTCGCGCCAGCGGATCATCGACGCGGTCAGGGGTTAGTAAGGAATCCTAGGGATCGATGAGTACGCCGGGGTTCAACATGGCCTGGGGATCGACGACTCTCTTCGCGGCGCGCAACTGGGCGGCGAAGAGTTCGGGACGCTGGAGGTCGTAGCCGGGGCGGTGGTCGCGTCCGACCGAGTGGTGGTGCGTCACCGTCCCGCCGCCTTTAGTAATCGCAGCCATGACTGCGCTCTTCACCTCGCGCCACTGCGCGAGACGTCCAGAGGCGCGACCGGGTGCGAGCACAGTGAAGTAGGGAGCAGCGCCGTCGGGATAGACGTGCGTGAGCCGGCACGTGACGATGGCCGGCCAGGCGCCCACCGACCGGAGGGCCTCTTCGGTAGTGGTCTTGATGTCGTGGATGAACTCGTCAAAGCGATTCCACGTGATCGCGGTCTCGAAGGTCTCGCTGATGAGGCCCAAGCAGACGAGACTGTCGCGCGTGTAGGGCGCGCGAAGGAACGCGGAACGCCACTGGTCAGCTGGGTTCGCCCGTTCGTCGGGCGAGGCGTCGGCCCCGTTCGTCCGCAACTCGACGGTCCCGCCATGGTCGTGCGCCAACTCTGTTGCTCTCGCCATGGCCTCGTCGACCGGGTGGTCGGCGGATTCGAATGCGATCAGCAAAAGGTGGGCTTCGCCCGTGCCGGCTCCGGTCATCATCGCTTCCGCCGCGTCGAGAAGTCGGCAGTTCGTCGGCCAGAGTCCCGACTGTGCCAAGGCCCGCGCGGCTCGGGCGCCGCTGTCGAAGGTCGAGAATTTAGCGACAGCCGAGGCGCGAAACACTGGTCGATCCTGCAAGCGCATCCACGCCTGGGTGATGATGCCGAGGATTCCCTCCGATCCGAGGAGCAGACGGTCTGGGGAGGGTCCGGCGCCCGATCCCGGTAGGCGGCGCGATTCCCAGAGTCCCGCTGGCGTGACCGCCCGGATCGACTCGACGAAATCGTCGATGTGAGTGTGCAACGTCGCATAGTGACCGCCCGAGCGCGTCGCGATCCAACCGCCGAGCGACGAGACCTCGAAACTCTGCGGGTAATGGCGCAAGGTGAGGCCGTGCGGTCGTAACTGATCCTCGAGTGATGGCCCGTATACACCGGACTGGATGAGCGCGGCTCGTGAGGCGGCGTCGATCTCGAGCACCCGGTCCAGTCGGCTGAGGTCGCAACTGATCACCGGACGGTCGTCGTTCGAAGGGGCTTCCACGCCGCCCACTACCGACGATCCACCACCGTAGGGAATGATGATGGCGTCGACTTGCGCCGCCCAGTCGAGTACTTCGACGATTCCCTTTTCGTCGTTCGGTGTGGCCACGACGTCGGGCGGCCGATCCCAGCGGCGCTCGAGTGCGCGAACGATGTCGCTGAACGACTTGCCGTAGGTGTGACCCGCGCGAGCGAGTTCGTTCGTCGTGCACCATGACGCGAGCACATCGGGCGGCTCTAGCCGCGACGGTGTCAATCTGATTTCGTCAGGCGACGGAGGCGCAGTGCGGTCATCCGCCATCTCGATGAATGGCTTGACTCGTGCGGCGAGGGCCAATTCGTCCTTGGGGCTCAGACCTTCGCCTTCGAATCCCCAGCCCCAGAAACTTCGTGTCCGCTCCATCTTCTCGCACATTACTTCGAGTGAGGTCGCGACCAACCGACGCCGGCTCACTGATTCTGTTCAATGAGCCGGCGATCATTCGGTGAATGTTCGTATTAGTGCGTGCCCTTGAGAATCTCGCGGCGGCGCAGGTAATCAGCTTCGTCGATCTCACCCTTGGCGAAGCGTACGTCGAGCATCCTGATCGGATCATCTTCGTGTCCGGGACCGTGGGGATGTCCGGGGCCTTCGTCATGTCCGGGGCCGTGTTCGTTGCAGGCGCACGGACCGTGGCTGTGCTTGTGTCCGGGGCCTTCGTCATGTCCGGGGCCGTGCTCGTTACAGGCGCAAGGGCCGTGGCCGTGCTTGTGTCCGGGGCCTTCGTTTGCATCACAGCACTGGTGTCGACGTTGTTTTCTCGCATGTCGACAGTGCTCGCACGCGCCGAGCATCATCCCGCAACACGCCACTGCCGCGACAAGCCCTAAACCCTCGTTCCTCTTTTGGCTGCCCATAGAAATCCTTTCGTAAGTGAAGCCTCCATTTAGAACGTACGGGTACCGCCCCGCCTTCATAGGTGTCGAAAGTCACAACTTTGCCTTTGGCGTACCTCCTGATCATCGATGGTCAAAAGAGAGACTGACGTTTTTGTTTAGGGGCTGCGCCTCGGTGGTTCATGCTGGAGTCCACATGAATTACGCGGCCTTCAACCTGGCCCGTCAAGGTCTGCCGGGGACAAACTCCGTACTGGACGTGGAGGGAGGTAAGACCCGGTTGTTTCGCCGCCGGCGCACCCCGTTGAAGCGTCAACCGAAACGCTGGCGGCGGTCGGCGCGTAGGACATAGTTCGGTTCAGAGCTCGGTGTGGAGCGCTATTTGCCGCACTCCATCTCCAACCGAGCTTGCCGAATGGGCGCAAGGGAAAGGAAGTCCGATCACAGTTTCCAACGAACCAGATGTCCACGTTCCAATATGAGGATTGACCGATAATCGGGTGATGGCGCATTTGACGCAACGTGGAGCCCGGGTTAGAACGTAGACAGCCTTCAACAGGAGTCTGGCACCGACAACAGAGGGATGGACAAGAGTGGCTACTGCGACCGAGGATTTTCGTAAGGCCCGGGACTTTCTTCTCGAGCACCGCTCCGACTACGAGACCGCGTACGAACAATTCGTCTGGCCCCGACCGGAGCACTTCAACTTCGCGATCGACTGGTTCGACGGTGTGCTCGTTGCCGAGCACCCCACCCGAGCGGCCCTGCGGATAATCGAGGGCGACGGGACCGATGCGTCGTATACCTACGCGCAACTCTCGCACCGCTCCAACCAACTGGCCAACTGGTTGCGCGACCTCGGAGTCAAGCGCGGCACGCGAATTCTCGTCCTGCTCGGCAATCAGGTGGAGTTGTGGGAGTCGTTCCTCGCGGCGATGAAGCTCGGGGCGGTCCTCATACCGGCGACCACGATGCTGACCCCGGCCGACCTGCGCGACCGTGTTGACCGGGCCGAGGCGGGCGCAGTGATCGCACGATCAGACGTGACGCACAACTTCGACGACGTACCGGGCGACTTCCTTCGCGTCGCCGTCGGTGCGCCGGTCAGCGGCTGGCACGACTTTACGGAGTCGGATGCCAGTTCGACGGCGTTCGATGTGGACGCGCCGACGGCGGCGAGCGATCTTCTGCTGGTGTACTTCACGTCGGGCACGACGTCGCTACCGAAGATCGTCGAGCACACTAACGTGAGCTATCCGATTGGGCATCTTTCGACGATGTACTGGATCGGACTCCAGCCCGGCGACGTGCATCTCAACGTGTCGAGCCCCGGCTGGGCCAAGCACGCCTGGTCGTGCGTCTTCGCGCCGTGGATCGCGGGGGCGACAATCTGTCTGTTCAACTACGAGCGCTTCGATCCGGTCGCGATGCTCGACGTCCTTCGTGACGCCAAGGTGACGACGTTCTGCGCTCCACCGACGGTGTGGCGCACGTTGGTCCAGCAAGACCTCTCGAAGTGGTCGATGTCGCTGCGCGAGGCCCTGAGTGCCGGCGAGCCGCTGAACCCCGAGGTGATCGAACACGTGCGTCGTGAGTGGGGTCTCGTGATTCGTGACGGTTACGGACAGACCGAGACGACACTGCAGATCGGCAACTCGCCGGGCCAGCCCCTGAAGGCGGGGTCCATGGGTCGCCCGATGCCGGGGTTCCACATCGATCTCGTCGACCCCGTCACCGACGCGGTCGCCGACGAAGGTGAGATCTGCGTGCGCTGTGGAACGGACCGACCGGTGGGCTTGATGGTCGGCTACCAAACCGGAATCGGTTCGAGCACCGAGGTGAACGAGCGGGCGTTCGCCGGTGGTCGCTACCACACGGGCGACGTGGCGGCGCGCGACGACGACGGCTTCATCACGTTCATTGGCCGCACCGACGACGTGTTCAAATCGAGTGACTACCGGATCAGTCCTTTCGAGTTGGAGAGCGTTCTGATCGAGCACTACGCCGTTGGTGAGGCTGCGGTCGTACCCGCGCCCGACGAGAAGCGCCTGACGGTGCCCAAGGCCTACGTCACACTCGTCGTCGGCATCGAGCCGAGTCGCGAACTCGCCGGCGAGATTCTGGCCCACTGCCGGGCGAATCTGGCGCCGTACAAGCGAATCCGACGTCTGGAGTTCACTAATCTTCCAAAGACCATCAGCGGCAAGATCCGTCGCGTCGAACTACGCACCGCAGAAATCGAGCGCATCGACGGGAGGCCACAGGGTGAATACCGTGAAGAGGACTTCATATAGACCCGGTACTAGAAGACGACATTGCCAGCGTTCGGCGACGTCGTCGTCGTAGATTCGCCCGAGTCGTGGGACACTGAAGTGAACTCGATGGCACGAGGACTGATCCAAATTGACCCATCAGCCGTACTATCTAACGATGAGGAAGCGTCACGGCAAGGATGAAGGGGTTTCGGACGAGACCCTTCTCTCCGGCATCGCGGTAGGTGACGAGCAGGCTGTATTGACGTTCGTCCGGCGTTACCAGCGCCGACTGTTCGGACTCGCATTCGGGATTGTTGGCGACGTTGGTACGGCCGAGGACGTTGCCCAAGAGGCGTTCATTCGGATAGTGCGGCACGCTTCGGTGTTCGATGCACGTCGGGGTTCTGTCACAACGTGGACGCTGACCATCACCCGCAATCTGGCCATCGACGCCGTACGGATTCGACGGAGTATTCCAGTCGCTCCCGACGATCGTGTGTTCCTCGAGCTCGTGAGTGTCGAGCGTCAGCCGGAGGACACCGCGTTGGCCGCAGACGCGATGACCCGAGTTCGGATTGCGCTCTCGAACCTCCCGATGGAGCAGCGACGCGCAGTTGTACTGGCTGCGATGTACGGGAGGACAGCTGTCGAGGTGGCGGCCGTGGAGTCAATCCCATTGGGAACTGCAAAGAGTCGAATTCGGCTGGGGATGGCGAAGCTTCGAGAGACTCTTGTGATATCGGAGAGCCCATGAGCCAGTACACGCGAGACCCAGATAAGTGTCAGATGGTTCAGGATGATCTCGCCGAACTCGCGCTCGGAATCCTTGCGGGCCGCGAAAGAGCCGAGGTCCTCGATCACCTCGAGTCCTGCGCCCACTGCGGGGCGGAACTTGAATCGCTGTCGACCGCAGCGGACACGCTATTGATGCTGACGCCCGAGATTGAGCCGCCCCTGGGATTTGAGTCACGTCTTTCAGAGAAACTTCGCGAGGCAGCTCAGCGAGACCGGTCACGACGATTTCGACGAGTGAGCGCATTCGCGATAGCGGCCGTGCTCGTCGCCGTTCTCGGCTTCGGCGTAGGTGTCTTTGTCTCGAACAACGGGACGGGAAGCCCCAATCGGTCCGTCGCAGCCGCTCCAGCCCTGGCTCAACTCACCTCGAACGGACGGGTCATGGGCCAAGTAGTCATTTCCACTGATCAGCCTACGTGGATGTTCGTGACTGTCGATTCCGCAAAGTTGTCGGGCGACGTTTCCTGCGAAGTCACGCTGAACAACGGCCAGACTTTGACGGTCGGGTGGTTCAATCTGTCTGGCGACTACAGCGCGTGGGCGGCTCGTTTGACGGTGAGCGCCGCTCAGGTTCGCAGCGCTCGAATCGTGGCCGCCGATGGTGCCGTTATCGCAAGCGCCCGTCTGTCGGTGTGATCGGCGGTGGTTTCGCGAATATCCAAGATTTCGGTTGGTTCCCGTGATCCTTTTCATCGGGCCCTCCGTATCACTTAGAACGAACGAAGAGACCGCGGCGCAGGCTGCAGAGGAGGCAATTGAGGTGGCGATGATTGTGAAGAAGAGGAAGTCGCGTCGAATTCTGCTCCGATACGTGGGAGTTGCGTGTATCACGATCAGCGGGTTGTCCGCGTCGGTCATGGTCAACTCGGCGGGTGCTGCGAAGAGCCACGCGGTCAAGGGTGTCGTCGTCGCAACTCTAAAGACCACCCAGTACGGGACCATCCTGGTCAGCGGGAAAACGGTCTATAGCCTGAAGCCCAGCGCGACGGCCTGCAAGGCCAGTTGCCTCGCGGTGTGGCCTGAGGTCCTCTTGCCCAAAGGCGCGACCAAGGCAACTGCGGGCAGCGGCGTCAGCGCCGCCAAGCTGGGGGTCATCAGGCGCACCGGAGGTGCGCTCCAGGTCACCTACGCCGGTAAGGCCCTCTACCGGTTCGCCGGCGACACCGCCCCGGACCAGGTCAACGGCAACGTGACCGACACGTGGGGAAAGTGGTCCGTCGTCGTGACCAAGGCCGCCGTTACGTCCGGTTCGTCGACAACGACAACAACAACGAGCCCGAGTAGTGGAGGGGTCTCGTTCTAGCCAGGTTGATAGCCGGGGGAGAATCATGTCAACAGCAGTCGTGACTTCGGTTCGTACAGAATTGCTCGTTGCTCCGCGCGTGCGGCGCGTTCGTACGATGGCACGTGCGTTGGCGTCACGGCTCTATTTGCCAGCATTTTCGATCATGGCCGTTGCGGTCACGCTGACTGCGATCGGACTGGCCAGCCGGTGGGGAGGGGCGAGCTTCGCTGGTGCGATGACGAGTCTGCGTGTTGTCGCAGTTGGTCCGGTGACCCTCCTCTTGCTCGGTGTCTTCCTCATGGTCGAACGTCTACGCCCGGCACAGCGCCGATCGCCTTTCGCGCGTGGCTACCGTCATGACCTTCTCTTCACCGTGCTGAACGCCACGCTGGTCGCGCCACTGGTCGTGGCGCTCACCCTTTCGTTTTCCGAAGTGGCCCGCACGACAATGCCGTGGGTGGTCATGCCGAGGCTCGGCCTGATGCCGCGTTGGATCGTCATTGCTCTGATCTTCGTGGCGATGGACGGCTGTAATTGGTTGGCGCACCTGGCGAACCACAGGGTGCGCGTGCTCTGGCGGTTCCACGAGGTGCATCACTCACAAGAGGACATGAGCGTGCTGACCGTCTTTCGCACGCACCCGCTGATTCACGTCTCCTACCTGATCGCCCTGATTCCGGGCACGGTGCTGCTCGCCAACGGGGCGGTGACGACGGCGTTGCTGGTCGCGTACGCCGGCGTGGTCGCGTTCGCCCACTCGAACACGAATCTGGGCTTCGGACCGCTTGGTCGTTTATTCGTGAGCCCGAATTATCACCGCATCCACCACCGCCTCGACGGACCGCAGGACGTGAATCTCGGCTTCGCGTTGACGATCTGGGACCAGCTCTCGCATCGTGCGTTCTTCCCGACGTCCGAGACCATCCGCATCGATACGGGCCTCGCGGGGCGCCCACTCATGGTCGAACAGGCGGGGGACCGACCGCGCCATCTCAGGGTCTTCGCCGCCCAACTCGTCGCGCCCTTTCGCCCCATCGGCGAAGGCAGCGATCCCTGGGTATCACCCGCCGGCGCAGACCGCGCGTACTCGAGCGAGCGGCAACTCGAACAGAGAGCGCGTAACGACACTGATCGGGCGGCGCACGCTGATGCCGGGGTTGGCGAATGCTGAGAGAAGAGCCTCGAGATCGGGGCAGAGCGCGCACGTTCTTCATCACTGTGTTGGAGAGTCGTAATCCGTCGATACCGGCCGATATCGCGCTCGCGGGCGCGCGCCTCGCCCTCGCGTGGGTCTTCATCTACTACGGAGCGGGCAAACTTTTCGGGGCGTTCAATGGCCCCGGACTGCACCAGACTGCCCTGTTCTTTGCGGATACCGCGCACCTTCATCCCGGAGGATTCTTTGCGGTGTTCGGTGGTGTCATCGAGTTTGGCGGTGGCGTCGCACTCACTCTCGGATTGGTCACGCGTCTGGCCGGGATGGCCTTGTTCCTCGACATGATGATGGCCATGGTCACGGTCACGTGGGCCAATGGAATTCACGCCGCACCACCAAGGACGGGCTACGAGTTGAACTTGGCGCTCGCGGCGTTGGCGCTCATCGTCGTGTGCCTCGGGGCCGGTCGACTCAGTTTTGACTTCCTGTTCAAGAGCCGCATGGCGACATCCGATGACACGAGTTCGCCCATTTTCGAGCGGTAGCGCTGATTGTCGGTTTTGGCGACACGTCGCGTCACAGCAAATAGAGCTGGAGAGGATCGCCTTGCCAGTCGAGTGTTCGACTCAGGACGTCACGGACTGGTGAAGGTGAGAACGGCCAACGTCAACGCGATGACACCACCGAACACCGCCGAATGGATTTCCCGAGTCCGCCATCTTCGAGGAGGGACTGATCTGTGCGCCTCGGAATGGGCAGGCCTTACCGGGACAGCAATTCTGGATCGATGAGCAGTATGAATATTCACATGGGGCACCACAGCGCTCGTGCGTTAGATTCCAGTCATGCTTTCCCACTATCACGTTGAGGTGAATCCGGACGACGAGAACAACTCACACTCCCTGATCCTTCGAATGGTGGGTTTCAACAAGAGGGTGCTCGAAGCGGGTTGCTCGTCGGGTCACGTGAGTAAGGCTCTGAAAGCGCGCGAGTGCCGCGTGGTTGGCGTCGAAATCGATCCGATTGCAGCTGAATCCGCGAAGCAGTGGTTGGAACGAATCGTGGTTGGGAACCTTGAGGACGTCGAGGTATGGGACCAGTTGGATGGTGAATTCTTCGACGTGATTGTGTTCGGCGACGTGCTCGAACACCTCAGGGATCCTTTGGCAGCGCTGCGCAAGTCGCTGCAGTACCTTCAACCCGGAGGAACAGTCGTGGTCTCGGTGCCGAATATCGCCCACGCGGACATAAAGATCGCCCTCTTGAACGGCGAGTTCCCCTACGCCGACTCCGGACTATTGGACCGCACCCACGTCCATTTCTTCACGAAGGAGACACTGCTCGATCTACTTCGCGAGGCGGGCTTGGCTCCGGTGGAGTTCTGTCGTGCGACTGCACCGGTCTTTACCACTGAGATCGGGGTCGAGGCTGGCGATGTCGATGACCAAGTACTCAAGGCCGCCCTCGTCGAACGCGAAGCCGAGACCTATCAGTTCGTCGTAAAGGCAGTACGCGACAATGATACGAGCGCACTCGAGAATCTCTCGAAGGACCTCATCGAATTGAACGATCAGCTTCGCGATGCGACGCGTCGTAATGGTGCGCTGCAGACGCACTACGACGCCCAGGTCGCAGAAATCGCCGAGCTGCGCTCAGAGCTGGACCTCCTCAAGCGGATGATTCCTCGGCCTCTGCGAAAGCTCGGCCGTATGATGCGGCGCTCGTAGCGCTGTTCGCTCGTCAGCGAGTGCGCATCCAATCGAGAGTCGCCGCACCTCGTACGCGCTGGCTCCCGACATGGCCCGTTGGGCGGAGCACCTGCAATAATCAGAATCGATAGGGGGGATCATGGCGCAACTCATTATGGACGTCGTCGATCGAAAGGGGTCGGCGATCGCGGTCATCGATGAGCAGGGTGCGACGACGTGGTCGCTGTTCAATGATCGGGTCAACCAGGTGATTCATCTGTTGCGAGCAACTGGTGTGCAACCGGGCGACACCGTCGCCATAATGTCGGGCAATCGTCGTGAGTTCTTCGAGGTGGCCGCGGCGGCGGCCCACACCTCGTTGGTGTTCGTCCCAGTGAACTGGCACTGGGTCAGCAGGGAGCTGGCCTACGTACTCGCGGACTGCGACGCCAAGGTGCTCTTCGTCGAGGACCAGTTCGCCGACGCGGCCCGCGAAGCGTGCCTCGACCCGCAGACAAGCGGTTGCACCACCAAGATCATCATTGGCGAGCGCGAGTTACCGGGTTTTCTCAACTACGAGGACGTGATTGCGGATCAACCCACTGACGAGCCCGATAATCAGGCGAGCGGCGGTCCAATGTTTTACACCTCGGGTACTACTGGATTTCCCAAGGGTGTTCGCTCAGGCCTCAATGCCACGGGTAACGACCTAGCGCTCGTCAAGCTTCTCGGAATCGGTGTCAGCTCGGTCCTGCAGATTCCGGCCGAAGGTGTGACGTTGCTGGATGGTCCCGCCTATCATTCGGCGCAACTCGCGCTGTCGTTGTACCCGCTTCTGGCGCTCGGCAGCACCTGCGTGATGCGCCAGCACTTCGACGCGGCTTCGCTGTTGACGTTGGTTGACCGTCACCGGGTCACCAACACCCATCTCGTTCCTACGCAGCTCAGTCGATTGCTCAAGTTGCCCGAAGCGACGCGTGAGATCTTCGACGGTTCATCGCTCGTATCGGTGATACACGGCGCGGCGCCGTGCCCCTTGAAGGTGAAGCAGCAGATGCTCGACTGGTGGGGACCGGTGATCACTGAGTACTACGGCGGGACCGAGAGCGGGTTCCTCACAGTAATCCACGGCCCTGAGTGGCTGGAGCGCCCAGGGAGCGTAGGCAAGCCCGTGAAGGGTTTCGAGGTGACGATTGTTGACGATCACCAACAGCCGTGCGGGCCCGGAGAAGTGGGCCAGATTTACTTTCGGAGCCTCGGCGGGGCCGACTTCTCGTACAACAAGGCGACGGAGAAGACCGAGGCCGCCCATCTCGCACCCGGCGTCGGCACGATCGGTGACGTTGGATACCTGGACGACGAAGGTTACTTGTTCCTGAGTGACCGCAAGATCGACATGATCATCAGCGGCGGTGTCAACATCTATCCCGCAGAGATCGAAGGCGTGCTCGTCACCCACCCCGCAGTTGCGGACGCCGCAGTCTTCGGAGTACCCGACGAGGAGATGGGCGAACAGGTGAAGGCCGCGGTCGAACTCGTCGAGGGCGTCATCGGTTCACCGGAGCTGGCTACCGAACTCATGACCTTCGTTCGACGGAACCTTGCCGGTTACAAGGTTCCGAGGTCGATCGACTTCGAGGAGCGTCTGCCACGATCACCGACGGGGAAACTTTACAAGCGGCTTCTGCGTGATCCGTACTGGGAAGGGACCGGCCGGGCGATCTAGGAATGGGCACCGAGAGTATGACCGATACTCGCCATGAGGAGATAGTGGCAACGGAGTTCATTGACGTGGAGCTGATGTGCGCTGCTGGTAAGGGCGCGAAGAAGTGAGAACATTCGCGTGAGATTGGTTCTTGATCAGCGACTTGTTGCCCGATGCCGCTAGATCTCTCGAGTCTCACAATGCGGCGAATAGTGGTTCGTAACGGTCTCTGGACGGACCTCGCCGATCGTTTCGTCGAGACGATGATCACCGCAATCAAGTACCTCGACCAACTCGAAAGTCCGCTGCCGCACGAGGTCCGACCAACTGAATCGTTGCATCACTAGATCGCGGTGCGCCCCACGATTGATCGTCAAATTGGAAGTACCCGCGTAAGCGAACGGGTCACTTTGCCTTGGCAGTCGAAGCCTTTTGTTTGATTGATAGCCCGGCCATGATGAGCAGGAATCCCACCACTCCGACCGACGCAAGTCCGAGAAGCAATCCAAGGATCGATACGACGAGCAGACCGGCGCCAGCGGCGAGCGCGCCACCGCAGGTCCGACGAGAATGGCGAAGAGTGCGAAGGGAGAGGTCGAGCGTCGTGACGAACAATCCAGCCGCGAGGACGAATACGATGTTGAAGAATGAGACGGAGTCACGTTGGTACAACGTGAGTGCGGGCGGGTTGCCCGTGTAGGTGTGCCCGTTGATCGTCATCGACAGTACTCCCAACGGTTCTGGCGCGTGGTAAGCGAGACACACGCCAATCGTTAACACGGACCATGCGATGGCCAGGGTAAGGAAGACCCACGACCGTAAGGTAGCGGCACAACTGGATGAAAAATCGGCGCCACACGCCGGACAGAAATTGGGCGAAGCTGGTGTCTCGACGTGACATCGTGCACAGATGGTCATGCGATTGCCGACTTTCGTTTCGCGAGTATCCCAACGGGATTGGAACCCGTCGCCACCTTAAAAGGCGGTACGCACCTATCGATCCTACGTTCCGGCAATGGAACCTCGTTCGATGCAGAGGTCGGATGGCTTCTGATCAAGGACACCATCGTGGAGACCGTCATTGGTACTCTGCGTCCCGTTCCGCCTCGATTCCTTGCGCGCTCTGATCTCACCGTTTGAGTGAAGCATTTGTTGTGACGACCGGTCATTGCCGGACATTGTGACAGTTAGCGAAGACTCATGGAAGCGAGGCACAAAATTCTCCGCTCCCTCTCGATTCGAGTCGTTCTACTTCCGGTTACGAATCAAAGTTCGGCGCTGGGGATGCCATGTCGAGTCCAAGGTCGAGTGCAACCACTGAATGGGTGAGCGAGCCAACCGCAATGTAATCAACACCCGCCTCTGCAACCGAACGTGCGCGTTCAATGGTCATCCCCCCGCTGGCTTCAACTTGCGTTGTAGGTGACCGGCGAGCGATGGCTACGGCAGCCCCAATCGTGTCGGTGTCCATGTTGTCGAGGAGGATGAGTGAGCACTGGGCGTCCACTGCCTCGCGGACTTGATCAAGCGTGTCGCACTCGACCTCAAGGACGATAGTCGGATTGGATGAGCGAATCGCCGCGATGGCTTTCGTGATGCCCCCCGCGGCGGCGATGTGGTTGTCCTTGATGAGAGCAGCGTCGCCGAGGCCCATTCGATGGTTGGTCCCACCACCGCATCGAACGGAGTACTTCTCCAATTGGCGAAGCCCTGGCGTAGTCTTTCTGGTGTCTCGAACCTCACAGTGAGTGCCCTCAAGAGCACGGACCCAAGCGTTCGTTGCGGTGGCGATCCCCGACATGTGAGTCATGAAGTTCAACATCGTTCGTTCTGCCAAGAGCAGTGGACGAAGCGGTCCCGACAGGTGCAGCACGGAATCGCCAAGTGCGATGATGTCGCCGTCCTGGCGTACGGGAGTCACCCCTGCGAGCGGAAACGAGACGGCCTCAAGGACAGCTATGGCAACGAGGAGTCCGCACACAATGCCAGATTGGCGAGCCACCACTTCGGCCTCAGCCTTCTGATCGGGCGCGATGGTCGCTTCACTGGTCACATCGGGTCCGAATCGCAGGTCCTCGCCGAGAGCTACGTCTATCAGAGACTCGAGTTCTGCGTAGTCAATGCCCGCGACCTCCAGCTTCTCTTGCAGCCTTTCGTTCATGCGTCGGCCAAGGTTGCCACTCGGGCGACGACGTCATGCTCGAAGACGTGGAGGGAGATTGATTGGCCCCAATCATCGGAAACGTTCGGGAAGTCACTTCGACGATGACAACCGCGACTCTCTTCTCGAAGAGATGCGGCGTAGGCGACGAGGAGGGACACCGTATGGAGGTTGGTCGCTTCAAGGGTGGGCAGGTCCACTGCCGCCGCTGATCCGTCCGGCGTGCTGGCCAGGGTCTCGAGCACATCTTCGAGGCCGGATCGGCTGCGAACTACGCCAACGTTCGCGGACATTTGGCTGGCCAAGCTCGCTCGAGTCGTCGGTTCCACGCCGAATCCGCGAGTTGGCTCGACGAAATCGGCGATCGTCGAGCGAACGGAGCGACTCGCGAGCGCAGTGTCCAATTGCCGTGCGAGCCGGCGCCCCGAGATGACGGCCTCGGTAAGAGAGTTTGATGCCAAGCGATTGGCGCCATGCACGCCGGTCGATGCCGATTCCCCGATTGCGTAGAGTCCGCGAACTGAAGTATTTCCGTCAAGGTCGGCCCGAATGCCTCCGCACGCGTAGTGGGCCCCCGGCGCGATGGGAACGAGTTCGTTCACCGGGTCGACGCCCGCACTTCGGCACAATTCAAGGGTTGTCGGGAACTCCTTCTCCAATCGGGCTTCACCGATGGTTCGTGCGTCAAGCCAGAGATTGGGGAGAGGATCGCCAGGTGAGTGCATTCGTTGAAACATGGTGAACGAGACGACGTCGCGCGGTGCGAGATCACCTCGCTCGTGGTGTCCCAGCATGACCGGGATGCCGTTGCCATCAAGAATGGTGGCACCGGCGCCCCGGATGGCCTCGGTGATGAGATGTGACTGGCCTCGTTGGCCGGGCACGTAAAGAACGGTCGGGTGAAATTGCACAAACTCGATGTCCGCCAGCTCGGCACCCGCGCGCAGCGCGAGGGCCTGACCGTCGCCCGTGACCTCCATCGGATTTGTCGAAGACGCGAAGGCCTGGCCGATGCCTCCAGTGGCCACGACGACGGCGTACGCGGCGATCACCCCCACGTCCAGTCGCTGCTGGAACGTTTGGTCCACCCTTCCCGCGATGACACCGACCGCTTCACCGCGGCTGTTTCGCAGGACGTCGATGGCAGCGGTGTGCTCCATGATCTCGACGTCCGAGGTGAGTACTGCCTCGCGCAGTGCCCGATGGAGTTCGGCACCGATTGCGTCGCCCCCCGCGTGGACGATTCGACGGTGCGAGTGACCGCCTTCGAGACCAAGTGGACCGCCATCAAAATGAGCGCCCAATTCGACGAGGTAACGGATCACGCTGGGAGCAGCCGCCACCAGTTGGTGCACCGCCGCCTCGTCCGCGAGCCCGGCGGCGGCGATCAAGGTGTCATCGACGTGGGCGCCGAGCGAGTCGTCGCTGTCCATGACTGCTGCGAGGCCGCCCTGTGCGTGCAGAGTCGAACCTCCACGGAGGTTTCCCTTGCACACCAGAATCACTCGGTGTCCGCTTCTTGACGCGTCGAGGGCCGCGCTTAGTCCGGCCGCGCCGGCGCCGATGATCACGACGTCGGTCTCGCGACTCCAGGAACGAAGTGCTGAGGGAAGGTACCGGATAGGGGCGACGTTCATTCGCCGACCATTGACGACGTTCCCACGGCAATCATTGCCTCGACGGCGCGGCGAGCCCGGCTCGCGACGCCCGGATCAACGACCACCTCGGTGGTTCCCTCTCGCAGGCAATTGAGGAGGACCTCGCGCGTCGTCATCTTCATGTAGGCGCACTCGGCGTTCTCGTTCACGGACGACCACTTGATGGTGGGGTTGGCCTTGCGCAGTTGATGCAGCATTCCAGTCTCGGTGGCGACCAGAACTGAAGGAGCCTTGGTCGTTCGAGCTCGCTCGAGCATCCCGCTGGTGGAGAGAACGTGGGTTCGCTCGGTGGGAAGGTCTCCCGTGCCCGAGAGCCACAACGCTGGTGTGGCGCACCCGCACTCGGGGTGGATGAAGAGTTCTGACGCAGGGTCGGCCTCGGCCTTCTCGCGCAGCTCTTGCGGGCTGATGCCGGCGTGGACGTGGCACTCGCCCAACCAGATGTGCATGTTCTCTCGCTGAGTCGTACGCTGCACGTGCGCTCCCAAGAATTGGTCGGGCAGGAAGAGCACCTCGCGGTCGCTTGGTATGCCCGCGACAATCTCGACGGCGTTCGCCGAAGTGCAGCAAAGGTCCGTCTCGGCCTTCACTTCAGCGCTGGTGTTCACGTAGGCGACGACCACGGCGCCCGGGTGCTCCGATTTCCACGTGCGGAGCTGATCGGCGTCGATGCTGTCGGCGAGCGAGCAACCAGCGCGCGGCTCTGGGATCAGTACGGTCTTTTCAGGCGCGAGGATCTTCGCGGTCTCGGCCATGAAGTAGACCCCCGCGAAGATGATGGTCGACGCCGTACTGGCGGCGGCGATACGAGAGAGGGCGAGTGAATCGCCGACATGATCCGCAACATCTTGGATCTCGGGGCGTTGGTAGTTGTGGGCCAGGATGACCGCGTCACGCTCCTGCGCGAGTCGTCGAATCTCTTTGGACCACTCACGTTCAACGCGGCCTTCCGTTGCAATCGTTGTCGTCATCGTTGTCACCGTGCCCGTGCAAACCGGATTCGCACGGGCAGGCTGACCGTGTTCCACCAGAAGAGGATCTCTCTCATAGGTTTTCGTCTGTCAGGCGAAAACTCTTCCTCCAAGTTACTATGTGTCGTGTCGTCTCGTCAAAACCCTGCAGCGTCACCAAGTGAACCCGCGCAAGGCGCGGACCCTGCGAACCGTTTTGAACACGAGGCCCTGGCGGTGGTGTTACAGGTTCGAAACAAGGGCCTTCGCGTGCTCCTTTGGCGGCGGGCACTTGAACCCTTTGCTCGAAGTTGGTCATTGCCCGGCGGTTCGCTCGGCAGCGCGGAGCGCCTCGGTTCCTCACTCAGCCGCCATCTCGCGACCAAGGTGGACCTTACCGACATCGGCTTCCTCGAGCAGCTGGAGACGCGCAGTGACGTCGATCGCGACCCGAGAGGACGGGTCGTCGCCACGGCCTACGTCGCACTGGTATCGACTGACCTCAATCCGGCTGTGCCGAGTGACACGGCGTGGTTCCCAGTCGACGACCTCCCTCCGACGGCGTTCGATCATGCGTCGATCATCCAATCCGGCCGCGAGCGCCTTCGCGCAAAACTGACGTACACCAACGTGGCGTACGCGCTCGTGCCGGGGAACTTCACCATCGCGGACCTACGAGACGTCTACGAGGCGTGCCTGGGTCACGCAGTCTCTCCCACGAACCTCCAAAGGGTATTGCTGCGACGAGGGATCATTGTTCCCACTGATTTGGTTGCGTCACCTTCCTCGTCAGGAGGGCGTCCTGCGATGCTCTATCAATTCAGCGAACGTACCTTGCGTGTGACGGACCCGTTCGCCGCGTTCCGACCTCCGGGTCTTGGCGCTCGCCCAAAGGGCGCCTCCGGCTATTGATCCTCACGACGTGGCGGTGGGAAGGCTCTGACGCCTTCGGTGGGCACAGATGAAAGGAGTAAGCGGTGCGCCAGAGGAGAGGCGACGTCAACCACGGGACGCGAGAACCGTCAAATTTGTATTTCTACTTAGTTGCGCCAGTGCTACGTTCGCATGATGAATGGTTCCCTCGCTGCAGTTCTCCAGACAACACTTCATGACCGCCAACTCCTGAGCCATCCGTTCTATCGGCGTTGGGAAGCGGGACAACTCACTCGAGACGAGTTGACGCTCTACGCCGAGCAGTACCGCTACTTCGAGGAGATGCTTCCTCTTTTCCTCGAACGATTGGCCAATCAACTACCCGAAGGTCCGGCTCGCAACGCAGTCCTCGAGAACCTTGACGATGAGGTGGCTCCGCCAAGCCACCTCGATCTGTTCGAACAGTTCGCGCAGTTCTACGAAGCGGCGTTCGCGCCAATCTCGCCGGCGATGAAGTCCCTTGTGGACTCCTATTTCGGGTTGTTGCAGAAAAGCCCGGCTGCGTCGCTCGCTGGACTTTGGGCCTACGAAAGCCAGGGAGCAAGAATTGCCGATTCGAAGGCCCAGGGGCTTATCGAACACTACGGGGCGCCAAGTGATGCAGTTGCATTCTGGTCGGCGCACGGAGGCGTGGAAGATGATCATGCGAGGTGGACGCTTGAGGCCCTTGACGGTATCAATCCCGACCCACTGGAGGCTGAGGCCGCCGCCCGTCTCATTGGCGGCGCGTGGTGGGAGTTCTTGGATGAGCGCGATCTAGTCAGTTCTCAGCGGGGGTAGGGAAAGGACTCGTGCGAACGTCTCGGGGTCTACACCGCACTCCAGTCAAAAGTCCTTTGCTTTCCGGCTAGATCTGCGAAGTGAACCGAATCTGTTTTGGGGCCTCTTACGCATTGGGTGAGAGATTGCGCCTTCTCACTTATTCGCGTGTTATGTTCAGAAGAAAGTGCTTAAGGATCCGCCGAGCAACGGGGAGTTTATGACTTCCATAACCATGCCAACCGGTGACGAGGTTCTGGTGACGTAATGGGTACTGACTCATCAAGGTCATGGACTCGTCTACTTTATGGCGCGAGCGTCGTCTTCATGATGCTTGGTGTGCTTGACGCAACACTTAGTTCGTACAATCCGGTAAACGCGGGTTTGTTCGCTTGGGCGATTGCCTTCATCGTGACGAGCGTGACATTTCAGACGACCAAGATTCTCGGAGTTCTGACGTTCTTGGTTACTCTGACAATGGCGATATTTTTTGGATTGGCGTTCTTTTCAGTAAGTGTTCACCAAGTCAGTACCCTCGCCGTAGGATTTCTGGCGTTAGTGACACTCTGGCTGATCGACACGATCTTCATGATGTGGAAGGGATTCGATACGTCACCCTATGCCGCAAAGATTGCAGCTGCACTTTGCCTCATCGGAGAGATCTCTTGCATCGTGCTCTTCTCGGAGGCTGCATTTTCCAAGGCGCACCACGGCTTGTACACCATCTACGTAGGACTGTTCATCTTCTCACTCGTTCAAGTTCTGAACTGGTTGATATGGCAAGTCGATGTTCAAGGTGAACGAAACAGTGATTATGTATATGAGGCGCGGGTCCTAGTGTCCTCAACGACTCGAATTGCCGCCGCTGTCCTTTTTGCAATCGCTCTTTACGCGACTGGTACGGCGCAGATCCGATGCATTGATATGGGTTACACGGCTTGGGCGGTCATGATGTTTGCGATGTGTTTTGAGCGAGGTGAATGGTTTCTGACCCCACTATCAAGTTTAGCGATCAAGAAGTAACGCGCCTTCTGGGGAATTCCAGCCCTTTAGCCTGGATCCACCGTCGGCAT
>PKWW01000017.1 GCA_003132165.1 Acidimicrobiaceae bacterium | reverse complement strand
CGCAGGTTCGAATCCTGCCGGGGGCACCATGGAGATGTTGATGCAACCCGTGGTTGGCGTGGCGTGGCTCGCCGCGCACCGCGAAGAGGTCGTCCTCGCAGATGTTCGTTGGTACCTCGATGGACGTTCGGGCCGGGCGGCCTACGAGGCCGGTCACGCACCTGGGGCTGTCTTTATTGACCTTGACGAGTGGTTGGCCGGTCCCGGGTCACCGGCGAAAGGGCGTCATCCGTTGCCCGATCCCGCAGTGTTCGCGCGAGGCATGACAACGCTTGGAATCTCCGACGACAGCGTAGTGATCGCGTACGACGATGCCGGGGGAGTCATTGCGGCGCGCCTGATCTGGATGTTGCGCGCCACGGGCCATGCGGCGGCTCTGCTCGACGGTGGGCTCGCCTCCTTCACTGGTGATCTCGAGGCCAGTCCGGGAGCTTCGCCGGTACTGGGTGTCTTTTCGTCGCGTGACTGGCCCGCTCAGCGCCTGGCGACCATTGAAGATGCGACCGACCGCTCTCGCGTGGTGCTTGACGCACGCAACCGTGATCGTTACGAGGGGGCGCCCGACGCGGTGGATCCGCGATTCGGCCACATTCCCGGTGCCCGCAGCGTGCCGTGTCGCGAGAATCTGGACGTCGATGGACGCCTGAAGGCGCCCGCTGAGATACGCGCCGCCTTCGAGGCGGCGGGGGTGCGTGATGGCACTGACGTGATCTCGTACTGCGGATCAGGCGTGACGGCTTGTCACAATCTCCTGACCATGGAGTGGGCCGGACTTGGTCTCGGGCGGCTCTTCCCCGGTTCGTGGTCGCAGTACAGCAGCGACCAGAGTCGACCGCTCGCGACCGGCGCAGCGCCGGGTTAGGCCCACAACCAAGAACGGCGGGCGATTGTGGAGGCGCCGGACCCCGGCACTCGGTCTTGTGACCAGCGCACCCCGCGCTTCGACGTCGCGTGTTACGAAGTCGGTAAGTTCCGTCGCACGTAGTCCGAAAATGTCGCCGGTGGACGACCGAGCAGCCACGTTAGGACATTCGGATTGCCGGTGATCCCGTAACGTCCGTAATGCTCGAACAGTCGTGTCATCGCGTCGTGACGGTAGTCGTCGACATCTGATGAGCGACCGCCTTCTCGCACGCCAAGCACCCGAGCGACGACTTCGGCCTTGATCGAACGTCCGGACACCTCGGCGATGACTTGCGCCAACTGGTGACCATTCAAATAGTCGGCGCCGCACAGTTCGTAGGTCGCGAAGGCGTGTCGGTCAATGTCACCCACCACTAGGGCGGCCACTTCGGCGACGTCGCGTAGGTCGACGTGGGCGAGTGGCGTCTCGAGAGAGTAGGGCTGACGGTAGTGCCCGGTCGACACCACCTCTGCGATGTCCGTGTTTTGCATGTAGTGCATGGGCTGGAGAATCGTGAAGGGAATCCGCGACAGGAGTACGAGGCGCTCGACCGCCAACTTGGCTTGATGGTTCAAAAGAGGTTCGAGTTGAGGATGCGTTACGGAGAACTGCACGAAGTGCTGCACTCCACTTCGCCTGGCCGCAGTCACGAGACCGTGGCCCATCTCGGCTTCTCGGGGGTGCATTGGAGGCCCGATATGAATGACGACTCGAACGTCGTCAACGGCTTGGCTGACGTCTATCGGCTCTAGGAGGTCGCCCACGAGTGCTTCCGTGGCGCCCCGGTTCACGAGATCGCGGACCTGTGGATTGATGTCGAATACCCGCACCGTTTCGTCCGTGCCCGCGAGGGCCTCAACGACGGCTCTGCCGGTTCGACCGTTTGCCGCAGTCACGAGGATCGTCATGAGGGACCGTCCAGTTGAGGAGGCCCTTTCGATGAGTCGCCTCGGGGTGCCTCGTGCGTGGGTTCGCGACCCGTTCGCAGCGCGCTCGCCCCCTCGGCGCCGAGTTGAATCGATCTCGGGGGATCAGCCACGAGTACGTGCTCATCGCCGTGTTGCACCGCGAAGAGAATAGCGACGGCGACCAACTCGGGTGGGTCCGGCACCGGGGACCACGGTCCGGTAACGAGGTGACCGGCGCGGAGCTTCTCGTGGAATTCGCTCGCGGTCACCGATGGGTATACCGACGACACCGTGATCCCAGCCCCGGTCCACTCCATGCGCGCGGTCCGCGACAGCATATTGAGAGCCGCCTTGGTGGAGGAGTAGCCGCCAAGCCCCGGGAACGCCTGCAGCGTCGTCGCGGAACTCACGTTGACGATCACGCCACCGCCACTTGAGCGCAGCATCGGCAGCGCGGCCTGCATGACGACGAGGGGCGCCACCACGTTGAGTTCGAAGACGGCGCGAAGATCGTCGGCCTTCAGTTCATCAAGCGGGACGTGGAGTCCCTGTCCCGCGTTGTTCACGACGACGTTCACGGTGCCGAACGCCTCTCGCGTCCGAGTCATCAGTCGATCGACCTCGGCCGCTTTCGTCACGTCGGTCTGCACGGCAATGGAACCGGGCAACTGCGCCGCGAGGGCCTCGAGCCGATCGATCCGACGCGCCGCGAGCACGACCTTGGCGCCGCGCGTGCTCAGGAGACGCGCGGTTGCTGCTCCGATGCCCGAAGAGGCACCAGTGACAATGCATACGGCGCCATCGACGTCCATTGTTGAACCCTTCAGTCTCGTGGCGAAGGCCGGGACATCCTCGCGTTCACGTTCAATTCGCAATCTAAGTTCGTTGATAGCGATTCGCTAGGGGAGAAGGTCCCGGACCATTAGGCGGACTTCGGATCAACTGGGCCAATTGTCGTGGCCCGGGTGCTAATTGACGAGCGAAAGCCATTTCTCTTCAGCACCGTCGAGGGCCTTTTGCACCGTTGCCAATTCGCCACCAAGTCTCGCTTGTTCCACGTGGTCACTCGAGGCGAGGATCTTCTCCGTGAGGGTGGCTCTCCTGCGACCCAGGCTCGCCATTTCCTTTTCGGCGTCGCGAAGAAGGCGCCCACGGGGGACTCCCGAGGTGGTTCCCGACGCACTCGCGGCCTCGTCGCTGGCTTGCGGCATTGGACTGTTGACAACGCCAGTCGCCCTGGCGATCCAGGCGTCGATACCGCCAGGAATGTCGGCAATCCTTCCGTCCTCGTGTACTTCCAAGAGCCGGTCGGTGGTGCGGCTGAGGAAGGTCCGGTCGTGCGAGACGACGATCAACGTGCCCGGCCACTCGCTCAGGAACTCCTCGATGAGGCGAATCGTCTCGAGGTCGAGGTCGTTGGTGGGTTCGTCCAGAAAGAGGACGTTCGGACGGACGCTCAAGGTGAGAAGTAGTTGCAATCGCCGCCGCTCGCCGCCGGAGAGATTCTTGGCCTTGGTCGACGGGAGGGGGCCAGTGAACCAGAAGCGCTTCATGAGTGCGATGTCGGCGAGCGAGCCGGGCACCCCCTGGGGTCCGGCGACGAGTTCCTGCACCGTCAACTCGGGATTGAAGTCGCCACCGCTTTGGTCGAAGTAGGAGATGACGACGGTGGGACCGATCTTGACGGTTCCCTTCGTGGGCTCAATCCGTTGGGCCATGAGGTTGACGAAGGTCGACTTACCCGCGCCATTGGGTCCGACGATGCCCACCCGATCGCCGGGTCCCAGCTCCAGATTGACGTGCGACAGGATCTGGCGCCCGTTGGGATAGGAGAAGCTCACGTGGTGAGCCTTGATCACCGTGTTACCCAGGCGGGGCATCTCGACGCTGAGGTCAAGAGTGCCTGAGCGCGCCGCCGCGTCGGGGCGTTGGGCCAGGAGGCGTTGCGCGGCGTCGATTCGCGCTTGGGGCTTGGTGGAACGCGCCTTCACTCCGCGTCGAAGCCAGGCGAGTTCTGTGCGGGCGAGGTTGCGACGAATTTGTTCCGCCGACGCCGCCTGCTCCTCGCGCTCGGCTTGGGCCTCGAGCAGCTTCGAGTAGCCACCGGCGTGGATGAAGGTCTTGCCACGGTCGATCTCGACCATGCGCGTCGTCACCTGGTCCAAGAGAAAGCGGTCGTGACTGACGAGGACGACGGCCCCGCGAAAGTTCATGATCTGCTGCTCGAGCCACTGGATCGCTCCGAGGTCGAGGTGGTTCGTGGGTTCGTCCAGGATAAGAACGTCATTGGGCTCGGCAAAGATACGCGCCAACGCCACGCGCTTCAGTTGGCCGCCCGACAGATGAGCGGTGTCGATATCGGCGGCGCCGAGCATTCCGAGTCGGTCGAGCGCAGCGTCTATTTGCCAGCCCGAACCCAATGCGTTACGAACCGTTCCCGGCGGCAGCGTGGGGATCTGGTGGAGGAAACCCACCTGAATACCCCGGCCGCGACGGATGTCGCCCGTGTCGGGTTCGAGATCTCCGGCGATCATCTTGAGCAGCGTGGACTTTCCCGCACCGTTGATACCGACGACTCCAATACGGTCTCCCGAGGAGATCGTCAGATCGAGTTTCTCCAGAATTGCCCGTTCGGCGCCCTGGAGGGTGACTTTTTGAAGGTCTATGAGTATTGCCACGAGTTCTACAGGTTAGCGACGTGGCCCCGGCGGCCAATCTGAGTCCGTTGGTTCGCGGAGTGCCGCGGTGACGCACGCGATTGGGCTAGGGCTCGAGCACCTCGATCGCGTACTCCGGGCAGTTCTCTACCGCCAAGCGAACCTTGTTCTCGAGGGCGTCGGGCACCCAGCCGTCATTCTTGACACTTGATTGGCCGTAGTCGTCGACGTCGAAGACTTCGGGTGCGAGAGCGTAGCAACGCGCGTGGCCCTGGCACTTCTCTTCGTTGACACGAATCTTCATCAGAACACCACCGGCACTGAGCGCGGTCCGCGAACCTGTCCGCCAGCCCACGTCACTTCAGCGCCCTCGGCCACGTGGAACTCGGGGATTCGTCGCAACCATTCTTCGAGTGCGACCTTCAGTTCCATGCGTGCGAGGTTCGAACCCGCGCAGCGATGGATGCCGGAGCCGAAGGCCACGTGACGGTTGTGCTCACGGTCGAGTACCACCTCATCGGCACGATCGAACGCCGCGGGGTCGCGGTTCGCCGAGGGAAAGTTCATAAGGACCTTGTCGCCTTTCGCCATCGGACAGCCTTTGAAGTCGGTGTTCTCGGCGACGACGCGGGCCATCGTCACTGGCGAGTACGCGCGCAGGAACTCCTCGACCGCCGAGTCCATCAGCTCGGGTTCAAGAACGAGCCGCGCGGTGTCGTCGGGATTGGTCGCGAGGTGCCACAGTGACGAGCCGATTGCGCTCCACGTCGTGTCGATGCCGGCGATCAACACGAGTGCGGCGATGCCGAGCACGACGCTGTCCTCCACTTTCTCACCGTCATGCTCGGTGTGGAGTAATTCGCTGATCAGGTCGCCTCGGGGATCCTCTTTACGCAAGGGCATCTGTTCGAGCAGGAACCCGAGTATCCCGTCGCGCCCGCGGATGGCGCGCTCCTCGACGTCGGCGAACTCGAGCACGTCGCGTACCCAGCCCGTGAAGGTGTCCGAGAGCTCCTCGGGCACGCCGAGAATCTTCGCGATGACCCGAACGGGAATCTGCTGGGCGTAGCCCGCGGCGGCGTCGGCGTGGCCCTCGGCGATGAAGCCATCGATCAGCTTGTTGCAGAGGTCGCGGGTCATTTCCTCGTACCCGTCGACGCGCTTGTGCGAGAACCACGGCAGCAGCAACCGTCGGGTCCAGGTGTGCAGGGGAGGATCGGCGCCGATCGGTGGAAGGCCGTACGGCAGAGGCTCGAACTCGTCCTCCACCGCGGGAATGACCCCGATGTCAAGAGAACTGAAGGTGGCGATGTCGTGCGCTGCGGCGGTGACATCCTCGTACGTGGTGAGCAGCCACGTGCTGCCGCGACGGTTGGTGTGTGCCACGGGGCAGGTGTCGCGGAGTTTGTCCCACACGGTGAACGGGTCATGGATGTAACCATCATCCAGAACCTCGAAATCCGTCGTCCAATCCTCAACCGGTTTTAACTGCCCCATGAAGTCCCCCCGAACCTTTAGCTCGTCATCATTACATAGCGAGCGGTGCTGGGCCAGCCCGGCTCACGCGTTTGCCTCGGGCTTCGCCCGTGTGTACCGTTGGGCAACGCATCGCAATCCCGGGGGGAAGTTGTGTCCGAGTTCTCAATGTCCATTGGTGGCGACGCAGTCGCTGCAACGTCGACGTTTGGCGTGATCAATCCTTCGACTGGCGAGGTCTTCGCCCGAGCGCCCGAGTGTACGAAGGACCAGTTGGATGCGGCATTTCGCAGCGCCCAGTCGGCTTACTCGTCATGGCGAAGCGACGAGGATGAGCGCCGCAAGTCCCTGCTCGCCATGGCCGATGTGCTGTTCAACTCGATCAACGACATCGCCCCGTTGCTCACGTCGGAGCAGGGCAAGCCGGTCGCGAACGCCGCCGGTGAGGTCTTCGCGGCGGGAATCTGGTGTCAGTACTTCGCGAATCTGGAGACGCCGTCCCCGGTGATCCAAGATGATGGCGACGCCCTCGTGCAGGTCGTTCGACGCCCTCTGGGCGTGGTCGCCGCGATCACGCCGTGGAACTTTCCTCTGACGTTGGCGTTTTGGAAGATCGCGCCCGCGCTGCTCGCGGGCAACACAGTGGTCATCAAGCCTTCGCCATTCACCCCACTTTCGACGCTGAAGGTCATCGAGTTGCTTCAAGAGGTGCTACCCGCCGGTGTCTTGAACGCGGTAAGCGGCGGTGACGAACTGGGCGCGTGGATGACGGCGCACCCCGTGCCGCGAAAGATCAGCTTCACCGGTTCGATAGAGACCGGCAAGAAAGTGGCCCAATCGGCCGCACCCGACCTCAAGCGGGTCACCCTCGAGTTGGGCGGCAACGACCCTGCCATCATCCTCGACGACGCCGATCCGCAGTTGGTCGCGAAGGCCATCTTCGGAGGGGCCTTCAATAACAACGGCCAAGTGTGCTCGGCGATCAAGCGCGTCTACGTGCCCGAGTCGCTCTACGACGACGTCGTTGACGCACTCGCGGGGTACGCCTCGGCGGTAAAAGTCGGTGATGGCCTCGATCCCGAGTCGAAGTTAGGGCCCATCAACAACGCGCCGCAGTTCAAGCGTGTGAAGGAACTCGTCGCCGACGCGCTGTCCAACGGCGCGACAGCGGTGACCGGAGGACACGCCATGGACCGTCCCGGTTATTTCTTCGAGCCGACGATCCTCACCGGTGTCAACGAGGGGACCCGGATCGTCGCCGAGGAGCAGTTCGGTCCGGCGCTTCCGATCATGTCCTACAAGTCGGTTGACGACGCGATCGAGCGGGCGAATGCGACCAATTTCGGGTTGTCGGGCTCGGTGTGGAGTGCGGACCCCGACCGCGCAGCAACCATTGCTGCCCAACTCGACTGCGGTACCGCGTGGATCAACACTCACCTGGCGCTCGGGCCCGGTCAGCCGTTCGGCGGCCATAAGTGGAGCGGTATCGGGGTCGAAAATGGTCCGTGGGGCCTCTCGGAATTCTCCGAGGTGCAGGCGGTCTACCGCTCGCGCACGGCTGACGGTCTCAACATCACGACCGCCGAGACCGTCTCCTAGTAAACAGCCCAACGCCGCGTCGTCTAACGCCGGGTTCGAGATCGAGTGACTTAGGTCACACGAAGACGTCCATTTTGCAGGGTTACCATCAGAAAATGGGCCATACCTTTACGACAATCATCGAACCGTTCAGAATCCACTCGGTCGAGCCGCTGCGCATGACGAGCGAAGCCGAGCGCGCGAAGGCCATCGAGGACTCCGGCTACAACCTCTTCAACCTTCACGCCGAAGATGTTCTTATCGACTTGCTCACCGACTCGGGCACCGGGGCGATGTCGCGCGACCAGTGGGCCGCCATCCAGCACGGCGACGAGAGCTACGCCGGTTCGCCTTCGTGGTTCCGATTCGAGGCGGCGGTGAAGGACCTCTTCCCGTTCCGGCACGTGATCCCGACCCATCAGGGTCGGGCCGCGGAGAAGATCCTCTTCGCGGTCATCGGTGGACCCGGAAAGATTGTGCCGAACAACACCCACTTCGACACGACGCGCGCCAATGTCGAGGCGACGGGCGCTGAAGCGGTCGACCTCCTCATCGCCGAAGGTCACGACGCCGCGACGATTCATCCGTTCAAGGGCAACATGGACCTCGTGGCGCTCGAACGGCTGCTGGCCCAGCGGGCGGCGGACATACCCGTCGTCTTCTTGACGATCACGAACAACTCTGGCGGCGGCCAGCCCGTATCGCTTGAGAATATCCGAGGAGTCAGCGAAATATGTCGCCGGCACGGTATTGCGTTCTTCCTCGACTCCTGTCGGTTCGCGGAGAACGCGTGGTTCATCCACGAACGCGAGCCGGGCCAAGGAGAGCGTGAGATCGCCGACATTGTCCGTGAGATCGCCTCACTCGCTGACGGAATGACGATGAGCGCGAAGAAGGACCCTTTCGGCAACATTGGAGGATGGCTGGCGGTCAACGATGACGCGCTCGCCGAGCAATGTCGGAATCTCCTGATCCTTACCGAGGGCTTCCCGACGTACGGCGGCCTCGCCGGGCGCGACCTCGAGGCCATCGCCCAGGGCTTGAAGGAGGCGGTGCACCCCGATTATCTTCGGTACCGGATCCAGTCGACGGCGTACTTGGGCAATGCGCTCTCTGACGCGGGAGTGCCGGTCGTGCTGCCCATTGGTGGTCACGCCGTGTACCTCGACGCGAAGGCGCTGCTCGCCCACGTCGCGCCCCTCGAGTATCCCGGTCAAGCGCTCTCGGTCGCGTTGTACCAGGTAGGGGGGATCCGAAGCTGCGAGATCGGCAGCGTGATGTTCGGTCGTCAGCCCGACGGGAGCGAGAAGCCGGCCTCTATGGAGTTGGTCCGCCTGGCTATTCCGCGCCGGACCTACACCCAGAGCCACATCGATTACGTGATCGAAGTGGTGAAGGCGGTCGCGAAGGACGCCCCGTCGCTGCGGGGTTACCGGATGGTCCACGAGCCGCGGGCCCTACGGCACTTCACGGCCCGTTACGAGCCGATTCGTTGAGCAACCAGTCTTCAACGTCGTCGATGTAGCATCAGGCAATCTCGACCATCCTCATCCCGCTTCCCGACCATGACTTCGACGTGACCGAGGTCGCGGTTCCCTGGAAGGTGCTGACCCGCGCCGGGCATCGGGTCGTCTTCGCCACGGAACGCGGTGGTGTGGCGCCCGCCGCGGACCAACGGCTCCTTGACGGAGTGATCTTTGGAAAACTCGGCGCTGAGGATGAGGCCAAGGCGTTTTACCGCTCGATGCTCGATGACGTGGCGTACCGGTCGCCGGTCGCGTGGGTCGACATCGTTGCGTCGGACTACGACGGCCTAATTCTGGCGGGCGGCCACGGCCCGGGCATGCGTCAATACTTGGGCAGTGACGTGCTTCGCCAGAAGGTCCTCGACTTCTGGAAACTCGATCGTCCGGTCGGTGCGATTTGTCACGGCGTACTCGTGCTCGCGCGGACCGTGGATCCCCTGTCTGGACGAAGCATTCTCTACGGGCGAAAGACCACGTGCCTGCCGAAGTACATGGAGAGGATCGCCTTTCTCGCGACGGCGTGGCGCCTCGGGCGTTACTACCGGACCTACCCCGCGTACGTGCAGGATGAAGTCGTCGCGGCACTCAACGACCGGCGAGATTTCGACTGCGGTCCGCGCGAACTCTCCAAACGCGGGAACGACCAGAGCGATCAGTACGCCTTCTGCGTGCAGGACGCGAAGTACGTCTCGGCGCGCTGGCCCGGTGACGCCTACCTGTTCGCGAAGACGTTCATGAACCACCTCGCGCTGGCGTGACGTAGACGGTTCTTCCATAGACCGAGGGGGTGCCCTAGCGTGACCTTTGTGCACACGGGTTTCACGTTCGATCAAGCGCTCGCGATCTTCTTCGCGCTGCTCACCGCATTGTCGAACGCACTCGCGGTGACGACCCAACACATCGCGAGTGTGAGTGAAGGCAAGCAGTCATCGAGTTGGCGACTGTTCATGCACCTGATTCGCCAGCCCCTCTGGCTCGCCGGATGGCTCGCGTTGGTTGGTTCGCTGGTCTTTCAGGCGCTCGCGCTGCACTTCGGGCCCATGTCTGAGGTTCAGCCCATCCTGGTGTTCGAACTCGTGGTGGCGCTGCTGCTTCGACGTCTGTGGATACACCAGTCCATACGCAAGGTGACGTGGGTGGCGGCCCTGGTCGCGTGCGTTGGTCTGGTGACTTTTCTCGTCGTCACGTCACCCCGAGGCGGCGTGGGCGTGCCGGCCACTTCCTCGTGGGTGGGACCGGTGGCGCTGGGCCTCGGCGTCACGGCCGTGCTCATCGTCGGCGCGCAACGCGGCTCTCCGTCGCGGCGTGCGGCGTTGTTCGCGAGTGCGACGGGCGTCATGTGGGCACTCGAGGCGACGTTCATCAAGGCCACCACCAATACCGTCAGTTCGGCGGGATTCGCGGGATCCCTCGGCCACTGGCCGATCTACGCGCTCGCCATCGGTGGCGTCGCTGGCTTGTTCTGCGAGCAGGCGGCTTTGCACGTGGGACCGCTCAAGGTCTCCCAACCCTTCATCGTGATCGTCGATCCGATTGTGAGCGTCGTGCTCGGCGTGTGGCTCTACGGTGAGCGGGTCCATCACGCAATGGCGAGCATCGCACTCGGGGGGCTGAGTTTCGTCGTCATGTGTGCCGGCGTCGTCGTTCTCACCCAGACCGCGCCTGACACGATGAAGGCCGAACTGCACCGGCTGTAGCGAAGTGATCCGTGCCTCGAGTGCCCGGCGCGAACGCTCAAGAAATCGGATCAGTCTGATCGGATTCGTAGGTCGTTCCTTCACTCGTCCCCGTGTAGAAGGCGATGAGTGCCGACCCGAGCAGCAGGCAGAAGGAGATTCCGAGAGCCAGATCGAGTCCGCGGGCGAACGCCTGGTAGGCGGCGGAGACGACCTCGTGGATGATGTGGTTGATCGCGGCACCCGCTCCCTTGCTGAACTTCTTCTCCTGGGCGCTGATCGAACCCGTCGTCACGGCAGAAATCACGAGGGAGCGGTACGAGGCGGGGATGCCGAGGGCGATGAGGCGTTGCGTGAGGTGGACCGTCAACTGGGCATTCACTATCGAGCCCAGGATCGCGACCCCGGCGACGGCCCCGAGTTCGCGACTGGTATTGGTCGTTGACGCGGCGATACCCGAGTTGGATGCGGGAACACCTGTCAGCGCTGACGAGGTGACCGGTACCACGAGAATCCCGAAACCGATACCGGCGATCCCCATGGTCCAGCCGACCGTGGAGATGTTCGCGCCGGGTCCGATGATGATGTTGGTGAGGAGTACACCGGTGCTCGCGATGAGACATCCGGTCGCCATGGGAATGCGAGAGCCGACTCGTCCGACCCAGCGTCCGCTGTAGATCGACGCCAGCACCATTCCGGCGAGTAGCGGTAGAAAATCGAGCGCGAGATTGAAGGCACTCACGGAAGCGACGATCTCAAGGTAGAGAGCGACGAAGAAGAAGATTGAGAAGATTGAGAAGTAACTCGTGAAGGCGACGATTATCGACCCGGTGAACGCGCGTCGGCGGAAGAAGTCGAGGTTGAGCATGGGATTCTTCACCCGTCGTTCGACGTACACGAAGGCGACCAGGGCGAGGCCGCTCACGACGTAGAGCAGCACGATCGAGTTCGACAGATAACCCGCGGTCTCGCCGGCGATGGTCGCATAGGTGGCCGCGCCGAGCACGAACGCGCCGAGCACGAAGCCCGCAAAGTCGGGTCTGGCTCGCGTGGGGTCAGAGGACTCGGGCAACCAGATTGCGGCGAAGACCAGCGCAGCGCATCCAAAGACGAGATTGAACCAGAAGACCGCACGCCACGACCAGATACCCACGAGCGTCGCACCGACGACCGGTCCCATCGCAAGCGCGAGGCCGGAGATGGCGGCCCAGGTCCCGAGCGCGCGCGCCCGTAACCTCCGGTCCGGAAAGATGTGGCGAATCATCGAGAGGGTGCTGGGCTCGGAGCTCGCGGCACCGACGCCCATTATCACCCGGCCGATGATCAGTTCGGTTACACCGCTGGCGGTCGCACAGACGACTGATCCGGCGCAGAAGATAGCCACGCCGATGAGCATGACCTTCTTTCGCCCGAAGTTGTCGCCGAGCGAGCCACACATCAGCATGAGACTGGCGAAGGCCAACGCGTAACCGCCGACCACCCACTGAAGTTGCGAGACGCCCGCACTGAAGTCGGACTGCACGTTGGCGAGCACGGCACTGATGATCGTGTTATCGAGGAATGTCAGGAAGAGGATGGCCAGCAGCGCCGCGAACCCGAAGTGCGACTTCATCGAGGCGAACTTGGGCGCGCGCGACTGCTGGTGCGGGTCGTCTGTCGCGTCAGACGGAACTCGTACGTCGTCCATAGGCTCCCTAGATCATTCGAGGCACCGCCGGCGTCACGGCCGCCGTCGCTGAACGGCGACGGCGGCGAAAAACGCCTTCTACTTCACTTTGAACGCGATTGGCGCGGTCGCGGAGTCGCCGCCACTGACGTTGCCGACACTGATGTCACATTTCTTGGCGTTGGCGACAGTCGTGCCGCACAGTCCGGTTCCGATCTTGCCGGTGAGAACTTTGAAGGATGTGGTCGGCAGTCGGCCCGATGTCGAGATGGTGGCCGGCACGACGCCGAGTGTGTTGCACTGGGACCCTCCCTTCGCCGATGCGAGGCACTCAACGACGTAGACCTGGTCGCCGGCCTTGAAGCCGGTGCCGCTCACCTTGATGGTCTGTCCCGTCCTCAGGTTCGTCGAGGGGCTGACGGTCACCTTGGGTTTCGCCGCGGCCGAGGAACTGAGCGCTCCGCTCGACAGCACCAGGGACGTCGTGGTCACTAATGCGAGCCCAATTTGAAAAAGTCGTTCCCGTTTCATATTGCTCCTCTCAGGGATGTGGGACTGCCACAGCCAAGCTCCAGTTTCTTCAGACTTTCTATGCGTCATTTCCATTCGAGTCAAGCACTGATTGCGGTGATGACAAAACGAAGATACGTATCGAACCTAACCGACTTGTTCGGCCACCACTGCAGTCCCGTAGGCGAGAATCTCCTGGAATGTGCCGGCCAGCTCGTTCGAGTCGTAGCGCATCGCGAGTACGGCATTCGCACCGACCGTCTGCGCCGCCTCTGTGAGTCGTGCGAGGGCTTCGCTTCGGGCTTCTTGGAGTTGCTTGGTGAGTCCCTTCAATTCGCCGCCGCCGAACGCCTTCAGTGAGGCGCCGATCTGAGCGCCGACGTTGCGGGTTCGAACCGTGAGGCCGTTTACTTCACCGATCACCCGTGTGATCTTGTAGCCCGGCAGGTCATTGGTGGTCACTATCAGCATGCTGCTCCTTCGTCGTGGGATCACTCTATTGGCCAGTAAATCTCAGCAGCCACCTCGTCGCTTAAGGTTGGTCGTCACAAGGAGACCATGATGTCATCAGGTAGTTATTCATTGCGTTGGGCGAGCGGTCTGCTCGCCGGAGTCCTTCTCGCGGGTCTCGGCTTTCTCCCTGGGGTTGCGGCATCGGCCGCGACACCGGAATCGCCACTGAAGTCGATCGTGAAGAACGCTGATACCTACGTCAACAATCTGCGCGGCTACTTCTTCTGTGAAACAAAGACGTGCAAGGCGAAGCGGAGCTCGGAGAAGACCGCCGCAGCCGTTGGCATGAAGGACTTGAAGGCCGAGGCGAAGTCAATTGAGTCGAGTACCGTGGCGTCGTCCCAGAAGCCCACCGTGCACAAGTTCGTCCTCGACGTCACGTCACTCGAGAATGCCTACCAGGCGTACGACAAGAAGTCGAGTGCCGAGTCGATCGCCCAAAACACGGGTCTGATCTACTACGAGTCGGCCAATGTCGGTTCGGACGCCTATCTTCTTTCGTGCGGAGTCAACAGTGCGAAGGTAAGTTACGCGCCGTGGAGCGTAGGCGCGGTCGCTGTGCTGTACGCCATGCAACTCGATACCGAGACCCTGGACGCGAAGACGTCATCGGCCGCGGTCGACATCTACGCGAGCGACAATCTCGAGGCGGAGGCGACCGCGCTTCGCGCGGACGCGAACGGACCGAGCGCGAAGTTCAACGGACTGCTGGTCACTTTTTCTAAGATCCAACTCGAGGTCAGCTCGAGTGAGATCCTCATCCTCCAGAACAAGAAGGCTCCATTGTCCAACGCGAAGCTTTCCGTGCTCACGGCGCAACTGGGCAGTACCTTCAAGGAGATTGCCGATCTACAGAACACGCTCGCCAAGCAGGCGTAGGGTCGCAAATGTGACCACCGCTATCCGTGGTCCGGTGGTGCGGGTCTTCGCACCTCTTCTCGTGTTGTTGTATCGCGCGCCGATCTTTGACGTCGTCGACGCGTCAAAGAAGTGAGCCGTGGCGTTGTATCACGCGGGTTACAACAAGGCGGCCTCGATCGTCGTGATGGTGGTCGCCATGAGCTCGTCTTTCGGGTTCATCCCGGCTGGCTACTATCTCATCGTCGCGAAACGTAAGGTCAACAGATTTGCTACCAAGAACTAGGACGCCAACGTCAGTTCCCGGCAAGAAGGAGAAGCAATGTCCCAGCGGGCGCTTTTAATCATGGATATGCAGAACGGGATCGTGGATCGCATCACCGTGGGACAGCAGGCTCTGCTCGAAACGGCCGCATCGGCGCTCGCCGCGGCGAGAGCATCCTCGATCCCGGTGATCTTTGTTCGCGTCGCGTTCCGCGACGGGGCACCCGAGGCGAGCCCACGAAACAAGTCGTTCTCGGCACTCGCGGGTTCGTCGAGGCTGGACGAGACTTCGCACGCCACGAGGATTCACGACCGTCTTGCCCCCATTGAAGGAGAGCTACTGGTCACCAAGCGCCGCGTGAGCGCGTTCGCCGGCAGCGACCTCGACGTGGTGCTCCGAGCGCAGGACATCGATTCGCTCGTGCTGTGCGGCATCGCGACGAGCGGCGTCATCCTTTCGACGCTGCGTTATGCCGCGGATCAGGATTTCGAGCTGACAGTGTTGTCCGACTCGAGCGCCGACGGCGATTCCGAGGTGCACCGGGTTCTCATGGAGAAGGTCTTTCCACGCCAAGCAACGGTGATCAGCACCGCCGCCTGGGTGGATCAACTCAACTAGACGCTCAACGACTCCTGAGCGGCGACACTCGGGCGATCGAGGATGATCGTCACGAGAAAACTCAGGACGAGGGCCGCAAGCACGCCGAGGTTGGCGTAGGCCCACGCCCCGGACTTGCCACCCAGCCCGAGCGGGCTCAAGAGATAGCCCTGCCAGGTCAGCCACGAGGCGTAGGTGTTGGTCACAAGCCCCCACCCGACGAAGCTGGTGACGATGATCGTGAGGATCGGCACGAGACGGATGTCGCCGTAGCGACCCGATTGACTAAACAAGTCGGCGTCGGAATAGTTCTTCTTTCGAAGCAGGAGATCGCCGAGGAAGACGCCGCACCACGCCGAGATAAGCACGCCCACGGTGATGAGGAAACCCTCGAACTGGTAGATGAAGTTGCCAGAGACAAAGACGATGTAGATGGTCCCGAGGATCATGATGACCCCGTCGACCCCGGCCGCCGCGAAGCGTGGGATCTTGATTCCTGCAGAAAGCAGCGAAAGGCCGGACGAGTAGATGTCCAGCACCGCGCCCCCTACGAGCCCGAGGATGGCGACGATGGCGAACGGCACGAGAAACCAGGTGGGAAGGATTGTCGCCAGGGCACCGACCGGCCCGTAGACGCTCCCATTGACGTCGTCAGTGAACTGGTGCGACGAACCCGCGAGCAACAGTCCGAAGAGGAGCAGGATGAGCGGCGCGATCGACGACCCGAATGTCGTCCACCAGACGACGCCCTTGCTCGAGGCGTTGCGCGGCAGATAGCGCGAGTAGTCAGCGGCGGCGTTGACCCAACCGAGCCCGAAACCGGTCATGACAAAGACGAGCGCGCCAATGAGGTGCTGAGTCGAGCCAGAGGAGACATGAGCGACGACGTGCCATTTGATGTGGTTCAGCGTCAGCACGATGAAGAACACCGTGAGCACACCGGTGACTACCGTGATGATCGCCTGCATGCGCATGATGACGTCAAAGCCCATTATTCCGCCGCCGACGATGAGGGCTCCGATGACGATGAGCGCGATGACCTTCACGCCAGTCCCACCGCCCCAGCCCAATCGGGTGAAGACGGTTGACGTCGCGAGCACCGCGATGACCATGAGAAAGGTCTCCCAACCGACGCAGAGCAACCACGAGATCGCTGAGGGCAGTCGGTTGCCACGGATCCCGAAGGCCGCACGGCTGAGCACCATGGTGGGTGCTGATCCGCGCTTGCCGGCGGTGGCGATGATGCCACAGAGAACGAAGCTCACGATGATGCCGATCAAGCCCACGACGACGGCCTGCCAGAACGAAATGCCAAAACTGAACACGTAGGCGCCGTAGCCGAGCCCGAGCACCGAGACGTTGGCACCGAACCAAGGCCAGAACAGTTCGCGAGGTCGGCCTTTGCGCTCGGATTCGCTGATGACGTTGATACCGTTCTCTTCGACGCGCAGTGCGGTGCCGCCACCCGTCCCTAGAATTTCAGACAGTTCGTCACTCACGGCGTCCCCTTGTGCATCGTTGAAAATCGTTGGCCTGATTTTAGGCAGATTCGTTACGAAAGTCGGCGTGTTTAGTAATACCTTTATCGCTTGGTTTCGATGCTCTCGACGATGCACGCGAAGCCATGCGAGTAATTTGACCAACGTGACCAACATCCAGTCCTTCAGTGATTCGAATGCTCTCGATCGCGCGTACGCGGTGCTGGCGGGGCTGGCTGTCGGCGATGCGTTGGGGATGCCGACCCAAGCACTTGCTCGTGAAGATGTTGTCAAGGACTTTGGGATGATGATCGAGTCATTCCAGCCGTCGAGCCCGGCGCATCCCTTTGCGGCGGGACTCGCGGCGGGTACCGTCACCGACGACACCGAACAGGCACTCATCCTGGCGGAGCTGCTCCTGGAGAATCACGAGATCTTTGATGCGAGGAGGTACGCGCGCAAGCTCCTCGAGTGGGAGCAGAGCGTCCGTCAGCGGGGCCTGTTCGATCTCCTCGGCCCCTCGACGAAGCAGGCACTGTTGAATATCGAACTGGGCATGGACCTGGAGGAGTCCGGCAGGTCCGGCACGACCAATGGCGCCGCCATGCGGATCGCACCCGCCGGTATTCGCTGGCCGACGCACGATCTGAAAGGCCTCGTCCATCACGTCGTGCAAATCAGTGCAATCACGCATAACACCTCGGTCGCACTCAGCGCGGCGGCGGCGGTCGCGGCGGTCGTGAGCGCGGGGATCGAAGGCCTGGCGCTCGAGGATGCCCTGGATTTCGGCGTTCGCGCTGGCGAGATGGCCCAGAATTTCGGCGATCCGACACCCGGCGCCGACCTGCCCGCCCGCATTGTCGCGGCCATGGAAATAGGTCGGGCCCACGAGGGACTGGAACTCATCGACGCCATCATCGAGAAGGTCGGTACGAGCGTGGCTTCGCAAGAATCGGTGCCCGCGGCATTTGCAGTCCTGGTCTCGTGTCGCGCCGACTCGTGGAGCGCCTGTCGTCTGGCCGCGTCGCTCGGCGGCGACAGCGACACGATCGCCGCGATGGCGGGTGCAATGTCCGGTGCCTGCAACGGCTCAGCGTCATTTCCCGCGGGAGCGATCGAGCTCGTCGAGACGAAGAATTCGCTGGACTTGAAGAAGGTGGCGTTCGGCCTCATGGCGCTTCGTCGGTAGGGTGCTATCAGTATGAGTCGAACGCCTCGCTATTTCGGCCTCGACACCGTCATGGTCGACATGGTGCTGAGGATCGAGCAGTTGCCCGAGCCCGGAGGCGACGCCGTGGTGTCGGAGCGATTGGTGACGGCGGGTGGTGGATTCAATGCCATGAGCGCCGCCGTGCGCCAAGGAATGGGCGTCACCTACGTGGGTCAACTTGGTACCGGCCCCTTCGCCGACATCGCACGCGAGTGCCTCGAGTACGAAGGCATCGGACTTCCGGTGGAGTCGCGCGAGGGCGTGGACCTCGGGGTTTGTATCGTGCTCGTCGAAGCCAACGGGGAGCGCTCGTTCGTGACGTCGCCCGGGGCTGAAGGGACCGTCAGCGCGCAAGAGCTCTCTGGCGTCGAAGTCCGCGATGGTGACTACGTATCATTCTCCGGTTACAACTTTGTCTATCCAGGAATGTGCGCCGAGATGCTCGCGTGGTTGCGCACGCTCTCGCCGGGTGTCCTCGTGGCGTTCGACCCGGGCCCGCGGGTGCTCGATATCAACGCCTCGGTGCTGCATGAAGTACTTGAGCGGACCGATTGGCTGTTGTGCAACGAGACCGAGGCCATGGCCCTCACGCGAGCAGCGTCGCCCGACGACGCCGTGCACCATTTGACCGGTGCGAACCCGCGGCGCGGCGTCGTCGTCAGGTGCGGAAGACGCGGATGCATCGTCGCGCGCGCCGGTGCCGAGCCAATCGAGATCGCTGGCGTCGAAACCACGGTCGTCGACACCAATGGTGCGGGTGACGTGCACAACGGCGTATTCTTGGCCGAGCTCGCGCGAGGGACTGAACTGCATGAAGCGATCGCGCGCGCCAACATCGCTGCGGCCGTCGCTATCAGTGTGCTCGGTCCAGCGACCTCTCCGACGCGTGACGTGGTCAGTCAACGATTGACGGCATTAGCGAACTGATGGCGTAAGCACCGTTGCTCTATCGTGTCCAAATGACACGAGGGGGATCATGAAGCGCTACGAACCATTCGAAGGTGTCATCGGTCGTACCCTGAGTGAGTCGACACCATGGTGGCCGACTCCCACGCACCCCAAGGTTGACGCGCCCAACGTCGTCGTCATCCTGATCGATGACTTGGGCTTCTCGCACTTCAGTTGCTTCGGATCCGACCTCACGACGCCGAATATTGACACCTTGGCGGCGGGGGGACTGCGGTACTCGAACTTTCACGTGACGCCACTCTGCTCACCAACGCGCGCGGCGTTGCTCACGGGGCGCAATCACCACAGCGTCGGCATGCGCGGAATCTCCAACTGGAGTTCAGGTTTCCCGAGCATGCGTGGTCAGATCTCGAACCACGCTGCGACCATGGCCGAGGTGCTGCGCGATGGCGGTTACACGACCTTCGCAATCGGCAAGTGGCACCTGGTCTCGATGGAGAACTCGTCGTCCGCGGGTCCGTTCGACCAGTGGCCGCTGGCGCGCGGATTCGACCGCTTTTACGGCTTTCTCGACGGTGAGACCGACCAGTTCGCGCCCGATCTGGTCTACGACAACCACAAGGTCGAACAGCCCAAGAGCGCGGCCGACGGCTACCACCTGAGCGAGGACCTCGTCGATCACGCGCTCGGTTTCATCCACGACGCGAAATCCGTGCGACCCGACCGGCCCTTCTTCACCTACTTCGCCTTCGGCGCGACCCACGCCCCGCATCAGGCTCCAGCGGACTACCTCGAGCGCCACCGCGGACGCTACGACGAGGGGTGGGACGTCGCTCGCGCCAAGTGGTTCGCCCGACAGAAGGAAATGGGCATCATCGCGCCCAATACCGAACTCGCGCCTCGCAACGACGGTGTCGAGCCGTGGGATTCGTTGCCCGAGAACCAGAAGAAGTTGGCGTGCCGGCTTCAAGAGGCCTACGGCGCATTTCTCGAACACACCGACGCCCAGATCGGACGGTTCGTGCAGGGACTCTCGGACATCGGCGAACTCGACAACACGCTCATCTTGTTGATGTCGGACAACGGGGCCTCCCAAGAAGGCGGACCGTTCGGGGTACTGCACGAGATGAAGTACTTCAACTTCGTCATCGAGAGTCCCGACGAAGCCGTGGAGCGACTCGACGACATTGGTGGACCCAGCAGTCACTCGAATTATCCGTGGGGTTGGGCGCAGGCTGGCAACACGCCGTTCAAGTGGTACAAGCAGAACACCCACGAAGGCGGCGTGCACGTGCCTCTCATTGCGTACTGGCCCGAGGGCATCACCGCCGCGGGGGAGATACGCGGTCAGTTCCACTACGTCACCGACATCGCCCCCACCGTGTTCGAGACGACCGGCGTCGCGGTGCCCGAGATCTATCGCGGTTACGAGCAGATGCCGGTGGCGGGGGCCTCGATCGCTTACACGTTCACCAACGGCGACGTTCCGAGCCATAAGACCAAGCAGTATTTCGAGATGGGCGGCCATCGAGCGATGTACCACGAGGGGTGGAAGGCGGTCACGCGTCACTTCTTCGGCGTACCGTTTGAGGACGACCGCTGGGAGCTGTACCACGTAGCCGTTGACGCTTCGGAGTGCCATGACCTGGCCGAAGCGCAGCCCGAGAAGCTGCAACAGCTCGTCGACATGTGGTGGGAGGAGGCTGAAGAGTACGGTGCTCTGCCGCTCGACGACCGGGGCCTTGAGCTCTTCGGTTCAAGGTTCCGCGAGAACTCGCCGCACCCGCTGAGTCGTCACTACACCTACCTACCCCCGCTCAATCCAATTCCGCCGCAGGCCGCCGCGAGCATCGGCGGAAGGAGTTGGGACCTGGACGCCGAGATTGACCGGCCCCACGGAGCGAGCGGCGTCATCATGGCCCTCGGCACGGAGAACGCCGGTGTCTCCTTCTTCGTCCTGGACAATCGCCTGGTCTTTGATTACAACATTTTCGGTGAGCACCACATCGTGGAGTCGGTCGACGAGGTCCCAATCGGGTCGTCGGTGATCGGTGTGAGGTTCCGCCGAGGAAAGAATGATGCCAACGTGGATCTCACCATCGACGGTCGCGAGGTGGCATCGGGTCATCTGCCTTTCCTGATGCGCACGATGTCCACAATCGGAATGAGCATCGGCAGCGACCGCGGTTCACCCGTGTCCAAGCGTTACCACGACGCCTTCGCGTTTGAGGGTCGCCTCAAACGCGTGGACATCCAGTTGATCACCCAGAACACCAAGGAAGAACAAGAGGCCGCCGCCCGCGAGGGCATGGCCCGTCAATAGTCGTCACCAGATGTTTAAAAGCCAGGAGCAACGATGGAACGAGTACGCACCCCCGAGGACCGGTTCAACGACCTGCCGGACTTCGCGTTCACCGTCAAGTACGCGCAGGTCGTCGACCCGACAGGCGGTGAGCCGCTGCGCATGGCGTACCTCGACGAAGGTCCCCGTGACGGCGACGTCGTCCTGTTGCTGCACGGCGAACCGAGCTGGTCCTATCTCTACCGTCACACGATTCCCGGACTGGTGAGCACCGGTCATCGGGTCGTCGTGCCCGACCTGATTGGTTTCGGACAGTCGGACAAGCCGTCGAGCCGAGGCGATTACACCTACGCCCGCCACGTTGAATGGATGCGACAGCTCTTGTTCGATGAACTCGATCTGCACGACATCACGTTCTTCGGTCAGGACTGGGGGAGTCTCGTCGGACTGCGGTTGGTCGGCGAGCATCCTGATTGCTTCGCGCGCGTGGCGATCGGCAACGGTGGTTTACCCACCGGCGACGAGAGGGCCAACGACGCGTTTCGCGCCTGGCAGGAGTTCAGCCAGACAGCGCCCGACCTTCCGGTGGGCGCCATCATTTCGGGTGGGTGTGTGGTGCGCCTCAGCCCCGAGATCGTCGCGGCGTACGACGCACCGTTTCCTGATGACTCCTTCAAAGAAGGCGCACGAATCTTCCCGATGCTGGTGCCGACGACACCCGAGGATCCGGCGCACGACGCGAACGTCGCTGTGTGGAAAGTTCTCGCCGCGTGGGAGAAGCCATTCCTCTGTTGCTATTCGGACAGCGACCCCATCACCAAGGGCGCAGACCGCAATTTCCTCTCAACCGTGCCCGGCACCAAGGGCCAGGCACACGTCACGATCGAGGGCGGGGGTCACTTCTTGCAGGAGGAACGCGGCCCCGAACTGGCTGTGGTATTGAACGCGTTTATCGCCGCCAACGAGAGCTAGAAATAGTTCTCACCGAGGGCTTCGCTCCACGGGGCGACACGCAGTTCACCCTTGGGGACACTCCAGCGAAAGACGGGCTTGATGTCGAGTACCGGCGTGCCGTCGATGCCGTCAAGTCCCCGTACGGTGAAGGCGCGTTCACCAATCGAGTCAATGGCGACGGTCGTGAGCAGGATGCGGTTGGGGCGGTCCTTGTTGCGTTGTGCGAAGACCCCGACGTCGGGCCAGTTCTCGTTACCGCGGGGGCGTCGGTGCCATGGTCCGGGCGGCACATCCTCGGCCCAGTCGGCGAAGAAGACGATCTCGACGTGCGAGAAGTCCGCCAGTCCCGAGAGCGATTCCGATGGGACATCCTGGGCGAGTTCGACGGTGCTCACCACCTCGTCCCAGTTGTCGTCCAGCGCTTCGCTGCGCTCGTTTCGAATGTAGGCAACTGCTCGCACGTTGTAGTCCATACGCCCAATCTACCGAGTGACATACGCTCTTCTCGCAACTCGCTGACGTCGTTGGCGGAGTATCGTTAGGCGTTCGAGATTCGATGTGAGAGGCCCATGGCGGAACTGACCTTTACGTACGGGACCATGGCAGCGGGTAAGTCCACGCTGGCACTGCAACTTTGTTGGCAGCTGCGTGAGGGCCGTAGCGATGTCGCCCTGTGGACCTTCGGAGACCGCAGCGTCGATGGCATGGTCACGAGCCGCATCGGTATCGAGGCTGAAGCTGAGGCGGTCGTGCCCGCAGGTGATATCTCGGCGCACATCGACGAGGCACTCGCCAACGGTATCAAGATCCTGGTGATTGATGAGGTCCAGTTCGCGAGCGTGGAACAGGTGGATGAATTGGCCAAGCTGGTCGACGACCACGGTGTCGAAGTGCACGCCTTCGGTCTCTCGGCCGACTTCTTGCTGAACGTATTCCCGGGTTCGGCGCGCCTTTTCGCCATTGCCGACTGGGCTCACGAACTACCGCTCACCTCTTCGTGCTGGTGCGGCCAGAAGGGACGTTGTAACGCGCGCGTCGTCGACGGTATCGTCGCTCGTGAGGGTGACCAGTTCTTCACCGGCGACGTCGTTCAGGGTGTCACCCATTACCAGGTGCTCTGTCGAAAGCACTACCGATTGGGTCAACTCGGACCCGAGGCCTGACTGGTCTAGAAAAAAGCCGCGCAGAGGTCGTAGAGCTCGCGTGGCACCTGACGTTGTCCGGTGGCGACCGTCGCGAGCGTCGTGAGTTCCACGCCGCCGCAGCGCACGACCGGGATCATGCCGAACTTCTCCGCGACGACGGCGTCGTAGGCGGCGGCGCCGACGCGCGTCGCCCAGATGCGGTCATACGAACTGGGGCTGCCCCCGCGCTGGAGGTGACCAAGGACGGTCGTGCGGACTTCGAAACCGCCGTGAGCGTCGATCTGGGCCGCGACGAACTGGCCGACCCCTCTCGTGGCGAGGCGAACGCCGCCGATGCCCTCGGTCGACACGCCGCCCTCCTCGTGGCCGCCAAGGGTCTCGAGGTTTATGCCCTCGGCGACGACAACGATCGAGAACGCGTTGTTCGAACTGCGTCGCTTCACGAGGTGGGCAATGATCTGGTCCATCGTGATCGGGAATTCGGGGATGACGATGAGGTCTGCGCCGCCCGCGAGTCCGCCCATCGCCGCCACCCATCCGGTCGCGCGACCCATGGTCTCTACGACCATGACGCGGTGGTGTGAAGCGGCGGTCGTGTAGAGCCGGTCCAGCGATTCGGCGACGATGCTGACCGCAGTGTCAAAGCCAATGCAGTAGTCGGTACCGACGAGGTCATTGTCCAAGGTCTTCGGTACGCCGACGACTGGAGCCCCGCGCTCACTTAGCCAATTGGAAATCTGCTGGGTCCCGTCGCCACCAATGGCAACGAGGGCGTCGAGGTGTTTTGCGAGGCTCGCGAGGACCCGATCGCGGCCACCGGTGGGGTGGTCGAGGTCGTAACGTGCGGTTCCGAGCAGGGTGCCACCCTGGCCCACGATGCCGCTCAATTCTTCGGGCGACAAGTTGCGTCCGGAGAACTCATCGGCGAGACCCGCCCAGCCATTGGCGATGCCGATCAGTTCGTGACCATCGCGAAAAGCCATCTGGCCGAGGCCCCGGATGGCCGCATTCAACCCCGGCGCGTCGCCACCAGCGGTAAGAACACCTATACGCATCAAAGCCACCTTTGTACGAGATTGTTCTCCCAATGCACTTTAGGACATAAAACTTCCTAAAAAAGTTCCTCGCCAGTAACCACACGGGTATCAAACAGATGGTCATAATGGCGAAATGGAAGAATCACCCGAACTCGCCGATGGCGCCGTAAAGGCTCAGGGCATCGACTGCCTGAACCGTTTCGGAGTCTTTCACGAGTGCCCGCACTGCGGTTCATCACTCAGCCCCGAGCACGCGCACTTTCGCTGCACGACCTGCGGGTGGCGCGACAGCTGCTGTGACTGAACTACCGTATTTCTCCTGAATCTTTAGGAGTTCCTTAACATTTCACCTTGCGCGGCCCCGCCCTTCACGCACCGTTCACTTTCCCTTCCTAGGTTCATCGTTGGCAAAAAGAATCGCTCGCGGCGAAAGTCGCCCGCTCTTCCACTTGGCCACTAACGAATCACTTTCTTTAGGAGGAAAGCTCAGAATGAAGAAGACCTTGCGAGGGAAGCTGTTCGTGGCCGTTGCCACGATGGGCCTACTCTCAACACTTGCCGTCACTACAGCGGGCGCCGCGCCGTCGCTGAACGGTGACTTGACGTTTGCGGCTTCAGACAGCGCGAACGCAATCAACCCGGCGATGGGCGGATCCAGTTTCGATGAGCCGTTCTTCAACGCCGCGATCCCCGAATTTATGTCCGACGCCGCGAAGGTCTCGGGATCGGCGAACGCTCCTCAGGGTATGTCGCTGTACTCGCCGACCGGATCCTCGGCCGGTAAGAAGGGCGTCGTCGCGGGCACCTACGCGGTCGGCGCGTCCGACGTCCCCATGGGTACTGTCGTGAACGGCACGAGTCTGGATGCGTCGATTCTGACCAACACCAATGCCGCGACCACGCTCAACTCGTACGTACAGGTCCCCGTCGTACTCGGCGGCGTCGGTCTCATGTACAACCTGCCGTCGCTCAAGAAGAAGTTCGGTAAGGACACCGTCATCTTGAACTCGGCCGCGTTGGCCGCGATCTACGACGGTTCGATCACGAAGTGGAACAACTCGGCCATCTGCAAGTTGAACCCGAAGATCGTCACGGTCAAAAAGAACAAGAAGGGAAAGGTCATCTCGTCCAAGTGCGCGCTGCCCAACATCCCCGTCGTGCCGGTCTACCGCGCTGACGGCTCGGGCACGACGTTCATCTTCATGGACTACCTGAACCAGACCCAGGGTGCGAACTTCAAGACGTCGTCGGGCGCTGAGGTCTACCCCAACACGACCTTCAACCAGGGCGAAGTGCCTAGCAACGCCCTCGGCGCTCAGAAGAACGCCGGCGTCGCCGGTGACATCGAGCAGACCGTCGGTGCGGTTGGTTACGTCGAGTACTCGTACATCCTGCTCCAGCACACGCTGCCCGCAGCGCTGATCGTGAACGCGGCCCATCAGGCACAGGTCCTCAACCAGACGAGTGTCGCCGCTGACGCCGCCGCGTTCGCCTCGAAGCCACCTTCAGAGAGCGGCGCGGGCGTCGTCTCGAACTACTCGATCGTGAACGGCACCAACAAGGGTGACTACCCGATTGCCGGTTACAGCTGGGCCATCGTGCGCCAGGACTGGAACAACTTGGGCACCGTCGGCGGTGCGACTGCGAACCTGAATTCGGAGAAGTTGGTCGCGAAGTTCCTCGACTGGGCCGTCCAGAACGGTGCGACCGGTGGTCAGAACGTGGCGAAGGAACAGGGCTACGTGCCACTGCCGAGTTACGTGCAGGCCGTCGCGGAGCAGCAGGTCGGTTTGATGACGTTCAACAGCCAGTCACTTGGCTTGAGTTAACCCGTACTACCAAGAAAGTTTGAAGCAGCGAACTGAAAATGAAGGAAAACACGGACACTGATACGCAGTCATCCGGATCTGAAGTGGCCGAGCGCATTCGTCGCTCGGCCACTTCAGACCGTCCGTACCAGTTCCTGCTGCGCGGTACCGCGTTGTTCTTCGGGGCGGTCATCGTGGTGTTCGTCTGGAGCGTCGTACACACGGCGTGGCCGGCGATTTCAACGTTCGGCTTCGGTCTCGTCACCGGTAGTTCATGGGTCGCTGGCACCGGACCCTACGGCGCGCTGCCGCTTCTGACCGACACGGTGCTCACGACACTGATCGCCCTAGTCTTCGCTGTACCGATCGGGCTCGCCTCGGCGCTCGCCCTGTTGTTCCTCATTCCCCAAAAGATCCGCTCGACGGCGTCGTCCTTGATCGAACTGCTCGCCGCGGTCCCGTCGGTCGTCTACGGGCTCTGGGGCCTGTGGTACCTGGTTCCTTGGTTCACCAAGACTCTCCAGCCCTTCCTCGCCGGTGTCACTGGTGGGCGCTGGCCTTTCAACGGCCCTCAGGAGGGCTTCAGCGTCCTGCTCGCGGGCCTCGTTCTGTCGATCATGATCCTTCCGACCATTGTGGCGATATCGCGCGACGTAATCTCGGTCGTCCCCCGCGACCTCATCGAGGGCGGGCTCTCGCTCGGCGCGACGCGCGGACAGGTGTTCTTGCGTGTGGTGTTGCCGAGTGCGCGAACCGGTATCTTGGGCGCCATCGCACTCGGAGCGGGACGCGCGCTGGGCGAGACGATCGCCGTCGCAATGGTGATCGGGTCGAACCCCCAGATTCCCCACTCTCTCTTCACGTCCGGCGCCACGCTCGCGTCGACGATCGCAACGCAGTTTGGTGAGGCTTCCGGTTCGACCGGCAGTGCCCTCGCCGCCCTCGCCTTGATGCTGATGGTTATCACCGCCAGTGTGAACGCTGGCGCGCGCGTGCTCACGAAGAGAGCCCGGATGCCGCGATGACTGACCTGTTGACGCAACTGCCACCGGACCCGATTCTCGAGCGTCGCGCGATTATCCACGCGCGCGCCGCCAAGACAATCCGGCGCCGTACCTGGATCTCGAACTTCTTTCTGGCCGCGCTCGTGGCCGCCTTCCTCATTGCCTTGATTCCCCTCGGGTCGGTCATTTTCGCCCTCATCGACCGGGGTCTCTCGTCGATTACCTGGAACTTCCTCTCGACGCTCCCTCAGCAGCCGAGCCTCATCGCCCAGAACAGCATCGGCGGTATCGGCAACGCCATCGAGGGTACCGTGATCATCGATGGCCTCGCGGGCATCATCGCTATCCCGATCGCGTTGCTTGTTGGTCTGTACCTGTCCGAATCGTCGAGCCGCATCGCCAACTTCCTTCGCGCCATTGTCGAGATCATGACGGGCCTGCCCTCGATCCTGCTCGGCGTCTTCGCTTACGAGTACGTGGTCGTTCCGATGAAGGCGTTCTCCGGACTGGCGGGAATCGTGGCCCTGTCGGTCTTGATGGTTCCGGTCATCGCCAAAGCGAGCGAGTTGGCCTTCCGAGGCGTGCCCTCGACACTACGCGAGGCGGGTCTGGCCCTCGGTGCGCGGAGCTCGAGGGTGTCGCGCGGGGTAATCATCCCGGCCGCGATGCCGGGCGTCATCACCGGCGTGCTGTTGTCGCTCGCACGCGCCATGGGCGAAACGGCGCCGATTCTTCTGGTCATCGGCGCGTCGGGCACATGGGGGTGGAATCCCATGCACCAGATGTCGTCACTGCCGCTCTTGACCTACAACTACTCGGGTTCCCAGTATCCGAGCCAGCGAGCGGCGGCGTGGGGCGTCGCGCTCGCGTTGGTCGCCATGGTGATGCTTCTCAGTCTTGGTAGTCGATTCGTTTCGGCGCGCATGAGAAAGGAAAGACGTTAAATGGAGGTTGTAGAAATGCAAGATAATGTCGCGGGAGTGACGTCCGCCACGGCCATGCAGCCCACTGAAACAAAAGTGGCCATGAGCTTGAAGAACGTCGCCGTCTCGTTTAACGGACGAACCGCGGTGCGAGATGCAACCTTCGACGTCGCCGCCAACCGCGTCACCTCACTGATTGGGCCGTCCGGATCGGGAAAGACCACCCTGCTTCGTGCGCTCAACCGACTGCACGACCTCACCAAGGGTGCGGTCGTGTCGGGAGAGATCCGCCTCGGCGACATCGACATCTACAAGGGAGGTCTGCCGACGACGCTCTTACGTAGTCGAATCGGCATGGTCTTCCAGCGTCCCAATCCGTTCCCAACGATGTCCATCTACGACAACGTCGTCTCGGGACTTCGCTTCAATGGCATCCACAAGAAGGCGTTGCTGGACGAAGCGGCCGAGTCCGCCCTCGTGGCCGCAGCCCTGTGGGACAGCGTTTCGACACGGATGAAGGCCCACGCTGTCACGCTGTCGGGTGGTGAACAGCAGCGTCTCTGCATCGCGCGAGCACTCGCGGTCGAGCCCGAGATCCTCCTGATGGACGAGCCGACGTCGTCGCTGGACCCGATTTCGACGCAGGCGATCGAGTCTTTGATGAGCGAGCTCAAGAATCGCGTGACTATCGTGATCGTCACCCACAACATGCAACAAGCCCTTCGGGTCTCGGATGACTGCGCTTTCTTGCTCATGGGTGCCGACCGGGCGGGCGAACTCATCGAATTCGGTCCGACAACCAAGATCTTCAACGAGCCCGACGACGAGCGAACGCTGAACTACATCCAGGGCCGCTTCGGCTGACCTCGTGTCGCGTGCGAACGTGACAAACTACCTTCCAAGTCAAGTGTGGGGGTAAGTGATGGGTAGGGAACTCTGGCAGGAGTCGGCAACGTCGCTCGCGAAAATGATTCGCAGTGGCGACACGACATCACGTGAGGTCGTCGAAGCGCACTTCGAGCGAATCGACGCCGTTAACGAAAAGCTCAACGCCGTTGTCGAGCTACGTCCCGACTCGGTTCGACAGGAAGCGGACGCCGCCGATGCGGCGCTGAAGGCGGGCAAACCCCTTGGCCCACTGCACGGCGTTCCCTTCACTATCAAGACGAATCTTGACGTCACCGGTTATCCCACCACCGAGGCCGTGGTGGCGTTGAAGAATCTGATCGCACCCGGTGACGCGCCGGTCGTCGAACGCATGCGCCAGGCGGGGGGCGTGGCCCTCGCGCGAACGAACATGCCCGATCTGGGACTTCGCATCAATACCGAGTCATCGCTCTACGGCGTCACGCACAATCCGTGGGAGCGCGGCCGCACGGCGGGCGGTTCGTCCGGCGGGGAAGCGGCCGCCATCGCGTCAGGGATGAGCCCGATTGGTCTGGGAAACGACATCGGTGGTTCATTGCGCAATCCGGCGTACGCGTGCGGCATCACCTCGATCAAGCCGTCGCGCGGGCGGGTGCCGCAGGGAAATCCCAGCGCGTTGACCGACATGCCGATCAACAGCCAGATCATGCTGGTGGAGGGCATCCTCGCCCGTCACGTGGCCGACCTTCGCCTCGGACTCGAAGTTGTGAAGGGGGCCCACTGGAGAGACCCCCAGTCGATCAGCGCGCCACTGCGCGGTAGTGACGTGGCGCGTCGCGTCGCGCTCGTACCGACGCCGGGTGGCGGCTCCACCGACCCGGATGTCGCCGAGGGTGTTCGCATCGCGGGTCGGGCCCTCGAGGCCGCTGGCTACGAGGTCGAAGAGATCGAGCCGCCGATGCTGTTCGAGACTTACTTCTCGTGGACCGAGCTGATGATGACCAGTCTCGAGGTGCAAAAGGACTTGCTCAGGACCGTGCTCGGCGAGGGCGGACAGAAGTTTCTCGAGTACACCGATATCGGGTTCCCACCGTCGACGGCTGAGTCTCTCTTTGCTATGCACCAGTTGCGGTACCGGGTCGCGAAGGCCTGGCGCGAGTTCTTCGCAACGTACCCGCTGATCGTGGGCCCCACTTGGACCCAGCCGCCGTTCAAGCACGGTTACGACATCGAAAGTCCTGAGACCGCGATGAACGTCGTCGAGCTTTTCCGGTTCGTGCTGCCGGCGAACCTGCTCGGCCTTCCCGCGGTGTGTGTGCCAACGGGTGTGGCGAACGGTCTACCCACGGGCGCCCAGGTCATCGGCGACAACTTCCGAGAGGACCTTTGTCTGGATGCGGCTGAAGCCATCGAACAAAGCGTGGGAGTGCTGACGCCGATCGACCCGCGGGGCTAGGACATTGGCGCTCTTCGTTCGCCCAATCGCGGTCGAGGACGTCGACGAGGCGGTGCGCGTGCTCCAGGGCGGCTCGTTCACCCCCGAGGGCGAGGATCCGAACAACATCGGCAAGTACTGGGCCGCGGTGGAAGAGACCCGTCGCCGAGGTGGTGACGTGATCGTCGCCGAGTTCGACGGCGAAGTCGTCGGTATCTGCCAGGTGATGGTATTTCAGCACTTTCAACATCAGGGCGGCTGGTGCTGCGAACTCGAGAGTGTGCACGTTCGATCTGATCTGCGTGGTCGGGGGATCGGTGCGCAGTTACTTCGCACCGCCGAGCAGTTGGCGCGTGAGAAGGGCTGTTATCGGATTCAACTGACGAGCCGCAACGTGCGCGACGATGCGCATCGTTTCTACCGGGCCAACGGCTACGACCAGAACAGCCAGGGCTTCAAGAAGTTACTCGGGGACTAGTACTTCGCGCAGGTCGGCGTCGTCCACGTTGAAGACGAAACCGCGGATCTCGGTGCCGTCAATGAACGGACTTTCACGAAGTGTCCGGACCGTCGATCGGACGTCCTCGTTGATATCGCTGTAGGCGCCGAGCTGAAAGGGTGGTCGGACACCGAACTCGGCTTCGAGTTCGCTCTGAAGGGCTTGCTCCTCGAACGACTCCAGTCCGCAGCGGGTGTGATGTATGACCATTACCGATCGGGTGCCCAGCAGTCGTTGACTCAAGAGCAAGGACCTGATGGCGTCATGGGAGGCGAGTCCGCCGGCGTTGCGAATCAGGTGCGCTTCACCCAGGTCGAGTCCCAACGCACCGAAGAGGTCGAGGCGCGAGTCCATGCAGGTCAGCACTGCGAGATGAAGTTGGGGTTCGGTGGGCAACTCTCGGTGTCCGTGACGGGCGACGTAGTTCCGATTGTTGGCGAGTAGATCGTCAATGGCGGTCACTGGTCCATCATAGAGATGCGCACTTCACTCATCGCGGGTCAGGTCCGAATTGTCAGCATCGTGGCTACGCTGCGGAGAGGAGGTTCCCATGGAACACATGCATGAAGTTCGCGAAGAGTTGCGTCAACCGGCTCTCGATCTTCGAGATCTGATCCCCGATGTCTTGAAGGGGTACGCCGAGTTGTCCAAGGCGGCCATGAGTGAGGGGGAGTTGTCGGGCGCGATGAAGGAACTGCTCGCACTCGTAATCGCCATCACGCGCGAATGCGACGGCTGCATTGTCGCCCACACCAGGGGCGCCGCTCACAAGGGTGCGACACGCCAGCAGGTCGCCGAGGCGATTGGTGTGGCCATTTCCATGAACGGAGGCCCGGGCACGGTCTGGGGGCCAAGGGCACTGCGAGCATTCGATGAGGCAGTCGCTGCGAGGACGCCGCAAGACTAGGAAGGGGTCACTTTCAACGACTGCGAGGCTACTGTCAACGTCGTGGCCAAGGAACTGTCCCTTGAGGATCGAAATCTCGCGGCGACGACGGTTGCACCCCAGGGCGAACCATCGACCTTCCGTCCAGACATTCAGGGGCTGCGGGCACTGGCCGTCGTGCTCGTCATCTTGGTTCACGCCGCGGTTCCCGGACTAGAGGGCGGTTACGTCGGTGTCGACATCTTCTTCGTCATCAGTGGATTCGTCATCACGGGATTACTGCTGCGCCAGCCGCCGCGGAATATTCGACGAAATCTCGGCTACTTCTACGCCCGTCGCATACGACGCATCGTCCCGGCGGCGACGTTGGTATTGGTCGCGACGGTATTCGCGGCTTACTTCCTGCTCGGCGTCAACTTCGAATCGCAGTTGCTCGTCGATGTTCGCTGGGCGGCGTTGTTCGGGGCGAACTTCAGACTCATCGCCACTGGCAGTAGCTACTTCGTGCCGGGCGTTGCACCCTCGCTCGTCACCCATTTCTGGTCACTCGCGGTCGAAGAGCAGTTCTACCTGGCGTACCCATTGGTGATCTTCTCACTCGTCGCGCTCACGGCGCGAAGGTATCGGCATTCCGTCTTGGTCGGTTTCCTCATTGTCGCCATCGCGGCCTCGGCCTGGTGGTCGTACCACCTCACTTCCGTCAACGCCGTGGCGGCGTATTACTCACCGTTCACGAGGTTCTGGGAGTTGGCGCTCGGAGGACTCGTGGCGGTCATTCCCGTGGCGTGGGCTCAGAGGACACCCCGGTTCAATTCTGCCGCGGCGGTGCTCGCGGTACTCGCCTTGGGCGCGGCGGTGTGGCACCTCAACGCGAGCAGCGTCTTTCCCGGAGTCCTGGCGTGGTGGCCCTGCGGGGCGTGCGCGATACTGCTGTGGACGGGACAGGCGAGCATCAAGGGCGCACCGGCGTCGTGGCTGTCTTGGCGGCCTCTGCGCTACATCGGGGACATCTCGTACTCGCTCTACCTGTGGCACTATCCCTGGCTGATGCTGCCCCTCCAGCGTGTTCACCCCATTTCGTCGCCGTTAGCTCGGATCATCGAAGTCGCCGGTACCACCGCATGTGCGGTGCTCTCCTATCACTTCGTCGAGAATCCGATTCGCCACTGGCGCCGATTGAGCCGTGACGGCTGGGCGTCGGCATTGTTGCTGCTCATCTGCATTGCGCTCTCGTGGGACGCGACCCTGATCATCGGACGTCTGGCGCACGCAACCTGACGTCTGCGATCATCGCGCACGTCACTTCGTGACGAGGGCTGGCTGGGAAGGGTGGAGACCGACGTGGAAGATCGCGGAGGTTTCATTGGCCACGAAGGTTGCGAAGACGTCCTCACCCATGAGGCTGAAGTGGATGCCGTCGGGCGAGCGAAGCACGGTGTTCACGTGATTTACCGGCGCGGCGTTCTGAAACTGGCCTTGGGCGTTGGCGAACAGGGCCCACGAGGGTAGGAAGGTGACGCCGGGCACAGTGGTCGCCACCGAACGGTAGAGCGAGTTCAGGGCGACCACTCCCGCCCTGTAGCCGTTTGGTGCCATGACGGGAAGGCCCACCCAAAGAACGTAACTGTCAGCCTTGGTGGTCATCGAATCAATTTGGCGGATCAGGGATTTGTACCTCGTTCGCCATTGAGGAGTGTCGAAGCCGTACGAATGCCCGTCCACTTTGAGGCCCTGCTCGTCGTTGCCGCCAATACACACAATCAGCAGGTTGGGATGGTACTGCGCGAGCAACGTCGCCAAGTGCGCGGGCCAGTTGTAGAACCACGAAGTGACCAGTCCCGACGATGACTTGTCCACTTGCACGAGTTTCAGCGCGTGAGTGGACGACAGCTCGCGTGCGAGTCCCCACCCCAGATCGTTGCCGAGTGAGTCACCGATTTCGAGAACCGTGCAGTGGCCTATGACTCTGATGGGTACGGGACCGCTAGGTGATGACGACGCGGCGGCACTGGGACTCATCACGAAGCCACATCCGCGCGACGGCTCGTTCAGTGCCAAGGGATCCGAGACGGGTGAATCGGAGGACGTGGATGCCACGGTCGTGGTCGTGCTCGAGGTCGGACCCGATGAACGAGTCGTGGTCGACGAAGTGGAACTGGAAGACGTCGCCGCATTGGTCTTTGAATACTGCAGTCCCAATCCGGTGATCAGGAGCGCGAGCAGCACCACGCTGAGCCCTAATCGCAGTGGCCAATGGCGTTGGGGCTGGGAACTGGGCGAAATTGGCATCTCTTGGTCACCGTAACAGCACCTGACCTCATCGTTGCGCGAGTAAGTGGAAGGAGATGGCGGTGTCGTACCCGCACCCTGGCGCGGTCAACGGCACCTCGTGGGAACGTCACTGCTGGCGCACAGCGACGGTTGACGCTTCAGCGTTCGATGGAGAATCCCAACGTCTAAGGAGCAATGACGTGGACGGCGATAGGCGGCATTCGAGGCTCCGTCGACAGGGGACTGGAGGCGCTGAGGTCCCCTCAGAAGGACCGCATTGTTCCTTCGCGTAGGAAGCGTGCATGCCACGACAGCGCTTCTTCGATCAGGTGGGGGGTGTGTTTTCCGGGTGCGGTCTGGCTGGCGCGGTCGAAGTAGTCCTGCAGCATCGGTCGGAAGTCGGGGTGCGCGCAGTTGTCGATGATCTTCTGGGCTCGCTTGCGAGGTGCGAGACCGCGCAGGTCCGCCACACCCTGCTCGGTGATGATGACGTGCACGTCGTGCTCGGTGTGGTCCACGTGGCTGACCATTGGCACGATCGAGGAGATTGCGCCGTTCTTGGCGGTCGACGGCGTGAGAAACATCGCAATATATGCGTTGCGGGCGAAGTCACCCGAACCACCGATGCCATTCATGATGCTCGAGCCCATGACGTGCGTGGAGTTGATGTTGCCGTAGATGTCAGCCTCGATGGCACCATTCATCGCCAGACAACCGAGGCGACGAATCACTTCGGGGTGGTTACTGATTTCCTGGGGGCGAAGGATGATTCGATCGTGGTAGTCAGCGATGTTGGCGTGCAGGTCAGCGGCACCCTCCTCGCTCAGCGAGAAGGCCGTCGCCGAAACCGAGCTCATCGTGCCCGAGCGCAAGAGTGCGAGCATGCCGTCTTGAATGACTTCGGTGTACGCAGTCAGCGGGCGAAAGGGTCCGTTGTCCAGTCCGCGAAGTACGGCGTTGGCGATGTTGCCGACGCCGGACTGCAGTGGCAGGAGTGAGGCGGGCAGTCTCCCGCGCCGAACCTCGTACGCGAGGAACTCCAGGAGATGACCGGCGATGAGTTGGGAAGTATCGTCAACCGGCTTGAATGCCGTGTTGCGATCGGGGGAATTTGTCTCGACGACGGCCACGATCTTTTCCGGTGGGCAGTGCA
>PKWW01000067.1 GCA_003132165.1 Acidimicrobiaceae bacterium | reverse complement strand
TAGAGGGTTGTGAGACCGACGTCGACACCGATGACCTTCTCGGGGGCTCGCGTGACGGGGACCTGACGAGTGACCTCGACCGTGAACGAGATCGCCCACTTGCCCGAACGTTGCGTCACCGTGGCGGCGAGTACCTTGCCCGTCCCGCGGTTGAGGTGTCGGTAGAGCTTGCGAGTCGACTCGTAGGTCTTCACCTCGCCGACTCGGGCAATGCGCACGTGGTGCGAGTCGGCGAGGCGCACGGCTGGTCCCATGAACCGCACCGATCCACCCTGTCCCCGCTTCTTGAACGTGGGGAACTTCGTCCTTCTCTTGCGGAAGTTGGTGAAGCTCGCCGCCAGGCGCTGGGCTGCGTCGTTGTAGGTGCTCGAGCCGTTCTCCGCCCACCACGGGGCCAACTCGTCGCGGTGGGCGCCCCAGAGACCGAAGTGGCCCGTGTCAATCCAGTCATCCTGGGTGACTTCGAGGCCCCCTCCTTCTTCGCGCGGTTCTCGTCCCAGTTCTCCTTCACCAGTCCGAGCATCGCGTTGTAGGCGAACCGTGAGCCACCGACGTGGCTGCGCAGCATCGAGATCTGTCCTGGCGTGGGATCCAGGGCGAAGGCGTAGGCCCGGATGACGACAACGCGAGTTGTGGCTGAGCTGGGCACGTGATCAGTATCAGCGCGACGTGTGACATTGACCGCACTCCAACATCTTCACTGTTTGCCGAAGGCGAAACTTTCAATATGAACGGGGGTCTGCGACACTAGGGGAGTGGGAGCCGTCAAACCAATGCGTCGTATGACGACCGAGACCGGTGTCGCGACCGAGAAAATCGTCGCTACGGAACGCCCGTGGAACGTGGTCGTCTGGGATGACCCGGTGACGCCGATGTCGGTTGTCGTCCTGATTTTCAAGCGGATTTTCGGTTATTCCAACAACAAGTGCACGCAACTGATGCTGACGGTTCATCACCAAGGCCGGGCGATTGTGTGGTCCGGGCAGCGCGAACGGGCCGAGTCGTATTGCGTCAAACTTCAGGTGGCCGGACTGCAGTCCACGATCGAACTGGACGACTAGTGGCGGGTAACAAGCTCTTCGTCCGCCGCCGTGACGCTCGCATTGAGGTCCGGCTCAATGAGTCCGGCCGGGCCGTTGCTCGCGAGGCGTTCGGGCGTGTGCTCGTCGCCGAGCGTGATCCGGACCATGAATGGCATGCGGGGCTGAACGCCCCCATCGACCCCAGCAGCGACACCGACGACCCGGTTTCGACCCTCAGTCGCCAGAGCGATATTTCGACCAACGCTGAGCTAGCGGTGATGACGCTCAACGAGCAGTTCCTCAACGACGGCGAAGCGTGGGCGTGGCTGAGCACATTCCAACTCGCCCTGCGTTCGACGGCGGTCGCCAACGGACTCATGAGCGAGGAGAAACTGCTGTCCTGTGATCCTGATCTCTTAGATTTCATTCGCACTCTCCAGCAATTCCTCTTTTCGCTCGCTGAATGTCTTTAGAGGACAACGTGAACGCCCACATGAACGAGATCAGGGTCAAGGTCGGTATGGCGGTGGCGCTCGTAGGCCTGGTGCTGGTCGCAACCAACGCATTGGCGGTGGGCGCCTCAACCACGACGACAACCCCGACGACGACCACCACGTCGTCAACGACGACGTCCGCCCCACCGGGTCTCGCCTGTGCGATCCAAATGGTGTCGAGTTGGCCGCTCACCCGGGTGGCCAACGAGACCATCGTTGTTCCGGTGAACGCGGCGAATCTGGGCGCCATGGTGCCCGCTGCGACATCGGGCTACGCCGGCCTACTGCTCTTTGGTAACAGCGCTCCCGTCAACATGGCCGCGGTTCTCGCGCGAGTGCAAGCACGCACGCCGAGCAAGTATCCGATGCTGGTGATGACCGATGAGGAGGGTGGCGGCGTACAGCGTCTGACCAACGTCATCGGATCAATTCCTTGGGCTCAGACGATGGGTAAGAACCTCTCGGCGTCACGGATACTCGGCCAAGGTTCACGCATCGGTGCGTCCTTGATGGCTGCGGGCGTCAACACCGACCTCGCTCCGGTGCTCGACGTTGACGGGCGCGCCGTGCAGCCGGGTGCAGTCGATCCCGACGGCATGCGTTCATTCAGTGGAACTCCATCTATCGCCGCGGTCGACGGGACGGCGTTCATGCAGGGACTCGCCGACGCGGGTGTCACGTCGGTCGTGAAGCACTTTCCCGGCCTCGGAGGGTCTTCACGCAATACCGACTACGGCCCAGCGACGACCAAACCGTGGTCGGTGCTAAAGACGACAGGACTCGTGCCGTTCGAATACGCGATTGCGCGAGGTGCATCGGCCGTCATGCTGTCCAATGCGTCGGTGCCAGGCCTGACGTCACTGCCGGCGAGTCTGTCGCCCGTCGTCGTGCAGGAACTGCGCCAGAATCTGGGTTTCAATGGGCTCATCATCACCGATTCGCTCTCGGCGGGTGCGATTAGCGCGCTGCACCTCGATGACGCCGCCGCCAGCGTGAAGGCCCTCGAGGCCGGTGCGAACCTCGTGCTGTACGGCTTGGCCAGTTCTCCGGCCGCGTCGCTGGAACTCGCCCGAGGGATCTCGACCGCGATCGTCGCGGCGGTGACCGATGGGTGGCTGTCGCGTGCGACGCTGAACCGCGACGCAGCGATGGTCGTGAGTACGCGCAACACCGTATCCTGCTGAGGTCTCCTGCGTGCGGCGGTGTTCGCCGTTACGCCCCGGTCGCTGAGGCGGAAGCGAAGGTGTTGAGCGCGTCACCGCTGAGGCGAAAGACAGTCCACTCATCCATCGCAATGGCGCCGATGGACTCGTAGAACTCGATCGAAGGGGTGTTCCAGTCGAGCACCCACCATTGAAAGCGGGTGTAGCCGCGCTCCACGCATAGTTGCGCGAGCACTTTCATCAGCGCGGTGCCAACGCCTTCTCCCCGGTGGCTCTCTCGAACGTAGAGGTCCTCGAGGTAGAGGCCCGCGGCTCCGTGCCACGTCGAGTAGTTCAAGAACCACAAGGCGAGACCGCCGAGCACCCCGTCGATCTCGGCGACGTGACAGAACACGTGAGGATTCTCACCAAAGAGAGCCCGGTGTAGATCGTCGTCAGTGGCGATCGCCTCCTCGCGGGCCTGCTCGTACTCGGCGAGGTCTTCGATCAACCCCTTGATCGCGGGGATGTCACTGGGAGTGGCGAGACGGATCTTCATGACGTCGAACGTAGCGGACTACGGCCGTAGGACGTGCACAAGTCATCTACGGATCGTTCAATCGCCTTCGCGCAGTCAGGTGAAGACGCCGCCGCGAGTGCCCTCGTGCCGTTGACCCAATCTGGCTCGTGGGTAATCGTGTACGCCTGCAACTTTGGCGGGCTCGTGCTGTTGGCTTCGCAGAAAGGAGGTCGCCGTTCCGTGATGCCCCGTCAGAGGTCGATTCCCATAGTGGTTGCCGAGGAAGAGAAGAACGTTGTCGCTCGCTATTTCGCTGGACCAGTTTGGGCCGAGTCCGCCGGGAAAGGATGTACCTCAAGGTGGTCCAGTAATTGCGCCAGACTTGCCGTCGCCACGCACACCACGCTGTCCGCGGCGCCGTAGTAGAGATGCAGGGTGTCGCCATCGTCGCGCAGAATCCAACCACAAGGAAAGACGACGTCGGGTACGTCACCCGACTGCTCGTAGGGTGCTTGGGGACCGAATATCCACTCGTTGCCTCTCGCGAGAACCTTGGAGGGGTCGTCGCGGTCGAGCAGCGCCAATCCCAGGCGATATATCGAACCTGAGGCGGTCACCCGCACGCCGTGGTAACAGATGAGCCAGCCCGCCTTGGTGAGGAGGGGCGGAGGTCCCAGACCCACCTTGTTGGCGTCCCACCATCCGCCGCGCCGCGCCGGAAGCAGCACATGAGCTTCGCCCCAATAATTCAGGTCGGGGCTGTACGACATCCACACGTGCGCACCCAGGGCAGCGGCGGCCGGGACCGGACGGTGGATGAGGGCCCAGCGACCGTCGAAGGTCACGGGAAAGAGCGCGGCATCCTTGTCCTCGGGTGGCTGGAGAACACCGCAGCGCTCCCAGCGAACGAAGTCACGGGTCTTGGCGAGGCTCACGAGCGGCCCGTAGGCCGAGTAGCCGACGTAGACGACGAAGTACTCGTCGTCGATGCGGGTGATCCTCGGGTCTTCGATTCCCCAGCACTCCTCCAAGAGATCGGGATCGGGATCCAATCCTCTGGCCGGGTCGATCTGCCACCCGGTGAGCCCATCGTCGCTGGTGGCGACCACCAAGGACGAGAGGCCGGTGCGGTGCTCGACTCGCATCAGCAGTAGGGTACGGCCTTCGAATTCGGTGGCTCCGGGGTTGAATACCGCGTTCACCATCTTGGGAAAGTCGACGGCAGTGATGATGGGGTTGCCCTCGAAGCGCTGGAACAGCTCGCGTACATCGGTCTGTGGATTCATGGGTATCCCTCATCAGAAACTAGTCCACTTCTACACTTCTTTTACTCTTGCGCGTGAATTTGGATTATGGTAATTCGTTCGCGCCTGAGGGCTGTCGGGAGAAAAAGGTCAGACTATGGAGATGGTTTCCGGACGTGCGCCTCGGGTCCACCGAATGCACGACCGACCAATTGTTGAAGCGGGGTCGGTGCCGGGCTACGGCTCGGTGTTCAATGCCGGGTTGCTCTACCACGACGGCACCTATCACCTCTTCGCGCGGGGCGTTCGCGACGGCTACTGGCGCAACGAGGGGTCGGGCCCGCGGTTCCTCAACTACATATCCGATGTCCTGGTACTGACGTCGAGCGACGGCCTTACCTACGAGTTCGGGTACGTCCTTGGCCGCGCGGGCACTTCGGGAGTTCACTGCTTCGAGGATCCGCGCGTGCAACGCGTGCAGGGTGCCGACGGTGAGCACATCGTCATGACCTACACCTCACTTCCGCCGCACGAGAGCGGGCGCCCCTGGCGCATCGGAGCCCACCGTCTGTCCTGGGACGGCAGCCGATTCCATCTCGACGAGGCGACCGGCCAACTCCTCGGGCCCCCCGACATAGCCAACAAGGACGCCATCGTGTTCACACTGGCCGACCAGCGCGTGGCGCTGATCCACCGTATCCACCCCGACATGCAATTGGCGGTCTTCGACAATCTTGACCACTTGTGGCACGCGGGTCCGGAGTATTGGGATCCCTATATGTCAGACCTCAACGCGCACACCCTCATCAGGCCGACGCCGGGTTCTCTCGGCATTGGAGCGGGCGCGCCTCCGGTGGAGACAGATGCGGGGCTGTTGCTGTTCTTCCACGAACGTCGCGCCGACGGTGTTTATACGGCGAACGTTGCGTTGCTGGACAAGGTCACGGGACGACTGGTCAGCAAGCTCGATCAGCCCCTTCTCGAGCCCGAACTCGAGTGGGAGTGTCAGGGTGATATGGAGAACGTCGTGTTCGTCCAGGGAGCGCACCGTCACGGCGACATCGTGTATCTGACCTACGGTGCCGCCGATCGTTGTGTGGGCGTCGCGACCGCCCACGTCAGCCACCTGGTCGAGGCGCTCCTCCACGCCGCCTGAGGTACCACTTGCTCTTGCGCCGGTGGGGACTAGTTCGGCGTCGCTTCGAGTTCCAGTCTCAGCTCGTGCAGGTGGAGCATCGTCCCGACGAAGGCCATCCCGGACTCCGCCCCCTCGTTACGGTTGACACCGTTTGACTGCAGGCCATCGAAGCCGCCACCGGTGATGGGGTCGAAGACCATGACGCCCACATCGTTGTCGCCGAGGAACCACGCCACCGCTCGTTGCACTGCATCCGCCCACCAGTGGTCGCGGGTGTAGGCGAAGGCCTTCGCGCAGGCGCTCGCCGTGGCCCAAGCCTCGATGGGTTGCTGGTCGAACATCGGGGGCTTCGACGCCGCGTCGCAGCCCCCGACCGGCGTGAAACTGAAGTGTCCGTCGAGTGTCTGTCGCTCGACGAGCCAACGTAACTGGTCGAGGGCGCTGCTCGCGCGGTGCGGATCGTCGTTCACGATCGCCGCCGAGAGCGAAGCCTCGGGCAGAAGTGCGTTGGCGTAACTGAGCCGCGTCTCCGGCCACGGCCACGTGTCGCTCGACCCCCTTTCCTCCAAGAGTGGCGTCGCTTGACTCACCAAGCGGCGTGCGCCAGTGTGCGCGGGATCGGTACTCAATAACTCCGCGGCCCCCAAGACCGCGCAGGCGACGGCGCGACGGTGCTCGGAGCGAAGGACCGAGGCCTCATCGAAGAGAGCGAGCGCTCGCAGCCTCAGTTCCGGCCACGGAGCCCAGGCGACGGCGGTCCCGAGACCGAGGAGGGCACGAGCAGCCGCATCCTCGCTCGACGGGTCCTCGGTCCAAGTGCCGTCCACTCGCTGGCGCAAGCGAAATTCACCTCCTTGACGATGGGCGCGCTCGAGGAAACCCAAAGCAAGTTCGGCTAAGCGGAACGCGTCGGGGTCGCGGGGGAGCCGAGACGCGAGGCCGAGCAGTCGACCTGCGTCATCGGTGCAGTAGCCGTACTCGCGCCGGGGACGGACGAACTCTGCGTGCTCGAAGATTCCATTGGAGTCGGAGAGTCGCGCGAGGAAGCGCAGGCTCGGCAGCGGTGCAGAAGCGCCAATCACGTCACTTCTCGACGGGACACGACGTGGGAGATCAGTGAGCGGTAGGTGGCGCCGATGGTCGGCCAGAGCAGCGCGGTCGCCTCGCGGCGCGCGCACCTCTTCATTGTCTCGGCGAGGCCGGGTTCGTACAGCACCCGCTCGAGGGCAGCACTCATCGCATCGACGTCGCCTTGGCGCACGAGCACTCCGGCACCTCGGCTCAGCAGCTCCAGGGCGTGCGGGAACATGGTCGCCACCACCGGCTTGCCCGACGCTAGGGCCTCCACGAGGACCCCCGAACTCTCCTGATCGAGCGAGTCGTAGGGGAGTAGCACCACGTCCGCACTTCGGATCAGGGCTCGAAGCGAGTCCCAGTCGCGGTATCCGTCATCGAAGTGGACCCTGGTCGACACGCCGAGGTCTCGGCACTGTTGTTGCAGTTTTCGTCGGTAGCGCTCGCCTTCGGCGGCGAGGACCTTCGGATGGGTCCGACCGGCGACGATGTAGGTCGGCGCCGGTACGTGATCGCCCAGCCGCCCCATCGCGGCGATTGCGTACTCGATCCCTTTGCCCGGGCCGAGCAGCCCCCAAGTGAGGACGCAGGGATGCTCCACGATGGACTGGGATGCTCCCGAAAAGTTCTCCTGGGCACCGTGCGGCACGACGACAACGCTGTCGGGAACCGCACTGTAAATCGTCAGCAGCCGCTGGCGGGCGTCCTTGCTCTGGACGACGACCAACGACGCAGCCGCCATCACCTGTTCGAGGATCTCACGTTGATGGGGGGTCGGATTTGACAGCACCGTGTGCAACACGGCAATTAGGGGCTTTGACAGAGCGCCGACCAACGCCAGTACGTCCTGGCCGTCGCGTCCACCGAAGAGTCCATACTCGTGCTGCAACAGGACCACGTCCGACGACTCAATGGCGGCGAGTGAACGGGTGAGTGAATCGCGATCACCAGCGATCCATTGGGCGACCACTTCCTCGTGCGTCTCGACCTCGGGTTGATCGAGTACCCGCACGACGATGACCCGCCAGCGCGACTCGGGTGTGGCAATTGCGATCGACAAGTTGCTCGTGAAGGTGGCCAGACCGCAGGCGGTGGGTGGATACGTGCCGACCATCGCCACCGTTCGTGCACGCCCGACGGTCCGCGACACCGCAGCCGGGCTCGCCACCGCCGACCTCGACGCAGACATCTTGCCCGCCACATCGATGCTCATAGCCTGACGATAGTGCTCAGCCGACCCCAGGAAAAGGGTCAAAAGTCATGTCGCAGCCGTCTCACTGCACGTCAATATTCCGGAATATCCAGCGCCCGCCAAGGCCGTCCGGTGTCGATTCGTCGAGCCAACGGTTTGGACCAGTTGGGCCAAAGGTCGTGGCCGGACAGTAGCAATCGTGCCGCTTCAACTTCACTATTGTGGCTGGCGCACTCGCACGAGTGGTCCTATCGGTCATGTTCGTAAGAGTGATCTGGAGGGCGGTGTGCCCCGTTTTCGACTCTCAGGGATTGATCAAGACCGCGGCGCCGTTGACGTGGTCGTGGCATAGATCGCGCAGGGCTCGATCGGCTTGATCCCAGGGGTAGGGGTCCACTGATACCTGTAGACCAATTTGGGCCGCGAGCGCCAAGAAGTCCCGACCGTCATCGCGTGTATTGGCCGTCACGCTGCAGAGGTTGCGCTCTTGGAAGAGGTGGCGCTCGTAGCTCAGTGCCGGAATGTCGCTCAGGTAGATGCCGGCGACGGCGAGCGTACCCCCGCGGTCGAGCGCGGCGAGTGCCGGCGGGACGAGCGTGCCGACGGGAGCGAAGAGAATGGCGGAATCGAGGGGCTCGGGTGGAGGGTCGCTCGCGTCTCCGACGCTGCTGGCGCCCAACGAGAGGGCCAGCTCGCGAGCTTCCTGGGAGCGGGTCATGACGTGCACGCGCGCACCCTTGGCCAGCGCGATCTGAGCGGTGAGGTGCGCGGACCCTCCGAATCCGTAAATACCCAGCCGGCCCCCCGGGGGCAACTGCGAGCGCAGCAACGCACGGTAGCCAATGATGCCGGCGCACAAGAGGGGAGCGGCGTGCAGGTCGTCGAAGGAAGGGGGGATCGCGTAGGCGTAGTCCTCGTCGACTACGACGTACTGGGCGTAACCGCCGTCTATATCCCAGCCAGTGAAGGTGGGCGAGGTGCAGAGATTCTCTCGACCACTGAGGCAGTAGCGACATTCGCCACAGGTTCGCGCGAGCCACGCCGCCCCCACCCGGTCGCCCTTGACGAAACGTTGCGAGCCGTCGCCGAGTTCATCGACGACACCGACGACCTCGTGACCAGGGATTACGAAGGGACGCCGTGCGGGCAGGTCGCCCTCGGCGAGGTGCAGATCGGTGCGACAGACCCCGCACGCCATTACGCGAAGACGAATCTGGCCCGGACCAGGATCTGGAATCGGGCGCTCGACACGCACGAGCGGACCCGAGTCGATTGGCCCCGGGACGCTCACCGCCCAGGCTGACATCGTTGAAGAAGGCATTTCGAACTCCCTGATTGTTGGCTCTAAGTTCGCGCCGATTTCGCTGCCTCCACTCTGGTCGAGCGGCGTCGAATCCGGTAGGGCCGAAGTGCTCAATAGGCTTTGAATCATTGTGACTTAAGTCACTCATCGTTTGGAAGACGTGACTGCATACTTACCAATAGGTGGCGTTGCTACCGTAAGGATTCGGAGGCAGTTATGACGGACACACTGACAAAGCCGACAGAAGAGAGCGGCCGGGAAGGCGGCTCGGCGACGGGCGTATTTATAGCCCCGGGGCGCCCGGGCAGCCTGGTTTCGCTTAAGCCTCGCTACGAGAATTTCATCGGCGGCAAGTGGGTGGCGCCAGTCAAAGGCGAGTACATGAAGGACATTTCGCCGGTCACGGGCAAGGCCTTTTGTGAAGTAGCGAGGTCCACCAAGGAAGACGTTGAGTTGGCGCTGGACGCCGCGCATCGCGCCCGCCAGGCTTGGGCTGAAACGTCGCTCACCGATCGGGCGGCGGTGCTCAACAAGATCGCCGACGTCATCGAGGCGAATCTGGAGATGTTGGCGGTTGCCGAGAGTTGGGAGAACGGCAAGCCGGTGCGCGAGACCTTGGCGGCCGACATACCGCTGGCGGTGGATCACTTCCGCTACTTCGCCGGCGCGACCCGATCGTTGGAAGGACGTTCCACCGAGATCGACAAGGACACCGTGGCGTACCACTTCCACGAGCCCCTGGGGGTCGTTGGTCAGATCATTCCGTTCAACTTCCCGCTGCTCATGGCGGCGTGGAAGATCGCCCCGGCGCTCGCTGCGGGCAACTGCACCGTCGTCAAGCCGGCGTCGCCCACACCGTGGTCGATCCTCAAGTTGGCGGAGTTGCTCGAGGACGTCGTTCCTGCGGGCGTGCTGAACGTCATCACGGGACCGGGCGCAGAGATTGGCAAGGCGCTGGCGACGAGCCCGCGAATCGCCAAGATCGGTTTCACGGGTGAGACGACCACTGGTCGGCTCATCATGCAGTACGCGGCGGAGAACCTGATTCCCTCGACCGTCGAGCTCGGAGGCAAGTCGCCCAATATCTTCTTCGCCGACGTGATGAACGAGGACGACGAGTTCTTGGACAAGGCCATCGAAGGATTGGTGCTCTACGCATTCAACAAGGGCGAGGTCTGCACGTGTCCTTCGCGAGCGCTCGTCGCCGAGTCAATCTACGACAAGTTCATGGAGCGTTGCCTCGATCGAATCAAGAAGATCACGCAGGGCAATCCCCTTGATCCGTCGACCATGATCGGCCCCCAAGTCTCGACGCAACAGTTGGAGAAGATCACCTCCTACGTGGACATAGGTCTCCAGGAAGGCGCTGAGTGTCTCATCGGAGGTCAGCGTGTGCACCTGGACGGAGAGTTTGCCGACGGGTACTACTTCGCGCCCACGGTGTTGAAGGGCCACAACAAGATGCGAGTCTTCCAGGAGGAGATATTCGGACCCGTGCTGGCCGTGACGACATTCAAGGACGAGGCTGAGGCGTTGGAGATTGCCAACGACACGCTCTACGGACTCGGTGCGGGCGTGTGGACGCGTGACGGAAATCTCGCATATCGCATGGGCCGCGCCATCCAGGCGGGTCGGGTGTGGACCAACTGTTACCACCTCTATCCGGCGGGAGCCGCGTTCGGTGGTTACAAGATCTCTGGCGTGGGACGAGAGAACCACCAGATGATGTTGGAGCACTATTCGCAGACGAAGAATCTCCTCGTGAGCTACAGCACCAAGCCGCTCGGATTCTTCTAAAGCGGGAATGAAGGAATATGGACGGATCCCGCGCTCCAGAGCGTGTCGTGGCAACACCCGCGGCCCTCAAGGCGATCGAGGAATTGGTTGCCGAGCGCGGGCCCGTCATGTTCTTCCAATCAGGCGGCTGTTGCGACGGAAGCCTCCCGCTCTGTTTTGACCAGGGGGAGTTTGTCATCGGCAGTCGCGATGTCCTGCTGGGAACCGTGGCGGGTTGTGAGTTCTATATCGACCACCGCCAGTACGAGGTGTGGAAGCATACGCAAATCATTCTTGGCGTCGGTGACGGTGAACCCGAAGGCTTCTCGCTAGCGGCCGGTCGCGATCAGCATTTCATCATCACGTCTCGAGTCTTCAGTGATGGGGAGCTTCAAGCTTTGGGCATTGACAATTGACCGAGGAGAATTACCCGAAGGGATCGTCTGGCGCTGGCATGGTGATTTTCAATGAGAAGAAAATGTTTCGCCCCCTGCAAAACGCGCCACAGTTTTCGGGGGCGGTTCCAAGTGGAATCGCTTAGCAAGTCGGCGTCACTTGCGCCCAGCGACGATGAGTTAGATCGTAATCCCGTCGAGGACCGTTAGGTCGGGGAACCGTTCAAGCACCGAAGCGACGACTGACGCGTGCCAATACGGCTCACTATCGAAGTCATTCCAAGTTGCGAACTGCACGAGACTGGCGACATGGTCAGTCACAACACGGTGGCCGCCCACATGAGGTCCCTGGGGATCGTTGGCGTGAGTCCCCGGCTGTTCAAGGTGACCATGGTGCCGGACCCGAGCGCCACCTACCCACCCGACCTGGCGCGGCGTCACTTCAAGCAAGAGACGCTGGATGCGTTGTGGAGCTCGGATATCACGTATATGACAATTGGGAGCGGCGGCGCCTCCTGTGTGCCATTCGCGATGAGTGCTCGAGTCGAGTACTCGGCTACTCGGTCCAAGACCACATGCGCACCGAGATCGTGCTTGAGGCGTTAGGTCAGTCCGTGCGCACGCGTCGCGGCCTCGTGTCGGACACCAAACTTCACACCGACCGTGGCAGTCAGTTCAGTGACCGCGAGATCAAGGAGCGTTGTGTGCACCTCAAGATCGTTCGCTCCCTGGGCAGCACGCGAACGTGTTACGAGCACGCCAGCGCAGAAAGTTTCTGGTCGATCTTCAAACACGAGTACTTCTACCGTCACGTCTTTGCCAACATGGATGAGCTGCGCGCCGGCATCGAGCGGTATATCAACTGGTACAACACCAAGCGGCGCTGCACCACGATTGGCAACATCAGTCCCGTCAAGTACGAATTAGCATTGCTCCAAGTAGCGAAGTCTGCTTCACCCAGCGTCTACTTTGGCTGGGGAACCTCGTTATGAGTCTGTACGCGGCACGGGTAATTCTTGCCTGTCGCTCGGCGGAGCCGTATGATTCCGACGGAAGCAATTTGCCTTCAGAGTTAGAAGCAGGTGACCATGTCCAGCGAAGACCTACACGCGCCGCGAGAGCGTCTGACGGATCAGACGATTGCCACGCACCAAGCGATTGTCTCATTGATGGAGGAGTTGCAGGCAATCGACTGGTATCGACAACGGGCTGACGACTGCGACGACGCTCAGCTCAAAGCAGTCATTGTTCACAATATGAACGACGAAATGGAGCATGCTGCGATGCTGGTCGAATGGTTGCGGCGGAATGTCGCCGAGTTCGCTACCCAATTGGATAAGTTCCTGGGTGGCGAAGGTCCTATCGCTTGATCGGTCATCGCAAGCGTCAGCTCCAAGATCGCCTTCGCATGGGCGAGGAAGGTGGGGCAGCGCTGTCGGCGAGTCTGCTCGATTGAGGGTTGCCTAACTTGATTAACCCGGATACTGGCGCAGATACTTTCGGTCTTCGTCGTCGGGATTCTTCGGGCAGCCCCCGCACTCTTCGCCCTCAATGTGACCCTCGTACCATCCGTTCAGGGCAGTGTGGGGAATCGCATCTTCGACGTCAACTTCGCCAGATTGGTAACCCTCGAGCGCTCCGCGCACGATCAAAGCAAGCAGCGGACTCATCGGGTCGAGATACGCAGAGGGGGGCTTCTCTTCGGTCATTGTTGACAAATTGATGACATCGGCTTAACTCCTGTCACTTCCGCGACTCGAACAAGTCCTCTGATCAGCACTTCTTTGGTGCGCGGGCCGGGACTTGAACCCGGAACCTGTTGATTAAGAGAGGGCCAAGGCCCGTCGAAGCCGGCTATCCGCCTCGGAAACGTCCTAAACAAAGAGAAAAGTCGTCCGCTGACGTCGGCGCAGTTGCATGTTGTCGGCTTAGTCCGTGGGATGAAGCGTGGGATTTCTGAAGGAAATCTTCACGCTGATTCGTTGAATGGCATCTGCGAGCGTCGCCGTTTCACCGTTGCCTCCAAGCGCCACGTATGGGTTTGAGCGGGTCAGATTGAATTCGCCAGGCGGGACTGAACTTTTGGAACAATTTCAAGATCGGTCGTTACTGCTGTGCATTGCACGTGGTTTTAGGAACCATATTCGGCCCACTGTCTCCATCCACTCCGACGAGTTCGCGCTTCGGTCCCGACTGCAATCCTGATCCCGAGTTCGTTTCCATGATTTCCACTGGCGCGTCGCTCGGATTCGATACGGTCGTCACTGAATCACCTGTAATGCTGAGATTCGGATTCAGTGTGGTCGTTGTCGGTGAAACCTGATTGAAGAGAGCTTCAACAGCTCGCGCCATCGTCTCGTGCGCATTCTGTTTCGGATGAAAAGTTTCGTTCGCCACAATGTGCTGCAGGAATACAACTCCTTCATACGAGGGACACGAAACGAAGGGCCGTAGTGAAAGAAGGTGTGCTAAGTCGAGGTGACAGTTCTTGACGATTGTCGTCAGCGGCGAACCCACAGAATATCGAAGAGCATTCATGTCGGATCGCCCGTTGGTCGCGAGATTGCAGGGAATCGCCTCGTCCCTAGTGAGAATGTTGACGTCAACCAGTCGAATATCGTGTCCCAGTGCGCTCACTTCACTGACTGCACTAGCTATGGCGGCGTTCAATTCATTTTCCACGCGATTGAATTGTGAGATTTGACTCGCTGAATAGCCAACGTTCAATTGGGCGGAACGCACCTTGAATACTGAGGACAGACTGATTCCGGGGGCGACGGGACAGAACTCAGGAGATTTTTCGGTGAACAGTTTCGGGTAGTTCAATACGGCCAGCTCAGTATTTGGTGCGTGAACAAAGATCTGCTCGTAGACGTGTTCCAGCGCGGCCGCTTCTTTGGAAGTGCCGTTCGTAACGTCGAAAAGAGAGTTCGCACTGGCCAGGTACTCATCACACGTTTTGCTCTCGCGTACGATGCCTGATTGTGTGTAGCTCCTCGTCGTCCGATGGACTGTGACGCTCGCACGGAGGTCCAAGCACGCGAGCAGGACATTTGCAAAATGAAGGTCATCGCCTCCGGCAGTCACCGTGACCCAACGCGTAGCTGACGACAGCGCACCTAGTTGGGCCGGCTCGCCGTTTTCCCCTTTTAAGATGTCCTTGGATGTGGCGCCGGAGCACGCCACAAAGCCACCGGACCCGTACGCATCAAATTGACCAAGATCTACGTTGAGGCTCGCCGCCACCAAGACGGGATATGCCGTCACGCTTCGATGACATCCGTCATTGTTCGAGGGAGAGATGTCCGTCGCCGTGTTCGACTGCAGGCCTTCGCCCGATGCGTAGGAATCTCCAATCGCCACGTATGCAGACGATGCCGAAACGTTGTTTTTCAGGCGCGCAGCCGAGACAGTGCCGAGACTCATGGGAACTGTCGCCAAGAGGCCGCACGCAACTACGAGTCTGAGAACTCTCAGGATAGAGCCAGTAGTCTCGCGCATTGATTTACACATTCTCCGATGAAACTGTCCAAGAGGATCTAACGCTATGCCTGTTTGACACGGATAGCGACCGCATGCCATGCGGAAGGATCCTCGGAGATAAGTCAACTGAATTGTTGACCACGCATCGTTCTGGGATTACAAATGATCCGAGTCCCGATGGATCGCTCGGCGATAGGCTTGATCGGGCCAATCGGAAGATATTAAAGAGGGTTTGAGTAGGGAGTTTGTGGGCGCCTGGATCTCGACCCCGGCGCCTTGGGATTAGAAGGAACTGCCAAACGGTTGCGGTGTGTCGGTCTCGTCGCGCTTGTCGTTTGTTTCAAGGAATCGTGTTGTCCTGTGTCGGTATTGTTTCGTGGTGTTGCGGAAATATGAGGCCTAAATTGAGGGACTGTTCTGAAGCTCAATATCGCCTCTTCATTGCGCATCTCTTTCTATCCATTCGGCGTGCGGGTTCTCATTAGGCCTTCGTCGAATAGCCGCAGGACGCCCCGGGTAATCTCATCGGGCTCGGCCATCAATCTCACCGGTGTACCGAACGACAGTCGGTTGATGAAGTGCTGGGGCATCTGGGGGCACCCCTGAAGGAGTTGCGTGAGCACTAGAGTGTTTCTTGAAGGCGCTTGGACCTCGTTTCCTTCTATCTTGGCCGATGGCCAATTCGACAGAGGAGAATTACCGACGAGGGGCATAGTGGAAATAGACTTTGAAGTCAGCGCAGTTACTTCGAAAAATCTCGAGGACTGCACGTTGGCAACTTGTTGTCGTATCGCGAATTTCGACACCGTCTCAGAAGGTTTGATCAGGTCGGCACGGTGCGCCCTCGTCGTCAGTCGGATTGTGCTTGACGTACTTCGTACGCGGGCCCGTCACGTGATGTTCCCTGAAAGAGTGACCCCTGTTCACGCCCGTCGACTGTTGACCAGACGTTATACACACTTCGAACTTGGCCAGTGTCGATGACCGACGCGAACGCGAAGGGCACAGGTTCCATTGTCACGAAGCACGACAATGGTATGGACAGCCGACGGACTCTTCTCAATCCGTCGACCGGGGGACCGGCGCACCGCCTGGTCAAAAATGTTGCTCGAGGGCACGGCGTCATTGCCATCGCGATCGCCACAATTGCCTCATTCGTCGCAATGGGAGCATTCATTGTCGCTCTGGGTCTCTTTATCACCCACGTCCTCGAGCACGGTTCGACAGGCGTGTGGGACCACCACGTCAGTCAGTGGTTCGACAGACATCGCACCGGTGATTGGAACCGGATCACCGGCGACGTGACCAACATGGCCGATACGTTCGAAGTAGCCGGCGTTGCCGCGGTCGTCACTATCGTCCTCCTCTTTCGACGATGGGGGCGACACGCGTTCCTACTCGTGGCCGGTTTGCTCATTGAGCTCTCCGTCTTCCTAATGGCTAACAAGATCGTTGCAAGGCCTCGTCCAGCCGTGAGTCATTTGGGGGGTACGCCCTCCACGTACAGCTTCCCGTCAGGTCACACGGCCGCTACCGTCGTTCTCTATGGAGGAATCGCGGTGATTGTGACGGTGGCGACAAGGCGGCAGTGGCTCGGGATCATGATGTGGGCGATCGCTGTTTTATTAGCGGTGTCCGTTGGCTTGTCTCGGGTCTACCGCGGAGAGCACTACCCGACAGACGTCCTTGCAGGGTTGCTCTTGGGTATTGGATCTCTCTTCGCTGGCGTCTTCATCATTCGAGTGGCCGGCGTCAATCGTTCCACTAAATCTGATAGTGCAGAGAAGCAATCCTCTGCCGCGGACAACTGCCAATTGGACGAGGCGTCGCAGTGACGTCGGTCGCCGTTGTAGCTCACAAGAATAAGACATTGGGCGGCGGTCTCGAGGAGTTGCGACAGGTCTTGGCCGAGAGGGGTTTTCCCGATCCCCTCTGGTACGAGGTATCCAAGAGCCGTCTGGCACCCGAACGGGCTCGTCAAGCCGTGGCCGAGGGGGCGGACTTGCTCTTCGTTTGGGGTGGTGACGGCACGATCCAGCGTTGCGTCGACGCCGTGGCCGGAGAAGCCGTGGACCTGGCGATCTTGCCAGCGGGTACCGCCAATTTGCTAGCGAATAATTTGCACGTTCCGATAGATCTGAGCGCGGCCGTCGATGTTGGTCTCTCAGGCGACCGGCGCCGTTTAGACGTCGGGGTTTTGAACGGCGAACGTTTCGCCGTCATGGCGGGCGTTGGCTTCGACGCCATCACGATGCGCGACGCCGACGGTGAGTTGAAGGGTCATTTCGGTCGAATGGCCTACGTGTGGACCGGTGTACGCGCCACGCACATGACGAGTCGCAAGGTCCGTATCGAGATCGACGGGAAACCTTGGTTCAAAGGTAACGCGACGTGCGTCTTGCTCGGCCAGATGGGGACGCTGGCGGCGGGCATCGTTGCGTTTCCTGATGCCCAACCCGATGACGGGCTGCTTGAGGTTGGCGTGGTCACGGCGGCCAACATTCTGCAGTGGACGCGGGTGCTCAGTCGACTGGTGGTCAAGGACGCCAAACACTCACCCCTTACTCAAATGGGCCGAGGACGCAAAGTGGAGATCAAGCTCAATCGCCCCACGACGTACGAACTAGACGGGGGCGCCCGAAAGGCAAAGAAGAAGTTTCGAGCGAGCGTGGAACCCGGTGCGATCACGGTGTGCGTGCCCAAAAAGGGAGAATGAATGAGTAGCGCCACACTCGTTCCCGAGACTCGTGGTCTGACCGGTGACGACGCGTGGGCGGTGCTCAAGCGTTCCGGTTGGGGTCGCCTCGCGAAGGACGCCTTTAAGCGGATGCGCGTAGCGGATGGTTTCAGTCACGCTCGTTCCTTGGCATTTATGATCTCGCTCGTCGCCATCGAGGGATTGATTGGCATTGTCGGACTCGCGAGCGTGTTGCACAAGGGCGGCGTCAGCGCGACGATCGACGCCACCGTGCGCCGAACCGTTCCCGGACCGGCCGGCAACGTACTGACCACCGCCGTGACTCAGGCCCACCGCGTCGCCGCGGGACATCACTACGTCGCACTTCTCTTTGGCGTGATTGGCGCGCTCGTGGTAGGAACCACGGCGATGGGCCAACTCGAACGCGGGCTCAATCGCATCTACGGAGTCGAGCAGGACCGCCCCACGCTGAAAAAGTACGGACTTGGGCTGATTTTCGCGCTGAGTGTCGGCACGCTCGTCGCGGCGTCCTTCGTGTCCTTGGCCTTTGGCAGGGATCTATTTTTCTCCATCCACAATCACGCGTTCACATTGATGTGGTCAATGGCGCGCTGGCCCCTGGGTTTAGGTTTGACGGCGATTGCGGTCACCGTGTTGTTCCGTTGGTCGCCGCGACGCCGCCAGCCCAGATTGTCGTGGCTCGCGTTCGGCTCCGGGATCTCCGTGTTCTTGTGGGGGTTGTCCACGATCGGCTTAGGTCTGTTCTACGGGTCAAGTTCTTCTTTTGGCGCGACGTACGGCCCCCTGGCGGGCGTCATTGCGTTGCTCGTGTGGAGTTTGTTGTCGAGCATTTCCTTGTTTTACGGCGCCGCCGTGGCGGCCCAACTTGAAGCCCTCAGAACCGGCGAACCGGCGCCGCAGGACGCGCAGAAGGTCACTGAGTCAGATCCCGCGAGTGATCCGTCTGGAGCAAGGGTAGTAGCGCATGACCAGTGACGACACTCTTCGCTCCGAGTTGGCTGCGGACGAACAGGTCAGCCGATCGAGGCGCACGCTCGAGGGAGTCGTGGGAATCCCGGCGACCGAGGGTAATCGCGTTACGACTTTGCACAACGGGTGCGAGATCTTTCCGGCGATGCTCGGCGCCATTCGTGGCGCAGAGCACACGATCGACTTTCTCACCTTTGTCTACTGGAAGGGCCAGATTGGCACCGAGGTAGCCGAGGCTCTTTGTGGTCGGGCCAAGGCCGGCGTCCGTGTTCGGGTGCTCTTGGACGCATGGGGCTCGCGACCGATCGAAAGGCATCTTGTCGGCGCCATGATTGAGGCCGGAGTCCAGTTGCGATGGTTTCGTCCTCTGAGTCGGATGCGCCTCGGAGAAGTCAACCACCGAACTCATCGAAAAATTCTCGTGGTTGACGAGTCAGTCGCCTTTACCGGTGGTGTGGGTATTTCAGACCTCTGGAGAGGCGATGCTCGAAACGAGCGCGAATGGCGCGACACCCATTTCAAAGTCGAAGGACCGGCCGTCGACGGACTGCGCGCAGCGTTTCTCGACAATTGGTCCGAGACCGACCGCGTCATCTTTGACGACGAATTCGATCGTTTTCCAGTTCAGTACGCGCCCGGCCAGAGTGTGATCCAGTGCGTGCGCGGCGCGTCGGCCACGGGCGGAAGTGATATGGCCAGTGTTTTTCGGACGCTCTTGCAGTTAGCTCAACGACAGTTGCGCGTCACGACCGCCTACTTCGTTCCCGACGACGATCTCACCAAGCGTCTCTGTGACGCGGCAACCCGCGGGGTGCACGTACAGATCCTTCTCCCCGGGCCATTCGCTGACAAACGTTTCGTGCAACTCGCGGCCGAAGTGGACTACGAGGACCTGATTGAGTCCGGTGTCGAATTGTGGAACTTTCAGCCCTCGATGATGCACGCCAAGACCATGACGGTCGACGGCCACGTCGCCAATGTGGGATCGGCGAATTTCAACAATCGATCCCTCAACTTCGATGAAGAGATCGACATGGTGATCTTTGATCCATCGGTCGTGCGTACCCTCGATCGCCACTTCGAAAGTGATCTCGAGCGAAGCGTCCGAATCGATCCGCGTCGCTGGAAGAGGCGTTCACTGTTCCAACGCGTCAAAGAACAACTCGTCGCACCACTGCGCGGCGTCTCGTAGGTGACGTGATGCTGATTCTTTCGATCACTCTGCTCACGGTCGTCATCCCCGGTCTCGCCGCCGGATTGATTGCGTACCGATGGCCCCAAGCCGCTACGACCGCCCCTCACTTAAATGTTGAACAGGTCAAGGTCGAGGCTCGCCGACACCCGCGCCTGGTGGCCTTCACCCAAACACGGCTTGATCCCAACTCCGCCACTGGACTGCTCCTGAGCGCCGTCATCATTCTGTTCGTCGCTGGAGCCGCCTCGGTGGCCATCGTGCTCGTTATGATCCACACCAACACTGGATTCGCGCGACTTGATCGCAGCGCCAGTTTGTTCGGAGCGCACCACGCGACGGCTCTCTCGACTCGGTTCTTACGGATCTATACTCAGCTCGGAGGCGCCGTCGTCATCGTCCCCATCGCTGTCATCGTGGCAATCATCGAAACGATACGCCAGCGATCGGTCGCAGTAATCACGTTCCTCACCCTCGTGGTGGGCGGACAGTTCCTTATCGCCAACGTCATCAAATCGATTGTACGTCGGGGTCGGCCCGACTTTTATCAATTGACCGGATTCTCCGGTTCGTCTTTTCCGTCCGGCCACGCCGTAGCCGCCGCCGCGTGCTTGGCGGCATTTGCTCTGGTGATCGGTCGAAGGCGTTCCCTAAAGGTACGGGCGCTTCTTGCTGGTCTCTCCGTCGGTCTCGCCACCGGCATTGCCTGTTGTCGGGTGATGCTCGGTGTGCACTGGCTCACCGACGTGCTCGGCGGGCTCGCGCTGGGGTGGGCGTGGTTCGCGCTTTGCTCCATCGCCTTTGGCGGTTACCAACTGCGATTCGGCGCTCCAGCGAAAATTGCCGGAGAGACCGTGACTTCCTGAAGGAACTGACGAGAACAGACTTCAGCGTGGACGATTGGCCCACCGCACGACGGTCCACCGAATCGCGGGTGCATCTGACGAAGTTCTATCAAACTTTCCTGTTCGAACCTCTCTAATGATCGGTGCAATGCCGACGTAACGCAAAGTTGTTAGAAAGAGATTCCCTCTGTTGCGCACAGCGATGACATCGTGGTCATCAGCATTAAGAGTCGGCCTGATCAGCGTGCACGTTGATCCCGTGAGACAAGAGACGAACGGCTATTTGCCCACGCGTCGAGGAGGTGCGACGCGAATCGTTGTTCGAGCATCAAGACGGCCGCAGCTCCAAACAACAAGTCCGCACTCAATTCCGGTTCGGCGCGAATCAATCCGGCGACCATCCGGTCGCGGGCGATTGCCGCGTGGCGCTCGTCTGCAGTTACGTGCACGTCGTAGAAGCGCCGACCCTCTGGACCAATACCGAAACGGGCGAGCGCACTACTGTAACGCGCCATTGGTTCGACCGAAGTCATTTCGAATACCGCGAGGTGCCCAACGAGGGCGGCGCGCCACCGTCGATGGAGGGCGAACATTGAAACTAAATTGACGGTGGCGAGCGTGACGCCGGGCAAGACTTCCACGTACGAACCGTAGGAAGAGTCGAGACCCAACGCGTCCATTGTCTCACCAAAGAGATGGGAGTGCATGGCTGAGGCGACGCCGGATCCGTATTCTTCGTATTGGATCTCCACCATGGCGGCCTTAGCTTCGCCAGTCAACCTCGGAATGCCAAACGTATGGGGGTCGGCCTCCTTCAATTGATATGCCGATCGATGCATGCAAAACTCGCGGAGTTGTTCCAAGGTCCCCGACTCGAGGAGATGCCGAGACAGTGACGGACCAGGCGCCGCTCGAATCAATTCGTCGAGCGCCGAAATCACTTCGTAGGGAAACCGAGATCTAGGGTCGACGACTTCGTCACGGAGCCGTTCCACGAACGCGCGCTCTAATTCGGCGCGAAACGTGAGGAGGCCTGGATCCCACTCCCAGCCTGCGTCGGTCACGGTGCGGTAGTGGACTTCGTAACAAAGATACAGGGCCAACGCAAAATCGTCATCGCTCAATGCGTCAATTCCTGAGATAGGGGGAGCGGGACCGAAGGTCCCCGGCGGGCGCTGCAGGGCAGAAATCACCGCAGCGCTGAGCGGCCCCCGAGCCCAGGGCAACACCGTCCAATCTGACGACCTTGCTGCGCTGGTGCACGCATCGACACTCGTTGGTTCGTTGCCGTTGACGGGGACCAAGGGGCTATCCTTGGTCCCCGTCAACGAGAATTGCTCGGCGCTCGATGCGTACCGATCCGTGCTACTTCTTGAATGCATCCTTGACTTTCTCACCGGCTTGCTTGACGTTTCCCTTCATCTGGTCCGCCTTGCCGCCGGCTTCGAGTTTCTTGTCGCCAGTGGTCTTCCCGGCAACTTCTTTGACCTTGCCCTTGGCTACTTGGCCCATATTGTTGGCTTTGTCCTTGTTGGTCACTGTCACTCCGTTTCTCATATATCGAAGAGAGGTAATTTGCTCTCTCACATTTCCAAACTTGCCGGTCGGTTTCTCTAACGTGAGCGAGAACCGGCCATCCTCCCTGTTGGATTGACATTCAGCCCCAATTCCGGACTGAGGACGGCATCAGCGTTGTTAAAACCTCATCCTCGGAATCGGTATTGAAACTTGTGCTCTGCCCGTCAACAGGATTTCAACGCCTCACGAGAAAGACGATGAGGACGATGACGAGAATCAAAACGACTGCTCCGCCTCCTATGTACATTTCTTGTACTCCTTTCTGTGAAAACTTCGATTAATCACAAGCGGGTTGTCGAGTGGGCAGTAGCGATAATAAATGCTCAATCGCCAACAACAATGCGCAAGTTGGGAATCCGTTACTTACGATCTTCGTGTACTGAACTCGAATTTCCCTGAGAGTCGACCACCTGACGATCCATCGAGTGTCCGGTGGAACGCACGGGCCCTCTCGACACCGCAAAGACGATTGCCGAAACGACAAACCCGAATGCGCCGACAATCATGAGGATGACCCCGACGGTCGAGAGACGAAATCCCGTACCTTGATAGGAAACAGCCCAGTACATGATTGCACCGACCGCGGCTGCAATAGCGCTGAGCACCATTCCTGGAAGACCCATATCACACCTTCTTCTGCCTCCCTGACCAACTGGCAGGGAACAACGGATGCGAGGTCTTGACGTCCTAACCCTGAGCGTAACACCCGCGGACGCAACTCGTAAAGAGGATTAGTGAGGCATTTTACGGCGTGCACGATGTCCAACTTGTTTCACCATCTTTGAGCAAGGTGTAGTAGAGACATTCGTTGATTCAGGAATGCTTCGGTGGGGCGCGAAGAAGGTGGCCGCGAGGTCTTGCAAGAGACACTCGAAGTTAGGCAGTGAGTGACCTCGAATCAAAGAATCTTGAGCAATGCCGTGAAGTAGAATCACTTCATTATGAGAGACACTGTGGTTGAGGACGCCGGCAATGGCTAACGCCAAGCGACTCCCTCAGCACGTGGGCATCATCCCCGACGGCAATCGACGTTGGGCTCAAGGTCAAGGCTTCGAAAAACAGGATGGCTATCACTTCGGACTGCAGCCGGGTCTGGAGTTGTACAACGAGTGTCTGGCTCTAGGTATTCCTGAGATCACCTTCTACGGCTTCACAGTTGACAATACGAAACGTCCCGCTGCTCAGATCGAAGCCTTTCGCGACGCCTGCGTGAAAGCCGTGGCCGAGTTGGAGAAAAGGGACGCGGATCTGCTCGTGGTGGGCAACACTGAGTCGACGCTCTTTCCCAAGGAACTTTTGCGTTACACGAAACGAACCCGATTCGGTGAGGGTCGCATCAAAGTCAACTTCCTCGTCAACTACGGCTGGAGCTGGGACCTTAACCACTCGCTCAAGAACGGCGACGCGAGTAAGCGCGACAACGTCGCCGACGGCATCGCGTCCGCCGATATCTCGAGGATCGATCTCATCGTGCGCTGGGGCGGCGGGCGGCGACTGAGTGGCTTCTTACCCATCCAGTCGATCTACGCCGACTTTTACGTGGTCGACGAGCTGTGGCCCGACTTTTCAATTGAGCAGTTCAACGATGCACTGGCGTGGTATCAAGAGCAAGACGTCACTCTCGGTGGTTAGAGGGTGGGCGTGCCCTTGACCCCGTTTGGCAGACACGGTGACCTTCTTAAGATGTGAGCACCAAGTCTCATGGGGTTCACCGATTTTTCGCCTTTTCGGCGGGCTTGTTAGAGGAAAGATTTTTCGAGTCCGCCAAGACTCGCTCCATGATCTCAGCCGTTTCTTGATTTGAACTACTGGCGGATAAGCGCTGCGAGGACCAACTGGTGCCCGAACATTCAGACGATTGAGGCGAAATCCACAACTCGTCGACGGAAGTCGTTACTGATCATTTCAGAGGAAGAGAATCAGAATGAGGGTTACTGCGGTGAAAGGCGAGTATTTACCAACTAAAAAACTAACCAAAACCCTTTATTCCCTTGGGTTTTGCTTGGTGCGCCGGCCGGGACTTGAACCCGGAACCTGTTGATTAAGAGTCAAATGCTCTGCCAATTGAGCTACCGGCGCGTGACGAGTCTATACCGTCACGCGCCGAGCTCTTGGCAACTAGTTGTGCTGGATGGCCTTCACTTCGAGGAATTCCTCGAAGCCGTACTGGCCGAGTTCGCGGCCGATACCAGACTGCTTGTAACCACCGAACGGAGCAAGGATATTGAACGCACCGCCGTTGATCTCGACCTGGCCGGTGCGAATCTTTCGGGCGACTTCAAAGGCCTTCTCGTCGGTCCCCGCCCAAACGCCGCCGGCGAGTCCGTAGGCGGAGTCGTTGGCGATGGCAATCGCCTCATCTTCGGTGTCGTAGGGGATGATTGACAAGACTGGCCCGAAGATCTCCTCTTGGGCGATGGTCATGTCATTAGTGACGTCAGAGAAGATCGTGGGCTGGATGTAGTAGCCCTGCTCTAGGCCCTCCGGCGCCGCCGTACCGCCGCAGATGATCCGAGCCCCCTCGTCGATCCCCTTGTTGATGTAGTCGCGTACGCGCTGTTGCTGCGTGGCACTGACCAACGGACCGAGCAGGCTGGCGCCGGTGATCGGGTCGCCGGGCTGCAGGCCAGAAGCCGCCGCGACCGCGAGGTCCTCGACTTCAGCGAGACGTGAACGTGGGACCACCATACGGGTAAGCGCCGAACAGGTCTGGCCCGAGTTGAGGTAGCACTTGAAGACGCCGTCCCCAACGGCCTTGGCGAGATCGGCATCCTCGAGGATGATGTTGGCGGACTTGCCACCCAGTTCGAGCGAGACGCGCTTGACCATCTCGGCCGCAATCTGCATGACGCGCTTGCCGGCACGAGTCGAACCGGTAAACGAGACCATGTCAGTCTTGGGGTGTGCGACGATCGCTTCACCGACTACGGGACCGAGTCCGGTGACCAAGTTGAAGACGCCCTTGGGTAGTCCGATCTCGTGAATGATCTCGGCGAGGATGAACGCGTTGACCGGAGCTACTTCGCTCGGCTTCAACACGACGGTGCAACCGGCCGCGAGTGACGCGGCGACCTTGTTGGCGATCTGGTGCAGCGGGTAGTTCCACGGCGTGATCGCGGCAACGACGCCGACGGGCTCGCGTACGAGTGTCGAGGTCCCGACTTCTTCCTCCCACGTGAACTCGGCCGCCCGCTTGGCGTTGTCGGCGAAGGTCATCGTCGGCAGGCCGGCCTGGATGCCCTTGGCGAGCATCAATGGCATGCCCACTTCGTTGGCAATGGTCAGCGCGATCTCGTCGCTGCGCTCGGCGAGCTTCTCTGAGATCCGCACGAGAAATTCCCCGCGCTCCTTGGGGCTCGTGTTGGCCCACGCAGTAAAGGCGGCGGCCGCGGCTTCGACGGCCTGATTCGCCTCTTCGACGGTGCCCGCAGGAATGGTCGCGTAGAGCTCACCGGTACCCGACGACGTGACTTCGAGGGTTTCCCCCGACGTGGCCTTCACCCATTCGCCGTTGATGTAGAACGAATCACGAATAATTGACATTGGTCCCCCTTTAGGACGAGCGTGCGTCCACAGGTGGAAATCTACACGTCACGCAGAATCGGTCGTGCGGACTATACAAAGCCGACCGCCGCCACGGGACAGTGCGAGGGGTGCTGCGTGGGGTGAGCGACGGGGATCGAACCCGCGACCTCCAGGACCACAACCTGGCGCTCTAACCAACTGAGCTACGCCCACCAAGCGTTTCAAGTATGGCACAACGAGCAAGTCGTTCCAAGAGAGCGACGACTTCGTTCACTACGATGGAAGTGCGCCCCTGTAGCTCAACTGGATAGAGCAGACGGTTTCTACCCGTCAGGCTGCGGGTTCGACTCCTGCCGGGGGCACCAAAGGAATGACTACGACCATCGCGCTGGCGGCATGATTATGTGGTCGCCTGAATCGTCTGCGACGCTTGCCCACGTGGCATGGAATCCCCGACAGCGAGAAGATAAGGTTCCACTCGAGCACCGGGGAGAGTAATCATGGCAGCGGCGCACAGAGAAGAAGGCTCGAGCGTCAGAAAATCCGGAGAGGGCGCGGCGGCGGTGCGCCTCGAGCATCTGACGAAGGAGTTTGAGGGTTCGTTGGCCGTTGATGATCTCTCATTGGAGCTCGCTGCGGGTGAATTTTTCGCTCTCCTCGGGCCCTCGGGGTGTGGCAAGACGACGACGCTGCGCATGCTCGGTGGGTTCGAGAAACCTACGAGCGGCAAGATTTATCTCGGCGGTGAGGACATCACGTGGACGCCTTCGTACAAGCGCGATATCAATACGGTGTTCCAGTCATACGCTCTCTTTCCCCACCTCAACGTCTTTGAGAACGTGGCGTTCGGTCTGCGCCGCAAGAACGTCGACAAGTCCGAAATAGGCCGCCTGGTCGAGGAACACCTCGAATTGCTCGGCCTCAGCGGATTCGGTCGACGCCCCTCGACCCAATTGTCGGGGGGTCAGCAACAGCGCGTGGCGTTGGCGAGAGCGCTCGTGAACCGACCGCGCGTGCTGCTGCTCGACGAGCCAATGGGTGCGCTCGACGCCAAAATTCGCAAGACCATGCAGGTCGAGCTCAAGCGGATTCAGCGTGAAGTCGGCATCACCTTTCTCTACGTGACGCACGATCAGGATGAAGCGATGGCCCTCGGCGACCGCCTCGCAGTCATGCGCGCGGGTCGTTACGAGGACCTCGGCGCTCCACAGCGCGTGTACGACCAGCCGGCCACCCAGTTTGTCGCCGAGTTCCTGGGTGCCTGCAATCTCCTGCCCGTCACCCTTGATCACGGCGAGCTTCGACTCCCGGACGGCTCGCTCGTCGTCGCGAGACCCGGCACCATGGAATCAACACCCCAACTGGTCGCCCAGGTCGGCGTACGCCCGGAGAAGATGTCGATCCACGCTGAAGGTGATGAGGTCGTGTCTCGTTCGAACCGGCTCGTCGCGACGGTGACGACGATTACCTACCTGGGCGCCAGTTCGGAATACGAGTTCGAGACCGCCTGGGGTGGACATCTTCACGTGGTGGCACAGAACATCGACGATCGCCATATTCGACTGGGTGATCGTGTGACCGTGACGTGGGGCGAGACCCATGGGTTCTGGCTGCCCGCCCCGAGCGACGTCGCTGAGGTAACCAGCGCCGACGTCATCATGGACGACGAAGCCCCGTGACGAGCGAAGTACCGGACGGACGAGGCGTCGAGTCCGCGATGGACCCCGCGCTCTTTCGCGGCCTGACCCAGCGACGTCTTCCGCGTCGAGAACTTCTCCGCAGTGCGGGCCTCGGTGCGGGTCTGCTCGGATTCTCCGCACTGCTCGGCGCTTGTGGCATCGCGGGTTCGGCGAGCCGTGAGGGCAGCGACGTCAACTGGGATTCCTTCTGGGCGCAGCAGAGGAAGACCGGCGTGCTCAACTTCGCGAACTGGCCGCTCTACATCGACACCGAACACGGCAGGTCCCAGTCGCTGGCGCTGTTCACCAAGGCGACGGGCATCAAGGTCAACTATGAGGCGGTCATCCAGAACAACGAGCCCTTCTACGCCACCATCGAGCCGCAGTTGGCAGCGGGCGAGTCGACGGGCTACGACCTGGCGGTGTTCACCAACGGCTGGAACCTCACGCAGCTGATCGACAGCAACTTCCTCGTCGAACTCGATCACTCGAAGTTGCCGAATTTCCAGAGGTACGCGAGTGACCTCGTACGCAATCCCAACTACGACCCGGGCAACAAGCACAGCGTCACGTGGCAGACCGGTTTCACGGGCATCGCCTACAACACCAAGTACATCGATCGCGAGATAACGAGTTTCGACGACCTCGCCGATCCGGCCTTCTCCGGCCACGTCGGGATGATGAACGACAACGTTGAACTCGGCTGCGCCGCGCTCTTGCACATGGGAGTGAACCCCGAAGTCTCGACGCCTAAGGACTGGCAGGAATCGACCAAGTGGCTGAAGAAGCAGCGTCGACTGGTGTCGGGGTACTACGACCAGAGTTACATCCAACATCTGGAGAATGGCGATACGTGGATCACCCAGGCGTGGTCGGGCGACGTCTTCCAAGCCAATCAGTCGGGTTATCCTCACCTGAAGTTCGTTGTGCCCAAAGAGGGCCAGATCGTCTGGCACGACAACATGGTGATTCTGCGCGGCGCCCAGAACCCGGTTTCCGCCCTCGAGTGGATGAACTTCTATTACACGCCAAAGATCGCCGGCATCGTGGAGAACTGGGTGAACTACGTCTGCCCCGTACCAGAGGCCCAGCGGTACATCATGGACGTGCTGAAGGACCCGACCGTCGCGAACAGCCCGCTGGTGTTTCCCTCAGCGTCCATCGATGCGGTGTCGCATGGGTACTACGTCTACAAGGACTATGACGAGTACCAGCAGTGGAACGACACCTATAACCCCATCATCGAGTCATGACCACGATCCAGGCGCGCATTGCGAAAGAGCCCGGATCGCTTCGCCGATGGGTATCGCGCCACAGTCCGCCGTACTGGCTGAGCCTGGTCGGCGTCGGTTGGATGGTGTTGTTCTTTCTCATTCCGCTCATCTCGGGGCTGATTGTCTCGCTCGAGACGGGCAATCCGGTAAAGGGCTACACGCTCACCTGGAACTGGCACATCTATTCGCAGATCTTCGTCCACTCGGACATCCCGTACACGACGTTCTTCATCCGTTCGTTGATCTACGGGGGGTCGGCGACAATTCTCTGCATCCTTATCGCCTATCCAATGGCGTACTACATTGCTTTTCGCGTGAGTCCGCGTTGGAAGAATTCGCTGCTGCTGCTCGTGCTGATCTCGTTCTTCATCTCGTTCGTCATCCGCACCGACATGTGGGCGTTCGTGCTCGCTGATCAGGGAATCGTCGTCACGACCCTTCGTCACCTTCATCTCGTGTCGGCGAACTTCCACATCCTGGGTACCGCGGGCGCGGTCATCGGCGGGGATGTCTACAACAACCTCGCGTTTATGGTGCTGCCGATCTACGTGGCGCTTGAGCGGATCGACGTTCGCATCCTTGAAGCGGCGCGCGATCTCTACGCCAACAGTCGCCAGACCTTTTTGAAGACGGTGCTGCCCCTGTCGCGCGCGGGTATCTTCGCAGGCGTGCTGCTGGTCTTCATCAGCACCGTGGGCGACCCAGTGAATTCGGCGCTGTTGGGGGGTGCCAACACCTACACGATCGGCCAGGCCATTCAGGACGCGTACTTGAATAACCAGCAGTTCAATGTCGCGGCCGCGCTGTCGACGATGCTGATGCTCATGCTCGGCGTGATCATGTTCATCTACGCGCGCATCTTCGGCACCGAGAACATCGAGAACCTGGTCTGATGTCGCTCGTCACCCGTCAACCTGAGCGCACGAGGCGCAGTCCGTGGCTGGCGGTGTTCTATTGGCTCGTGATCGTGGTCACCTCGGTGCCGATCTTCGTGATGGTCCTCTACAGCTTCAACAACGCGCCGACGAGTCGAATCACGTTCGCCTGGAACGGGTTCACTACTTACTGGTATCGCAACCTCGGCCAGGTGAACGGACTGACCCATGCGTTTATCGTGTCGATTGAGGTGGCGGTGATCTCGTCGCTGATATCAGTCGTGATCGGCACTCCACTCGCAATGGCACTCGGCCGGTACAAGTTCTGGGGCATGGGCTCGATCACCGCGATCGTCTTCGCCGACATCGCCGCGCCGGCAATCGTTGTGGGCGCGGCCTCGCTGTCGTTCTTCCTCTCAATCAACCTGAACACCGGTCTGCTCACGATCCTCATCGCCCACGTGGCCTTCAATGTCGCCTACGTCGTCGTGGTGGTGCGCGCGAGACTTTCGGGCATGGACCAGTCGATTGAGGATGCGGCGCGCGACCTCGGCGCCAATCCGCTGGTGACCTTCTATCGCGTGACGCTGCCGCTGCTGTGGCCGGGTCTGCTCGCGGCGTTTCTACTGGCCTTCGCCATGTCGATCGACGATTACGTCATCACCTCGTTCATCGCGGGTTCGACGGTCACTTTCCCGCTCTTCGTCTACGGCGCCGCCAAAGTTGGCCTGCCCCCCCAGGTGTTGTGCTTCGGCACGCTTATCTTCGTGGTCGGACTGTTGCTCGCCTTTGGCAATGGGTTTCTCAACCGACGCCACCTCGTGCAGCGTGCGGACACCGAGGATTCACTGACGCACTGAGCGTGGTGTTTCGTTGACATCGTTCTCGGTGAACGGGGCAGAACTCAGTGCCGCGCGTGATTCGCCGTGAGCGACGCGAGATCAACGAGTCGATGGCCGTCGAGGCTGACATGGTGCCCCGTACGGCCCCAAGGCGCGAGGTTTCTGTGCAAGCATGACGTGATGCGCGCAACGGTGCTCCACGTCGGGACCTTCACAAAATCGTTACTCATCCACTTGGCCAACGAGTCCGGAGCTTTCGCCGAGGCCGGCCTCGATGTTCGCGAGTCCTCGGTGACATCGTCGCCAGCCCAATTCAGTTCGCTGGTCGCGGGGGAGCTAGACATCGCGATCACCAGCCCGGACAACGTCATTGCGTATCGTTTCCTGGCCCAGAACCCCTTGGGTCAGCTCATACCTGTAGAGATCATCAGCGCCGTCGACCGGGGTCTTGGACTATCACTCTGCCTCGCGCCCTCAGTGAAGGCCATCGACGAGGTTCGAGGACGGGTCGTCGGAGTCGATGTCGCGAATTCGGGGTTCGCATTTGTGGCCTACGAATTGCTACGACGATCGGGGCTGCAGCGCGGTGACTACGAGACTGAAGCCCTAGGTTCAACACCCCGTCGCACCACGGCGCTCATCGCGAACCAGTGCGCGGCCACCATCTTGAACGCGGGAAACGAACTACGCGCCGTGAGGGCGAACTGCACGCTGGTGAGTTCGGTGGCCGAGTTGGGCCCCTATCTCGGTACCGTGATCGCCGCAGTGCACTCCGACTCGACTACGGTTCTCGACGCCCGGCGGCGTTTCGCCGAGGTCATGCTCGCAACGTCCCAGGGAATATTGGCGGGGAGCGCGCAAAGCGAAGTGGTCGGCGCCGCCATGTCGATCCTCGACCTGAGCGAAGACGAGGCACGAGCCCATTACGCCTGCTTGCGTGACAAAGCGAACGGACTTGTCGTCGGTGGGATCGTTGATCGCGCATCAATCGCGACGCTGCTGGCGTTACGTCAGCGGTACCTACCCTCGGGCGATCTCGATAGCGTCCTCGATTCGCTCCCGAGTTTTGTCGTTGAAGGTGCGCTCGAGTAGGACTCGTGGCGCCGCGAGAGTGAAAACTTTTCGACCCCACGGCGCTCGGGTCCATTCCTAGAATGTGCCCAATCCCAATCGAGGTCTGGAGAATATTCCGGGCCAGATTGCGCACCTTGTGAGAAGGGACGTGTATGGCACAGACTCAAGACATGGACGGCGCGAGCCCGAGCTCGTCAGCGGCGCTCCTTCGAGATCGGCCGGTGTGGGGTGCGTTCATCGGAGGAGCGTTCGTCGCTCCTGGCGACGCGGCGACATTCGAGGTCCTCGAGGGTGTCAATGGCAAATTGCTAGCGCTGATGGTCGCGGCGGACGACGCGATGGTCGACCGCGCCGTCGTTGATTCGCGTCGCGCGTACGAAGATGTGTGGCGCCACGTCGGCCCCAAAGAGCGCGGCGCCCTGATGCGCGAGGTGGCGGTGCGGATCCGTGCGCACGCCGACGAACTCGCTGAGCTTTGCGCGCGTGAGGTCGGCAAGCCCAAGCGCGATGCGCTGCGCGTTGACGTGGTCTCGAGCCACTCGAGCTTCGATTACTACGCGGGCATCACCGAAAACATCCATGGAGAGATCCTCGACCAGGGTCTCGTCGAGGCCCGAGTCGTCTACGAGCCCTACGGCGTCGTCGCGGCGATTCTTCCGTTCAACTGGCCTCCCATTCACTTCTCGAAGAAGTGCGCCCCCGCGTTGGCGGCGGGCAACACCGTGGTGATCAAGCCCGGCGAGCAGGCCCCTCTCACCGTCATGCGTCTCGTTGAGATCGCCAACGAAGTATTGCCCCCCGGGGTCATTAACGCCGTAGGCGGTATCGGTGCCGGAGCGGCATTGGTGGCGCATCCGCGCGTCGAGCGGGTCTCTTTCACCGGAGCAACCGCCACCGGGCGCAAGGTAATGGAGACGGCATCGAAGAACGTGACCTTTGTCACGCTCGAGCTGGGCGGAAAGAACGCCTTGATCGTGCTCGATGACGCCGACCTCGAGCAGGCCATCGCTATTGCGATTGAGGGAATGTTCTACAACCAGGGTGCCGCATGCACGTCGACGTCGCGCATCCTCGTGCACCGGTCGCTTTACGAACAGTTCGCGCGCCGCTTCGTCGAGGAGACCTCGAAACTGGTGGTCGGCGACCCCCTTGATCCCGCCACCGATATAGGACCTCTGGTCGACGCGCGTCAGCAGGAGCGAGTGATGCAGTACGCGAAGATCGGCGTCGAGGAGGGAGCTCGAGTGCTGTACCAAGGCACCGTACCCGACGACCCGGCATTCGCCGAAGGGTTCTTCGTCGCGCCGGTCGTCCTCGGCGACGTCGAGCCGGGCATGACCGTGGCCCAGGAAGAGATCTTCGGGCCGGTGGCCTGTCTCATGAGGTACGACACTGACGACGAGGCGGTGGCGATCGCGAATGGCACTGATTACGGCCTCACCGCGGCGATCTGCACCCGTGACGAAGTGAGGGCCGCGCAACTGGCGCCGCGCCTCGAGGTCGGCATGGTGTTCGTTAACAACTACACCCGGCGCGCTTTCATCGGGTCACCCTTCGGAGGTGTGAAGGGCAGCGGTTACGGACGCGAATACGGAGCAGAGACTTTGCACGAATTCGTGAGGGCGAAGAATGTCCGCTTCCCCTCGGGCCGAGGTGCAATACCCGGCTGGCCACCGCGTAGTTGAATCACAATGCTGGTCTCGGACTTGTTGGAGATCGACGGAACACGCTGAAAAGAATTCAAGCAACTACCCGGCGGCGAGTTCCGCGCCACAATACGCTGACCTTCGAGTGGCACGGTCACTTCGCGACAATGACGTCACGCACAACGCTGGGGGGCATATGTATTTTCAGGACCGCTACCTGACCGAAGAGCAACGCATGATGCGTGACACCTGTCGTCAGTATGTTGATCACGTCGTCATCCCGTTTCTTCAAAGCGATCGCTTGCGTGAATGGCAGATGGACCCTTTGGATCGCCTCGCACCCAACATCCTCGAGCAGGCCGATGCGGCGGGGCTTCGCGCGCTCGGCGTACCGGACCGATTCGGCGGCATCACACTGGACCCGGCCACGCAGTCCCAGACCATGGCGGTCATCGCCATGGAGTTGGCCCGCGGTGACTCGGGACTCGCCGACAAACTGGTCCAGAACTGGAAGATCTCGATGCTGATCGCCGAGTTCGCTCCGGAGTCATTGCAAGAGCACTGGTTCACCCGCTACATGGCCGAGCCGCAGTTTCTCATGGCGCACTGTCTCACCGAACCCCACGGTGCCTCAGACCGGTGGCTCCCTTATAACGTGCCCGAGATCAACATGGACACCAAAGCGGTCCTCGATGGCGATCATTGGGTCATCAACGGCCGCAAGCAGTTCATCAGCAACGGCTTCGACGCGTCGCTCTACGTCGTGTACGCCAACACCAACAGTGCGGTCGGTATGCAAAAGGGGACGTCGAGCTTCCTCGTGCCACGAGAGACGCCGGGCCTAGAGGTGACGAACTGCAACGAGACCATTGGCGGTCGATTCATGAACAACGGTGAGATCGTCTTTGAGAACTGTCGAGTGCCCGCTGACCACCTGCTCGTACGCGATGACGCCCTCGCCAAGGCCGGCATTTACTTCCGCCCCGGCAAGATCCTGGTCGCGGCGAAGAGTCTGGGCATCGGCGTGGGCGCCTACGAAGAGACGGTCAAGTTCGTGCACGAACGAGTCCAGGGCGGCAAGATCCTGATCAAGCATCAGGCGGTGGCCCTGCGAATCGCCGACATGGCCACCCGTCTGGAGGCGGTTGCAGCGTTACTGCGTCACGCGGCGCTCGCCGTCGACGAACGTTCACCTGATGCGGACGCTCTGTGCAACATGGTCAAGGTCTTCGCATCGCACGAAATTGTGAACGTGTGCCAGAACGCCATGGAGTTGCACGGAGGGTACGGGGCGATGCTCGAAGTCGGCATCGAGAAGTACATGCGCGACGCCTTGATCAATTTGCATTCGGACGGGACCACCGACGTCTCCAACTTCAAGATCGCCAGAGCAATGTTCCCAGCAACCGCCGGCATGTACGCGGGATCCGACTAGTCGAACTCTGGGCGAGTTTCGTGTCGCCCGAGCCCGCCCTGTACCTCCGCCTCGCACCTTTTAATACGGAAAGTCTGCACCTCGCACGATCGGCATCAGTCGATTTCCACCAAGTGATCATGGGCTTTTCCGACCAAGTCCGTGGTCGGGAAGGCGGGATTCGAACCCGCGGCCTCCTGGTCCCAAACCAGGCGCGCTAACCAAGCTGCGCTACTTCCCGTCTGACCAACGTTACTCATTTTGTCCAATGCATCGGTTTTACGACCGGGCTTCGTAGGCTGCGGGTGAGAATTGAAAGAGGGTGCCCGTGGCCTACGAATGGATTATCGACGCGCTCGATCAGACCTGGAGCGCCATCGATCGCCTGGTGCGTCCATTGCCGCCCGAGGCGTACGACGCCGCGACACCGTGTCCGGGTTGGAGCGTGCGCGACGTGCTCAGCCACCTCCTGGGCTTTGAGTTGATGCTGCACGGCGCACCCGTTCCCCAGTTTGAGGGGCCGTGGCCCGAGTACGTGAAGAACCCGATCGGCGAACTGAACGAGGCGTTCGTCGTTGCGCACCGCAACGAACCGGGCATCGAGGTACTCGATGAGTTCCACGATGCCACGGTCCGCTCGCTCGTGGCGCTTCGCGCACTGGATGACACCGGTTGGGAGAAGGTTGGTTGGAGCCCCGAAGGGGAGCGGCCCTATCACCGGTTCCAAGAGACCCGGGTACTGGACAGCTGGATCCACCTCCAGGACATTCGTGACGCATTGCTCCAACCCGAGGACGACCACGGACCGGGTGAGGAGATCGTGGTGAATCGGTTTGAGGCGGCCTTACCGTTCGTGGTGGGCAAGAAGATGAAGGCTCCCGAAGGGACGGTCGTGCAGGTGAACCTCAGTGGCCGTCTCGCGCGCACGGTGATGCTCGAGGTGCATGACGGGCGCGCGGTGCCGGTGAACTCCTCGTCGCAACCGGCCACGCTCGAAATCACCACACCGGTGGCGATTTTCTGGCGCCGCGCGGCCGGACGGATCAGTGCCCAGGCATTTCTAGGGGCTTCGGCGACCGACGTCAGGGGCAGTCGGGCCATCGCCGAGGCCCTCGCCGAGGCCCTCTGCATCATGATTTAACCCGCTCAAACGAGCCGGTAGGCTGGCATCTCCTATGCGTGCCACTTCAGAAACCCTAGAAAACAATCGAATCAAACTCATCGTTGAAATCGATGACGCCGAAATGGACGAGGCGCTTGACGCCGCCGCCAAGACTCTCGCCAAGCAAGTGAGCGTCAAGGGCTTTCGAAAGGGCAAAGTCCCGAAGAACGTGCTTGTCGCGCACATTGGCGGCCTCGAGGTGCTGAGGTCCGAAGCGATTCGCGAATCGATGCCCGACTTCTACGCCCGCGCCGTCGCCGATACCTTGATTGACCCGATTGGCCAGCCCGACATCAACGTCACCGGTGGAGAGACCGAGGGTCCGCTCACCTTCGAGGCTGAGGTCGAGGTTCGTCCCGATGTATTGATTTCCGGTCAGCGCACTCTGCGCGTGACGATCCCCTCGCCGAACGTCTTGGACTCTGAAGTCGAAGCGCAGATCGACCGTTTTCGTGAGACCGACGCAATCCTGAAGGACGTCGAGCGCCCGATTGTCACCGGCGACCTCGTCACCATGGACGTCCATGTCCAGCAGATCGCGACCGACGTCGAACCCCTTGAGATGAGCGACTTCATGTACACCGTGGGCTCGGGCTCGATCGCCGAAGGCGTGGACGAATTGATTCTTGGTCTGAAAGCCGGCGAGGAACTGAAACTGAACAGCAGTATGGGTGGAGGCGTCGTCGCCACCTACACGCTCCAGCTCAAGCAGGTGAAGGAGCGCGAACTCCCCGAGCTCACCGATGAGTGGGTCGAGGAGAACACGGACTGGACGACGGTTGACGAGATGCGCGACAAGATCGTCGCGCAGATGCGCCGAATGAAAGTCGTCGAGGCGCAGATGTCCCAGCGTGACGCGATGCTGATTGCCCTTGGCGAACTCGTGAGTGAGGACCTCGTTCCCGAAACTCTCGTCGATGCCGAGACCAATGAGCGTCTGCACGACCTGGGTCACCGACTCTCTGAACAGCAGTTGAACCTCGAATCGTTCCTGCAGGTGACCAATCAGACGCCTGATCAGTTGCTCGCGACCCTTCGAGAGGACGCGGTTCGAGGCGTACGCATCGACCTCGCCATGCGCGCGCTCGTGAAGGCCGAAGGACTTGAGCCGAGCCAGGAGGAGATCGACGAGGAACTCGAGACGACCGCTGAGTCCATGGGAGTCGACGCCGAAGTGCTGCGAAAGAACCTGCACGACACCGGACGGGTCACCACGTTCAACGCCGAAGTCGCCAAGATGAAGGCCTCGCGCTGGCTCAACGAGAACGTCACCTTTATCGACCCCAACGGCATCGAGATTGACAAGGGATTGCTCCGTGAGGACCAGTCCGAAGAGCTTGACGCTTAAGGTAGGAACGTGAACGACAACTACCGAGCCCAGAACTACCTCGTCCCAACCGTTGTTGAGTCGTCGAACCGCGGCGAGCGTGCCTACGACCTCTACAGCCGTCTGCTGCGTGAGAGGATCATCTTCCTCGGCACGCCGATTGATGACACCATCGCCAACCTGGTTTGCGCCCAGATGCTTTTTCTCGAGTCTGAGGACCCCGATAAGGACATCAACCTCTACATCAACTCGCCCGGCGGTGACATCACCGGACTGCTCGCGATCTACGACACGATGAAGTACATCAAGCCCGACGTCTCGACCTTCTGCTTCGGTCAGGCCGCTTCGGCTGCGGCCGTGCTACTCGGTGCGGGCACGAAGGGCAAGCGTTATGCGTTGCCGCACGCGCGCGTGCTACTCCACCAGCCGTGGGGCGGGGTCGGCGGCCAGGCGTCGGACATCGAGATCCAGGCCCGTGAAATTCTTCGCATGAAGGACATGTTGAATGCCATGCTGGCCCACGACACCGGTCAATCGGTCGATCGCATCACCAAAGACACCGATCGTGACTTCATAATCGGAGCCGCGGAAGCCGTGGAATACGGGCTCATCGACGAAGTTATCTCCGCTCGACTTTAAGTGCCCTCTTTTTGAGCCCCGGGGCTCATAGGATGGTCAGGTCGGTGGTCGTGTCGGAGGGTGCCCGTGGCAAAGTTTGGCGAAAATAACGACCTCATTAAGTGCAGTTTCTGTGCAAAGGGTCAAAAACAGGTTAAGAAGCTCATCGCGGGACCCAGCGTCTACATTTGCGACGAGTGTATTGACCTCTGCAACGACATCATCGCCGACGAGTTCGGTGATCGACCCGAGTTTGTACTCGAAGACCTGCCCACACCTCGTGAAGTCTCGTCGTTCCTCGATGATTTCGTGATTGGTCAGGTCGACGCCAAGAAGATCCTGGCGGTAGCGGTCTACAACCATTACAAGCGCATTCAGACTGGTCCGTTGCACGACGAAGACGTCGAAGTCGCCAAGTCGAACGTCCTGCTGCTCGGCCCGACCGGATGCGGTAAGACGTTCCTCGCTCAGACACTCGCTCGCATGCTGAACGTTCCGTTCGCCATCGCTGACGCGACCGCACTCACCGAGGCCGGCTACGTGGGCGAGGATGTCGAGAACATCCTGCTCAAGTTGCTGTCGGCCGCGGACTTCGACGTGAAGCGGGCCGAGCGCGGCATCATCTACATCGACGAGATCGACAAAATCGCTCGCAAGGCTGAGAATCCTTCGATCACCCGTGACGTGTCGGGCGAAGGCGTGCAGCAGGCCCTGTTGAAGATTCTCGAGGGAACGGTGGCGAGTGTGCCGCCTCAGGGCGGGCGAAAGCACCCGCACCAGGAGTTCATCACGATCGACACGTCGAACATCCTGTTCATCTGCGGCGGAGCGTTCTCCGGCCTCGAGGACATCATCGAACGTCGTCTCGGTAAGAAGTCGATGGGATTCAACCAGCCGGTCGAGTCCAAGCGCAAGGGTGATATCGAGCTCTTCCGTCACGCTCTGCCCGAGGACCTCGTGAAGTTCGGATTGATCCCCGAGTTCATCGGACGTCTGCCCATCGTCGGGGCCGTGCAGCAGCTCGATCGCGACATGCTCATCAGCGTGCTCACCGAGCCCAAGAACTCACTGGTGCGCCAGTTCCAGCAGGTACTCGCCATGGATGGCGTGGAACTCGTCATCGAGACCGACGCTCTTTCGGCGATCGCGGACCTCGCGCTCGAGCGCCAGACCGGCGCTCGCGGGCTTCGTTCCATTCTCGAAAGTGTTCTCCTCGAACCGATGTTCGACGTTCCAGGGCGTTCGGACGTGCAGCGCTGCATCGTCACCGCCGATTCGGTGCGCAACAAGACCGCTCCCATCTATGAAATGCGAAAGGCGACGAGAACCCGTCGCGCGAGCTAATCGGTGCGGTTCAACTCGTACGTTGAGGCGTTGACCTGGCTCGAATCGCACGTCGACTTCGAGCGCGTCGCACCCAATCGTCAAGCGGTGCCCACCTTGCAGCCGATTGTCGACACGCTTGGTCTGCTTGCCGATCCGCAATTGGACTATCCGACAATTCACATCACGGGCACTAATGGCAAGGGCACGACCACCACGCTCACGAGCGCTTTGCTCAGCGCCACCGGACTGCGCGTGGGTTCCTTCACCAGCCCCGACCTGCACGCGGTAAATGAGCGGATCGCCGTCAACGGCGAACCAATCGATGACGACGACTTCATTGGTCTGTTCTCGCGGCTCGCCGACGTCGAGTCGGTGAGCGGCATCGCACTCACCCGTTTCGAGCTCTTGACGGTGGCGGCGTTGCTGCACTTCTCGGACGAGGGCGTTGACGTCGCCGTCGTCGAGGTCGGCATGGGCGGTACGTGGGATTCGACCAACGTCATCGATAGCGACGTCGCGGTCTTGACGAACGTCGACCTCGACCACACGGCGGTTCTCGGTGGGACCATCAGCGCCATCGCCAATGACAAGGTGGGTATTTTCCGCACCGAGGGCGTCGCCATTGTGGCGACGACCAACGCAATCGTGGTGGAGATCGCCCAGCGAAGAGCGACCGAACTGGGCGCGACATTGTGGCTTCTCGACGATTCCTTCGTCATCGAACGAAACGAACTGGCGGTCGGCGGCCGCGCAATCACCTTGCGGACACCCTACGAGCACTACGCCGACGTCCTCGTATCGCTCCACGGGATCCACCAAGGTGTCAACGCGGCCACGGCGATTGTCGCCGCTGAGGCATTCCTCGGACGCGCGCTCGGTGTCGAAGTCGTTGGCTCGACGCTCGCGAAGGCCCGCATGCCGGGGCGGATGGAACTCATCTCGCGGCGCCCGATGATCGTCGTCGACGGTGCGCACAACCCGGCGGGGATTCGTGCGCTCGTCGCCACGCTCGATGGCGCTTTCCACGTGCAGGGTCAGCGCCGCTGCGTGCTTGGGATGCTGGCCGGTCGCGACGTCGACGACATGGTGAGCCCCCTCGTTGCACTCGGCTTCACCGAGTTCCATTGCTGTGCCCCCCTATCACCGAGAGCGGTGTCGGCGTCCCAGGTCGCCGAAGCGGTGCGTCGTCATGGCGGCGTCGCCTACGAGCACCCGAGCGCCACGGCGGCTCTGTCGCACGCGAGAGAGCGGTCCACCGACGAGGATCTCATTGTGGTCGCGGGCAGCCTCTATCTCGTCGCCGAGGTTCGCGGCGAGGTAATTCATGTCGCATCGCGCCACCTCGGTTGAGACTGTTAGATTTTCTGACCGTGGATAGAACCCTTGTCATTGTGAAGCCTGACGGCGTCGAGCGCGGTCTAATCGGCGAGATCATCGGTCGCCTCGAGTCGAAGCAGCTTCGCGTGGTGGCGGGTGAACTGCGCACTCTTGACGCGCCGACGGCGAAGCTCCATTACGCCGAACACGACGGCAAGCCCTTCTTCGAAAACCTCGTGGCGTTCATTACCCGGGGCCCCGTGCTACTGGTTGTATTCGAGGGACCGGCCGACACCTGGAAGGTGGTTCGAAACCTAATGGGGGCGACGAATCCCAAGGAGGCGGCACCCGGAACGATCCGCGGTGACCTCGCCATCGAGATGGCGGAGAACCTCATCCACGGCTCGGACTCGCTCGGGTCGGCACAACGGGAGATTGGAATCTTCTTTCCCCACTTGGGCTAAATAAGAATTGCGGTCGGCTTCTCGCGTTCTGCCCTAGCCTTGTATGACAAAGAGAGCGTACGTCGGGCTCTCGTTAAAGGGTTCTCATGGTTGATCGTCGATTTTCATTTTTAGGCCGGGACATGGCAGTGGACCTCGGTACGGCCAACACCTTGGTGTACGTGCGAGGGCGCGGCATCATCCTGAACGAGCCGTCCGTGGTGGCGGTTGACGTGAAAGACGGCAAGCCACTCGCCGTTGGCGCCGAGGCCAAGCGGATGATTGGCCGTACGCCGAGCAACATCCAGGCCATCCGTCCGCTGAAGGACGGTGTTATCGCCGACTTCGAGATCTGCGAGAAGATGCTGCGCTACTTCATCCACCGCGTGCACCAGCGTCGTTTCGCGAAACCTCGCATGGTCATCTGCGTGCCGTCGGGCATCACGGGCGTCGAGCAGCGCGCGGTCATGGAAGCAGCCGAGTTCGCCGGCGCACGCAAGGCCTACATCATCGAAGAGCCAATGGCCGCAGCAATCGGCGCCGGCCTTCCCATCCACGAGCCGACCGGCAACATGGTCGTCGATATCGGTGGCGGCACGACCGAGGTCGCGGTGATCTCGCTGGGTGGCATCGTGACGAGTCAGTCGATTCGAGTCGGTGGTGACGAGCTCGACGAGGCACTCGTTGCGTTCGTGAAGAAGGAGTTCCAGTTGGCGCTCGGTGAGCGCACCGCTGAAGAGATCAAGATTCAGCTCGGATCGGCGTACCCGCTCGAAGAGGAATTGCGCGCCGAGATTCGCGGCCGTGACCTCGTGACAGGCCTTCCGAAGACCGTCATCATCTCGACCGAGCAGATTCGAAAGGCCATAGAAGAGCCCGTGCAGGCCATTGTGGACGCGGTGAAGGTCACACTCGACCGCACGCCACCCGAGCTCTCGTCGGACCTCATGGAACAGGGGATCGTGCTCACTGGAGGCGGCGCCCTGCTGAATGGCATGGCCGCGCGTCTCGAGGCCGAGACCAACATGCCGATCATCGTGGCCAACGACCCGTTGAACTGCGTGGCTCTAGGAAGCGGCATGTGCCTCGAAGAGCTGGACGTCTTCTCGCGCATGTTGAAGACCAGCCCTTCGCGCTAAAACCGTGGCCACCGAACGTTCGAGACGGCGGGCGCTGACCGCTGGCGTCGGCGTGACCGCCTTAGTGGTGATCTTGTACCTCACGGGTGGCGTGGCGTCGGGTCTGAAGGGCGCCGCCAATGTCGTCGTCAGCCCGTTCAGTTGGACTGTCAATCAGGTGGCGAGGCCGATCGGACACTTCCTCGCCGGTGCCATCAACTACTCCGACGTCGTCGGTCAAAATCAGAAGTTGCGCTACGAACTCGGCCAGGCGCAGTTGCGCGCCAACGAGGGCTGGTCGTTCGAGCGTCAGCTCCAACAGATCTCGACGAGGCTGCACGTACCCTTCGTCGGATCCCTGCCGACGGTCGCGGCTCAGGTCACCGCACTGTCGCCCACGAACTTCGCCGCCACCGTCGATATCTCGGTGGGTCGTGACAACGGTGTGCTCGCGGGCATGCCGGTCGTCGCGAACGGCGGCTTGATCGGCAGTGTGATCTCGACAACACCCCACGGCGCGACCGTGCGTCTGATCACCGACACGAATTCGTCGATCGGCGTCACGTACGGCAGCGGCACGACCACATTGTTGATCAGTGGACGCGGCGTCAACAATGGTTTGGCGGCCACGGCCATTCCGCTCGCGACCTCGATCAGCCCGGGGACCATCATCGCTACCGACGGACTTGAGGGCGGATTGTTTCCGGCGGGTCTACCCGTCGCCAAGGTCTCCAAGGTCTCGCTCACGCCCGGAGCGGCGACTTACAACTTGATCCTGCGTCCGACCGCTGACCTGCGTCACCTGAGTTACGTGGACGTGGTCCTCTGGGAGCCGTCTACGTGAGTCGGGCGATTATTCCCGCGACCATCGTGACGCTGATCATCGTCGCCCTGCAACTCGAAGTCCTTTCGACGCTGCGTTTCAGCGGGGTAGTGGTGATGCTGGTGTGGCTCTGGCCCCTCGCTATGGGTCTCACGGGTTTCACGTCGCTCGCGCTGTGGGTCGCATTGGTGGGCGGCGTGTTGTTCGACACGCATTCGACCACGCCGTTCGGCCTCACAGCGATCGTCGGAATAATCCTCGCCTACGGCGCGTCGCGGCTCGGACGCGAGGGGATTGGTGACCTCGACTCCGCCGCAATCTGGGTGACGCCCGTGATCGGTGCGGTCGGAGGGTTCGCTGCGCCGCTGCTCTACACCTTCGGTGGCGCCTTCGCACTCAACTTCGGACTTTGGCGCGGCAGTCTTCTCACGATGATGGTCGTCAATGCGTTCGCGTTCCTTCTCCTGGCCCGCCCGGTCACGAGAATCGCCAAGGTCCTGAGCAACGTGGGCGATCGAGCCCGTCGGTGAAGGGCTCCTGGCGTGATCGTCCGACCGGATCGTGGTTCTCGCGGATCTGGCGTCCGTGGGTATCGCTCAGCCCTTTTCGTGGTCGCGGGCGCTCGATCAATGAGCCTAAGACCGTCGGCATCCGTGACCTCGTGGCGTCGCCCGACGAAGTTCAGCACCGCCCTGCGCGTCGTTGGAGCGTCATCGGGGGCTTCTTCATCCTCTTGTTCCTCATACTCATGGTGCGCCTCTTCACCCTGCAGGTGACCGATTACAGCTCCTCGGTACAGGCCGTAGACGCCAATTCGCTGCGCGTAAGCACGATTCCCGCGAGCCGCGGAGTGATTCTCGATCGAAGCGGCGAGCCACTCGTGGCCAACGTACAGACAACCGAGATCCGACTTTCGAGGGCCGAGGCCAATCTCTACCCGCCCATCAAGGGCGCGCTCGCCTCGTTGACGGGCCTCAGTGTCAAGCAGATCAATGCCGACCTCAACAACCAGCAATACGACCCTTACCAGCCAGCCCCGATCCTCAGCCACGCTCCGGCGAAGGACGTGGAGTTCATCAAACTGCACCCCAAGGAGTTCCCCGGCGTGTCGGTGCTCGACGTCGCGACCAGGTCCTATCCCAACGGAGGCAGTGTCGGCGCGCAGGTACTCGGTTACGTGGGCCCCATCACCGGCGCTGAGATCAAGGCGAACCCGGGCAAGGGCTATCAGACCGATTCGACCATTGGCAAGACTGGCATCGAGGCCTTTTACGAGCAGTACCTGCGTGGTCACGACGGCACCAGCACCCTCGAGGTGGACGCGTTCGGAAATATCCTTGGCGCGGTGCACACTACCGAGCCCAAGGTCGGTGACTCGGTGGTGCTCAACATCGACACTGGCCTGCAAAAGGCCCTTGACGGCTATCTCGCGAGCGACATTCTGAGAGTGCGTCGCACGCCCGACCCGACGAACGGCAAGTTGCCTCCGGCGATCAACGGTGCGGCGATCGTGCTTGATCCCAACAACGGTGACGTGCTCGCGATGTCGAGCTACCCGTCGTACAACCTGAATTCATTCGTCAACGGACTCTCGAACACCACGTTTAAGCAGTTGCTCAGCGAAGGCGCGTTCAACAACTACGCCATCCAGGGCCTGTACACCCCGGGCAGCACTTTCAAGATGATCACCGCCACCGCCGAGTTACAAACCGGGGTCTTCCCGGCCGACAAGACCGTGGACGACACCGGCTCGTTTAAGGTGCCCGGTTGTCTGCAGGGTTACCACGGGTGCGTGTTCCATGACGACGAAGCTGCGGGTGCGGGGCTCATCGACCTTCCGACGGCGCTCACGGTCTCGTCGGACTACTACTTCTATAACCTCGGGTATCTGTTCTGGGCCCAACAGAGCAAGTACGGCCAGACGCCGATCCAGAACGTCGCGAGTGAATACGGACTCGACCAGTACACGAACATCGACCTACCCAACGAAGGGCAGGGGCGCGTTGACTCGCCGAGCGTGCGAAAGACCCTGCACGCGGAAGCCCCCAAGTCGTTCCCCAACGTGAGTTGGTACACCGGTGACAACATCGAGATGGCCTTCGGTCAAGGCACGACTGCAATCACCCCAATCGAGATGGCCAACGGCTACGCCACGTTCGCGAACGGTGGCACGCGCTACGAGCCCGAAGTTGCCGCCGCAGTCGTGAACGCACACAACAAACTCGTGGTCCGTTACCAGCCGCGCGTGCTCGGGCACGTAAGCCTTCCCGCCGGCGTGCGCAATCCGATCCTGCAGGGACTCGAGGGGGTCGTGATGAATCCGAAGGGGACAGCGTACGGAACGTTCCACTCGATCGTCAACTTCTCGCTCTCCTCATTCCCGATTGCGGGAAAGACCGGCACGGCGAGCAATGTCCCGGGACACGAGCCCAACTCCTGGTTCGTAGGCTTCGGTCCCGTGGCGCACCCGAAGTACGTCGTGCTGTGCGTCGTCGCTGAGGGTGGTTACGGCGCCGATGCGGCCGCGCCGGTGGTTGCCGAGACGTTCAACTATTTGGTGGCCCACCCAATCAGGCCCGTAACGCTGCGGGCGAAACTCAGTGTTCCAACGACTTCGAAGACCACCACGACCACGATTTCGGCGAAGAAGTCCGGTTGAGCGGCTTCGCCGAGTAGCCTTAGGACCGTTGGGCGCAGTTGTGCAGAATGTACAGTGCGCGAAAAGAACGCAGCAGCAGCGCAGTGCAATGGCACTCCGTTCTTGCAAGCATTGAGGACGCAACGTGGTACACGGCAATGAAGTGACCCTACTAATCGCATCGTTCGTGGTTCTCTTCATCGCTGCCTACCTCGTATCTTCTACCAACCAAGTCGATGACGTGAAATCTTCACCGTTCGTCGCGCAGATCATCAACGGTGCCACGCACCTCGACCACACCCACAAGAACTCAAGGAGTACCCGTCGTGAGCGACGAAATCAACAATCAGTCAACTGCACCGTCTAGTCCGCGTATTGGCGACACCCGACCCGCTCCACAAATAGGCGATACCCGACCGGGAACCGCGACGCCGCAACCATCGTCGTCCGGCGGTGGCCAGAGTGGTCAAGGCGGAGGCAACCGCCGTCGTCGTGGCGGACGCGGTCGCAGCGGCCAGGGCGGCCAGGGCGGCCAGCAGCGGGTCCCCCAGCAAAGCCGTAGTTTCGACGCACCGGTGGAGGCTTCGGCACCCGAGGCCGGTGACGGCGTTGGCGGGCGGGGCAAGAAAAGCCGTCGACGCGGTACTGAGCGCCGTACAAGGGCCCAGGGCCGCTATCTCATGTGCGTGCACACGACTGGTGACGCGACGCACATCGCGACCCTCGAGGGCCGCTCGATGGTCGAGTACACGGTCGCCAAGGCGGCTGACGAAGTCAGCCAAATCGACGGCAATATCTACGTCGGGCGCATCCAGAACGTGCTTCCGGGCATGGAACTCGCGTTCGTCGACATCGGAATTCCGAAGAACGCCGTGCTGTATCGCGGTGACATCTCCTTTGATGACGAAGACGTTGAAGGTACGACGCAGAATGACAAGCGCATCGAGCAGATGATCAGATCGGGCCAGACCATCATTTGTCAGGTCACGAAGAACGCCATTGGGGCCAAGGGTGCGCGTCTGACCCAGGAGGTTTCGATTCCGGGACGCTTCGCGGTGCTCGTGCCGAACTCGTCGACGATCGGGATCTCCAAGCGCCTGCCCGATGGTGAGCGCCGCCGTTTGCGCAAGATCATCGATGACGTGAAGCCCGAGCGTCACGGCATCATCATCCGTACGGCCGCCGAAGGCGTAACCGCCGAGGACCTCGCGCGTGACGTGACGTCACTCGCGGAGAAGTGGGCTGCAATCGAGGCCGAAGTGGCTAAGTCCAACCAGCCCCGCCTCGTCTACCGCGACCTCGACCTTGCAGTGCGCGTGCTGCGCGAGGAATTGAACGATGACTACCGCGGCGTCATCATCGACGACAAGGACCTCTACGAGAAGGTTCGCGAGTACGTGCTGGCCGTAAACCCCGAGCTCGCCGACCGCATCGAGTTCTACGATCGCGGTACCGAGGAGTTGCCGTTGTTTGAGCGTTATTTCGTTCACGAGCAGCTCCACCGTGCCCTTGACCGCAAGGTGTTCCTGCCCTCGGGCGGATCGCTGATCATCGAGCGGACCGAGGCTCTGACCGTGGTCGACGTCAACACCGGAAAGAACGTCGGTACGACGAACCTGGAAGAGACGGTCTTTCGCAACAATCTCGAGGCCGCCGAAGAAGTTGCCCGCCAACTGCGGCTTCGCGACATTGGTGGCATCATCGTCATCGACTTCATCGACATGGAGGCCAAGGCCAACCGCGAGGCGGTCGCCTCAGCGCTGCGTCAGGCCCTGTCTCGCGACAAGACCCGAACCCAGGTCTTTGACATCTCCGAGCTCGGACTGGTCGAAATGACCCGCAAGAGGGTCAATGAAGGCCTTCTCGAGTCGGTGTCGAGCGTGTGCGCGGTCTGTGACGGTCGAGGCTTCGTCGTCGCGACCGGTTTGTAGTGTCGCGCGGGTACTTGGGCATTTCGGCTACTATAGAAACCCTATGTACGCCGTTATCCGAGTAGGCACATCCCAAGAGCGCGTCACCGAGGGCCAAGTTGTCCGCGTTGACCTGCGCCCTGAGGAGATTGGTGCCGATGTCCAGTTCGAGCCCGTATTGCTAGTGGACGGGGACAGTGTTGTCGCCGGCCCGGCTCTCAAGGGTGCCACCGTGAGTGCCAAGATCATTGGTGACGAGAAGGGCCCGAAGATTCGTGCCCTGACCTACAAGGCGAAGTCGATTCAGCGCAAGCGCTGGGGCCACCGCCAGAAGTACTCAACCGTTGAGATCACGAAGATCTCGCCGAAGGCCTAAGGAGTATCCATGTCAAAGACTAAAGGTGGCGGTTCTACTAGGAACGGTCGCGATTCCAATGCCCAGCGCCTTGGTGTCAAGACCTTCGACGGAACAGCTGTAAAGACCGGCAGCATCATCATCCGCCAGCGCGGCACCCTGTTCCACCCGGGTCGCAATGTGGGCATTGGCAAGGATGACACACTGTTCGCGCTCGCCGAAGGAACTGTGAAGTTTGGTTTCCGAGGCGGCCGAAAGCTGGTCGACGTTCTCGTTGACTGAGCTTTTCTCCTAAAACAAGAACCCCCCGGGCTTTCGCCCGGGGGGTTCTTGTTTATTGCAAGGACTACAGCCCCTTGACTGCCTTCTTGAAGGTTGAGCCAATGGAAACCTTAGGAGCCTTCGAAGCCTTCACCTGAATGGCTTCGCCGGTCTGGGGGTTACGCGCGGTGCGCGCCTTACGGTCTACTCGCTCGAATGAGAGGAAGCCTGAAAGCACGATCTTCTCGCCCTTTGAAACGTTCTTCACGACGGTGTCCTCAAAAGCCTTGAGAACTTCAGCTACCGTGCTCTTCGTCGCGCCACTCTCGGCAACAATTGCATCTACCAACTCGGCCTTGTTCACCGGTCGACTCCTTACTCTTCGTTGAAACGGACTGGGAGAGTTCCCAGCAACCGCAGCCATCTTTATCGCAAAACTGTTGAAATATTGGGATTTCTGTTAAATAATCACAGTTAAAGGTTGCAATTTCTCCATAAAAATGCTGATGAGGACATCTTTCAAGCCAATTGGCAAAGAAATTAAGGGCGTTTCTCCCTCTACGATGGGCGCATGGACTACCTCAATCGAGAGAAATTGGCCCTTTTAGTGGCTGAGGAGGGCTCTCTCTACGAGTTCTCGCACCCCAACTCCAAGGCTCTGCACGACGATGCGAACCATCTGTTCGCCCGCGTGCCGATGACGTGGATGAACAAGTGGGCCGGGGGCTTTCCGTTGGGCTTCGCGGCGGCTCACGGAGCCACGATTACGGACCTCGACGGACACGAACTCACCGACTTCGCCCTCGGCGACACCGGCGCGATGGCCGGGCATTCGCCCGAGCCGCTCATTCGGGCCATGGCGGGCCGTGTCGGTAACAAAGGCGGCGTTACGACCATGCTGCCCACCGAGGACGCCGAATGGGTGGCGGCCGACATGACCCGACGTTTCGGACTCGCGCAGTGGTCATTCAGCCTTTCGGCGACTGACGCCAACCGTTGGCTGCTGCGCCTGGTGCGCCTGGTGACGAACCGTCCGAAGATCCTCGTCTTCTCGTACTCGTACCACGGCTCGGTGGACGAGACGTTCGTCGTGCTCGACGAGAACGGCCGGCCAGTGTCGCGTCCGGGCAACGTGGCCCCGGCGCTCGACCCCACGACGACGACCCGCGTCGTGGAGTTCAACGACCTCGAAGCCCTGAGGCGCGAACTCGCCTACGGCGACGTCGCAGCGGTCCTGACCGAGCCAGCGCTCACCAACATCGGCATCGTTCTGCCCGAGCCAGGTTTCCTCGAAGGCGTGCGGGCGTTGTGCGACGCGACGGGCACACTGCTGATTCTTGACGAGACCCATACGTTTTCGGCGGGTCCCGGTGGTGCAACGCGGCGCTACGGACTTCGCCCCGACGCGATCACGATCGGTAAGTCCCTGGGTGGTGGCGTGCCGTGTGGCGCCTACGGTCTCAGCGATCAACTCGCGGCACGGGTCTTGGCGTCGGTCTCCAGTGGCGCGGACATCGTTGACGTGGGCGGTGTCGGCGGCACTTTGGCGGGTAACGCGATGAGTTTTTCCGCCATGCGCGCGGTGCTCGGCGAGGTCCTGACCGACGAAGCCTTCGCGCACATGGAGGCGCTCGCGACGACCTTCGCCCAGGGTGTGAAGACGACTATCGACGCCCAGGGATTGCCCTGGTCGATCAGCCAACTCGGAGCGCGCTGTGAATACCGCTTCGCGTCACCGGCACCCAGAAATGGCGGCGAGTCGGTCAAGTGCGCCGATCCGCTCCTCGAGGACTACCTGCATCTCTATGGGGTCAACCGCGGCGTGCTCTTGACACCGTTCCATAACATGGCCCTGATGTGTCCCGCGACCACGAGCGAGGACGTCGCGCACCATCAGAGCGTCTTTGACGACGCGATCACTGCGCTCGTGAGCTGAAAGTCGACTTCCCGCGGACCAGCCGTAGGATGGATACGTGTCTTCCTTCGTCGATTCCGCCCAACTTCACGCCAAGGCGGGTGACGGAGGCGCCGGTTGCGTCAGTTTTCGCCGCGAGGCCCACGTCGCCAAGGGCGGTCCCGATGGTGGCGACGGCGGGCGGGGGGGCAGCGTCTGGATCGTGGCCGACCACAATCAGTCGTCGTTGCTGGGCTTTCGCGACCACCCCTTTCGAAGGGCTACGGACGGCCAGAACGGCACCTCGAAGCGCCAACACGGTTCGGGCGGCAAGGACGTCACCGTCACGGTACCCGTCGGCACCCAGGTCTTTGACCAGGAGGGCGTGCTGCTCGTCGACCTCTCCGGTCCCGGCGACAAATGGCTCGCCGCCGAAGGAGGCCTGGGAGGTCAGGGCAACGCCCGCTTCCTCTCGAACCAGCGCCGAGCGCCAGCCTTCGCCGAACAGGGCGAGTTCGGTCAAGAGCACTGGTACAACCTCGAACTGAAGCTCCAAGCCGATGTCGCCCTGATTGGTTTCCCGAACGTCGGCAAGTCGACGTTGATCGCGCGCGTCTCTGCGGCGCGACCGAAGATCGCGGACTATCCCTTCACGACGCTCGTACCTAACCTCGGCGTTGTGCGCGTGGGCGCGCGATCGGGACGTCCCCAAGACGCCACCGAGTTCGTCATGGCCGACATCCCGGGTCTCATCGAAGGTGCCGCCGAAGGACGCGGGCTGGGGCACGACTTCCTGCGTCACGTAGAGCGCGCGAGGGTGCTCTGTGTGCTGCTCGATCTGTCCGAGCTCGCGCCCGTCAGTCCCGAGAAACAGATGGAGATCCTGCTACGCGAACTGGGCGACTACCAGGCCGACCTGCTCGATCGACCACGGGTGATCGTTGGCTCCAAGGGTGACGTGGCCGCCTACGAGATCGCGGACATACCAACGATCTCCTCGGTGACCGGCGAGGGCATCGACGCCTTGGTCGGCCAGCTCGCCGGCCTCGTGATCCAGGTGCGCCGCGAGGAAGCGGAGAAGATCGACCACAAGGTCGTCATCCACAAGCCGTTGCCCGACGAGATCTTCGTCGAGCGCGATGGACAGAATGCCTGGATCGTCGAGGGACGCCCCGCCATTCGCGCCGTGCGCTTCCAGGATTTGACCAATGACGAGGCACTCGCCGAGATCGTGCGACGCCTTCGCGACCTCGGTGTCGACCGGATGCTCACGCGCGCGGGTGTGCGTGACGGCGACGTCGTGACGATCGGACCCCTCTCATTCGAGTGGTGGCGTGACGAAGTGGGCGCGGGACTCGACCGCGGCGATCACCACCGCGTCTCACGTCGTGAGCGTCTCGCCCGACACGGCCGTTTGGATCTCGGTGACAGCGATGACAACGCGTAGCGTCGTTGTGAAAGTCGGTACGACGTCGGTCACCGACGCCACTGGCGGCGTCGACTACGAGGTGCTCGTCAACATCGCCGACGACGTTGTACACCTCCGCGATGAGGGATGGTCGGTCGTTGTCGTGACCTCGGGAGCCATCACCGCAGGATGGGCCGAAGTTGGTAAGGGCAGCCCGCGCCCCACTGACGCAGCGACACTTCAAGCCGTCTCCGCCGTGGGACAGCCGCTGTTGATGCACGCGTGGCGCAACGCCTTCGGCGAATTGAGTACGGCCGTGGGCCAGGTCCTGCTGGCGCCACTCGACTTCTCGCACCGTGGTCAGTATCTGCACGCCAGGGGCACGCTCGAATCACTTCAGTCGCTCGGCGTTGTACCGATCGTGAACGAGAACGACGCCGTCGCCGACGAAGAGATCAGATTTGGTGACAACGACCGCTTGGCGGCGCTCGTGGCAAATCTCGTCGGTGCCTCGCACCTCGTGCTGCTCACCGATACCGACGGCCTCTTGACGGCTGACCCGCGCCTCGACCCCACCGCGACACTTATCGAAGAGGTTTCGTCGATCGACGCCGACCTCGTCGAAGTCGCCGGCGTCAGTAAATCGGGCGTGGGCAGCGGCGGCATGGCCTCCAAACTCGCAGCCGCGCGTATGGCGACGTGGTCGGGGATCACCACGGTGATCGCGCCCGCGAGAGCGAAGAAGGCCCTGCGCAAAGCGCTGAGTGAGAAGACCGGTTTCGGCACGACGTTCCATCCCCGCAGCGAGCGCCTCTCGGCGCGAAAGTCGTGGATCGCCTTCGCCGTGGCGAGTCACGGTTCGCTCACCATCAATCAGGGAGCGCTGCAGGCCCTCGAGCACCATGGGCGCAGCCTGTTGCGCGTGGGTGTGGAATCGATCGCTGGCGAGTTCAGCGAGGGCGACGCCGTCGATATTAGGGGGCCTGAGGGCCAGGTGATCGCCAAGGGACTGGTGCGTGTCTCGGCGGAGGGCTTTCACGATGGAGACGACGTCGTCGTGCACCGTGACGACCTCGTGCTGCTCCGTCGGGTCTAGGTCGACTCCATTACGCTGAAGGTATGTCGATGAGTGAGTTGGAGGCGCAGGGGCGCCTGGTGCGCGAGGCGTCGCGGGCGTTAGCCCAGTCGTCGCTCGACCAGCGAAACGCCGTGCTACTGCGAGTCGCCGATCGGCTACTGGAGGTCGAGGACGACCTTCTCGCGGTCAATGTGCTTGAGGTCAGCGCCTACGAGGAGTCCGGTGCCGGGCGCGACCGTCTGACGCTGAATCCTGCGCGTGTGGCGGGGATGGCCAGTGCACTGCGCGATATCGCCGCCGCGCCCGATCCTCTTTTCGAGATTCTCGACCGCGATGTCCGACCGAACGGGCTCCGAGTGGAGCGTGTGCGCGTTCCGCTCGGCGTGATCGGCGTGGTCTACGAGAACCGACCGAACGTCACGAGTGACGTCGCGGGCCTGTGCGTGAAGAGCGGCAACGCAGCGTACCTTCGTGGCTCATCCTCTGCGATGCGAACCAACACGTTCATCGTCGAACTGTGGCACGAAGCCCTCGAGCACGAGGGATTGCCGGCGCATGGCGTCGCCCTGGTCGAGGATCCGTCGTACGAGACCGCGACCGCGTTCATGCAGATGACGACCGTACTCGACTGTCTGATCCCGCGAGGCGGTCCCAGCTTGATCGCGGCGATGCGCGAGCATGCCCGCGTGCCCTACGTGCTCGACGGCGACGGCAACTGTCACGTATTCGTCGACGAGAGCGCCGACCTCGACAAGGCCGTCGCCATCGTGAAGAACGCGAAGACCTCGCGCCCGGGCGTCTGCAACGCTGCCGAGACGGTCATTGTTCACGAGAAGATCGCCGGGACCTTCCTGCCCGCGCTCGCGGCGGCCATTCCGGACGTCGAGTTGCGCGGTGACGAGTGCGCGAGGCGACTGGTGTCGCGCGTGAAGCCCGCGGTCGAGCTCGACTACGAGCAGGAGTTCTTGGACCTGATCCTCGCCGTAAAGACAGTGGCGTCGCTGGACGAGGCGGTGGCGCACGTGGCCAAGTACGGTACTGGACACTCCGAAGCCATCGTGACCGAGGACCCGGCCAACGCCGAGGCGTGGGTACGCCGGGTTGACGCGGCGGCGGTGCTCGTGAACGCGTCGACGAGATTCATCGACGGTGGCGAACTCGGGCTCGGCGGCGAGGTCGGCATCTCGACTCAGAAGTTGCACGCCCGCGGCCCGATGGGGCTGCGTGAATTGACATGTTTGAAATGGGTAGTACGAGGAGAAGGACAGATTCGATGAGTGCACTCGATCCACGAGAAGAACTTGCCCAGCGATTGGGGCTCTTGCACGTCCCGCCGGTGCGCTTCAATTCACCCGCTGAACTACGTGAGAAATTGGCTGAGCACGACTACCTGAGCGACGACGCGATCGCGTCGGTGACGTTCCTCGCCGACCGGCTCGCCAAACCAATCCTCGTTGAGGGTCCCGCCGGCACCGGTAAGACCGCACTGGCGAAGGCGGTTGCCGATTCAATCGGCGCTCGGCTGATCCGCTTGCAGTGTTACGAGGGCCTCGACGAATCAAAGGCCCTCTACGAGTGGAACTACCGCAAGCAGTTGCTTCGCATCCAGGCGGGACGACCCGAGGGGGCCGCCGAGGAGTGGTCGCGCCTCGAGGATGACATTTTTGCCGAGGAGTTCCTGCTCACGCGCCCGCTCCTTGAAGCGATCACGGCGACCGATCCCGTCGTGTTGCTCATCGACGAGGTCGACCGCGTCGAACTCGAGACCGAGGCGTTACTGCTCGAGATCCTCTCCGAGTACCAGGTCTCGATCCCCGAACTCGGCACCGTAAAGGCCAAGCAGATCCCGATGGTGTTCCTGACGTCGAACAACACACGCGAGCTCTCTGAGGCGCTCAAACGCCGATGCTTGTATCTCTACATCGGCTACCCCGACGTGCAGCGCGAGCGCGACATCATCCTGAGTCGCGTGCCCGGGATTTCTTCGGCGCTCGCCGAGCAGATCGCCCAGGTCGTGCGTTCGCTGCGTTCGCTCGATTTGAAGAAGGCGCCATCGGTGTCCGAGACACTCGACTGGGCGCGCACCCTCGTCGTGCTCGGACGAGAAGAGATCGGCGCGGAGGACGCCGCAGCAACACTGCACATCCTGCTCAAGTACCAGTCCGACATAGAGCGGGCCACCAAGGAACTCCTCGGTCGCTCGAAGCCCTTTGCTTAATCTTCTCGGTAACTTCATCGGCGAGCTTCGCGCCGCCGGGCTCCCAGTTTCGATGAGCGAGCACGTCGACGCAGCCCGGGCCATGGAGGTGATTGACCTCAGTGATCGTTCGCTAGTGAAGAGTTCGCTCGCGGCGACGCTCGTGAAGGACGGCGACCACATGCCGGTGTTCTCGACGGCGTTCGAAGTCTTCTTCTCGACGAGGTCTGCCCAGAGTGTCGAGGACATGCTCAACGAAGAGAACGGTGAGGACGCCGATTCGGCGCGCGACGGCGCTGCCGGTGCTTCGGGGCCCGGGCAGGCGCGCGGCGAGGGCGGCGGTGCGTCATCGTCCATGTCGGCCCAGGAACTCGCGGACCTGCTCTTTCGGGCGCTGCGCGACGGCAATCGTCAGGCGCTTCGTCAGGCGGCGAACGAGGCCGTCACCCGCTACGCGGGGATGGAGCCCGGTCGCCCGGTCGGCGGAACGTACTACCTCTACCGGACCCTTCGCAATCTTGAACTCGAGAAGCTCGAGGAGCGTCTGAGCCAGGTGACCACGAGCGGTGAGGCCCCCGAGGACTCACTCGGCGAACGACTCGCGCGCGACGAGGCGCACGCGCGCGTCGAGATGCTGAAAGCCGAGATCGAACGCGAGATCAGGGAGCGTCTCGTCGAGGACCGCGGCGCCGAGGCGCTCGCGAAGTCGGTGCGCAAGCCGCTGCCCGAGGACCTGGACGTCATGCACGCGAATCGTGATGAGATGGCCCAGCTCGAACGGGCCCTTCGCCCCCTCAGTCGAAAGCTCGCTGTGCGCCTTGCCCGTCGGCGTCGGCGACGTCACCGCGGACCGGTCGATCTTCGCCACACCGTTCGACGCAGTCTTTCGACTGGTGGCGTGCCCATTGACTTGCGATTCAAGCCGCCACGTCCGGCGAAGCCCGAGATCATCGTCATTGCCGACATCTCGGGGTCGGTCGCGTCCTTCGCGCGCTTTACGCTGCACCTGGTCCACGCCATCAGTTCGCAGTTCTCCAAGGTGCGTAGTTTCGTCTTCGTCGACGGACTCGACGAAGTGAGCCGGCTCTTTGAGGGAGTAGATGATTCCGCCGAAGCCGTCGCGCGGATCAACGTCGAAGCCGACGTCATCGCCTTTGATGGTCACTCGGACTACGGTCGGGCCTTCCTCTCGTTCCACGACCGCTTCGCCGACCAAATCACCAAGCGCTCGACGATCCTGATTCTCGGTGACGCGCGAAACAATTACCATCAGGCGCACGCCGAGGTGATTGCAGACCTGCGTTACCGCGCCAAGGCTGTCTACTGGCTCAACCCCGAGCCGACGAGTTACTGGAACAGCGGCGACTCCATCGTCAACCAGTACGCGCCCTACTGCGACAAGGTCATCGAGTGTCGCACCTTGCGCCAACTCGAGGCCTTCGTCGGGGAGCTGGCGTGAAATTCAAGGTCGAACCTCCCGCCGGGTTTCGCACCCGTGGGGATGAACCCACGGGAACGCGCGTCGTACTCATCCGCCACGGCGAGGCCTATTGCAACGCCAAAGGCATCGTGGGCGGACCAATCGGCTGTGGGGGACTGACCGAACTCGGCGAGGCCCAGGCGCGAGCCCTTCGTGACCGATTGGTGCGCAGTAGGGAATTCGACGACGCGGTGGCGCTCTACACCTCGGTTTTGCCGCGTGCGATACAGACCGCCGCAATCGTCAGGCCCGGACTACCGGCGAGCTTGGTCGCGGTCGAGGACTGCGAACTCTGCGAACTACACCCCGGTGAGGCTGACGGAATGACGTGGGAGGAGATGCTCGCGACTTTCGGTGGCCCGGACTGGGATAAGCATCCCGGTCAACCCTTCGCGCCGGGCGGCGAGTCCTGGCTCGGTTTCTACGAGCGCTGCGAACGGGCGCTGCTCGCAGTCGCGGGCCGTCACCGGGGCGAGCGAGTGATCCTTGTGGTGCACGGTGGCGTCATCGAGCAGGCCATGAAGATGGTCGACAATCGTGACCCCTCGGTGCGGCTTCGTCTACGCACGGAGAACTGCTCAATTACCGAGATCGAATTCGAGCACGACGTGCGGCGACTACTGCGTTACAACGACCGGGCGCCATTGGCGGCTGAGTAGGTCTGCAGGAATTCGGCCACGTGAAAGGCCATGTCGAGGCTCTGGGTGGCGTTGAGCCTCGGGTCGCAGATCGATGTGTAGTTGGTGTCGAGATCACCTTCGCCCAGACGTGAGCCGCCCCCGAGGCACTCGGTGACGTTGTCACCGGTCAATTCGATGTGGAGTCCGCCAGGCCAGGTGCCGAGGGATTGGTGCACCGCGAAGAACTGCGAGACCTCGGAGAGCACGTCGTCGAAACGTCGCGTTTTCTGACCGCCCGACGCCTTGAAGGTGTTGCCGTGCATGGGATCGCACGCCCAGACCACTGCACGTCCCTCGTCGCGCATGGCCGCGACGAGCGGGGGGAGTGTTTCGCTCACCTGATCGCGGCCCATCCGAGAGATGAGCGTGAGTCGTCCGTTGATGTTGTCCGGGTTGAGTGCATCGACCAACCGACGAAGTTCATCGACGTCGACGCTGGGTCCGACCTTGAGCCCCAGCGGGTTCGACACACCACGAAGGAATTCCACGTGCGCCCCGTCGAGCTGGCGCGTACGGTCGCCGATCCAGAGCATGTGTGCCGAGCAGTCGTACCAGTCGCCCGTGAGCGAGTCGCGCCTCGTGAGAGCCTGCTCGTAGGGGAGGATGAGCGCTTCGTGGCTCGTGTAGAAATCGACGCCCTGCAGGGCATTGTCGTCGTGCAGGTCGATGCCGCAGGCCTTCATGAACTGAAGCGCGCGCTCGATGTCGTCGGCGATGACCTCGTAGCGCTTGCCCTCGAGCGAGTTCGCAACGAATTCTTGGTTCCAGGCGTGCACGCGCGAGAGAGCGGCGAAGCCTCCGGTGGTGAAGGCACGTAGGAGGTTGAGCGTCGCGACGCTCTGGTGGTACGCCGCGAGGAGGCGGTCGGGATTGGGGCGGCGCGACTCAGCGTTGAACGCCTCATCATTGACAATGTGTCCGCGAAACGCGGCGAGACTAACGCCGTCGATGACTTCGTACTGCTCCGAGCGGGGCTTGGCGAATTGTCCGGCGATCCGGCCGACCTTGATAACCGGCACACCGGCGGCGTAGGTGAGCGCCACCGCCATCTGCAAGATGACCTTGAGTTTGTCGCGGATCGAGTCGGCCGAGCCCTCGTTGAACGACTCGGCGCAGTCGCCCGCCTGGAGTAGGAAGGCCTTGCCTTGGGCGACGAGGCCGAGATGGTTTTGGAGACGTCGAGCCTCACCGGCGAAGACGAGGGGTGGCTTGGTCGCGAGTTCGGCCTCGATCCGGGTCAGGTGTTCGAGGTCGGGCCAGATGGGGCTCTGGGCGACCGATCGGGTCCTCCATGAGGTTGGATTCCATTCATTATTTGCCAAGGCCATCATTCAAGCGTAGGGGCTAAAAGTATCCAGGGGCAATCGCGCTCTAGTCTCGAGGGGTGACAGTCAGGCGCCTAGGTCTCTTCGGGGGCACCTTCGACCCGCCTCATTTCGGTCACGTGGCCGCCCTCAAGGCGGCGGCGCACACCGGTCGTTTCGACATCATTGAGGTCACCGTCGCCGGCGATCCCTATCAGAAGAGCGCGACCGGGCTGGTCCATCCGGCAGCTTCGCGCCTCGCCATGGCCCGAGCCGCCTTCGAAGGTCTTGACCTTGTGCGCGTGTCGGACCGTGAGATTCGTCGCGAGGGGCCTTCGTACACGATCGACACGGTCTATGAACTGCTCGAAGACGTCGAGGACGTTGACCTCATCCTTGGGGCCGATCTGGTGGGGAGAATCGACTCCTGGCACGACAGTGACACGCTGCGTACCCTCGTCGCAGTCGGCGTCGTGCCGCGCCCGGGCGGATCAATGGAAGTGCCCGACGGCTGGGAGAGCTATGAGATCCCGATGGATCCGGTCGATCTGTCGAGCACTTTCATCCGGGAGATCCCGAATTCGCCAGAGAATCTAAGGGATTACGTCCCAGAGGAGGTAATTCCCCTCTACGAAAGCTTCCAGAGGTAGAGTTTCTACGCGATGGCAGTTCGAATGTTCGACTTGACCGAGCCGCAGTCCACGCGATTGGCGGTTTTGGAGTCGGCGCCCCTACGGCGCCAAGACTTGCGACGCATCAAGCACCGCTTTGCCGTCATCGGCATCATCTCGCTCGCAGCGCCGTTCGCGGCCGCGCTCATTGTGCTCGGGGTGGCCCACTGAGTGAAACTGTGAATCGCGGCGAGGTTATTCGTCACCCGTACGCTCAGTCGGTCGCCGCGCTGATTGACGCCGCCCTGCAGGGGGCCGATGACAAGCTCGGTCACGACACCGTGGTGCTCGACCTACGTGAGTTCGTGGACTCGTTCGACGCGCTCGTTCTATCGTCGGGTCGCAACGACCGTCAGGTCCGCTCGATCGCCGAGGAAGTCGAACGGCTGGTCGATCTCGCGATTGGCATCAAGCCGCTGCGCGTGGAAGGTTGGGCTACCGGTGAGTGGATCGCTCTCGACTACGGCGACGTCATCGTGCACGTTTTCGACGAGGCGACGCGCGACTACTACGACCTCGAGCACCTGTGGAGCGCCGCTCCGGCGTTCCGTCGCGAGCGCCTCGCTTAGTTGTTCAACAGACTCTTGAAGTCCCCGGCGGTGACGAGGTGAGCCCGCTTGCCGTTCGGCAGCAGAAGATACTGGACCACACCGTCGACGGTGATCTCGATGCCATTCGTCGCGCCGACGGCCTGAGCTGTCAGTGCGAGTTGACCGACTGCGAGTAATTGGCGCCTTGAGGAAAGCGTGGAGAGCGGCGTGGGGATATCCAGGTAGCCGATCTTGTTCTTGAGCGCCGCTTGGAGGATAACGAAGTCCCTCGGTAGTCGGCTGGTGTACCCGACGTACGTTTCGATCTTGGTCGGTCCGAGAATCAGCTCTTGCAACACAGAATCGAGCGTCGGCGGCGACGGGACGATCCGGCTCGATGGTGCGAGGTGGCCCGAAGCGTCGACGAGGTAGACCCGTTGGGTGCGGAAGCGAACTCGACCATTATTGGTATCGGGAATCGTCTTGCTGAGCAATTCGAAGCCAACTTGAGAGTTGGGGATCGTGGCGGGGTTTTGAGCGGTGGGGATGAGCGTGCAACTACTCAAACACATCGCTCCGAGGAGCAACACGAACAGACTGCGCAGTCGTCTCATGGGTGGATCCCTTCGACTACGGGCAGGAGTATCTGAAAGCGGGCGCCACCTTCGGGGCTCTCGAGAATCGAGATGGTGCCACTGAAAGCATGCACGTGATCGCGCACGAGTGCCAAACCGAGTCCGGTGCCACGTGCGACGCCTCGGTCGTGTGCCGCGCGGCCCCGAAAGAATCGTTCGAAGACCTGGTCGCGCTCTTCTACGGCGACGCCGGCGCCGTTGTCGTCGACATTGACGGCCAACTGACCTTCGACGTTGGTGACGCGTACAGCCACGGCGCCATTCGCATAGTGATGAGCGTTGTCGATCAGATTTGTCATCACGCGTTCGAAACGTCGTCGGTCGACGCGCACGAAAGGGTCTCCGACGTCAGTGGCCACCTCGACGTTCGGGGCATTGATTTCGTGGCGCTGGGCGCCAGAACGAACCGATTGGCGAACAAGTTCGACGGCGCGCACCGTCTCCATCACGAGTGGTGCGGCCCCCGCGTCGGTACGGGCCATCTCCAGGAGGTCTTCGACAAGTGCTTGAAAGATGGAGAGGTCGGCAATGAGCAAGTTCAGACTCTCCTGACCGGCGGGGGAGAGTTCGTCACGGTGTTGTTGGAGGACCGACGCCGTGGTCGCCAAGGTCGTGAGCGGCGAGCGCAGCTCGTGACTCACGTCGCTCGCGAAGCGAGCATCGCGCTCGAGACGCTCGACGAGTTGGCTGACCATGGCGTTGAAGGATTCGGTGAGCTGCTGGACCTCCTCATCAGCCCTCGTGACGACCAACCGTGTCGTCAACTCTCCTTGAGCGATAAGCGCCGCGGCTTGCGAGACCTCCTCGAGGGGACGAACCGCGCGACGAGAAACCCATAGACCGCCGCCGATGCCGATGAGTGACGTCAAGAGGGCCCCAGCGCCCATGAACTGGAGAAGCACGCGCAGCGTGTGCTCCAGATTCGAGAGCTGGAACACCTCGAAGACCTGGGTTTCCACTGCGGGAATCGGAACGCCCACGACGAAGATGATCCTGCCGTCAATATTGAGGGTCTGCTCGGTGGCGTGCCCCCCATCGACCTCCTTGACGATCGCGTCAGACACGTCCTTGGTGGCGGCGCCGTTGCTCTTGGAGAGCCACTGGTGGTGCGTTTGGACCAGAACGTTCGAGGCGGTGGAGCGCTCGATCGAATTCAACAACTTCGCGAGCTCGGGGGGTGACGAGTAGAGGGTGCTTCGGATGAGTGCCGCGTTGACGTAGCTCTGCTTCAGGTCGGTCTGTTGCTGTTCGTTGACAAGGACGTGTTGTACACCCAGGTACGTGAGCGACGCGAACATTGAACTGAGGATCAGGGCGCTGAGCCCGAAGGTGACGAGCAGTCGAAGGCGCAGACTGCGTCGTCGCATTACAACACCAACTTGTAACCGGCGCCTCGAACCGTGACGAGATATGTGGGACTGGCCGGATCGGGCTCGATCTTCGTGCGCAGCCGACGGATATGGACATCGACGAGACGGCTGTCGCCGAAGTAGTCGTAGCCCCAGACTCGTTCGAGGAGGTCTTCGCGCGACAGTACCTTGCCGTTCATCGATGCCAAGTCGGTCAACAGGCGGAATTCGGTGGAGGTGAGGTGCAATTCACTACCGTCGAGTTGGCGTACGACTCCCTCATCGGGCACGACGTGCAGGTCGCCCAACTTGAAAGCCTGGGCACTCTTCACGGGACGCCGGCGAAGGTGGGCTTTGACTCGAGCGAGGAGTTCTTCGGGCACGAAGGGCTTGGTCACGTAGTCATCGGCCCCAGATTCGAGGCCGAGTACGACGTCGGCGGTCTCGTCGCGCGCCGACACGATGACGATGGGCAGGTCGCTCGAGGTACGTAGGGCCTGACAGGCTTGAAAGCCCGTCATTCCCGGCAGCATCACGTCGATTATTGCCACGTCCGAGGCCATGCGATTGAACAGCACGATGCCCGCCTCGCCGCTGGAGGCGTCGTCCACGTCGAAGCCCTCGCCTTCGAACATCAGGCGCAGGGCAGTGCGAATGTGGTCGTCATCCTCAACGATCAGTATTCGAGGCACCGAGTCTCCTTTGAAATCATGATTAAGACTACCGAGGTGGCGTCAAGTGGCGATGGCCATCAGTAGCCTTGAGGCGTGTCCGCTGACAATGCCGAGACTCGGACCAGTGATCCGTGGCATCGCGAGGGTTTCTCCTTGACCCTTCGGGCCGCCGATCGGTCGCTGGCGACGCTTCGTGCCTATACGGGTGATGTGGACCAGTTCATCGACTGGGCCCGGCACGACGGCGTCGCGAGCCCCAGAGAAGTGACGACCCGCTTGCTGCGCGGGTATTTGGCGTTCATGACCCAACGGGGCGACGAGCGGACCTCGATCATCCGCCGACGAGCCTCGTTACGCAGTTACTTCTCGTGGCTGGTCGAGCGCCAAATGATCGCCGAGAATCCCGCGTCGCGGCTCTCAGCCCCGAAGCCAGCGTCGCAGCTCCCCAAGATTGTCGTGCGTGAGCAGCTCGATCACCTACTTGACGAGTATTGGGGTGACGACGAATGGGCGACGCTTGACCGTGCCGTGTGCGAGGTCCTCTACGGCGCGGGACTGCGCGTGAGCGAACTCTGCGATCTCGACGTGAAGAGTGTCGATTTCTCCCAGGGGCTGCTTCGGGTGATGGGAAAAGGACGTAAGGAGCGGATCGTTCCCCTGCACCAAAAGGGCCTCGACTCGATACGCCTGTGGATTGACGACGCGCGCGACGACGTCGCGAAGGCCACCTCACCCGGCGAGGCCCTCTTCTACAACCGGCGCGGTAACCGGCTCGGTCCTCGCGACGTCCGCAGAATCCTCGATAATCGGGTGGTGAGGGGACATATCCATCCTCACGCCCTGCGCCACACCTACGCGACGCATCTGCTCGAGGGCGGCGCCGACTTGAGAGTCGTCCAGGAACTCCTCGGCCATGAAAGCCTTACGACAACCCAGATCTACACGCACGTGTCGAAGTCCCGACTTCAGAAGGTCCACCGCCAGACCCATCCGAGGGGCTGAGGGTTCGATAGCGACTAACATGGTCTGGCTCTCCCAGAGTGGGTGAGCAGACGAAATGTCCTTGTGGTTTCGTACGGTCGCCGCTTGCGGTGCGCCCAAGGACTTGAGTAACCCTACGGAAGGAAAAGAACGTGGCACTTGTCACTTTGCAGGAATTGTTGGACTCAGGTGTGCACTTTGGACACCAGACCCGCCGTTGGAACCCCAAGATGCGCCGCTTCATTCTCGGCGAGCGCAACGGGATCTACCTGATCGATCTTCGAAAGACCCTCGCGGGCATTGAGACCAGTTACGCCTACGTCCGTGACCTAGTCGCCGAGGGCGGCATTATTCTGTTCGTCGGCACCAAGAAGCAGACCCAAGGCCCCATCGAGGATTACGCCCAGGCCTGTGGCATGCCGTTCGTCAACCAGCGGTGGCTGGGTGGCATGTTGACCAACTTCTCGACCGTCGCCGGTCGTGTGAAGCGCATGGTTGAACTGCGCTCGATGCAGCGCGCCGGTGACTTCGAGAACATGCCCAAGCGTGAGGCCCTCCGCCACAGCCGTGAGCTCGAGAAGCTCGACCGTAACTTGAGCGGTATCGCTAACCTCGACCGCGTTCCTGACGCCATCTTCGTCATCGACACGAAGAAGGAGCACATCGCGGTCACCGAGGCCCGCAAGTTGGGCCTGCCGGTCGTCGCGGTCGTGGACACGAACTGCGACCCTGATGTCATTGACTACGTCATTCCTGGCAACGACGATGCGATTCGATCGGGAGCGCTACTCTGCCGCCTGATTGCCGACGCCGTCACTGAAGGTCGCTTCATTCGCCAGAACCGTCCGGTCATTACTAAGACCGCCGTAGCTCCAATTTCGGCCCCCGCCGTCGCACCGGCCCCGAAGGTCGTCGAGGCAGCACCCGCCGCTGAGGCAGCACCAGAGACTGACGCCACCCCCGCCAACGCCTAATTCGCTAGTAAAAGATTCACAGAGGAGAACCAAGGTGAGTATCACCGCCAAAGACGTACAGACACTTCGCCAATCGACCGGTGTTGGAATGATGGACGCTAAGAAGGCGCTTGAAGCCAATGACGGCGACATGCAAGCTGCTACCCAGTGGTTGCGCGTACAGGGCCTTGCTTCGGCGGCCAAGCGCGCCGACCGTGAAGCGGGCGAGGGTGCAGTTGCCGTCGTGCGCAATGGAAACGTTGCCGCGATTGTTGAGATGCGCTGCGAAACCGACTTCGTCGCCAAGTCCGACGACTTTGTGTCGCTCGTGGACGAGATCGCGGCCCGCGTTTGCGCCGAAGGCGAAGGAGCCACGTCCCAGTTTCAGGAGAACATCGAAGTAATGCTCACCACGCTGAAGGAGAACATCTCGCTCGGCCGCGTCTACCGCCTCGAAGCGGGCGAGGGTGAAGTCGTCGATACCTATATCCACCAGCAGGCTGGTCGTGGCGTCAACGCAGTGGCGGTCGTGGTGAAAGGCGGTGCCGAGGAATTGGCCCACGAGATTGCGGTGCACATCGCGTTCGCGAAGCCGCTCTTCCTGAAGCGCGAAGATGTTCCCGCTGAAGAAGTCGCCGCTGAGCGAAAGACCGTTGAGGAGATCTCGCGCAACGAAGGTAAGCCCGAAGCGGCATTGCCCAAGATCATTGAAGGTCGCTTGAACGGCTGGTTCAAGGAGCGGGTCCTGCTCGAGCAGCCCTACGTGAAGGACGAGAAGCAGTCGGTTCAGCAGTTCTTGAACGGCGCGTCGATCACGGCATTCGCTCAAGTAGTAATCGGGAGTTAGGCGATATCCGTGCGTCGAGTGGTCCTAAAACTTTCGGGTGAGGCGCTCGCCTCGGCCGCGAGTGATGAGACCATCGACGCGACGACCGTCGACTTTCTAGCGCGAGAGATCGCCAGTGCGATGGAGCGAGGCGGACTCGAACTCGCCGTTGTCGTCGGCGGCGGCAACATCTGGCGTGGCGCCACGGGCGCCATGGCCGGCATGAACCGCGCCAACTCCGACCTGATGGGCATGCTCGGGACCGTCATCAACGCCTTGGCCCTCCAGGACGCCATCGAATCACACGGGCGCGCAACGCGCGTCATGTCGGCGATCGGTATGGACCAGGTCGCTGAGCCCTACATCCGTCGGCGTGCCGTACGGCACCTCGAGAAGGGCCGTGTCGTGATTTTCGCCGCGGGCATGGGTAATCCGTACTTCACCACTGACACCCCGGCTGCGCAACGAGCAGCCGAGATAGAGGCCGAAATCGTATTGAAGGGCACGCACGGCGGCGTCGACGGCGTGTACTCCGAAGACCCTCGCAAAAACCCTGCCGCCACCAAGTTCGAGGAGATCTCCTTTGACGAGGTCATCGCTCGGAACCTGCGCGTCATGGATATGACCGCGATCACATTCTGCAAGGACAATCATCTGCCGCTACGGGTTTTTGACCTGATGGCCGAAGGAAACCTGGGTCGCGCGCTCGACGGTCACTCCGTCGGTACGCTGGTGAAGTAATGGACAACGAACACGTCGATCTGGTCATGGAGGACACGCGCGAGCGGATGGCGCGGGCGATAGAGCACGTCAAGACCGAGTTCGCCACCGTGCGTACCGGACGGGCGTCATCATCACTGATTGAGAATCTCCTCGTTGACTACTACGGAACCGAGACGCCGCTCAAGCAACTCGCTAACTTCTCGGTGCCCGAGCCGCGTCTTCTCGTGGTGTCACCCTTCGACAAGGGTGCGATGGCCTCAATCGAAAAGGCGATCGCCAACGCCGACCTCGGTCTCAACCCCTCGAACGATGGCATCATCATCCGCCTTGCTTTTCCCACACTCACCGAAGAGCGCCGCAAGTCCTTTGTCAAGATCGTGAAGACCAAGGCCGAGGAGGGCAAGGTCGCGCTTCGCGGCGTACGCCGTCACGCCCGTCAGGAACTCGAGAATCTTGAGAAGACCGAAGGACTGTCGAGCGACGACATCGAGTACCTCGAAAAGGTCCTCGACAAGATGACCCAGGATGAAGTGGCCGTCGTCGACGGGCTGCTCGCTCATAAGGAGCAGGAACTTCTTGAGGTCTGACGACGACACCTTCGACGAAGCGACCGGGGAATTCCCGGTCGTAAGTTCGACCGACTCGCGGGTCACGATCACCGGCGCCGAAGTGGCCGCCGAGGTCACCGAGGATGCCCCCGAGATCGACCCGGCGACGTTGTTACCGCACTGGACCGATGCTCCTACCGGTCAGGTCCCGATTATCGTGGCGCGCGAAGCCGCAGAGAACGACGACCCCTGGGCCGCCATTCCAGCGCCTGCGTGGCGCGAAGGCGAGGCCGACTGGGTGGCTCACGAGGATCAATTCGACGCCTCGATTCTCGCGAGCGACGCGAAGGACGAGGACTCGCGCCCCTGGGAGTTCGTGTTACCCGAAGAGGAGATCGCCGCCGAGGAGATTCTGGATGAGACCCCGCGACCCGAGCCCATGCGCACCCAGCGCACCCGACGCACCGTGGTCGCCAATCCGCTCGCCGGACGCGCCGTTCGCCAAAGCGCTCAGCGAAGCGTGTCGATCGCCACGTTTACGGGTATTTTTCTTGCCGCCATCGTGCTCGCAGTCTTCGCCGCCGGTACCGTGCCGGTCGCGGTACTGGTCCTCGCCGCGCTCGCGCTCGCGGCGGCCGAGGCCTACGCGGGTTTTCGGTTGGTCGGCGCGCACCCCGCGACGATTCTCGGCATCGTCGGGGTCCTGACGCTGGGTGTTGCCGCCTACAACAAGGGCGCGACCGCCGTCGGCGCGGTGACCGTGCTGATGTTGATGTTCGGTTTCATCTGGTATCTCAGTGCAGAGAAGAAGATTGATGTGCTCGATGGATTGGGCGCGACGATGTTTGTCTACGCGTGGGTCGGGGTGCTCGGTTCGTACGGTCTCCTTCTGATCTCGCCTCATTCGTTTGCGAACAAGCATGGTCTCGCGTACCTGCTCGGCGCCATCATCCTGACCGTCGCGAACGACTCGGGCGCGCTGTTCACCGGACGCTGGTTCGGACATCGTCCGCTGAACCGAGCGCTTTCGCCCAACAAGACAATCGAGGGCTCGATTGGTGGGACCGTCGTCACTCTCATCGTTGGCGTTGTGGTCCTGCCGCTGATCAGTCCGTGGACGAGGACTCACGGACTCGAGGTCGCGGTCGCGCTCTGCGTGGTCGCCCCACTGGGCGACCTCTTCGAGTCAATGGTGAAGCGCACGCTCGGCGTGAAGGACCTCGGGCGTTTGCTGCCCGGACACGGCGGGTTGCTGGACCGGGTGGACGGACTCTTATTCGCGCTGCCCACCATGTACTATCTCGCCCACATTCTCAAACTGGGATAGCGATGTCATCGACGCGCCGGAGTGTGGCGCTCTTGGGTGCAACGGGCTCGATCGGGACACAGACGCTCGAGGTGCTTCGGCGCGAACTTGACTCCTTCGAACTCGTCGCCATCGCCGGCGGGCAGCGGCTCGAGGAGCTCGCCTCCATCGCCAAAGAATTTGACGTCCTGACCATCGGCGTGGTGAGCGATGAGGATCGTGCGATGCTCGCCACGATGGTCGGTCCCCGCGTGGAGATCGTTGTCGGCGCCGCCGGACTCAGCGAACTGTCGCGCTGCGCGGACGTCATTGTCAACGCTGTGGTTGGTTTCGCCGGTCTGCCCGTGACTCTCAGCGCCCTCGAGGCGGGCAAGCGACTGGCGCTCGCGAACAAGGAATCGCTCATCGCCGCCGCGCCGCTCGTGGCCAAGGTGCGTTCGACCCCGGGGGCGATGATTCTGCCGATCGATTCAGAGCATTGCGCGATCCATCAGTGTCTCGAGGGATCGTCCAACGATCCGGGCCATCCCGACGTGCGCCGGGTTCTGCTCACGGCGTCGGGCGGCCCATTTCGAGGCTGGAGCAAGGAGCGTCTGCGGGGAGCGACCAAGGCCGACGCGCTCAACCACCCCACGTGGTCAATGGGCCCGAAGATAACAATTGACTCCTCGACACTGATGAACAAGGGTCTTGAAGTACTCGAAGCTTCGGCGTTGTTCGGAATCGAGACCGATCGAGTGGAAGTCGTCGTGCATCCTCAATCGATCGTGCATTCGATGGTCGAGTACGTCGACGGCGCGGTGCTCGCGCAACTCTCCATGCCCGACATGCGTCTTCCCATCGCGTACTGCATCGGGTCACCGGTGCGACTCGATCACGCGTGGGGGAGGATCGACTTCACCCAGGCGCTCAGCCTCTCGTTCGAATCGCCCGACCGCGACGCGTTTCCCGCCCTCGATCTCGCCTACGCCGCAGCGCGCCGCGGCGGGGCCGCGCCGGCCTGGCTGTCGGCGGCGAACGAGATTGCGGTGGAGGCTTTCCTCAACGACCAAATCCCATGGTCGCGCATTGTTTCCCTGGTGTCGGACGTGATGGACGAGTACGACGACGACCCGCTCAATAGCCTCGACGATCTCTTTGCGAACGACACGACTGCCCGTCGTCTGGCGCACGGTATGGTCACTCCCTAGTGGAAGAGACAGATCGCTCCGACCTGAAGTCGCTCATCTCGCTGCTCGTGGGCGTCGTGGTACTCGTCGCGTTGCTCACGTGGTGGGGCGGTTGGGCGCTGCCCGTCGTTATCGGCTCGATTTTCGTAATGGTGATGGGCCACGAATTCGGACACTTCATCATCGCCAAGCGTTCCGGCATGGAGGTGTCGGATTTCTTCGTGGGTTTCGGTCCGGTAATCTGGTCGGCGACCTATGGCGGGACTCGCTATGGCGTGCGCGCCTTGCTGCTTGGTGGATACGTGAAGGTGCCCGGTATGACGTGGGACGCCACGGTCCCCGAGGAGCAAGAATCCCGGACCTACCGTTCAGCCTCGTATCCGAGGAAGGTGATCTTCGCTTCGGCTGGCTCGTTCATGCACCTCGTGATGGCCTTCTTGCTCGCGTGGGCGTCGCTCACGCTGATCGGGCTGCCCTCGTCGAGCAACGTGGGCATTCAGGCCTTCTCTCACTGGGACGGCTACCAGAAGAACGCCGCACAGGCGGCGGGTCTCAAGATCGGTGACCGAGTCATCTCAGTTGATGGAAAGTTGGTGACCAACGTCAACGTCTTGATCGACACCGTGCGCAACCACGCGGGTAAGCCCATGACGCTCGTTGTGGATCGCGCGGGACGCGACCTGACGCTCAAGGCCACGCCGGCCAACGAACAGACGTTGAAGGAAAACGGCAAGCCGATCTATACCGGCGCGGACTCGCGAGGACTGCTCGGCGTTGACCTCGAGGAGCTCACCGTGCGTACGCCGTGGTATTCGGCGATTCCGGGGTCGTTCAGCCGCATAGGTTCGATGATGGCAATTGCGGTGCACGCCATGGTGCACGTGTTCTCGCCGGGTGAGTTCGCGAGTCTCTTCCACCAGGTCACCTCGGTGAAGGCGGCGACGAACCCGATCAATCAGGACACGCGTCCGGTGTCGATCGTAGGTGTTGTGCGGGTGGCGGTCCAGGGTGCGCAGTCCGGGACCGCGGTGTTGCTCGAGATTCTGATGACCGTGAACATCTTCGTAGGCATGCTCAACATGCTGCCCCTGCTGCCCCTCGACGGCGGGTACGTCGCGATTGCGACCTACGAGCGTCTACGAAGTCGGCGTGGGAAGCGCTACCACGCCAATTTGAACCTGATGACCCCAGTGATCTACGCGTTCATGACCGTGCTGCTGGTGCTCTTTGCCAGCACGATGTACCTCGATATTGCTCACCCCATCGCCAACCCCTTCCAGTAGGCGCTTCGCCCGGTGGTGCGACGCGGCAGAATGGAGATGTGGATGTCACTGCCAGCTTTCTTACACCCCGTCGCCTCACGCGCCAGATCTCTGTCGGATCGGTAAAGGTTGGGGGTGACGCGCCGGTCTCGATCCAGTCGATGACCACGACCAAGACCGCCGACGTCGAGGGCACCCTGCAGCAGATCTACGCGCTCGCCGCCGCTGGAGCGGACATCGTGCGCTGCACCTGTAACGAACTCGCCGCCGCCGAGGGACTCGCCCAGATCGTCCCGCGTTCGCCGGTACCGATCGTCGCCGACATCCATTTCCACGTCGAGATGGCGCTCGCCGCCCTCGAAGCGGGGGTGAACGGTCTTCGTCTGAATCCGGGCAACCTGCGAAAGCCCCAGGAGATCAAGCTCGTCGCGAGCGAGGCCCGTGACCGCGGCGTGCCGATTCGCATCGGTGTGAACGCAGGAAGCCTGCACCCCGACATCTACGAGAAGTTCGGTGGCGCGACACCCGAGGCACTCGTCGAGTCCGCGCGCATCGAGCTCGCATACTTTCAAGAGGTCGACTTCTCCGACGTCAAGATCTCAGTGAAGGCGTCTTCGGTCGCCACCATGATCGCCGCCTACCGCTTGGCGTCAGAGACCTTCGACCATCCCTTGCACTTAGGCGTCACCGAGGCGGGACCGCTGCCCGGAGGCCTCTTGAAGGGAACGGCCGGCATCGCGACGTTGCTCGCCGAAGGCATCGGCGACACCATTCGCTACTCACTCACCGCCGACCCGGTGGAAGAGGCGAAGGCTGGACGTCAGTTGCTCGAAGCGCTCGGACTTCGCGAGCGAAAGGGGCTGGACCTGATCGCGTGCCCGAGTTGCGGTCGCGCGGAGGTCGACGTCATCAAGGTGGCGAATGAGGCTCAGGCTGCGCTGTCCGAGCTCAACCTGCCGATTCAGGTCGCGGTGATGGGTTGTGTCGTGAACGGACCCGGCGAGGCGCGTCACGCCGATCTCGGTATCGCCGCGGGCAAAAAGCGCGGGCACCTGTTCATCCAGGGCCAGATCGTGCGTGTCGTTCCCGAGGACGAGATGGTCGCCGCGCTCGTGGACGAAGCGAAGAAGATCGCCGCCGAAGGTGTGGCCGCCCGCCTCGCCGCGCGCGACGTCAGCGCCGAAGCGGAAGCCGCCGCGGACCGGGCGCTGCTCTTGGGCGACCAGGGCGCCGACGTCAATCACGCGAGCGAGCGCATCGAGCGGATCCGTCACCGCACCGAGGGCTAGCCACGCCTTTCGATAGGCTGCAGCAACGCATCAAAGGAGAACCGTGGCATCGCAGAGCGTCCTCACCCCTCAAGCCGAGGACTTCCCCCGCTGGTATCAAGACGTCGTCGCTAAGGCCGAAATGGCCGATAACGGCCCAGTGCGCGGAACCATGGTCATTCGCCCATATGGCTACGCCATATGGGAGCGGATCCAATCTGAGATCGACGCGCGGATAAAGGATGCGGGCGCTCAGAACGCTTATTTCCCCCTGTTCATCCCCCAGAGTTACTTGTCAAAAGAGGCCGAGCACGTAGAGGGATTCAGCCCCGAACTCGCGGTGGTGACCCACGCTGGCGGCGAGGAACTCGCCGAGCCCATCGTGGTGCGCCCAACCTCGGAGACGGTGATCGGCGAGTTCATGGCCAAGTGGATCCAGAGTTACCGCGACCTGCCGCTGCTGCTCAACCAATGGGCGAACGTCGTGCGATGGGAACTTCGCCCGCGCCTGTTCCTTCGATCGTCGGAGTTCCTCTGGCAAGAGGGTCACACCGCGCACGCCACCCAGGAGGACGCGTCGGACTACGCAATGAAGATCCACCTCGAGGTGTACAACGACTTCTTGAACAAGGTCCTCGCCGTGCCGACGTTTCTCGGCATCAAGTCGACGCGCGAAAGGTTCGCCGGCGCGACCAACACGATGACGTGCGAGGGCATGATGCGTGACGGCAAGGCGCTGCAGATGGCCACGAGCCACGAACTCGGCCAGAATTTCGCCAAGGCGTTCGACATCTACTACCAGAGCGAGGAAGGCCAGGCGGCCCTCTGTTACACGACATCCTGGGGTTCGTCGACGCGTCTGGTCGGGGGATTGATCATGGCCCACGGTGACGACAACGGACTCGTCCTGCCACCCCACGTGGCACCGACCCAGGCTGTGGTCATCGCGGTTCGCGACGAACCCGAAGTCAACGCGGCGTGCGAGAAGATTGTCGCCTCACTGAAGGCGGCCGGTGTACGTGTCGTGCTTGACCGTGGACGGGGCAGTTTCGGACGCCGCGTGACCGACTGGGAGATCAAGGGCGTACCGCTTCGCATCGAAGTCGGACCCCGCGACCTCGCCCAGGGGATCGTAACGGTCGTTCGCCGTGATAACTCCGAGAAGGTGGCACTCGGCATCGACGCGGTCAGTGACGAGGCGCCGATTCTGCTCGAGACCATCCAGCGGGAGCTTTTCCAGTCGGCCCTTGACCGCCGCGACGCCAACACGTGCGACGTGGCGTCGGTGCCCGAGGCGATCAACGTCGCTCAGACCGGTTTCGCGCGCCTTTCGTGGGACCTCATCGGGCCCTCCGAGGAGGCCGAGCTCAACAATCAAGGTCTGACAATCCGTTGTTTGCAGCGCATGGATGGGTCAATCCCCGCGAGTGAACTCGAAAACGATTTGCTCTGCATCATCGCCAAGGCGTATTAGTCTCACACGCAGTACCAAATTCGAATAGTTGTTGATTTCGGGTGTTTTGACCTCGTGCGCCCAATTGTGAAGTGCGGATAATGCTGCTACAATTGCTCCCGACAGTCCGCAAAGGACGTTTGGACTCGTTTGAGCGCGGGCCTCGGGCCCGCGCTTTCTCATTGTCTGAACGCCAGTAGACACAGAGAGGAGCGTGAGGGCCATGGATTTGGAGACACCACTGCGCTCACTCCTTTCCCTCCTAGGGCTTGATCTCTACGATGTCGAACTCGCCAAGGGCACGCTCAGCGTCATCGTCACCAAAGAGGGCGGTGTGGACCTCGAGTCGCTCACCAAGGCGAATCGCACCATCTCGGAATGGCTCGACACGACCGATCCAATCCCGAACCGCTTCACTTTGGACGTCTCGAGCCCGGGTCTTGAGCGCAAGTTGCGGACCCCTGGGCACTTCCTGTCGACGGTCGGCGAAGTGGTGACGCTTCGCGAGTTACGTGACGGCGAACCCACGCGTCGGCTCGAGGGAACAGTCCTCAGTGCCGACGAGACGTCGGTAACCCTGAACGACGCCGAGCACGGTCAGGTGACCGTCGCTTTCGACAAGATCGAGCGCGCGCGCACCGTCTTCAAGTGGGGCGGAGAAGCGAAGCCCACACCCTCACGGGGCAAACCAAAGTCTTCATCGACGAGCAAGAAAGGCTAATTCATGGCGAACTTCGAATTTCTTGAAGCCCTGGGACAGATTGCACGTGACCAGAACATTGACGAGGGGGAGTTGCTCATTGCGTTGGCGAATGCGCTGCTCGCCGCCTACAAGCGTCGTCCCGACTCCGCGGAGGACGCCGAAGTCGAAATCAATCCCGAGACCGGCGAGATCAAGGTTTGGGGCCTCGAACTCGACCTCGAGGGCAACGTGACGCGTGAATGGGATGCAACGCCAGAAGACTTCGGTCGCATCGCCGCCCAGACCGCGAAGCAGGTGCTGATGCAACTGATCCGTGACATCCAGCGTCGTCAGATGTACGAGGAGTTCGCAAACCGCGAGGGCGACATCGTGTCGGGCACCGTCCAGCAGAACGACAACCGCTACACCCTGCTCGACCTCGGTCGCGTGGAGGCGTTGCTGCCCCAGGCCGAGCAGATCGCCTTCGAGCGCTACGAGCACGGCGCGCGCATCAAGGTGTACATCGTCGAGGTACGCAAGACCAACAAGGGACCGCAGATTGTCGTGAGTCGCACGCACCCCGCGCTCGTGGCCAAACTTTTCGAGATCGAAGTTCCCGAGATCGCCAACGGCATCGTCGAGATCAAGGCGCTCGCACGTGAACCCGGTCACCGCTCCAAGATCGCGGTCGCGTCCAACGATTCGATGGTCGACCCCGTCGGGGCCTGCGTCGGCGCACGGGGATCGCGGGTTCGCAACATCACGAACGAACTGCGCAGCGAGCGCATCGATGTCGTGCCCTACAGCGACGACCCCATCGAGTTCATCCAGGCCGCCCTGCAGCCCGCGCGTGTGCGCGAAGTCCGATTGAACGAGGAAGAGGGTATCGCGACGGTCATCGTGCACGACCAGCAGCTCTCACTCGCAATTGGCAAGGAAGGCCAGAACGCCCGTCTCGCCGCCCGTCTCACCGGATGGCGCATCGACATCCGCTCGGAGAACGAGGGCCAAGAAGACGTGGTCGAAGAAGAGGTCTGGACCGACGGTGACGCCGTCGTTGACGAGACCATCGTGGACGTTGTGAACGAGGACGGTGACGTCGAGGCGGTCATTGACGACGTGGTCGTCACTGACGCCGAGGGTCACAGCGAAGAGATCGTCGCGGTCGAAGACGTCGACAGCGATCAAGTCGTGGAGGACGAGGCATAACACCGGTTCGGACGTGTGTTGTCTGCCGCAAACGGCGTGATGACACTGAAATGATCCGCGCTGGCCAGGACGCCGAGGGTACGTGGTACCTCGGTCGAGGGGCCGGGCGGGGAGTCTGGTGGTGCAGTGATTCGGGCTGTGCGGATGCGGTACAGAGTGGACATGTGGCTCGCGCCCTGCGAAAAGCAGTGAGCGCGAAAGACATGGAATCTCTTCGTGTGGAGTTGAAGGGCCGGTAAAAGGGCTCAGTTGTGAAAGAATAGACAACTGTGTTCGCAGGTAGTGCGGGCACGTGATTTAAGGGAACGTTTTGGCGCAGAAGAAGATCCGGGTCCACGAGCTCTCAAAAGAACTCGGTCTAACGAGCAAAGAGTTGCTCGGGCTCGCCCAAAAACTAGGCATTGGCGCTTCCAGCCCCTCTGCCTCCATCGAGGACGCCCAGGCTGACCGCATCCGACGTCGCGCTGACGCCGACGGACTTCGCCGCGAGGTCCAGCCTGAAGAGGCTGCCAAGTCGACCAAGTCGACCAAGGCTACGAAGGCGACGTCGTCGACGAGCGAGACCGTGCCCGAGGCGCCAGTACGCGTCTCGCGCGTGGTGGCGCCCGTCAGCGAAGCCCCGGCTCCGACGCCGGCCGAAGCACCCGCACCGTCGCAGTCAACGGCGCCTGTTGAGGCCGCCGCGCCGATCGCCCCCGCGGCCGAGCCAGCGCCCAAGGTCGTACGCAGCCGTGCCGCAGCGCCCAAGCCCGTACCGACGCGCACCGTCTCGCCCGACGGGCCGACGACCATTCGCCCCACGCAGCGCCCGAGCGCCGGTGAAGGCACCAGCGAAGGCGGTCCCGCGCCGATGCGACCGCCGCTCAGCGCGACCGGACGTCCAATTCCGCCACCCCCGGGTCGCCCGCTCAGCGCGACCGGACGTCCAATTCCGCCACCCCCGGGTGCTCGCCGTCCCATGCCGGGCTCGAACAGCCGTGCCCCTGGCGCCGGTGGGTCTCGACCCATGGGCGCGCGTCCCGCCGCCGGCGGACCGCCGCGCACCGGCGGACCTTCGCGTCCGGGCGGTGCTGGTGGAGGATTCGGAGGACCCCGTACCGGTGGTCCGACCGCTGGCGCTCCGGCTGGTCCGGGTCGCGGTGGTCCGGCGAACCGTGGAACCGGTGGTCCGAGGGGATCGCAGCGCAAGGTCACGCGTCGTCGCCGTCGCAACGTCGAAGAGCTCGAGCCGAGTCAGATGACCACGTGGCAGCCCAGCAGTGCGCCAGTGCCCGATGGTGAGATCATCATCGAGCGCGGTTCGACCGCAAAGGACGTCGGCCCCAAGCTCAATCGCAGCGCCGCCGACATCATCCGCTTCCTCTTTCTTCAGGGCGAGATCGTCACCGCCGTGCAAGGCCTCACCGACGACATGATTGAGCTGTACGCCGCCGAAGTCGGTGCCGCAGTTCGCCTCGTGGACCCGGGTGAGCAGCAAGAGGCCGCGTTGCTCGCCAAGTTCTTCGACGAGGATGACGAGGACGACGAGATCGAAGCTACGCCGCGTCCGCCCGTCGTCACGGTCATGGGCCACGTCGACCACGGCAAGACCATGCTGCTCGACAAGATCCGCAAGACCAACGTCGTCGCCGGCGAAGCGGGCGGCATCACCCAGCATATTGGCGCGTACCGCGTGATGTGGAAGGGCAAGCCCATTGCATTCATCGACACCCCGGGTCACGAAGCCTTCACCGCCATGCGCGCACGAGGTGCGGACGTCACCGACATCGTGGTCCTCGTAGTCGCAGCAGACGACGGTGTCATGCCCCAGACCGTCGAGGCCATAAACCACGCCAAGGCCGCCAAAGTGCCGCTCATCGTCGCGGTGAACAAGATGGACAAGGCCGACGCCAATCCGGACCGTGTACTCCAGCAGATCAGCGAACACGGTCTGGTACCCGAGAAGTGGGGTGGTGACACCATCTGTGTCGAGATCTCCGCTCTGCAGGGAACGGGCATCGATGAGCTCTTGGAGCAGGTGCTGCTCGTCGCCGAAATCGGCGAACTGGTGGCTCGACCGACCGGTCGTGCCATCGGCACCGTGCTCGAAGCCAACCTCGAGGTCGGCCGTGGCCCCGTCGCCACTGTCATGGTCCAAAAGGGCCTTTTATCGGTGGGCGACCCCGTCGTGGCTGGCGCCGCCTTCGGCAAGGTGAAAGCCATCATCAACGACCAGGGCAAGCAGATCAAGACCGCCGGCCCTTCGACGCCCGTGCAGATCCTCGGCTTCAGCGAACCACCGTTCGCCGGTGACGAGATGCGCGTCGCGCACGACCTCGGTCACGCCCGAACCCTCGCCGAAGCGCGAGCTCAGCGAGCCCGCCTCATTGGTCACCAGCCGGTCGCCTCCACGAGTGGCGCTCGCCTCGAGGACCTGTTCGAACAGATCCAGCGCGGCGAGACAGCGACACTCAACATCGTGTTGAAGGCTGACGTGCAGGGTTCACTCGAAGCCTGCACCGAGTCGCTACGCAAGCTCGAGCGCGATGACGTGAAGTTGGTCATTGTCCTCCGTGGCGTGGGCGGGATCACCGAGAACGACGTGCAACTGGCCAAGGCCTCTTCGGCGACGATCATTGGTTTCAATGTCCGACCCGACCGGCGCAGCCGCGAACTCGCCGAGACCGAAGGCGTGCAGATCCGCACCTACGAGATCATCTACAAGCTGATCGAGGAGATTGAAGCCGCGATGCTTGGACTCCTCTCGCCGGTCTTCGAAGAGGTCGTCACCGGCGAAGCCGAGGTGCGCGAGGTCTTTCGCGTGCCAAAGATCGGCGCTATCGCCGGTTGCTTCGTTCGCGATGGTGTCATCACGCGTGGTTCGAAGGTTCGATTCTTGCGCGAGGGTGCGATCATCTGGAAGGGCTCGATCACGTCGCTGCGTCGCTTCAAGGACGACGCGCGTGAGGTGCAGGCCGGCTTCGAGTGCGGTATCGGTCTCTCCGACTACCAGGACTTGAAGGATGGCGACATCATCGAGACCTTCGAAGAGCGCGAGATTCCCCGAACGGCCTAGGTCATGGCCCACTCGACCGGCGGTCGCCATCCCTATCCCCGCTCGGCGAGGGTGAATCAGATCCTTCGTGAGGTGATATCGGACGAACTGCTTCGGATCTCCGACGTCGACGAGCGTATTGGCCTGTTGACGGTGACCGGTGTCGAGGTGACGCCCGACCTGCAGCAAGCCATGGTGTACTTCGACTCCCTGAGTGACGACGCACGTCTGGCGCTCGACGAGCGCCGGGCCCAGATCCAATCATCGGTGAACGCCCAGACCCGGCTGAAGCGGACGCCGAAGCTGTCGTTCATGGCCGACCCCGCGGTCGCCAGCGGCTCGGCGGTCGAGGACATTCTTCGCCGTCAGCGCCATGACGACCAGTAACGGGCTCCTGCTCGTCGACAAGCCCCAGGGACTGACGAGCCACGACGTGGTCGCCCGGGTGCGCAAGATTCTGAACGAACGCCGCGTGGGTCACGCCGGGACGCTCGATCCGATGGCTACCGGACTACTGGTGCTCGCGGTTGGTCCGTCGACGCGACTACTGCGTTTCGCCCAGTCCGAGATCAAGCGCTACACCGGCACGGTGAAGTTCGGCATTGCGACCGATTCGCTCGACGCCGACGGCGAGATTGTCGCGAACGCACCGGTGCCGGCGTTGACGAGCGACGAGATGACGATTGCGTCCTCCGCCTTCACCGGTTCGCAGCGTCAGACCCCCCCAATGGTGTCGGCCATCAAAGTCGGGGGTCGTCGTCTGCACGAACTGGCGCGTCAGGGCATCGAAGTCGAGCGCGAGGCCCGTGACGTCACGATTAGCGAATTCGTCCTGACGCCGAGCGACGACCCGTCAATCTGGACCTTCAACGTCGAATGCACGGTCGGTACCTACGTTCGCGTGCTGTTGAGCGACCTCGCCGAACGCATCGGGACCGTGGGGCACCTCACGTCGCTTCGCCGGGTGTCGAGCGGGGGACACTCGATTGACGACGCGGTCACCCTTGACGCGTTCGAGGAGATCGTCCGGTCCGGTGGCGTCGCCCTGCGACCTCCGGCCGACTTTGTGACGTCGCTCGAGCACGTGCGGCTCAGTGACGACGAGCAGCGCCGGATGCGCATGGGCCAGCACCTCGTGCTCGAGGGCGACTTCGTCGCTGACGAGATTGCGGCGACCTCGAATGATGATTCACTGGTGGGCATCTTGCGCCGACGAGGCGAGAAGTGGAAACCTGAAGTGGTGCTCCCCTCCGATTCCGAAGCCGACCGGAACTAGGTCGACGACGATGATTGTCCTTCACGACGAACCTCGCGAGACCACGCACGCCAGTGCGGTGGCGATTGGTGTCTTTGACGGTCTCCACCGCGGGCACCAAAAGGTGATCGACCGGCTTTGTCAGGTGGCGAAGCGCCATAAGGCACTTTCGACCGTGGTCACCTTCGACCCCCACCCCGCGACGGTCCTCGCTCCCGAGCGCGCCCCACTGCTGATCGCGACGTTGGCTCAGCGCCTCGAAGGACTCGAGCGACTCGGTGTCGAACAGGTCCGAATCCTCAGATTCGACGAACCGTTGGCGCGCGAGAGTGCGGCGTCGTTCATCGAGCGAGTCCTCGTGGGTGAGCTCGCGACCACGCACGTCGTCGTTGGTGAGGACTTCCACTTCGGCCACAACCGCGACGGTGACGTCGAAGTGCTTCGAAGTGTCGGCGAGCGCCGGGGTTTCACCGTGCACCCCGCGCCGATCTTCGGTGAAGGGAGTCGCTGGAGTTCGACCGCCGCGCGCCAGTCCATCCAACGGGCCGACCTGAAGAGCGCCAATGAGATGCTGGGGCGGCCCTTCACACTGCGCGGCCTGGTCAAGCACGGCGACGCGCGCGGCCGTGATCTCGGGTACCCGACCGCGAACATGGGTTTTAGCGAGCGACAGATCGTGCCCGGACTCGGCATCTACGCGGGCAGCCTTCGAACGCCCGATCACCGGTGGTGGCCGGCGGCGATCTCGGTGGGCACTCGACCGCAGTTCTACGAGGACGGCTCGGTGACAGTGGAGGTGCACGTCCCTGGATTCAGTGGTGATCTCTACGATCTCGAGCTCGACGTCGTTTTTCTTGAGCATCTTCGCGGCGAGATGGTCTTCTCGGGCGTGGCGGATCTCGTGGCGCAAATCGACCGCGACGTAGTCCAAACCCTAGATATTTTCAAGAAATTCTCGCCCGGGGACTTCGCACTGCTAGGATAGGTCTTCGGTCAGCGACGCTGATCGTGTGAGTCGTCAAGTAGGTGGCTCGCAACGGGACCCCCGACTCATAAGGCAAATACGTTATGGCTGAGAAGCAGCAGATCATCAAGGACTTTCAGGCTCACGAAACGGACACCGGCTCATCCGAAGTCCAGATCGCAATTCTGACTGACCGGATCTCGCACCTCACCGAGCATCTCAAGGTTCACAAGGGCGATCACCACACCCGCCGCGGACTCATGAAGCTCATCGGCCAACGTCGCCGTCTGCTCGATTACGTGCAGCGCGGAAATGTCGAGCGCTATCGCGCTTTGATCGGTCGTCTCGGCATTCGTCGCTAGCCGAGAATGCACGTCGACGCCGTCGACGTGCTCAACACATCCGAGGCCTCGGAGGCCAGTGGAGAACAGTCGCTTGACGCGAAGGTTGCTCACTGGGATCCGGGCGGAGTGTTGCTAACCGCATAAGGAGCAAATCCATGACTGACGCAATCCGCGTAAGTAGCCCAATTACGGGCACCGACAAGACCCTGAGTTTTGAAGCAGGTCACCTGGCTCAACTCGCTGACGGAGCCGTCCTGGCCCGTATTGGTGACACCATGCTGCTGGCCACCGTCGCCGCTTCACGATCCGTGCGCGAGGGCGTCGACTTCTTCCCGCTCACCGTGGACATCGAAGAGCGCGCGTACGCCGCCGGAAAGATTCCCGGGGCGTTCTTTCGCCGTGAGGGCAAGCTTTCGGACCAGGCGATCCTGATCTGTCGACTCATTGACCGTCCGCTTCGCCCCTCGTTCCCGAAGGGCTTTCGCAATGAGGTCCAGGTCGTCGGCACCATCTTCAGCGCCGACCAGGAGAACCCGCATGACGTACTCGCCATCAATGCCGCATCCGCCGCGTTGATGATCTCGGGTATTCCGTTCGACGGCCCCATCGGTGCCGTGCGCATGGCGTACACCACTGACGGTGAGTGGGCGCCGCACCCCACGTTCGCCGAAGGCGATGCCGCGACATTTGAACTCATCGTCGCCGGACGCGCGCTTTCGGACTCGTCCGATACTGACATCGCCATCATGATGGTCGAAGCCGGAGGCACCGAGGGTTCCTTCGAGAAGTACGCCGACGGCGCTCCGAAGGTCAGCGAGGACGTACTGGCCGCTGGTCTTGAGGCATCCAAGCTCTGGATCCGCGAAGCGATCAACTTGCAGCGCGAACTCGTCAAGGACTTCGTCGCTGCCCGTGGCCCCATCAAGACCCTGGAGTACAAGGCACTGAACGATTATCAGGACGATGTCCTGGCGCGCGTCGACGCCGTGGGCGCCAGCGCGCTCGCCGAGGCCAACAACTTCACCGCCAAGACCGCACGTAATGACGCTCTTGACGCGGCGACCGCCTCGATCATCGAGCAGTTGTCGGGCGAGTTCCCCGAGCGCACGAGCGAGATCAAAGCAGCTGTCAGGTCGCTCACGAAGAAGCTCGTCCGCCGTCGCATCGTCGAAGAGGGCGTTCGCATCGACGGTCGTGGTGTCACCGACATCCGTCCGTTGTCCGCCGAGATCGACCTGTTCCCGATGACCCACGGTTCGGCGCTCTTCCAGCGTGGCGAGACCCAGGTCGTCAACGTGACGACGCTCGGCATGCCGCGTATGAAGCAGATGGTCGACTCGATCACACCCGACGAGTTCCGTCGTTACATGCACCACTACAACTTCCCGCCCTACTCGGTTGGCGAGACTGGTCGCGTCGGTGCTCCCAAGCGTCGTGAAGTCGGCCACGGCATGCTCGCCGAGCGCGCGCTGGTGCCGGTGCTACCGAGCGAGCAGGAGTTCGCGTACACGTTGCGCGTCGTCTCTGACGTCATGCAGTCCAACGGCTCGACCTCGATGGCGTCGGTCTGCGGTTCGACACTGTCGCTGATGGCGGCGGGCGTGCCGATCAAGGCACCGGTCGCCGGTATCGCGATGGGTCTCGTCTACGAAGAGGGTAAGTACGTGACGCTCACGGACATCCTCGGTGCGGAAGACGCATTCGGCGACATGGACTTCAAGGTCGCCGGTACTGCCGATGCCGTGACTGCGCTGCAGCTCGACACGAAGATCGACGGCCTGCCCGCTGACGTGCTTTCGAAGGCCCTGCACCAGGCGCTGGCCGCTCGTCTCGCAATCCTTGATGTCATCACGGCAACGATCCCCGAGCCCCGCAGCGAAGTCGCCGAAGTCGCACCGAAGATTGTCTCGCTTCAGATCCCGATCGACAAGATCGGTGAGGTCATTGGACCGAAGGGCAAGGTCATCAACACCTTGCAGCAAGAGACCGGCGCGGACATCGCCGTGGATGACGACGGTGTCGTCGGCACGGTGACCATCGGCGCGAAGGACGGACGTGCGGTCGAAGAAGCCCGTCGCCGTATCGCTCTCATCCTCGATCCACCGACCGCTGAAGTCGGTGCGGTCTACCAGGGCCGCGTCGTCAACATTGCCAAGTTCGGTGCGTTCATCAGCATCATGCCGGGCCGCGATGGACTCCTGCACATTTCAAAGATGTCGCCGCTTAACGGCGGCAAGCGAATCGGCCAGGTCGAAGACGTCGTCGAACTGGGACAAGCACTGGAAGTGAAGGTCGACGACATCGACCCGCAGGGCAAGGTCTCATTGTCGCTCGCTGGTGAGTACGCCGGCATGGCGACCGAGGACAACGACGCGCCGCGTGAGCGCCGCGCCCCTCGTGAAGGTGGTGACCGTGGTGACCGTGGTGACCGTGGTGGACGCAGTGAGCGCCCTGACCGTGGCGAGCGTAGTGAGCGCCCTGAGCGCAGTGAGCGCCCCGACCGCAGTGACCGTGGTAGTCGTGACGAGAGTTCGCGTGCCAAGCCGAACTCATCGTTCGAAGCCGCGTTCGAGGCCGAATTGGCCGGCGAAATCGGCGATCTGGGCCCCGGCGGTCCTTCGTTCAGTGATGGTGACGGCGGCCCACGCCGCAGCCCGCGACCGCGTCGTCGTTAGTTCGTAGCGGCCGTGTCATGCAGTCCTCGTGACTGTGTGGCACGGCCTCGCTGTTTTTCCGTAGCGTAGGGAGATGGAAACCACCTTGGCGCAGTCCACCCGGTGGTGGAAACCTCTCCGGCGCGCGGACCGCCTCGCGATTCTCCTGATGGTCGGTCTTCCGACCCTTCTTTTCGCGGTGCCAGCGCTGTTCGGTCACCCGGCTATCAGCCAGGACAACCTGATCCAGAACTTTCCTCTGCGGGTGCTGACGGGTCAGCAACTCGACAGCGGTCACCTTCCGCTATTTAATCCACTCGCGGATTCGGGTACACCGTTGCTCGGGGGTATGAACGCCGGATCGTTCTTCCCGCTCACGTTCCTCTTCGCGGTGCTGCCGGCGATCATGTCGTGGGTGCTGAATCTCATCGCCGTGTACGTGGTCGCTGCGTTCGGGGTGTTCGCGCTGCTGCGCTGGCACGGGCTGCGGACCTTCTCCTCGCTGGTTCCCGCGATCGTTTACGCCTACAGCGGCGCCATGATCGGCCAACTGGTGCACCTCGGCGTGATTCAGGGTTACGCGTTGCTGCCGTGGGCGATACTCGCGATGCTCGCGCTGGCTCAGGCGGTCGAGCGCACGACGCAAGGCTCCTGGCGTGTTCGAGCTCGCGCGGTGCTGCCCGGCGTGGCGGGGCTGAGCGCGCTGTGGGGGCTTACCTCGCTCACCGGAGAGCCGCGCGCCATCGCCGAGATGCAACTGGTGTTGTTGATCGTCGGTCCAGTGGTGTTGTTCGTTCGCAGTGCCTGGCAGCCGTCGACGTGGAAGAACCGGTTCATCTATGTCGTCAGCGTGGGTGTTGGCGTTGCGTGGGGTGTCGGTTTCGGGCTCGCGCAGTTGCTTCCTGGTTGGGAGTTCATCAAGCAGTCTCAGCGCACCGGACTCACCTATCAATGGTTCGGTGCGGGGTCGCTCGCGACGCGTTGGACCACGCTGCTGCTCATCCCCGACATCTTCGGGGGCAACGGTGTGCTGCATCAGCCAAATTACTTCGTCAGTTACAACCTGCCCGAAGTGACTGGCTACGTGGGTGTACTCGCGCTAGTCGCCGCCGCAGCGTTCGTGGTGCGGTTCACCAAGCGTGGTTGGCGGGGCGACGACCAAAACTGGATTGTCTACGTCGTGCTCGCCGTCGTTGGCATGTTCGCCACGTGGGGCTACTTCACGCCGGCGGGACACCTCTTCCGGTTGATTCCACTCTTTGGCAGTACGCGACTGCAGAGCCGCAGCATCATCCTCGTGGACCTCGCCGTCGTGGTCCTACTGGGCTGGTTCCTCGAACGTCTGTGCGAACGCGATTTCGCACGCGCCGGGCTCGTCGGGTGGCGAAAATTTGTAACGCTCTCGCCAGCGATAGCCGTCGCCGGTCTTTCACTCGCCATGCTTTTCTTCGGCAACGCCATCGTCGACTGGATCACGAAGAACTCCTCGGACGGCGTGCTCGCGCACTTCGAACGTCCGACGTTGGTGTTGCATCTGCTGATCGCACTCGCCATCATCATTTGCCTCGTATGGGGACTGAGGAGCAGGAGGCTGCTGCAGTGGCTGACCGTGTTCGTCATGCTCGATGTCGTCATCTTCTTGGTCTTCTGCGGCGACGGATTCCTCGCCGGCCACGTCAATGTCGAGCCGTCGCGCGCGGACGCGATCACCCTGCTCGACGCTCAAGGCCGGTTCGCGCTCGTCGATCCTTCGGGGGCGCACCACGACGAATTCGACGATCTGGGCGCGCCCAATATGAATGTGTTCACGAAGTTACCGAGCGTGCAGGGTTATGGATCGCTGATCGACGAGCTCTACGGCAACGTGACGGCGACCCACCCGCTCTACGGCCTCGACACCTGTCAGTTGGCCAAGGACGTCTTTCGCCAGTTGCGACTGTCGTCGATCGCGGTACCGACGAACAAACTGACGGCGACCTTGCCGCTCGTGGTGCCGATCGCGCCACTGTGTCTTCCAATCGCGGCGTCGACAAGGACGCTTCGCTACTTCGGTCAGGAAATCCCCGTGCGTTCGCTCTTCTTGAAGCAGGAGCCGGGCGAGGTGTCAACGAACGGCACCGTACGGGTGCAGTTGTTCAATTCGAAGGGTGGGGAAGTCGGGGCCCCGGTCTCCCTATCCGCCCAGCGCGCGATGACCTTCAACTTCGCGGCGCTGAAGGAGAGCGCGGCGGGAGCAGTAATCACGTCGAGCGGTGCGATGGGTCTCGCGTCGGCGGTGGTGACGACCAACGTGACGCCCGCCATCTCCTACGAACTCAACACCCCCTACCAACAGGCGCTCACGTCGTCGCTCTGGCGCATGGAGGTGACGAGCGGCACCCTGACCTTCTTCAAGGCGACCTCGGTGCGCGCGAGCGCGTGGCTCGGCGGCGATTTCGGCACCTCGAGGATCACGGGTATCCGAAATAGCCTCTGGGGCGACTCGTGGGTGAGCGTCGACGCGACGCATTCCACGGTACTGAAGCGCTCGATGGAATGGATACCGGGCTGGCACGCGACGGCGCGCAACGACGTGACCGGCAAGAGCATGGCCGTGCACGTGGTGCGCTCGGGCCTTATCCAGCAGGTCATCGTGCCACCAGGGAAGTGGACCGTCCATTTCCACTATCACGCACCGCTGATCGAGGTGGGGCTCGCGGGCTCGGTGGGTTCGTTCCTTGCGTTGGTCGCGGCGGCATTCCTTCTTCGTGGATGGGTTCCGAAGAGGCGAAAGGATAGGGTGACTGCGTGAAACGCATCGCTATCGTGGGTGGCGCCGGTCGGATGGGCCAGGCGCTGGCCGTTGGACTAGGAGCCGTCGAAGGGTTCACCGTCGCCGCGCTGGTCGACGTGCACGAACCGCGTGAGCTCTTCGCCGCTGCGTATAAGTCGTCGCTCGACGAGCTCGATGCGAAGACCGTCGACGTCGTGGTCGATTTCTCGACGCCCGAGGGTGTTGTGTCGTCATCGAGTTGGTGCGCCAAGAACGCGGTGGCGCTGGTCATCGGCACCACCGGTCTGAGCGACGCGCAGCGGACCGCGGTCGAGCAAGCCGCGACCAAGACCGGCGTCGTGATGGCGTCGAATTTCGCGATCGGCGAGGTGCTCTCCGAGCGTTTTGCCGCAATGGCGGCGCCGTACTTCGACCGCGTCGAGATCATTGAACTGCATCACGACAAGAAGGTGGACGCTCCGTCGGGAACGTCACTCACCACCGCGCGTGTTATCGCGCAGGCTCGAAAGGCTGCGGGGCGTGCGACGCCGGTCGATCCGACGCTCCGCCACACCGTCGTAGGTGCGCGCGGCGCTCAGGTCGATGGCGTGGTCGTCCATTCGGTGCGGCTCCCGGGGCTCGTTGCGCACCAGGAGATCCTCTTCGGAGGGCCTGGCGAAGGTCTCACCATCCGCCACGATTCGTTCGATCGACAGAGTTTCGTGCAGGGCGTCGCCCTCGCCGTACGGGCCGTCACGTCAACGCCGGGACTCACGATTGGCATTGGTTCCCTGCTCGACTGAGCACGTCAGCGTCTGTCCGCGCCGTTTGGCTATCGAATCGCTGGTAACTTCGTTCTATGGGTTCACCTCGTTTCGGTACGGTTCTTACGGCGATGGTGACGCCTTTTGACGCGGATGGTGCGATCAAGTTCGACGTCGCCGCCGAGGTGGCCAAATTTCTCGTTGACCAAGGTAGTAACGGGCTGGTCATTGCTGGTTCCACCGGCGAAGGTTCGGCGTTGTCCGATGAAGAGAAGCTCGATTTGTTCGCCTGCGTGGCTGACGCGGTCACGGTACCGGTGCTCGCCGGCTCAACGTCGTCCAACACGGCCCATTCAGTCGCGCTGACGAGCAAGGTGGCGGCCACCGGCGTGGCGGGAATACTTGCGACCACTCCCGCGTACGCACGACCCAACCAGAACGGTATCGCCGGGCATCTAGGCGCGGTCGCGGACGCGACGAAGCTGCCGGTGATGCTCTACGACATCCCTTCGCGCACCGGGCGAAAGATCGCGAGCGCCACGACCATCGACCTTGTGCGCAAGTACTCGAACATCGTGGCCTTGAAGGACGCTTCGGCGGACCTCGCGGGGGCCGCCCACACCAAGGCGGTCCTCGGTGACGAGCTTGACCTCTACAGCGGCGACGACAGCCTGCTCCTGCCCTTCATGGCCATCGGCGGTGTCGGTGTCGTGTCGGTGGCGGCGCACTGGGCCGGTCCCGAGTTCGCGGGCATCGTGCGATCGGTCGAAGTGGGGGACTGGGACAAGGCCCGCGAACTGAACGAGCGGGTCAGCGCGAGCTGCATCTTCGAGAACACTGAGGCCTTCCCGAACCCCATGCCCTCCAAGGCCGCGCTTCGCTTCCTCGGATTCGATGTCGGGCAATGCCGGTTCCCGTTGGGTCCCGGCGACGCGACACTCGATGCGGCGGCGAGTGATGTTGTCGGCTCGCTGCGGGCACACCGTGCCTAAGGACAACGTTCGCGTCACGTTCCTCGGTGGTCTCGGCGAGATCGGAAGAAACTGTCTCGCCCTCGAACAGGATGGTCGCATCGTCATTGTCGACGCTGGCCTCATGTTCCCCGAGCCCACCATGTACGGCGTCGACATCATTCTGCCCGACTTTCGCTGGTTGATCGAGCGCCGCGACCGCATCGACGCAATCGTGCTCACCCACGGGCACGAGGACCACACCGGTGCGCTGCGTTACCTCGTGAAGGACGTCAACGTCCCGATCTACGGATCAGCGCTCACGCTGGGCTTTGCACGGCATCGGCTCACCGAGGCGAAGGTCGCCCACGACCTCACATTCATCGAAGTCACCGACGGGGAACGTCGAAAGATCGGGCCGTTCGACGTCGAGTTCATCCCGGTGACCCACTCGGTACCGAGCGCGCACGCCCTGGCCTTTCACACCAAAGTCGGGATCATCGTGCACTCGGGCGATTTCAAACTCGACCTCACTCCCATCGACGGACGTCGCACCGACATCTCGCGCCTCGCCGCGATCGGTGACCTCGGTGTCGCGCTGCTGCTCTGCGATTCGACCAACGCCGAAGAGCCCGGTTTCACCGCCTCGGAGCGGTCCGTCGGCGGCGCGCTGCGTCGACTTTTCCTCGAGCGTCCTGAGCGTCGAATGGTCGTAGCGTGCTTCGCGAGCCACATCCACCGCGTGCAACAGATCATCAATGTCGCCAAGGAGCAGAACCGCAAGATCGCTCTAATGGGACGCTCGATGGAGTCAAACGTCAAACTTGCACGTAAGTTGCACCTTTTGAAGGTGGAGACGTCGGATTTCGTCGATATCGAGGACGTGGGAAAGTTCGCGCCAGGTGAGGTGTGCGTCATCTGCACCGGCAGCCAGGGTGAGCCCCTCGCCGCGCTCTCCAAACTCTCGCGTGGCGACGCCCGCAACTTCAAGGTCGGCGCCGACGACACCGTGATCCTCAGTTCGCACCCGATTCCGGGCAACGAGTGGTCGGTCGGTCGGGTCATCGATGACCTGCACCGCGCGGGCACTGAAGTAATCCACTCGGGTAACGAGCCGGTCCACGCCTCGGGCCACGCCCGCCAAGGCGAGTTGCGAACGTTCCACCAACTCGTGCGACCAAGGAATTTCGTTCCGGTGCACGGCGAGTACCGCCACATGGTCCACCACGCGGACCTCGCGCTGTCGATGGGACTCGCCGACAAGCACATCCTCATCTGCGAGGATGGCGATCAGGTCGAGGTGACCACGGCGGGTATCCGCCGCGCCGGCCAGGTGCCCGCAGGATTCCACTACATCGACGGCAGTGCGGGCGATCTGGACGAACGTCCCCTCGAGGAGCGCCGGATGCTCGCCGAGTACGGCGTTCTGCAGATTTCGGCCGGAGTCGACAAGGAGAACGGCACGATCATCCAGCCCGTACGCATCACCGCCCGTGGTTGGTTCGAAGGCGAGAACGACCGGGCCCTCATCGAGTCGGTGACCAAGGTTGTTCGTGACGCCATCGAGACCGCTCTTCGCGAGGGCGACCGCGACCCGCTGTCGCTCAACAAGGCCGCACAACGAACCGCTGGTCGTCTGCTCGGACAGAAGTTCCGCCGCCAGCCCGTGCTGCTCGCGGCGATCGTCGTCCTCTAGTCCTCGGTCTTCTCCGGCTCGCCGTTCTCGGCGTTCACGCGACCCGCTCTCCAGAACGCCTTGCGGCTGATTCGTTCGTCCTCAAGTCCCCGGTCGAGCAACGCCTCGCGAAGCACCTTGGTTACCTTGAACTCTCCGAAAAGATAGGCGTGGCCCTGGTCGGGCGGGAACGCGAAGGCGGCGAGGCCACTCAGGAGACCCGCGGGGTCGCTGGGCGAACGCCCGTCGCGGTCGACGAATATACCGGTGACGCCGAGACCCTCGTCGAAGTCTGCGGTGAGCGCGTCGTCATCGTGGTCGAGTTCGACGATGAAGATGGCCCGCCCCGGTACCTCGATGCTCTGCGCTAACCGGTAGAAGGAGCCCAGACCGCTCACGTCGCCGACAAAGACGTGCCAGTCGGCGTGGGTGTCCAGTGGAATCTTGCCGCGTGGGCCAACGACGTCGATGAGGTCGCCTGGACTGGCCGTGCGAGCCCACACCGCGCCCGGACCGTTGTGGGCGCTCACCACCCACAGGGTGATCTGGTCGGCGTCGACACCGCGCACGCTGTAACGGCGCCGCACGAATTTCCCGGTGTCATCTTTGACCCTGATCATGAGGTCGTTACCGGGGACGCCCGCGAGCTCGACGTCGCCGCTGAGCACGACTTCGTGAAGCGAGGTGCTGATGGGGGTGGACGAGACGACGGTACAGACCCGGGCCCGCACGTCGAGACGTCGGGCCAGTTCGATGGAGGATGCGTCAGGCGTTAAATTCACTTTTGCAGCCTAGAACGATTGGCACCCGCTACGAACCTGCGTTCGGTAAGTTGGATGGTTGTGGCACCTGCACGACACCAAAAAAAGTCGGTGAAGAAGTCGGCAAAGAGTTCGCCGGCGAGTGGGTCCACGTCCGCTCAGAACGCCACGGTCTGGCAGCGTCACGAGCGCGATATCTGGATAGTTCTGCTCTTTGTGGCTGGTTTCTTCGCCGGTCTGGCCGAGATCGGGGCCCTCGGCCCGGTCGGTCAAGGACTGTCCAAGGTCATGGAGGTGGTCTTCGGGATCAGCCGGTTTGCGTTGCCCCTGATTCTGCTGGCCCTCGGTGGAGCGCTCGCCTGGGGCAAGGTCGAAGTCGACCGGGCCCGCTTCGGGTGGGGGATTGCGTTCGGCCTCGTGGGCATCAGTGGCATAGGTCATCTGACCGGAGGTCGGCCCGGGCTTCACGCCGGGGTGAAGGCGCTCGGACACGCGGGTGGCTGGCTCGGGGTTGTGATCGGCGGGGGCTTGTATCGCACCCTCGGTATGAGCGGCGCCCTGGTCGTGCTCATCGCGACCTTGATCATCGCGGTGATGGTGACGACGGGCATCGGACTGCGCGCGCTCGGCGCAGGCTTCGTCGCGCTGGCCCGGGCGGTAGGTAGTCGTCTCGCGAGTTGGTGGACGGCACGTCCAAAGACGAACGAGAGCTACGAAGGTGCGGCGTCGGACAAGCAAGGAGCGGCGATCGAGCAATCGCGTTCGAAGCAGCAGCTCGAATCAACGCCCGAACCGGTCGCGTACGAAGACGAGTTCCCCGACGAGGTACTCGCGGAGTACGAGGATGAGACTCCACCACCGGCGCAGCCTCCGGTGACCAGGCCGGCGCGATCCAAGTCGTCGGCGCTCGCGAGCCACTGGGTGTTGCCGCCACTATCCCTGTTGCAGCGCACCAAGGAACAGCGCCAGGACCGTACGTCGACCGACGCCGCGGGCGCTGAATTGGTCGAAGCACTTTCGGCGCATGGCGTTGAGACGACGCTCGTCGGTTACACCGTCGGGCCCACGGTCACACGCTTCGAACTCGAACTCGGTCCCGGGGTGAAGGTCGCGCGGGTCACGTCGCTCAACAAGGACATCGCCTACGCCATGGCGTCACCCGACGTTCGAATCCTCGCGCCAATCCCTGGACGGTCGGCGATCGGCGTCGAAGTGCCTAATCGTCAGCGGACGTTGGTGGCCCTGGGCGATCTGTTGGCGGCCGATGAGGCCGTAGCAGCGACGCATCCGCTCGACGTGCCCATTGGTCGCGATATTTCGGGCAAGACGGTCATCGTCAACCTGGGCGAGATGCCCCACGTGCTCATCTCGGGTGCCACCGGTGCGGGTAAGAGTTCGTGTATCAACTCACTGATCACGTCGCTCGTGATGCGGGCCACTCCTGATCAGGTCCGTCTGCTGCTCGTCGACCCCAAGCGCGTCGAGATGGGTCAGTACAACGACCTTCCGCATCTGCTCGCCCCGGTCGTGGTGGATCCGAAGAAGGCCGCCAGCGCCCTCGCGTGGGCCGTGAAGGAGATGGAGCGCCGCTACGACCTGCTCGCGGAGAGCGGCGCGCGCGACATCACCAGCTACCAGCAGATGATTGCCCGTGGTGAGCTGGTGCCCGAACCGACGATTCGCGAGCAGGTCGCCGACGCCATTGAACGCGCGACCGGTCTCGAGTCCGACGTGGAAGAACAACCGGGACCCGAGAAGTTGCCGTACATCGTGATCGTCGTCGACGAGTTGAACGACCTGATGATGGTCGCTGCACGTGATGTGGAGGAGTCGGTCGTGCGCATCGCCCAGATGGCCCGCGCTGTTGGCATACACCTGGTTCTCGCGACCCAGCGCCCGAGCGTCGACGTCATCACCGGTGTGATCAAGGCCAACGTGCCGAGTCGCATGGCCTTCGCGGTCTCGTCGCTCGCCGATAGCCGGGTCATCCTGGACCAGGGTGGCGCCGAGCGCCTTATCGGCAAGGGCGACATGTTGCTCGTGACGGCGTCGAGCAACATCGCCCGGCGTCTCCAGTCACCATGGGTGTCCGAGGACGAAGTTCGTCGAGTCGTCGAGAACTGGCGCGCCCAGGGTGGTCGCCAGGAAACCGTCGTCGCACTCGACATCCCCGCCGGGCGTTCGAACGCTCACGGCTCATCGTCATCGGGCGATGACGATGACGAGATACTGCGACAGGCCCGTGATCTGATTATTCGTACGCAGTCCGGATCGACCTCGATGTTGCAGCGAAAACTGCGCGTCGGCTTCGCGAGGGCGGGGCGCATTATGGACTTGCTCGAGGAGGAGGGCGTAGTCGCCGCCGGCGACGGTTCGAAAGCCCGCAAAGTACTAATCACGCCTGAAGAGTACGACCAGCAGACGTCGTTGTAGTCCGTGACGAAGAGCATTTCCGACAAGAACCCCGCACGTCGCGGCTTGTGGCTGCGGTTCATATCGATGGCGTTGGGGCTCGTGATCGCGGGCGCGCTGATCATTGGCATGCAGTTGCCGTTGCTCAATCGGTTGTCGACCTCACAGGTGTTCACGGATGCGCTTCGCAGCGCGCAGCCCAAGACGTCCTTGGCGTGGCCGAGTGTAGGTAGCGCCGCGGTCGTGATCCCGTCGCTCGGGGTGCGAAGAGCGTGGCGCGACGAAGTCCTGCCCATTGCGAGTCTCACCAAACTGATGACCGCGTTTGTGACATTGAAGAAGTTGCCGCTCGCCCTGGGACAGACCGGGCCGTGCGTGACTATCACGAACGACGACGTCGCGACGTACGAGGCGATGAAACTCTCGGACCAGTCGAGCGTGCTCGTGAGCGAAGGCGAGTCGCTGTGCGAAGTCGACCTGTTGAATGGGTTGCTCGTCCATTCCGCCAGTAACTACGCGACGCTGCTCGCCACCATGGTGTCCGGCAGCACCGATAATTTTGTCGCGCTCATGAATCGAACGGCGTCGTTGCTCGGCCTGAAGGGCACGCACTACGCCGACGCGTCGGGCTTCGATGACGGGTCGGTCTCGACGGCGCTCGACCAGGGTGAACTCGCGGCGCTGCTCATGAAGTCGCCGCTCGTGCGTCAGATCGTCGACCAGACCAGTGTGATGCTTCCGGTGGCGGGCAACGTCGGTTCATTCACCCCTTACGTGGGTGTCGACAACGTCATCGGCGTGAAGTCGGGTCGCACGGCCGACGCCGGGGGGTGCGACGTGATGGCCATGACCTTCCAAGTCGGCTCGTCGACTCGGATCGTCTACGCCGTGGTGCTCGGCCAGCGCGGGGGCAACCTGCTGGGCCCCGCGGGTGACGCCGCGCTGGCGCTGGCGCAGTCAGCCGTGCAGAGCGACCATGTGTATACCTTGCAAGCCGGCTCCCCGTACGGGGCGATTGGCTGGGGCGGATCCGCATCGACGTCGCTCGTGGGCCTCGCCCAGCCGGTCCAGTTCTCGTGGTGGACGGCCCGGGGCGCCATCAGCATGAGCGTGCACCTGCAGAATTTTACCGGCACCATCCGTCGGGGTCAGCGCGTCGGGTGGCTGCGCGTGCGGGCAAATTCGACCCACCGCTTCGCGCTGGTGGTCGAACGTACGATTTCCCCTCTGACGTTGTGGCAACGCCTACGCTAAAACAGTGCTAGTTCGTGTGCCCGCCAGTTCCGCCAATCTTGGACCGGGCTTTGACACGCTCGCGGTGGCACTCAATCTCTACGTCGAGGTGAGCCTCGAACTGTCCGACTCCTTCGCGATCTCGAGTGAGGGATTCGGTGCCGGCTTATTCGACGATGAGCGTCACCTGGGGGCTGTCGTCGCCTCGGACGTCCTCGGTCACCGCAACTTCACGATGCACGTCAACTCGGCGATTCCACTCTCGCGCGGCCTCGGTTCCTCAGCGGCGCTGGCTCTCGCCGCCGCCGCGGCCGCCGGCGCGGTCGACCCGCTGGCGATCGCGACCGAGGTGGACGGCCACGCGGAGAATGCCGCAGCGTCGTTGCTCGGAGGACTGGTTGTCGCGAGCGTGGACGAAATCGACGGCATCACTGCGCGTTCATTGCGCCTCGATCCCATCTGGCGCTTCGTCGTGGTCGTACCCGACGAGGAACTATCCACGGCCGCCGCGCGCCGCGTGTTGCCCTCCGAGGTGCCGTTTTCCGACGCGGTGCACAATCTCAATTCGATGGGACTGCTCATCGCTGGTCTCGCCGATCACCACGACTTCGTCTCGTCGGCGATGAACGACTTCCTACACCAGCCCTACCGGAGGTCGCTGCTGCCCTTTGCCGAGGCGTTACTCAAGCGCTTGCGCGACGCGGGCGCCGTGGGTTCGTGCTGGTCGGGCGCGGGTTCGACGATGCTCGGCCTCGTGACCGAGCAGACGGTCGCGCACGTTGCCGCGGAGGCGACCGAGTTTCTTCAGACTCATTCGGTGCCGGGCACGGTACTGGTACTCGAAGCGGACCGAAAGGGTCTGGTCGTCCTTTGACGACCACCCAGACGAACACCTCCCAGAATGCCGCCCTGGGTGCGGTCTTTGTGCTCATCGGCGCCTCGTGCATCCCGTGGTCGGCGGCCATTATTCAACCCGCGTTCAAGGTCATTGGCCCTTCCGCCGCGAGCTCGTGGCGCTTCCTGCTCGCCGCGGTGGTGCTACTCGCACTGACGCGTCCGTCCCTCTCGAAATGGACGAAGAGCCAGTGGATCGCCGCCCTGGCGCTCGGGGTATCCGCGGCGTTCATGAACCAGTGCTTCTATCAGGCGATTGCGCGTATTCCACTCGGAAGCGCGGTCGTGATCGAGTTCCTCGGGCCGTTGCTGGTGGCGGTTCTTGGTAAGAGGACGTGGCTCCACGCGAGCTTCGTCGCGCTCGCCGCCTTCGGCGTCGTCGCCCTCTCACGACCCGGAGGGGGATTGACACTGGTCGGAGCGATGTTTGCGCTGGGTTCGGGCGTCGGATGGGCCGCGTACCTTTTCGCATCGCACCGCGTCGGTGGAGCCACCACCGGGTTCGGGGGCCTCGCCGTCGCCATGGGGATCGCGGCGGTGGTGACGGGACCCTTTTCTGTCGCGACGGCGGGCACGGTGTTGGGACAACCGTACCTGTTAGGACGGATACTGCTCGTCGCGGTGATGTCCTTGGTGCTCGGTTTTGGCGCTGAACTGCAGGCACTTCGCCGGCTGAAGCCGGCCATTGTCGGGGTCCTCTTGTCGTTCAACCCCGCCATTGCCTTCGTGGTCGGCTGGATCCTTCTCGGTGAGCGGGTCACCGTCTGGGTCTTCGTGGGACTCTGCTCGGTGGTGCTGGCGAGCATGGGCGTCACCCTCGACGAGGCCCGAAGGATCGAGTTGGTGCCTCAGTAGGCTGGAAGCCGTGGCGACACCGAAAACCTTCGCAATCCGCACCTTTGGCTGTCAAATGAACGAACACGACTCCGAACGCCTGGCCGGTCTGATGGTCGCCGACGGCATGGTGCCCGCCGAGAACGACGCCGACGCCGACGTCGTCATCTTCAACACCTGCACTATTCGTGAGAACGCGGACTTGAAGCTCTACAGCGCGCTCGGCCAATTGAAGGCCGTAAAAGAGCAGCGGCCGGACATGCAGATCGCGGTGGGAGGTTGCATGGCCCAAAAGGACCGTGGCGAGATCCTTGAGCGCGCGGGCTGGGTGGACGTTGTCTTTGGCACACACAATCTGTCGGCGGCGCCCGCACTGCTGAAGCGCGCCCGCGAGGATGGCCCGCTCGTCGAGATCCTGGACGCGCCCGACCCCGAGGCGAACCGCGACATGGCCCCCGCGCTCTACGCGGTACGCGAGTTGCCCTTCGCGGCGTGGATGACCATTCAGACGGGCTGTGACAATACCTGCGCGTACTGCATCGTTCCCTCGGTGCGCGGCGAAGAAATCAGCCGACCGTTCGACGACCTCTTGCGTGAAGCCGAGATGCTTGTCGGCACCGGTGTCGCAGAGATCACCGTGCTCGGCCAGAACGTCAACTCCTACGGGCGCGACATCACCAAACGCGGTCCGCTCTTCGCCAAACTGCTGCGCGCGCTCGGCGAGATCGATGGGCTCGAGCGGATTCGCTTCACCAGTCCGCATCCGAAGGACCTGCGCCCAGAGACAATTGAAGCCATGGCCGAGACGAAGGCGGTATGTCCGCAACTACATCTGCCCCTGCAGTCGGGATCTAACCGGGTGCTTCGAGCAATGCGTCGCGGCTACAGCGCCGAACGCTACATGGAGCGTCTGAACTCGGCGCGTGACACCATTGCCGATCTCGCGGTGACGACCGACCTGATCGTTGGGTTTCCCGGTGAGACCGACGCCGAGTTCGACGAGTCGCTCGAGGTCATCGCCGCCGCCGAATTCGATTCGGCCTACACGTTCATATTCTCGCCCCGGTCGGGGACGCGTGCGGCGGAGATGACCGACGATTTCGTCGCCGACGAGGTCATCAGGGAGCGCTTTGAGCGATTGAAGGAGGTCCTCGACCGCTCGGCCCTGCGAAAGCACGAGGCCCGTGAAGGAAAGCGCGAAGAGGTGTTGGTCGAAGGTCCGTCGCGGCGCAATGACCAGATGCTTTCGGGGCGGACTCGTCAAGGAAAGCTGATTCACTTCCCGGTGACCGACGAACCGTTGCGCGCCGGCGCGCTCGTCATGGTCGACGTCACCCACGGCGCGCCGTACCACCTGCTCGGCGAACTGTCGTCGGTCGTTCGAGGTCCACGGCACAAGGTTCGTATCGCGCTGCTTCGCTCGTGATGAATCACGGCGGCATGGCCGTCGCCCTCGTTGGCGCCACTGCGTCGGGCAAGTCGGCGCTCGCCCACGAGTTGGCGCTGGCCAGTCGAGGCGACATAGAGATCCTGGCGGTCGACGCGATGACGGTCTACCGCGGCATGGACATCGCCACCGCGAAACCCACGCCCGCCCAGCGCAGCGAAGTGACGTACCACCTGCTCGACATCATCGAGCCGAGTGAGGAGTTCACGCTCGCGCAGTATCAGCATGAGGCCCGCGAAGCCGCCGATGCGGTCTGGACGCTCGGGGGAGCCGTTCTCTACGTCGGTGGCACCGGTCTCTACGGCCGTGCGGTCTTGGATAACTTCGAGATCCCGGGTCAGTATCCCGAGGTGAAGACCGAGTTGCAATCGCGCGCCGGGACCGAGTTGGCGCAACTCCACGAGGAATTGACGACCTTGGATCCACTCGCGGCGAGTCGAATGGAACCGACCAACGAGCGCCGGATCGTGCGCGCACTCGAAGTCACCCTCGGTAGCGGGCGTCCGTTCTCGTCCTACGGCGCAGGACTTCGCGTCTACGGGCCGGTGCGTGTCGTACAGGTCGGGCTTCGATCCGACTTCGAGGTGCTCGACGAGAGGATCGAGGCGCGATTTCGACAGTGGATGGACGAGGGTCTGCTCGACGAGGTTGCGCGACTCGCTGCGGCCCCCGAAGGCCTCAGTCGCACCGCTCGTCAGGCGGTCGGGTACCGCGAACTACTGCGTCACATTGAAGGGGGCGCCGACCTCGAGCAGTGCGTGCACGACGCGATAACTCAGAGCCGACGCCTCGCTCGGCGACAGCGTTCGTGGTTCGCTCGCGATCCGCGCGTTGAGTGGTTCGACGACCCCACTGAGGCCGCCACGAGGCTGCGAGAAGTACTGAACAGTCCCGACGGGTTCGTGCGAGACTAGGGACTAGTGGCACTACGAACTCTTCAAAAATGGCACGGCGCCGGTAACGACTTCCTCGTCGAGGTGACCGAGCACGGCGCGGCGCCGTGGTGGACGCCCGAGCGCGCACGAGCACTCCTCAACCGCCGGACCGGTGTCGGTGCCGACGGGCTCCTGCTCGCCACGGTCGGCTCGGAGGTCGCCATGGTCCTCTACAACGCCGACGGCAGCAGCGCCGAGATGTCGGGCAACGGAATCCGCTGCCTCGCGGCGGCGGTGCGCCACGCGACGAATGGCGACTGGACATCGTTGGATGTCCATACTGACGCCGGGCTTCGAAGGGTGAAGTTGAAGATGGACGAGTTCTCCGGCTACGGCAGCGTCGCCATGGGAAGAGTCATCTTCGACGACACGCTCGACGGCACACTCGGCGTTGCCAACGTGGGCAACCCGCACGCGGTCGTTCGCGACGACGAGAGTTGGAGCACGGTCGATCGCGAGAGGATTGCGGCGGACCTCGCGCACCAGTTGGGCGGGGCGAACGTCGAGTTCGTCACGCCGATCAGTGATTCACACGTGCGCATTCGCGTCATAGAACGGGGCGTGGGCTGGACTCTCGCCTGTGGCACGGGATCGGTGGCGACCGCCGCAATCTGTCACCGTGAAGGACTTACTGGCGCCGATGTGACTGTCGACAACCCCGGGGGCGCACTGAAGGTGACACTCAACGGTGACGTCGCGACGCTGAGCGGTCCGGTGCAGTTCGTGGCCAATGTGGAGTGGCTCGAGACTTGACGTATATCCCCAACACCCTCATCGACCGCACGTTTCGAGAGAAGATCGTGCTGGTCGGCGTGCTGTTTCCAGGCGTCACGCCCGAGGAGCTCGACCACCAACTCGACGAGTTGGCGCTGCTCGTGGACACTGCCGGCGCCGACGTGGCGGCGCGCGTGATCCAGCGGCGTGATGCACCCGATCCCGCGACGTTCCTCGGCTCGGGCAAGGTGCAGGAATTGCGTGAGATTTGTCTCGCAGTGGACTCGGACACGGTTGTCTTCGAGCACAACCTCTCGCCAGCCCAGCAGCGCAATCTGGAGAAGATACTCGGGCGCACCGCAATCGACCGGACGGCGGTGATCCTCGACATCTTCGCCCAGAACGCCCGCACACCCGAGGGCAAGGCTCAGGTCGAACTCGCGTTGCTGCAGTACCGGCTCCCGCGACTTCGCCGGGTGGGCGGTTCGCTGTCCCAGCAGGCGGGTGGTATTGGTACCCGCGGGCCGGGCGAGACCCAACTCGAGGTCGACCGGCGCCGTCTGGTTCACCGTATCCACCACATCCGTAACGAACTCAAGCAGATCGACCGCACCAGAGGGGTCCAGCGACAGGGTCGCGAACGCGGTCGCCATCGCGAAGTGACGTTGGTGGGGTACACCAACGCCGGCAAATCGTCGCTGCTCAATGCGCTCACCGACGCTGATGTCGCCACGGAGAACCGCCTCTTCGTCACGCTCGATCCGCGCACCCGCCAGCGTCAGTTGCCGGGCGGCGAGACCGTGCTCTTCACCGACACAGTCGGATTCATCTCCAATCTGCCCCACGAACTCATCAAGGCTTTCATGAGCACCTTGAAGTCGGTGCAACTGGCCGATCTGCTGGTGCACGTGGTCGATGGCGCGAGTGACGACGCGGAGTTGCAGATCGCCGCGGTGCGCGAAGTGCTTCACGAAATAGACGCCGACGACGTGCCCGAACTGCTCGTGTTCAACAAAGCCGACGTGCCCGGATCGAGGGCGCACGACCTCTCGAAGCTGTACGAAGGCAGCGTCTGGGTGTCGGCCTTGACCGGGGAGAACCTCGATGAGCTCATCGCAACCATCGGTGACCGCCTGCGCACCAATGACCGCGTCATCACCTTGCGTCTGCCGCTCGAGCGCGGTGACCTGCTGGCGGCGGCGCACCGTGAGGGCGAAGTGATCGACACACGAATGACCGACGACTACGTAGAACTGCACGTCGTACTCGACCCGGTGGGAGTGGCGCGTTTCGCGGAGTGGAGGGTAATCACGTGAGTTTCGTGCCGCCCCCGTATCCCTACGAGCGCTTGGATGGCCTGAAGAAACTCGCGGCGCGCCACGAGGGTGGTCCCATTGACTGTTCCATAGGCACGCCCATTGATCCGCCGCCGGCATTCGTGCTCGAGGAGTTGGCCAAGGGCACCGGCGTGAGGGGTTATCCGCCATCGATCGGCTCGCCGGACTACCGTCTCGCGGCGGCGACTTGGATCGAGCGTCGCTTCGGCGTCAGCATCGATGTCGACCAGGTTGCGGCGTGCGTGGGCACCAAGGAATTCGTCGCTTCGCTCGCCCAGTACCTGCACCTTCGCACGCCTGAACGCGACACCGTGCTCTATCCTGCGGTGAGTTATCCCACCTACGCCATGGGTGCCACGCTTGGCGGACTGCGTGCCGTGCCGGTGGGTGTTGTCAATGGCCAACTCGATCTCGCCTCGATCAACCCCGCCGATATCGAGCGGGCTCTCGTGCTGTGGTCGAACTCACCATCGAATCCAACTGGTGACCTCGACGATCTCGAACAAGCGGCCCTGTGGGGCAGGGTTCACGGGGTGCTCGTCGCGAGTGACGAGTGCTACGCGGAGTTCACGTGGGCCGGACGTCCCCGGTCGATCCTCGAGCACGGTCTCGACGGTGTGCTCGCCGTGCACTCGATATCCAAGCGCAGCAACATGGCGGGCGTGCGCGCTGGTTTCTACGCCGGCGACGCCGAGGTCGTGACCTTCCTACGCCTCGTGCGCCAGCACGCCGGACTCATGGTCCCCGGGCCGGTGCAGGCGGCGGTTGCCCTCGCGTACGGGGACGACGAGCACGTGAACCTGCAGCGCGACATTTACCGGCGACGATTGCAGCTGCTTTCGAACGCGCTCGAGCCCATTGGGGTGCACGCCCCGTTCCCCGATGGTTCGTTCTACCTGTGGTGCTCGAAGGAGGGCCTGGACGGCTGGCAACTGGCGGGTGAACTCTCTGCGGCTTCGGGTCTCATCGTCAGCCCCGGTGAACTCTACGGCGACGCCGGAGCGGACTTCGTGCGTATCGCTGTCGTGCAGCCTGACGATCGTCTAGCCCTCGCCGCGCAGCGACTCAAGGAATCGAACTGACGACTCAGTACGATGGCTAGATGAGCGATTTAGAAACACGGATCAATCACTGGTTCGAGCACATCTCGGAGATGGACCCTTCAAACGTTGAGGCCCGGCGCGACGTCGAACTCGTCATCACGAAGCTCGATGACGGACAGGTGCGCGTCGCCGAAATCGCCGTCGGCGGCGAGGTCATTGTCCACGAATGGGTGAAGCGCGCGATCCTGCTCCTGTTCCGGCTGCGTGGACTTCGAAAGATCGAGGTCGGCCCCTTCGAGTATCTGGACAAGTTGGACCTCAAGACCGACTACGAACGCAGAGGTGTTCGCGTCGTGCCCGGCGCGTCAGCACGTCGAGGCAGTTATCTGAGTCCGGGCGTGATTCTCATGCCCAGTTACGTGAACATCGGTGCCTGGGTGGGTGGGGGCACGATGGTGGACACGTGGGCGACCGTGGGCAGTTGCGCCCAGATCGGCTCAAACGTGCATCTCGCGGGAGGGGTGGGGATCGGGGGAGTCCTCGAACCCGCCAACGCCGTACCGGTCGTCATCGAGGACGACGCGTTCATTGGTTCGCGCTGCATGGTCGTCGAGGGCGCCCGGGTCGGCAAGGGTTCAATTCTCGGCGCTGGCACAATTCTCAATCCATCGATCCCGGTGATCGACGCCGAGACGGGTGAGGAAGTATCGCGGGGCTACGTTCCTGATTATTGCGTCGCGGTGTCCGCGACGAGGCGCCGAGAGTATCCGGGTGGCGAGTTCTTTCTGCCTTGTGTCTTGATCATCAAGCGAATGGACGAGGGTGAGCGGCACAACAAGGTCGCGCTCAACAACATACTGCGCGACCATGGCGTAGCGACATGAGTCGACTTGACGACACGCTGGCACTTTGCACCATCGATTCGGTCAGTGGGAACGAGTCCGGTATCGCGGGCGTCGTCGAGCAGAGACTTCGTGCGAATCCCCTGCTCGAGGTGGAGCGCATCGGCGACAATGTCGTAGCTCGAACGAGTGGCCACCACGCGACTCGCTTGCTGATTGCTGGCCACATCGACACCGTTCCGGGTGAGCCGAGTGAGGCGCGAATCGTCGGTGACCGGCTCAATGGGCTCGGCGCGTGTGACATGAAGGGCTCGATCGCGGTGATGTTGGAACTCGCCCTTGACTCGTCACCGCGTTCGGTGGAAGTGACCTGGGTTTTTTACGCCCGGGAAGAGATTGCGAGGAGTGAATCGGGTCTCTTGGAGATCAGCGAACTCAGGCCCGACCTCTTGATGGCGGACGCGGCCGTGCTCGGTGAGCCAACCGGTGGTGTCGTCGAAGCTGGTTGCCAGGGATCGCTTCGTGTCGTGGTCGAGGTACACGGGGTTCGCGCCCATACCGCTCGTCCATTCATGGGACGCAACGCGATCCATCGAATGGGCGAACTTCTCCTGCGCGTGTCCCAGTACCAGCCCAGAGTCGCCGAAATTGACGGCGTCACCTTCACCGAGCAATTGCAGGCGGTAAGTGTCGGAGGTGGTGTGGCGCCGAACGTCGTACCTGATTTCGCCACTTGCACGCTCAATCATCGAGTGGCGCCGGACCGAACCCGCGATGAAGCGAAGGCGAGTTTGATTGAGTTTTTCGGACCGTTTCTCGAAGAGGGAGATTCAGTGACCATTTCGGACTGGGCACCTCCGGCCTCGCCATCACTTTCGAGCGACCACCTCGCTCGGCTCGTCGAGCTTTCTGCTGAAAGACCGCGAGGAAAGCTTGGTTGGACCGACGTCGCGACGTTCAGCGAGCTGGGGATTCCAGCCACGAACTTCGGCGCGGGCGATCCGCTACTTGCACACCGCAGCGACGAGTTCGTGACGCTCAGCGAACTCGATGAATTTGCGAGGGTGCTCGCACTCTGGCTTCACTAGAGTGCGGTCGCCAACATAGTGGCGTAACTGATCCACGACGCAATTTCAATCCAATGCCATCGCTCGAGTCACTCCGAACCCGACGAGATATGTGTCACTCGCCAAGAGGAGTAATCGCACCCGAGAATTACAGGAGAGCGCCTCTCAGTAGCTGCGCAACACCGAAATGACGCGACCGAAAATGTTCACGTCGTCAGCGGAGAACTCCATTGGCTCGAGAGTGCTGTTCTCCGGTTTCAGAATGATCCGAGATCCTTGTGGGAAGAAGCGCTTGACCGTTGCCTCATCTTCGTTGATACCCGCCACGACGATCTCGCCCGTATTGGCGGTACTTTGACGCTGCACGACGACGAAGTCACCGGGAAGGATACCGGCATCGATCATCGAATCGCCGCGTACTCGCAGCACGAAACTGTCGCCGCGTCCCGCGAACTGCTCGGGAATCGACATCAACTCGTGGCTGCTCTCGGCGGCAAGCACGCCAGTTCCAGCGGCAACGTCGCCCACAAATGGTATGTGGCGGATATGTTGATCGGGGACCGGGTTCTGCACATCGAGACGGACGGTCAGCGTACGTGGCTGCTGCGGGTTCTTTTCAATAAATCCGGCATTCTTCAAGACCTCAATGTGATTCGCAACCGTGGCCGGAGATTTCAAGCCGACGTGATCACCAATCTCTCGAATCGTCGGAGGAAAATTCCGTTCGCGCTGACAAGTGATGATGAACTCCAGAATTTGTCGCCGCATCGGGGTTAATACTTCCGCCATAAGTTCCTCCACGAACAGTTGTTCGTAGCCTATGTCAATAGTTCGGCAAAATCAAACACCTGTTCGCAAGAGGAGATTCTTTCCGACAATCAAGTTAGGTACCTGATGGGATTGCAATTGTGAGGACAATTTCTGATTTCGGGCCAGCAAATTCTTAACAGCAAGGTAATCATTTAGAAATTTCTTGGTGAGAGTTGTGAAACATTTTCCTGCTACCTTCTTGGAACGGTGATTAGCCGTTCATTCCGGAGAGGTGAATAGATGAAATTAAAGACAACGAAGGTTGGCGCGATTCTTGCGGCTGGAGCGTTAGCGCTCTCAGGCGTAACCGTGGCGGCTTCAACAGTTGCTGGCGCCGCTGGCAAGGTGCCGACTTACACAATTGCGTTCCAGGGGATTCTTTCGGGCGGTAGCGCGGCCCTTGGAATCAACGAGGACAACGGTGTGAAGTTGGCTGTTGCTGACTGGAACGCAACGGCGACCCGCAAGTTCAACGTCAAGTTGATCAGTGCTGACGACCAGGGTGACCCAACGGTCGCTCCTTCGATTGCCACACAGATTGCGTCGAATAAGAAGGTTGTTGCAGTAGTTGGACCTTCATACTCGGGTGCGACGGTTGCATCGATTCCGGTCTACGGCCCGTCTGACATGCCAATCGTGAGCCCTTCGGCGACGCGAGTGTCGATCACGCAGCCTGACCCAACAGCAACGCCCCCCGTCGTGACGCCTACGAATGCTAAGTACAAGGACTTCTTCCGTGACGTTCCCAATGACAACATTCAGGGACCGGCTGACGGTAACTACCTTGCGAAGACGCTCGCCAAGAAGAACATCGAAGTCATCAATGACGCGAGTAGCTACGGTGCCGGTTTGGCATCAGCAGTTGCCGCGACGGCGAAGGCTGATGGAGCAACCGTCACGACCGCAACGGTGCCTGCAACGACTGCTTGTGGCAACGGCGGAACCGGGACGAACGACCAGGTAACGATTCCTTCGGGGATCACGGCTGTGTTCTTCGGCGGTTACTACTGTGACTTTGCTCAGATCACCGATATTGTCCGCACTGCGGGCTACGCCGGCGTTCTGATGAGTGGTGACGGTTCAGACGACCCCCACTTCATGGCCGACCTCTCCAAGCAGAGTGATGGCAATGGCGTGTTGCTGACCTGCGCTTGCAAGGCCATTGTCAACACCACTGCGCCTGGTAAGAAGTTCAACACGGGCTACCAGAAGCTGTTCAAGGTTCAGCCAGGTGCGTACTCGGCCGAGTCGTACGACGCTGCGAACATGATCTTCGCGGCGATGACCAAGATTCATTCAGTTACTCGTAAGAACATTACGAATGAATTGAAGAAGTTGAGCTACGTGGGCATCTCCAAGACGATCACGTTCACTTCGAGCGGTGACGTTAAGTCCAAGGTGATCAACATCTACAAGGTTGCCGTCTCGACGACGCCGAACGGTGTCTCCGCGGTCATCAAGCAGGTTGGAACGTCAACGCCGTAGTTTTTCCTAGTTGACGTAACTTTTGAGAGTGGAATCGGTCGCCCGGATTGGGCGGCCGATTTCACTCTGAAGATGAATCACCGCTATCTGCCAACTGCGTTCAAGGGGCGAAATTGTTCAATTACATTCTGCAAGGAACCTTCACAGGGCTGATCTTCTCTTTGGTGGCGCTCGGATACACCCTGGTCTACGGCGTGCTTCGATTGATCAACTTCGCGCACAGCGAGGTGCTCATGACGGGGGGCTTTGCGGGCTATTTCTATTTGCATTACGCGATGTCGAACCAGACAGTCGTTCAGAGCGTTTGGCTCTCACTTTTCTTCATTGTGACGGGCGTCATCGTGAGCGGCATCGCGGGCACTCTTGTTGCAATCGCCATCGAGCGCTTTGCGTACCGACCACTTCGTCGACGGAACGCCCCGAAGTTGGCGTATCTCATCTCAGCGATCGGCGCTTCGTATTTTCTCTTGAATCTCTTCGGTAAGGAATTCGGGCGTTATCCCGAGGCGACGACACAACCATTTAGCAACCACGTCGTCGTCACGCTCTGGGGTGGGCAGTTCACGATGTTCGACTTCGTGATCCTCGTCGCGGCGCTCCTGTTGATGGTCATACTCGACTTCATTGTGTCACGCACCAAGATGGGTCGATCCATCAGGGCCGTTGCCATGGACGCTGAAACAGCCTCGTTGATGGGCGTCAACGTCAATCGAACCATTGCCAGTACGTTCGCCCTGGGCGGCTTCATGGGTGGGGCCGCCGGTTTCTTTGTCGCAATCAACCAGGGCATCTCCTACGACATGGGTTTCAAGCCCGCGCTGCTCGCGTTCACAGCTGCGGTGCTCGGTGGCATTGGTAATGTTCGAGGCGCGATGATCGGTGGCGTGGTCCTTGGAATAGTCATGTTCGCACCGATCTACTGGCTCCAGCAGCCTTGGATGGAGGAAGTGATCGCCTTCTCCGTTCTGGTGCTGATCCTGCTCTTTCGACCAACGGGCTTGCTTGGTGAGCGACTCGGGAGATCGGCATGAGTTCCGAGATCGATACGACAGTCCCTTGGTATAAGAAGCTCACCGGCGACGACTATCGTCGCGTCGCCACCGGCACCGCCGGAGGCGCCGTCCTTGCGGTGATGACCGGTCCTGAGGGTTCAATTGCCGAGCCGCTGTACGCCCTGCGAGCATCACTCCTGACCGCGCACGTCATTGGCTACCTCATCTTTGGAATCGCCATTGGCTGCTTGTTGACGTACCGGGCCAAGATCCGAGATGGGGTATGGAAACGTCGCAGGGCAACGCCGCGCATCCCTATGGCTGAGAAGATGGCCGCAACTTCCGGACCTGCCAGATCGATCGCACTCGGGGGCTCAGGAGTTGTCGCGGTGGTGGCAGCGCTGCTCATCGCAGACTTCTCTGGACCGTACGTGTCGCACAAGGCGTCGCTGCACGTGATCGCCCACCAATTTCTCTACACCCGCACCTACGGTTATCTCGTGCTCGCACTGGCGATATGGTTCACCGGCGCAAATCAGGTATTCCACGTGACCAACGTGCGCCTTCGCTCGCTCCCTAAGTGGTCAATCTTGGTCGGCGCACTGGTCGGCTCACTCTTGTTCGGCTTGACGGCCGATCCGTTCCTTCGCCCTCGTTTCTCATGGCACGCGATTGAGCCGAGCTACAGGGACTCGATGTTCCACCACTGGCCCACGTACCTATGGGTCGTGTTAGCCCTGCTCCTGGCACTCTCGTATCTTCGAAAGAGGAATTCGGCTGCGCCCATGTCCGCGACGCCCCGTCGCCGTGCTTTGGTGGTGACGCCTTCCATGCGTGTCCTCACCTATCTCGGTGCTGGATTCATTGCGTACGAGGCGCCAAAATACCTTTCTTCGTATTGGCAGATCTCGCTCTACCAGCAGATTGGGATCTTCTGTCTGCTGGCGGTTGGGCTCAATGTTGTGGTGGGTTTCGCCGGCCTGCTCGACCTCGGGTACGTCGCGTTCTATGCGCTCGGTGCGTACACGACCGCCTACTTCTCCGGCGCGCTTCCATTGCAGCCCCCATTCCACTTAAACCCTTTTGTCGTGATCCCGGCTGCTGTCGTGGTGGCGATGTTGGCAGGGGTGCTCCTCGGTCTACCCACGCTGCGATTGCGCGGTGACTACTTGGCGATTGTCACACTCGGCTTTGGAGAGATTGTGTACGTGCTCGCCAATGACTGGACGGCGGTGACCGGCGGATCGCCCGGTACCCTTTCGCTTCCTACCTTCAGCGTCAACCTCTTGGGACTGCACTATTCGTGGAATCCCGCTGATCCGCTGTCCTATTACTACTTGATGCTTGGTGTGATTGTGCCGGTGATCGTCCTCTTCGACTTCTTGAATAATTCTAAAGTCGGACGTTCGTGGGCGGCGATCCGCGAAGATGAGGTCGCGGCCCAGTCGCTGGGTATCAACGCCCTCAAGTACAAGGTGATGGCCTTTGCGATTGGAGCCTCGACGGCGGGCGTGGCTGGCGTCTTCACTGCGGCGAAGGTGGGTGTGCTCTTCCCGGCGACCTTCGTGCTGCAACTCTCGATCACCATCCTCGTGCTCGTCATCTTCGGCGGCATGGGCTCGATACTTGGTGTCTTGGTCGGTGCGGTCTTCCTGCAGTGGCTGCCGTCGTACCTCACATTCCACTCGTACCTGGGCTACCAGGAATCGGATCTGCTCCTCTACATCGGTGCCTTGTTGGTGATCATGATGATCTTCCGTCCCCAGGGACTCGTACCATCGAAGCGCAGGCGGCGAGAGTTCATCGACGCTGAGTTGGGTTTGGGCTCGGCTGACGCGCTCGGCGCGATAACCCAGGAGCAGCCATCGTGAGCGCCACGGATCCAATTTTCGACGTCAAGAACGTGACGCTTCGCTTCGGTGGCGTGACGAGCCTCAACGACGTGAGCCTTCAGCAGCAGCGGGGCGAGATCCTCTGCGTGATCGGTCCGAACGGCGCGGGTAAGACGTCGCTGTTCAACTGCCTCACGGGCGTGTACCGGCCCCAGGAGGGTTCCATCACTTTCTCCCCGGATGAGTCGCATTCGGTGAGCATCATCGGGCGCGCCCCCCATCGCGTGGCCCGGGCCGGCGTGTCGCGAACGTTTCAGACCAGCCGCATGTTCAATGCGCTCACCACCTTTGAGAACGTCAAGATTGGCGTGGAGGCGCGCCAGAAGACGGGCCCGATTGGCGCAATGCTCCGACTTCCCCGGACTCGCCACGAGGAGCGCGACTCGGACCAGAGGTCCCACGAGCTCCTCGAGTTCGTGAGCCTGACACACCGAACGAACACGTTGGCGGACTCGCTGCCCTATGGCGACCGACGGCGTCTTGAGATCGCGCGCGCGTTGGGAACGAACCCGAAGGTCTTGCTGCTCGACGAGCCTGCGGCTGGCACGAACCCGTCGGAGAAGTTGGCGCTCGCCGAGTTGATTTTACGCATCAACTCCGAACTCGGAATTTCCATCCTCTTGATCGAACACGACATGAAGCTCGTGATGTCACTCGCGCAACGTCTCGTGGTGCTCAACTTCGGCGGCATCATCGCCGAGGGCACACCCATGGAGATTCAGGAGAACCCTAAGGTCGTCGAAGCCTATTTGGGCACCGCCGAAAAGGCGGAGAACTGATGACTGAACCAATGCTGCAGGTCGAACACGTTCAAGTTCGTTACGGCAGTGTGCCGGCGATTCACGATCTGTCGCTCTCGGTCGACAAGGGCGAAATTGTGACCGTGCTGGGTGCGAACGGGGCCGGCAAGACGACGACCCTACGTATGATTTCGGGTCTTCACAAGCCGTTCTCTGGTCGCGTGATCTTTGAGGGCGAACAGATCCAGAATCGACCCGCCCACGAACTCGTTTCAATGGGCCTGGGTCACGTTCCTGAGGGCCGACGGATCTTCGCGACGATGACGGTGCGCGAAAACCTGGAGATGGGTGCTTTCGGCCGGAAGGGGAGTTTCCACGAAGAGTACGAACATATCTTCACGATCTTCCCGGTGCTGGGTGAACGTCGAAAGCAATTGGGCGGTACTCTTTCGGGCGGCGAACAGCAGATGCTCGCGATTGGACGTGCGTTGATGGCCAAGCCGCGACTGCTCTTGCTGGACGAGCCGAGTCTGGGTCTGGCACCCAAGATCATCGCGTCGATCTTCGAGATCATCGGAAAGATTCGCGAAGAGGGAGTTACGGTGCTGCTCGTAGAACAGAACGCGAACCAGGCGCTGCGAATCGCCGATCGCGGCTACGTGCTCGAGAACGGTGAGGTGCGGTTCGAGGACGCTGCTGCAACTCTGTTGGGCGACGACCGGATTCGTCGCGCGTACCTCGGTTTAGAGGCTTAGATCGAACGGACCCTGGCCGAGGGTCTCGCGGCGACGACTACGTCGCTGACCGGCCATCTTCCGAAAGTTTGAACAGTCGACTCGGCGAGTCGGAATTCGTGAGGTTTTGGAACGACCGTTGCGTCCTTTCTAGGGAGGCGCAATGGAACAAGACGGGTACGGCGATGAGGTCGGACAGTGCTGGCGGGATTTCAGTGACGTGATCGAGGCCGGTATCACGAGGGTCTTGCTCTACGGACCCCCGGGCACTGGTAAGACGTACGCGGCACTGCGATTTGGAGTCGTCGATCACGTCGCCGAGCGCCTGGTCTGCACCGAGGACCTGACGACCGGTGAGATCACGGGCACGTGGATGCCGGCTGGCGACGGACGCTGGGAGTGGCGTGAGGGTCCGGCAATCCGGGCCTGGCGCGTGAACGAGGGCCGTGGCGGGCGCCTCGTGGTCGACGAGGTCGACCGAGCGTCGGGTGACGCGCTCAGCACCCTGCTCGCGATGACTGATTCTGAGGAGTCGGCGCGGTGGCGAAATCCCGAGACCGGCGAGTGGGCGAATCCCGGACCAAATTTCTCGGTGATCATGACGACGAATCTGGAGGAACTCGACGACATCCCGGTGGCCTTGCGCGACCGGTTCCCAGTGGCAATCCGCATCGACCGGCCGCACCCCGCGTCGGTTGAGAGACTAAGCACCGATCTTCGCGAGCCCGCCCTTGCCGGCTCGCTGGGTGACGAGTCGCGCCGCGTGTCGCTTCGACGGTTCTACGCCTTTGATCAGCTTCGCTGTCACTGTGGGCCCGAGCGGGCCGCGCAACTCGTCTTCGCCGACCAGGGTCAGAATGTGCTCGACGCGCTGCGCATCGGAGTTCTGCGTTGAGCGCCGCGGCGTTTCCCGAATTGGTCACGGGTCGAATGGACGGTTTCGAGCAGGGCCCGTGGACTTTGCGACCCGGTACGACGAGTAGAGGTGGCGCGAGTTGCAACCTCACCGAGCGGATACTCGAAGTCCCGCTGGGCGCCGACGCGACGTCGAGAGTGGTGCGCGCCCACGAGCTCATGCACATCAGGGTCAGTCCGCATCAGGGCGCACGGTCGACGCACTGCGACGAGGTTTCTGCGCGCGCGCTCGAATGCGCCGAGGAATTTCGAGTCAACACGCTGCTCGCCGACCTCGGCTTCGCGACGACGTTGTTGCGCGACGGTACCGAGAAGAGCGGAGCGCGCCGCTTGGCCGAGGAGGGCGATTGGCGAGAGGCGGTGTGCTTTCTCCTGGCCGTGGTGACGACCGGAGCCGAACGTGACTATCTCGCCGGGATAAGGAGCGCGCAGCCCACGTGGGTGGCGGGACTTCGCGCGGTGAAGAAGAGGGCGGTCAAGATCATGGTCGAGATCGGTGTCGACGTCGTCGCCTCGACCGAACTCGACGCGGACGGAGTTCCGCTCGGTTACCTCCGGGGCACCGTGGCGGTCGCGAAGATGATCGACCTGGCAAGTCGGGCCATGGCACCGGTAGGGCCCGAGGCGCTTCGTCAGTTCCGTCGTTCGCTCGAACCCGGCGGTCGCAGGGCGCCCTCGGGCCATTTCGCCTCGCTGGTCTTTGATGAGTCGCTTGCGGGCGCGCACCGCCCCCGTAGTGCCTCGCTGCGCCGTCCCGCGGCCTCGGTGAGTGGCACGGTACTGCGCTACCCGGGCCGGCTACTCACCGACCACCAGTTTCGAGCTTTCGGTGCGAAGAAGTGGTCGCACGGGGGAATCGTCGTCATCGACCAGTCCGGCTCGATGGACATTGGCCTCGACGACGTGGCGAAGCTTCTACGGTGCGCTCCTGACGCCGACATCGTTGGCTACAGCCACCGGCCGGGCGACCTCGGTTCGACACCCAATGCCTGGATGCTCGCCAGCCGAGGAACAGTGGTGAGAGGAGCTCCGGTGGGCAACGTCGGCAACGGTGTCGACGGACCCGTGCTTCGTTGGGCCGTTGCCCGGTCCAGCGCTCGCGGACCGATCGTCTGGGTGACTGACGGTCAGGTGACGGACTCGAACGATCACCCCAACGAATTTCTCAGTGAAGAATGCGCCATTTTGGTGCGTAAATACAGGATTCGCATGGTGCGTGACCTCGGTGACGCCGGGCGGGCACTGCGGTGTCACAGGCCCCTCGTACCATTGAATTTTGGCAGAGTGGGGCGCAAGTTGCTGGAAATCCGGGGGTTTTCGACCTAGGGGCTGGTAAAAAAAGGACTTGCACCGAACGTCTGTTCGCTTTAAGATATACGAACAAGTGTTCGATTGAGTCGGGAGTCGGAAATGGCAGCTGTTGAGGTGATCCAGGAACAAGAGTTTTTTGAGGTCGAAGAGCGCCCCTACCTTCGTCTCGTCTCGATCGAGAATCAACCACGGCCGCTTCGGACCGGCCAATCCATTGCCCAGCGGCGCGCGGCGCGCGCGCGGATGGTACAGCATCGACGTCGGACCCTTATCGCGTTCGCGCTGGTGGGGGGTCTGGCCTTGCTGGCGATGCCTGGTCACGCCTTCGGTGGAACGACGTCAACGGGTCTACCCACGGATCTCGCGAACAGCTCAGTGTTGTCATCAGGAATGGACTACGTCGTTCATCCGGGTGACACCGTCAACTCGATTGCGCGCATGATCAATCCGGTTTCGACGTCACTCGCTCGCACTGCGCTGATCCACGAGTTGGGTTCGTCAGTCGTCGTCGCGGGCGAACACGTTCTAATTCCTTAATTTTTCTGGCATTTAGGTGTATCGTGAACAACGTGCGCTGTCCCTACTGTGCTGCAGATGACGACCGCGTTGTCGATTCACGTCTCGCCGAAGACGGTGTGGCGATTCGTCGACGTCGTGAGTGCTCGGCCTGCAACCAGCGCTACACCACCTTTGAACGGGTCGAGGAGGCCACGCTGTTCGTCGTGAAGCGATCGGGCGAGCGCGAACCCTTCGATCGGGTGAAGATTCTTCGTGGCGTGCGCTCGGCAGCCAAGAACCGACCGGTGGACGAGGAAGTGCTCGAATCTGTGGTGCTGTCAATCGACGAGTCGATGCGACTGCTCAACCGTGACGTGACGAGTGAAGAGATCGGCATGGCCACGCTCGAGGCGCTTCTCGACGTCGATGACGTGGCCTACGTGCGCTTCGCCTCGGTCTACAAGGGGTTCGAGGACACCGAGGACTTCGCTCGCGAGATCGGCATGCTCGTCAAGACGACCGCCCCCAAACTACGCAACTAGCCGTGCGTCTGCTTCGTCTCCAGCCGAGTTCGGCGATGGCCATCTACGCTCACCCCGATGACGCCGACGTCGCCGCGGGAGGACTCATGGCCCAGTGGGCGAGTGAGGGCTGCGCGGTGCACCTCGTCGTTGTCTGCGATGGTGCGAAGGGCTCGCACGTGCCCCAGGTCGACGCCCGATCGCTGCGTGAGGTGCGCAACGAGGAGTTGAAACTCGCCGCGGATCTCCTGGGCGCCGCGACCGTGGAATGTCTCAACCACATCGACGGAGGTGTCACCAACGACGAGGAGTTGCGGGCCACGCTCGTGGGGCTGATCCGAAAATACCGCCCCGATGTGGTGGTGGGCCCCGATCCGACCGCGACGTTCTTCGGCGGGGTTTACGTGAACCACCGCGATCACCGAGAGACTGGTTGGGCGCTGCTCGACGCCGTGGCGCCAGCGGCGGCGATGCCGCTCTACTTCCCCGAGAAGGGTGAGGCCCATCAAGTGCGTCAATTACTACTCTCGGGAACCCACGAGCCCGACGTCGTCGTCGACGTCTCTCGCACCATCGACACCAAGGTGAAGGCGGTGCTCGCCCACGCCTCACAGATGGCGGGCGACCCCGACGGCGTCCGCGATGTCGTCTACGGTCGCGCCGAACAGGCCGGTCGACCCGTCGGGGTCACCTTTGGCGAAGCATTCCGCAGTGTTGAACTCGCCTTCTGAGCAGCCGTCGGTCGATGAGGCGCCCTTACTGCACATCGATCTTGACGCGTTCTTTGCCTCGGTGGAGATACTCGACGACCCCACGCTGAAGGGTAAGCCGGTTTGTGTCGGCGGCGGTGGGGAACGCGGAGTCATCGCCAGTGCGAGCTACGAGGCTCGCCGCTTCGGCGTGCGAAGCGCCATGCCGAGCGTCGTCGCCAAGCGCATTTGTCCGTCACTCGTCATCATCCCCGGCCACTTCGACCGGTACGAGGTCTACTCGCGCAAGTTCCACGACATCGTGCGTGACCTGACCCCCGACTTCGAATCACTCGGGCTCGACGAGGTCTTCTGCGACCTGCGGAGCCTTCGTCGGCTCAACGTGCGTCCGATCGAGGCGGGCTTCGCGCTGCGCCGGCGGATCTGGGATGAATTGGAGTTGCTGTGCGGCGTGGGTCTCGGTCGCAACAAGCTGTTCGCCAAGCTGGCGTCCAAGAAGTCCAAGCCTTACGTGAAAGACGGCCGGCTGGTCGACGGACCGGGCGTCGTGTGGGTGAGCCCGCAACTTGAGGCCCGATGGCTCGAGGAACTGCCCGTGCGCGCACTTTGGGGTGTGGGACCCGCGACCGCAGCGAAGCTCGAGAAACTGGGCCTGCACTGGGTTCGCGACCTCGCGCGCGTTGGCGAGGCGACGTTGAGCACTCACGTCGGCGCGTCGATGGCGGCGTCACTCTGCGCTTACGCGCAAGGTGAAGACCGCCGTGAGGTGGTCGCGGATCGCGAGATGAAGTCCGTGGGCCACGACCAGACGTTCGCGAAGAGCCTCGAGGGCATCAATCAGGTGCTCGACGCGGCGAAGGGCCACGCCGCGGTGGTGGCGAGGGCGCTACGGGGGCAGGGTCGCGTCGCACGCACCATCACCGTCGTCGTGCGCTTCGACGACCTCACGAGCGTGAGTCGCTCCCAGACACTGTCGTTCGGCGTCGACGACGAGGTCGCGATCATGGCGATCGCCGAGGCGCTGCTCCAGTCGGTCGAACTACACCACGCCGTTCGTCTGCTCGGGATCCACGCCTCGTCGTTCCTCGAGCGAGAGAGGAATCAGATGCAACTGACCTTCGGCTTTGAAGCGGTCTCGGGTAACGCCCGCGAGCAAGCCGAGATCGTGTCGCGCGAGCGACAGATCGGCCACGAAGCTCTGCGCGACGCGGTCGACGAGGTGCGCCAGCGCTTTGGTCGTGCGGCGCTGGGCACGGCGTCCGAACTGGGCGAGCACGGCGTCGATATCAAGACCCAGCGCGGCCGCCACGCCTTCGGGCCGGAGGGTCCCGCCAGTTAACGGGCTCTTCGGAAATGAGCGGGATCGGTATCGACGACGCCTTCTTGGGATCACGGTTCAATTACGCAGCCGAAGATCGCTACCTCGACCACCGTCGCTCACCACCCCGCGCCAGCTCAAATGTGACCCGGCAGGAACCGCCGTACACCACTGAGATCCGAAGCGCCGGTTAACTGCTGACGGTGACGAGTGTGCCAATCGGGGTGTGGGGCCAGATGGTCTTCGCAGATTCGAAGGGCATCTCCACGCATCCGAGACTCTGGGGCCAGCCGTAGGTGGAGCGGATGAAGCCGTGCAGCGCGTCGCCGCCGTTGAAGTAGGAGATCCACGGGATGCCCGGGTCCGCGTAGTGCGAACCGTCGGGGTTCGTGCCCGACATCGTCTGGCTCGTGAGGCGCAGATACACCGGATAGGTACCGAGTGCGGTCGGGGCGACCGAGATACCGGTATTCGCGAGAGTGTGGAAGGTGGAGTGACCCGCGACGTAGAGCGTGACGGTCTCGGGCTCGGTCTCGGCGACGTTGACGTAGTTGTAGGTCGACGGATTGTCGTCGCCGGTTTGAGCGGCCTGGACGAGGTCCGACCAGGTGAGTGGATCGGCGATGCCCGAGGTCGGCAGATTGTGCACACTCTGAAAGTTCATCAAGGCGCCGGTGACGAGCACGTTGGCGACGCCGACGCGCCACTGCGCACTCAAGGCTGACGGGAGTTGCGGGTAGAGCCAGGAGAAGCTGCCCGGAACCTGCACGGAGGGATCGGACTGGAAGATTGCGGGGGTGAAGCTCACGGGCAGGTAGTTCGTCTCGGCGAGGAGTTGCTCCTCCCACGTGACGTTGGTAGCGATGTTGGTCTCGAGCGAACGCAACGTGGTGAACGTGCATTTTGTGGCACAACTCATTGACGAGGGCGTCTCGACCGTGTAGCGCACCGACGGCTGCAATTTGCCAACTGCGACGGCTTGGACGGCGCGCAGTCCGATCTGCTGCCACTTGGTCGTGATGTCCGGCTTGATGACGAGCCGCGGCAGACTCGAGGCCTTCACTGGGGCGTTGAAGTGCAGTCGCACGATGGGCATGGCGGCACTCAATGTTGCGGGTACCTGGCTCGATACCTTCACCGCCGCGGTGGCGTTGGCCGGAAGTGCCGGGAGCAGGGTGAGGCTGAACGTGGCGAGCACCACCCCCAGCGTCGTCAGGTGCTTGCTCATGGCTCCACACTAAATGATGGTCGAGACATCCAAGCGGGTGTCTACGCTTAGATTCACAGGAAAGAGGCATCGTGACCGTGTTCAAGACCGTAGTTGTCGTCGTGCTCGTACTCGCCGTGTTCGCAGCGTTCTTCTCACTCATCGGACTCGTGCTCGCCGCGCTCCGTCTCGTCGTCGAATTGGTGATCGTGGCCGCCATTGGCTACGTGGCCTACCGGATCTTCGTGAAACGCGAATCGCGAAGGTCCGAGTAGGCTTGTCACTTCTGGCGGCGTGGCCGAGTGGTTAGGCAGGGGCCTGCAAAGCCCCGTACTCCGGTTCGAATCCGGACGCCGCCTCCAGGTTTCAGTAACTGCTTTGCTGTGGCACGCGGAAGATCGTGCCACAGTACGGACCTCGGGGCACTTCGAAGGCCGAGAGGGCCGTCTCGCCCGTCATTCAATCTCGTTCGTTGTGTTGTGGCTGGTTGCGTACGGTCCGAGCAGGGCTAAGACTTCGCGATCCGAGATTTGGGACTCTTGTAGCATCAAGCCGTGGTGCACTCCGGCATACATCGTTCAAACTCGAGGTGATGGTGAAGCCCCAGTGGTTCGTCAGACGCCGGATCGGCGTTGGTGTTCGTCCGATCACTTGGCAGGGCTGGGCGACTTCGGGTGGGGCCGTCGCCCTGATTGTGGTCGCGCTCGTGGTATTGCACGGGCACGCCGTCGCGAATGTGCTGGTCGTCGCAATCGCTGTGGCGTACCTCGGCGTCGCGTACGCCACGGGGGGCGCGCATCGCCCCGCGACGCAGAGCGACCTGGATGAGCGATTGCCCGAGACCTTCGCCGAGCAGTCCGGCAGGTTCGGCTCCCGTGACGGCGAGCCGGCCGCGCCCCGGCTCACCGTCACCGACATTCACGAGCGGTTGGCGCCCGCGGCATCGACGGGCGACACGCTGGCGACCCCCACTGGCCCTCTCGCCATCGACGTCAGGCACCTGACCAAGAAATTCGGTGAACGAACGGCGTTCAACGACGTCTCGTTCGACGTCCGTCAGGGCGAGGTCTTCGGTTTCCTCGGCCCAAACGGTGCCGGGAAGACAACGATGGTGCGAACGCTCAGCACGCTCATCCAGGCCACGTCGGGCTCGGCCTCGGTCGCGGGAATTGCGGTGTGCGAGGAGAACGGCGTGGAGATACGTCAGCGTATCTCGGTGATGCCCGAAGTGCCCGGCCTCTATTCGAGGTTGAGCGTCAATGACAACCTCGAATTCTTCGTGGGTCTCTACGCGCTCGGCGACGCGAAGGGGCGCATCGCCAGGGCCCTCCACGCGGTCAATCTGTCGACGCGGTCCAACGACCTATGCGCGAGCCTCTCCAAGGGCCTGCGCCAACGTGTCAGCATCGCCAGGGCCCTGCTCAGTGACCCCGAGATCATCTTCCTCGACGAACCCACTTCGGGTCTTGACCCGGTGGCGACGCGTGAGGTGAGCGAACTCATCGAGGGCCTGCGCAGCCGCGGCGTGACGATATTCCTCACGACGCACCGCCTCGAGGAGGCGGAACATCTGTGCGACCGGGTGGCGATACTGAACACCACCCTTCGCATCGTCGGGCGCACCAGCGATCTTCGCCAGCAACTCTTCCAGCGGTCACTGCTCGTCGCCACGCTGCGACCACTCGATCATCCCGAAATGGTGTTCGCCTCGATCGTGGGTGTTGATTCTTGGAAGACCACGGCTGAGGCGAGCTACGAACTCATGACGCCAGACCCGAGGGCCGCGGCTCCCGAGATCGTGCGTGCGCTGGTTCACGCTGGGGCGGACGTCGTTTCGATTGCTGAGTCGCAGCACTCGCTCGAGGACGTGTACCTTCAACTGGTCGGCGAGGACGCTGAGGTGGCGTCGTGACGAAGGTCAACATGACGCGGGTTCGTGCGGTTGTGCGCAAGGAGTTTCGCGAGTATCGGCGCAATAAGTTCATTCTCTATTCGATGGCGACGTTGCCACTGATCTTTCTCATCGTCCCACTGGCCACGATCCTCAATCTTCCGACGTCGACCCCGATTGCCGGCGTGAAGGGTGCGGTTGGATCGGTTCTCCTGCTGATGCTCGTGATCCCCGACGTCTTGCCCGCGACGATCGCGGCCTATTCGGTGATCGGCGAGCGCGACCAGGGAACGCTCGAACCACTGCTCACGACGCCGATCAGGCGCGATGAGTTCGTACTCGGCAAGGCCATCGCTTCAGTCCTGCCCGCGATCGCGATGTCGTACCTCGTGTTCGCCGTTGTCGTGTTGAGCCTGCGCGTCGGCGCGACGCCCGAGGTCGTGCACGTGATGTGGCAACCCGCATGGTTCGTCGCCGAGATCCTCTTCGTTCCACTGCTCGCGACCTGGTCGACGTGGGTGGGAACCGCGATTTCGGCGCGGTCGAGCGACGTGCGTATCTCCCAACAGCTCGGCACGCTGGCGAGCTTGCCGGTGCTCGCGTTGACTTCACTCATGTCATTCCAGGTGATCAAACCGACGGTGGCGGTGGCCTTGATCATCGCGGGTTTCCTCGTGGTCATTGATGTCGGCGCGTGGCGCGTGGTGTCGAGGATGTTTGATCGGGAGCGATTGATCACGGGAAAGAAGGCCCAGGTTGCGGGTTCGTCCCAGGCGTCGACGCACTGAGGTCAATCACGTTCATTGGTCGATACCCCGCGATCGGGACGATCTGCTCGTGGGAGTCACTGGTACTGCGAGGCCCCACGCCTCTGGCGTCGGGACTTCCATTGATGAGCCATCTCGCGTCGTTGCCAACCAGCTCACTTCTCATGCGCCTCTTCGATTCTCGAGAAACCGGACCTCGGGTGAACGGTTGTCCATGATTGTGAAGTGGCTCACATGCCCGGATTCAAGCTCGCGAGGTCCGTTCGCCGCTGTTCGTGGCTCCCGAATCGACTCCGCATCAGCGAATACGCCCTGTTGATTGGCTGCCCCAAAGAGTGCAGTTCGTGACTTCTGTCACTCTTTGGCGCCGTAAGCGCGAACGTAGGATTGTGTAGCGCCAATCTTTGACGTGCACATTCACAGCATGCATGTGTCAGCAGTACGAACGAGACCAGTATGAACAGTCCAGACGATATTCCGTGGCTGATCCAGGGCGGGATGGGCATTGCGGTGTCGGGGTGGCCACTCGCTCGGGTCGTCGCGAAGTCGGGTCAACTCGGTGTGGTCTCGGGCACCGCCATTGACGCCGTGTTCGCGCGGCGTCTGCAGGACGACGGGGTTGATGACAACTTGCGCGCGGTTCTGGACCGATTCCCCGTCCAGAGCATCGTCGACGAGGTCCTTCGTCGCTACGCGACGACGCGACGAGAACCTTCGAGTCCCTACAAGCCCGTCCCGATGCTCACCCATCGCAACGTGCAGCGATCGGTGGACCTGGTCGTGCTCGCCGCCTTCGTCGAGGTCGCTCTCGCAAAGGAAGGTCACGACGGCCGCGTCGGGATCAATCTGCTGACCAAGGTCCAGTTGCCGACCGTGCCGACGCTCTTCGGCGCGATGCTCGCCGACGTGGACTACGTGCTCATGGGTGCGGGTGTGCCGACGCACATCCCGGGGATACTCCAACAACTCGCCTTGCTTGAGGGCGTCGAGACGACGCTCGAACTCGTGGGCGACGCCGAACCGACATCGACTCCGACGCTCATCTTCGACCCCTCTCGTTACACGAGCGTTCCTTTGTCACGCCCGAAGTTCATCGGCATCGTCTCGTCGCACGTACTGGCGACCGCGCTCGCCAAGCGCAGCAACGGCCCGATTGACGGTTTCGTCGTGGAGCGTCCGAGCGCGGGAGGGCACAATGCACCGCCGCGAGGTAAGTTGACGCTCGACGAGGATCAGAACCCCGTCTACGGCGACCGCGACCGCGTTGACTACGCGGTGCTGCGCGAACTCGGCATTCCATTTTGGATCGGGGGAGGTATCTCGTCATCGGAGAAGGTGCGCGAAGCCCTCGGTGAGGGTGCGAGCGGCGTGCAGGTGGGCACGCTGTTCGCCTACTGCCGCGAATCAGGCCTCGACCCGATGCTCCGCGCTCGCGTGCTCGACGAGATTCGAGACGGTTCGGTGACCGTCGCCACGTCGGTGCGGGCATCAACGACGGGGTACCCCTTCAAGGTCGCCTCCGTCGCGGGCACGTTGTCAGAACCAGTGGAAGTGGCCCTTCGCGAGCGTAACTGCGACTTGGGCTACCTGCGCGACGCCTTCGCCAGAGAAGACGGCACCATTGGGTACCGCTGCCCGGGCGAGCCCGTGGACGCGTATCTGGCCAAGGGTGGCACCCTCGAAGAGACCGTGGGGCGATTGTGTCTCTGCAACGGGCTGATGGCCGCGTGTGGACTCGGCCAGGTCCGCAGCGACGGTGTCAAAGAGTTGCCCGTGGTGACGAGCGGCGACTGCGTCAACGAGATCCGCCAGTTACTTGGCGAGAGCGAGGATTACGGCGCGAACGACGTCATCTCGTTCCTCGATCCCTCGGTGTAAAGCGACCATCTGGGTGTCTCTTCGACGTCGCGAGGCGTTCACACCACTCAAGTAGGATTTGATTGCAAACCAGGTGTTCTACGAGAGGAAATCCAGCTTGCCCACCGTCAAAGGTTCCTTAATCACTCCCAAGGTGGCGCACGCCTCTGAGATTAGTTCGTGGCTCATCGACATGGATGGCGTGCTGGTGCGAGAAGAGCACCCGATCGAGGGCGCGAACCGCTTCCTGGAACTGCTTCGAAAGACCGAGACGCCATTCCTGGTACTCACGAACAATTCGATATTCACGCGACGCGACCTGAGCGCTCGACTCAAGTGGAGCGGCATTGAGGTGCCCGAGGAGAACATTTGGACTTCGGCGCTCGCGACTGCGGGCTTCTTGCAGTCCCAGCGGCCCAACGGTTCGGCGTTCGTCATTGGCGAGGTGGGACTCACGACCGCACTGCACGATGTTGGTTACACCCAGTCCGAGAATGACCCCGACTACGTCGTGATCGGGGAGACCCGGACGTACAGTTTCGAGCAGATCACCAAGGCCGTGCGCCTCGTCGCCGAGGGGAAGCGATTCATCGCCACGAACCCCGACGCCACGGGACCGAGCGTTGACGGGCCCCTACCCGCCACCGGGGCCGTGGCGGCGCTGATCAGCAAAGCGACCGGCAAGACGCCCTATTTCGTGGGCAAACCGAACCCGCTCATGATGCGATCGGCACTTCGAAAACTCAACGCCCACTCCGAGACGACCGCCATGATCGGTGATCGCATGGACACCGATGTCGTCGGGGGCCTTGAGGCGGGTCTGCACACGGTGCTCGTCCTTTCGGGAGTGTCCGATGAAGCCGCGGCGAACCGCTATCCCTATCGGCCGTCGCGGGTGATCAGTTCGGTTGCCGTCCTCGCCGACGAGATTGAGGCGTCGCTCAAGGATTCCTAGAGCCCGCCACTTATCAATGGTGACGGCGCCGCTTGCGCGGCTTCGTGAGCACCGAGGGCGACCAACCCGCATCGGCCGCATTGATATTGGTGCCCGGGGGCACGATTTCGTCGATCCGGTCGAGCACTGATTCGTCGAGGCGGATGTTCGGCGCGTTGAGCTGTGATTCGAGTTGTTCCATCGTTCGTGGTCCAATGATCGCGGCGCTGATGGCGGGGTGCTCGAGTACGAACGCGAGCGCCATCTCGATCATCGTGAGCCCGGCCTCTTTGGCGACGAGATCGAGTTCGGTGACCACTTCGAGCTTTCGCTGGTTCTCGGGCAGTGTCAGGTCGTACCGATTGGGGATGCGCGAAGCGCGGTTGCTCGTGTTTTCCTTGCCGATGCCGAACCTGCCGGACAGCCAACCGCCGGCGAGCGGGCTCCAGGGAAGCACTCCCATCCCGTACTGCTGGGCGACCGGCAGTACGTCGCGCTCGATGCCGCGCACGAGGATCGAGTACGGCGGCTGCTCGGTGCGGAACCTCTCGCGCCCTCGACGTTCGGCGACCCATTGGGCCTCGACGATCTGTTCGGCGGGGAACGTGGAGCTGCCGAAGAGACGGATCTTGCCCTGGTGGACGAGGTCACTCAATGCCCCGAGCGTCTCGTCGATGTCGACGCCCTCGTCGGGACGATGGATTTGGTAGAGGTCGATGTAGTCGGTGCCGAGACGGCGCAGGCTGTTGTCGCATTCGGCGATGATCCAGCGACGTGAATTGCCCTGTGAGTTCGGGTCGTCACCCATCGGGGAGTGCACCTTGGTCGCGAGCACGACCTTGGAGCGCTCGACCGTTGAGAGGGCTTTTCCGACGATGACCTCGGATTCCCCCTGTGAGTAGACGTCGGCGGTGTCGATGAAGTTGATGCCCTCGTCGAGAGCGCGATGGATGATGCGCACCGACTCGTCGTGATCAGGGTTGCCCCAGGCGCCGAACATCATGGCGCCGAGGCAGAGGGGGCTTACTTTGATGCCGGTGCGGCCGAGGTTGTGAAGGTCCATGAGCACACCATATAGACAGTGGCTCGCCGGCGCTACGCGGCGAGGATCAGGACTGGACGGTGACCAGGGTTCCGATGGGGGTGTGGGGCCAGACGATCGCGGCGTGCGCGTAGGTCATCTCGACACATCCCAGACTCTGGGGGTAGCCGTACTGGGAACGAAGGAACCCGTGCAGCGCATCGCCACCGTGAAAATACGACACCCACGGGATGCCGGTGTCGTGATAGGCCTGGCCATTGGGCTCGGTGCCCGACATGGTGGTCGTCGTGTAGCGCGCGTACACGGGGTACGTCCCGTTCGCGGTCGGTGCGACCGAAATGCCGGTGTTGACGTCAGCCGTAAAGAAGACGTGGCCGTTGATGTAGAGCTTCAGGGACTGGGGGAGGGACTTGTTGACAACGACGTAGCTGTAGTTGGTCCGGTCATACTGCTTCTTGATCACTGCGGTGACGAGCGCGTGCCACGTCGTCGTATCCATCGCACCGGTCCAGTTGAGTCCGTGGTCGGACTGGAATCGCATCAAGGCGCCCTTGAGGACGTTGTTGTTGGTCCCCTTCTTCCACTGTGACTTCAGCACTGACGGCAAGCTGAAGCGCCACACGTAGGCGCCCTGTTGCAGCACGATCGGACTGGGGGCAGTCGTCGGTGTGGTGGTCGTCGTTGACGAAGCCGTCGTCGTGGTCGTCGTGCTCGGGGTGGAAGTGGTGGACGTCGTTGACGAAACCGTCGTCGTGGTCGTCGGTAGCGTCGTCGTGGTCGTCGTCGTTGTCGATGGCACCGAACCGGCCCGTTGGAAGTTCACTGGCAGGTAGCGCAGGGTGGCGAGGAACTGGTCCTCCAGGCGGATCGAGAAGGGGACCTTGTCCACCTTGCTCAGGAGCGAACTGATCGAGGAGTTCTTGCTCGCCTGGGCGAGAGGCACGAGCAACTGCGAGCCGAGGAGTGCTGTTGCCGCCAACGAACAGAAGAGGAATGCACGCTGGGGAGATTTCATTCGCTCAATCTTACTGATTCGAGTCAGGAATCCAACCAGAGCGCTATATAACAATTGGGTTACGCGCGACCGGGGGTGGGAGCTCGCGTGCGATATTTTGGAGTTCGACCAGTTGCCGTGTGACACCTGGCTGCAAAGGTTGATGCGTGGCGAAAAAGTATCTGCGGGTGCCCGAGCTCATCGTGGGCTTTGACACGGAGACGACCGGTCTCGACGTCGCCACGGAGCGGGCCATCTCCTACGGTTTCTGCGCTTACCGGTACGGAAAACTGGAGTGGAGCGAGCAGTTCTACGTGGTGCCCGACCGGGCCATTGCGCCCGCCGCGCAAAGGGTCCACGGGCTTTCGTTGGAGGATATCGAGACGAAAAGGGGGACCGACTCGGTCTTCAGCGTCCCAGGCGGCCTGGCTCGGGCGGTCGACATACTTCGTCGATATCAGGAGCAGGGCGCTTACATCGTCGGCGCCAACGTCGTGCGTTTCGACTTGGAGATGCTGCGGCGAAGTTATGAATCGGTCTTCGCCAAGTCGCTGAGTGACGAATCCTTCGACCTTGCGCGGCTCCAGGTGATCGATGTCATCGAACATGACCTCGCCATCGAACCCAGTCGCGCGGAGCGTCCTCGACGGGGACTCGAATACTTGTGTCGCCATTATGACGTTGAACCGGGCGGCCACGAAGCACTGGGTGACGCACGTGCGACGGTGGAGGTCTTCATCGAACAGGTGGTTCGCAACAACGAAGGACAGATCGCACTGGACCTCGTACCGGCAATCGAGGTACCGAGTGAAAGCGTCGAATCGCGCTAAGTCGTTGGTAGTGGGCGTTTTCGGACATTGGCCAAGTGGTAAGGTTGGAACCCTTAGGGGCCGTTGGCGCAGTCTGGTAGCGCACTTGCATGACACGCAAGGGGTCACAGGTTCAAGTCCTGTACGGCCCACTGTTGCCCGAGGTACTCGGCGTCCCGACGTCGGCCCCTGATCTGATCCCGTACGGTAATTACCACGCCCCATCGGGTCACTGTTTGCCGAAGGAGGGTAAGTCAACAGCTTCTCAAACTGAAGAAGCGAGTCCGAGTCTCGCTGGGGTTGGTCAGGATGTCCGTTGCCAGTGGCAAATCTCTCGAATACTTCAACAACGACCACACGATCCGTGGCCAGGGGCCTTCAGACGTTAAAACTCAAGATACCGTTAGGTGTGCAAACTGGTTGAACGGGGCGCGAAACTACGACGACGGGACAGTACGTTGCATGGAAGAACCCCAAGCCCCTATTGAGTTATACGAGGGGCGATGGTGGGCGGTGACGTCACGGTTACTTGCGGTCGCGCAGTGGGGCTTTGGCGTTAGCGCGGTGGTAGCGGTGATCTGTGTCACAGTGCTGCGTCATTCCAGCGGGTCAGGATCTCCGGGCAGCATTGGGGTTGGGGTGGCGATGATTGGGATGGTGGTGGGGCTCGGGTGTGAAATCGCGGCGAGCATCATCAGCGTGGCCAGAGCTGGAAGGGCCTCCTGCAGTCAAGCCCGGCGACACTGGTCGCGGGGACTGTTCATCAGTGCGTGGGCGAGCAGTGCCCTGCTGGTGTTCTTTTCGATGCTGAGTAGGAGTGGGCGCGTCCGTGTTGATGTGATGATGGTATTGGCCGCGGCGGTGTCACTGCTCTGGGCGCTGGCGCTGGGTGGCGCTGGGTGGCTGCTTACGGGACGAGAGTGGTGGGCGGCGCAATACCGGCGACGCGGCGCAGTGGTTGGGGTGCTGGGGATCGTGTCGTGTTGGGGGACATTCTGGGCGTTGGTGGTAGTGGCCCTGTCAAACCTGACGTAGGTGTCGCCGTGATGAAACTCACCGAACCTCCTTCGGCAAACAGTGAAGGACTTCACGAGGCGCGGTGATTACGTGCGGTTTCATGTCCGGCCTCCGATTCGAACCCGCACTCAACACTGCACTCCATCGAGTCCTGAGTTTGGCGGAGGGGCGTCATCCGCTCCCGCGTCTGTCGTGTCGGCTATCCGCCACGAGTCGTACGGAGGCTGCTGTCCAGGCGTCACATCTGGCGGGTAGATTTCCGACGTGAACGAATATTGGCGACCACATCGTTGGAAGGAATCTAGCGTGATGACTAGCCGCGGCAATCTTGGACTTAAGACTTCAGCGAGAAGAGTCGACCAGTGCAACTGGGTGTGCACTCGGGGTGTGCAGAGCATTCGACCAGGGTTTTTGCGGAGAACAAGGTCCATTGGATGCGGCTCTGCAGTTGGTACGGCCCGCCATGAAATCTGTCGCGTCATCGTGATCAGCAGAACTATGAAACTGCTGTCCCGCCGAACGGAGGAAAAACTCTCAGGAGTTCGGTCGCACTTAAGGGCGACCGAACTCCTGAGAGGGAATTCCGCCTAGAACTTTTCGATTACCAACGTGGCACTGGCCGCGTGCGTACCCCCCGCATCGGGTGTAATGGTCAAGGGCGCCGCGTTGCCCGCCGGGTTGATGATCGAAATCACGCTATTTACGGAGGTAGTGGTCACCAAGGACTCGCCGACGATTTGAGACGTTACTGTTGCTCGTCCAACGACCGTATAGGCCTGCGCTACACCGTTCAGTGTAATTTCCAACTGGCCAGGCTCATCAACCGAAACTTCGAAGAAGATCTGGTACGTCCCGATAGCCGCCAGTTTGAACGTCGAGGCAGTCAGATTTGTTATGTTGCTAGTCCCGTCGTTGGGACCTAGCTCTGGAAATTGGACTGCGCTACCGGCCGCTACCGTGGCTGAGTTATCAGGAGGCATCAGAGCGAAGAACTCCCCGTAACCCACAGTACCGGTGGCACCGGTGGGACCAGCGGGACCAGCAGGACCAACAGGACCGGTGGTGCCAGCGGGACCGGTAGCACCAGTGGAACCGGTAGCGCCGGTTGCGCCGGTTGCGCCGGTGGGACCGGCAGGACCGGTAGCACCAGCAGGACCAGTGGCGCCGACTGCGCCGGCGGGACCAGCAGGACCAGCGGGACCAGCGGGACCAACAGCACCGGCAGAACCAGCAGGTCCACCCGGACCACCCGAACCAGCCGAAGCGAACGTCCCGGTAACCGTGGTTGAGGTCGCCACCTTTGGTGCTGCGATCACCTGGGCCGCTGAGGAGCTGTTCGCGGGTGACCAGAATGTTAGACCCGGCGTACCAAGGGTCGCCTTCGCGACAACCTTGACTGCCCCTGTCGTGGTGCCAGTCAATGTGATTGGCACCGAACTGGTCCCATTCGTACCCGTAGTGACCATTGTGGTCGTGGCAGTCGAACCCCGCAACGTCGCACCAGTTAGCACTAGGCGAACCGGCGTGCCCGAAAGGCCCTTATTCATTCCAGATGCTCTCACTGAGATCGTCGCGACCGCATCCGGAACGCCGCCCGTCAACGTCACTCTGATCGTCGGCTTCGCTGTGATGCCGGCCGCTTCGTTCATGAGGGTGCGGAGGTCGTTGATCGCGGCAGTCGTACCGGGGTCACCTGTCGGCAGGGCGGACCCCCAGGCCACATTGTTGTAAACGAGCTTGGTCGCGGCACCCATTTGATTCGATGTGAAACGACCTGATCGCCCGCTGGTGACCCAGCCCAGGCTCTGGGCTTCGGACAGCGCGTAGCCCAGCGCCGGGAACAGCGTGCCGTTAGCACCGCTCGGCGGGCCCGAAGCTACATAATCGAACTTCGGTGACGGATAGTTCCCACCGACTAACGGGGAAGCGGCACACAGACCCCAACCCACCGAGGTGGGAAAACCCGGGCCGTAGAGCCCATAAAAGGTATTGCGGCCGCCGAGCGTCGCGCAGTACCCCCGATACGGATAACCAGGTGCGCCAGCCGTGCACAAGTTCAGATTTTGCCCTGCCGTAGTCAAGGTTTCCGTGCCGGACGCCGCGCCTATTCCAAAACCGACGGTGAGCATCATCAACACCGAGAGAGTCAACCGAGTGAATACTTTCAATAGGTCCATGATGACCTCCTTGAGTTTTCCGAGGCCCTGACGAATCCAATGTCGCGCGTGACCTCAAAACCTTCTTAAAGACCTTTCGGTAATAC
>PKWW01000044.1 GCA_003132165.1 Acidimicrobiaceae bacterium | reverse complement strand
TATGGGGGTTGGAGAACGATGGTAGGAATCGACCCAATTCTTCCAGGGTCTCGGGCGAAAACTCGGGCAACTCGAGTTGCTCGTCCGACGCCAGGTCAGCGAGCAGGTCGCACGCACCACCTGAATTAGTGATTGCGGCGATACGTCGGCCGCGGACCTTTAGGTGGTGGCCCAGATAGCCGGCCGTTGCCAGAAGTTCTTCCAAGGAATCGACCCGAATCACGCCTAACTGGCGGAACGCAGCGTCGACCACCCGGTCATCGCCGGCCAAAGCGCCCGTGTGGGCCAAGGCCGTCTTGGCGCCCGCCTCCGTCCGACCCGTCTTGAGCGCAACGATCGGCTTGCCCGCCTGAAGCGCGAGTTCGGCGACCTCGCGGAACTCATCGGGTTGGCGGACGGACTCTAAAAATGCGGCGATGACCTGCGTCTGGTCATCTTCAATCAGATAGCGCATGATGTCCGACGCCGACGTCAGCGCCTCATTTCCAGTCGAGACGAGCAGGCTGAACCCAATACCTCGCGCCTGTGCGCCAGCGAGCACGGCGCTGGCCAGACCGCCGGACTGCAGGACGATGCCCACGGGACCGACTTCGAGCGGTGGAGGGATGGGCAGGCCATACGGCGTCACGCCACCGGCCACGTTGATGAACCCATTCCCATTCGGTCCGAGCACCGTCAATCCCCGGGTACGGGCCAGGTCCACGAGTTGGGACTCGAGTTCGACTCCCGCGGGACCGGCCTCGCCAAACCCCGCAGTGAGTATCACCAGGTTGGTTATCCCGGCGTCGGCTACTTCGTTCACCACCTGCAGTACGACCGAGGTCGGGACCATAACGTACGCGAGGTCAACCGGCTCGTCAAGCGCCTTCAAGGACGACAACACCCGCTGGCCGTGGACCTCTTCGTGATGTGGATGGACAACGTGGACAGTCACACCTGGGGAGTACTGACGCAGGTTCGCGTGGGTCCAAACCGACCATTGCGAGCGATCGGTCGCGCCGATCAGGGCCACTGACCGGGCACCGAACAATGCTCCGAGGCGATTCACAACTTGATCGTGCGACGCTCCTGGCGCCTTCCCCTCGAGCTGCACTCCCACCCCCCGGTGTCTTGATTGCTTGAAACCGAGCCAGAGTGTACATCTCAGATGAAGTCCCCGCAAGCAAAATTCGTCTAAAGCATCGAGTCATTTAATGAGATATCTAGGTGAATGCGAGATTATTGAACAAAAGCAAGGTTTTATAAATGATAAGAGGCTCCGGAATTTTCACAGATACTGTTGACAGGCGCCATCGTGATGTGCATAATGGGCGAGCAAGTTCGATGCAGTTATGGACTGCGGCTGGCGCGAGAGCACGAGGTTGGTGACGGTGCCATCCCGAGCTCGCGCTGTTGCATTCGTAGGTCGACTGGGGGGTCTGGAGTGAACTTCGTTTTCAGTGGTGAACAGGACGAGTTGCGCAAGTCGTTGCGAAGGTTCCTGGACGACAAGTCCCCGGAGATCGAGGTCCGCCGACTGATGGACACCGTGGACGGCTACGAGCCGGCCGTATGGAAGCAGTTGACCGAGCAAATGGGCCTGGCGGGGTTGGCAATCCCTGAGAAGTTCGGAGGTTCGGGCTTTAGCTACGTGGAGCTGATCGTGGTGTTCGAGGAGATGGGCCGGGCCCTGTTGTGTGCCCCCTACTTCTCTACCGTGGCCCTGGCTGCCAATCTGCTGTTGGCGTCCGGCGACGAATCCGCCAAGGCCGACTACCTGCCCGCACTGGCCAGCGGTGAGAAAATCGCAACGGTCGCGTTGGCCGAAGCGGCTGGCCGCTGGGATGAGGCCGGAGTGACGATGGCTGCGACGAGATCGGATAACGGCTGGCTGCTCGATGGCGAGAAGAGGTTCGTGACTGATGGTCACGTCGCTGACGTGGTCCTGGTGGCCGCGCGAACGAACGCAGGTGTGTCGGTGTTCGCCGTGGAAAAAGGGGCAACCGGGTTCGCCGCCACTCCTCTGGCGACATTGGACCAAACGCGAAAGCAGGCCAAACTCTCCTTCGCCAATACTCCGGCGCGACTGATTGGCTCTGATGGCGAGGGATGGACGGCGCTGGCCAAGATGCTGGACCTTGCCGCTGTCGCCTTGGCGGCCGAACAGGTGGGTGGGGCCCAACAGGTTCTGGACGTAACGGTGCAGTACGCGAAGGACCGCGAGCAGTTCGGCCAGCCCATTGGGAGCTTCCAGGCCATCAAGCACAAGTGCGCCGACATGCTCTTGGAGGTGGAGTCAGCCAGGTCGGCGGCGTACTACGCCGGTTGGGTCGCGGCCGATGACGATGATGAGTTGCCAGTCGTGGCGAGCCTGGCCAAGTCGTACTGCTCGGAGGCCTACTTCCACGCCGCCGCGGAAAGCATCCAGATCCACGGGGGCATCGGGTTCACCTGGGAGCATCCGGCCCACTTGTACTTCAAGCGGGCCAAGTCGTCCGAGCTGCTCTTTGGCGATGCGTCGTATCACCGCGAACTACTCGCCCAGCGCATCGGGATTTGAACAGCAGAGGTATTCCGGAAAGGCATTTACTTAGCAAGACTCAAACAAACAAGGGGGGGAATCATGGAAGACGCAACACTCAGATTAGGGGACGCGCCGGTGCGAAGTCGGCTCGAGCGGACGCTCTGGTACCGGCAACTCAATCGATATCCAGACCAGAGGGCTCGCGTCGGCTATTTGGCCATCGTGGTGCTGTCAACCATCGTCCTCTACTACGAAAGCTACGCCCCCGGTTCGGTGGCGCCCCAAATTCTCTCGCACTACGGAATGACGTTTCGCTACTACGTCAACATCACCGTGGTCGGCAGCTTTTTTGGAGCATTCGCAGCGATCGCAGCCGGCTTGGCCGACAAGTGGGGCCGGGCCAACCTGGTGGTCTACGGCGTCGGTGTCGTTGGTCTGATGACCCTCTTCGCCATTCCCAACGCCCCCAATAAGTTGACCTTCGCCATCCTCGTGGTGTTGATCGGCTGCGTGGAGGGCGTCGTGCTCGTGGCCACGCCCGCACTGATGCGCGACTTCTCGCCCCAAATGCGCCGGGGCACGGCCATGGGGTTCTGGACGCTCGGACCGGTGGTGGGTAGTTTGATCGTTGCCGTGGTCGCCAGCAACACCCTTAGTCACCTGGTCGCCTGGCAGGACCAGTTCACCATCGCCGGGATCATCGGTCTCGTGGTATTCGTGGTGGCACTGTTCGGTTTGCGCGAGTTGTCACCGCAATTGCGGGACCAGTTGATGGTCAGCCTGCGTGATCGGGCCCTGGTCGAGGCCAAGGCCAAGGGGCTCGATGTCAATCGCGCGCTCGATCATCCCGTGCGACAGATGCTCCGCTTCGACGTATTGGTGTCGGCGCTCGCCGTCAGCTTGCTCCTGCTCATCTATTACACCGCAGTCGGGTTCAACGTCATCTACTTCGAGACGGTCTTCGGCTTCTCGACCACCCAGGCGAACTCCCTGGGCGACTGGTTCTGGGCATTCGACGCGCTCGCTCTGGTGGTCACCGGGGTGATCTCGGACCGGCTCGGGGTCCGCAAGCCGTTCATGCTGATCGGCGGTATCGGAGCGGCGGTGATGACCATCATCTTCCTGACACTCGCCACCCATCCACAGACCAGCTTCTCCACTTTCGTCGTCGTCCTCAGCCTCCTGGCCGTCTTCCTGGGCATCAGCTACGCCCCATGGATGGCGAGCTTCACCGAGACCGTCGAACGTCATAGCCCCGCCCTGGTCGCCACCGGTCTAGCCATATGGGGCTGGGTGCTACGCATCGTGGTGGCTGTCGCGTTCCTCATCATGCCGTTCGTCGTCTCGTCGGTGACGCCGCTCGTCCAGGACGGAGCGATCGGTGTGCAGGCCGGAGCCATCTTGAAGGCCGACCCCCTGGTGGGCGTCGTCCTAGCCCACCCGGCTCTGTTCACCGAGTTAAGCAAGTACCCGGTGGCCAGCTCGATTCCTCCGGCGTTACTGGCGAAGGCCGTCAAGGAAGTTGGGCTGACCAACCTCGAGGCGGTGGGCGCGGACACGAAGATCCCGACCGAGGTCGCATTCTTCACGACGAACGCCACCGCGCTGGCCAGCGTCCAGAAGGCTGCGGCCGTCACCAAGTACCAGTGGCAGCACTGGTACTGGGTCTGTGTGGGTGGCGAGATCATCTTCCTGCCAGCGGTGTTCCTGCTGATCGGACGATGGAGTCCGAAGAAGGCCAAGCAAGATCTGGACGAGTTCGAGCGCAGGGTGCAACAGGAGCTCGACGAACTGCAAGCTCACAACGCAACGACTGGCATAACGACCCTGTGACCCGAGTCGGTCCCCCCGCCGATCGAGCAACTTGGTTCCCAAGTTGCTCGATGGGCGGGGGGTGCTGCAACGACTCGAATAATGGATAGCCCTGGCCGGACCAGTCGCCGTCGGCGACCGTCGGCCCATCCCGATCGCTACAAGTGGATAGCGCTTTCGAATACCACCATGGGGATGTTGATGGCCACCATCAATACCTCGGTCGTGCTCATCTCCCTTCCTGACATCTTCCGGGGTATCCGGCTCAATCCGCTCGCCCCCGGCAACAGCGGCTACCTGCTGTGGATGCTCATGGCTTACATGGTGGTCACCGCGGTCTTGGTAGTGAGCTTCGGACGCGTCGGCGACATGTATGGCCGGGTCAAGATGTACAACCTGGGCTTCGCCGTGTTCACCGTCTTCTCGATTCTGCTGTCGGTCGGCTGGATGCACGGAGCCGCGGGGGCCCTCTACCTGATCGGAGGGCGCGTCTGCCAGGGCGTCGGCTCCGCGTTGTTGATGGCCAACTCCAGTGCCATTCTCACCGATGCCTTCCCCATCAACCAGCGTGGTTTGGCCCTGGGCATCAACATGGTGGCGGCCACCTCGGGGTCGTTCATCGGGCTGATCCTGGGGGGCGTCCTCGGCCCGCTCGATTGGCGCCTGGTCTTTCTGGCGTCGGTGCCGGTGGGCATCTTGGGCACGGTGTGGGCGTACATGATGCTCGAGGACCGCAGTGAACTACACCCGGCGCGTATCGACTGGTGGGGAAACGTCATCTTCGCGGTGGGACTGGTGGCGTTATTGGTTGGCATTAGCTACGGCATCAACCCCTACGGCCACCACGAGATGGGCTGGACGAACCCGGCGGTGTTAGCGGGCATCATCGGCGGAGTGGTGATGCTGGGTATCTTTTGCATCGTCGAGACCCGGGTGAAGGACCCGATGTTTCGAGTCCCGCTGTTTCGGATCCGCGCTTTCTCGATGGGCAACATGGCCAGCCTGCTGTCCGCTCTAGGGCGCGGCGGCATGATGTTCATCCTGGTCATCTGGCTCCAGGGAATCTGGCTACCCGAGCACGGTTACAGCTTCAGCCGCACCCCACTGTGGGCCGGGATCTACCTGGTGCCATTGACCATCGGCTTCCTCATCGCTGGGCCGATTTCGGGGATCCTCTCCGATCGATACGGTGCGCGCCCCTTCGCCACCGGAGGCATGGTGCTGGCAGCGCTGAGCTTCTGGCTACTCAAATCACTGCCCGTGAACTTCGCGTATCCGACCTTCGCCTGCTTCATCTTGTTGAACGGACTGGCCATGGGCATCTTCTCCTCGCCAAATCGAGCCGGGATCATGAATTCGCTTCCACCCGATGAGCGAGGTGCCGGAGCGGGAATGGTCAACACCTTTCAAAACTCAGCACAGGTGCTGTCGATAGGCGTCTACTTCACGCTCATTATCTGGGGCTTAGCGTCGCAGTTGCCCGTCAGCCTCTATCACGGACTAGTCGTTCACGGCGTACCAGTCGCAGTCGCCAACCGGGTCTCGCATCTGCCCCCCGTGGGGAGCTTGTTCGCTGCCTTCCTAGGAATCAGTCCTATCCGGTCGCTGCTGGGTCCCTCCGTTCTGTCGCAGTTGCCCCACGCCACCGCCGTCTACCTCACGGGACGTAAATTCTTTCCGGAGTTGATGACCGCACCGTTCAAGAGGGGCCTCGAATTAGCCTTCGACTTCTCCATAGCTTCGTGCCTGCTTGGCGCCGCCTGCTCCTGGGTTCGCGGCAAGAGGTACATCCATGGTGACCGAGGACCGAATGATGAACGCGAGGTCTTCGATGAACCCGACTTCGAGGTCGGCCAATCTGAAGTCATCACCTAGTACTTACAAATATTGCGCGGCTTTTGATGGACTTTGGCATACGTCATCCCTGATTTCTGCATATCGACTACAGACCAACAGACGTGGAACTCGATTTACAAGTGCGAGATCGCGGCTTCTGCTCGAGGTGGGCGCAGCCAGCAGCGCCGATTTCCGGACCCATCCGTGTGATGACTTGACATTGACCACGTGTCGGTGTTTTCTATGTGACGTCGTTGCTATTTTCGAAGTTCGTTGACTCCTCACGGAGGCAGTCCTCCAAGAAGCTGAGTCCGAGATCCAAATCCTCCAACGTGATGTTGAGTGGTGGCGACAGTGTGAGCACACTGCCCATGGTGACCTTGAAAATCAGGCCACGTGCGAGCGCGGCGTACAGTACACGATCGGCTGCGTCGGTTGCCGGATCACCGCCGGGCGTTGAGAGGTCTACGCCTATCAGCAACCCCGCGCCGCGCACATTCCCGATCATTTTGATTGTGGCGGCCATTTCTTCCAGGCGAGTGACGGCGTACGCCCCCAATTCTTGCGCGCGCTGGACGAGCTGCTCATCCTTGATGACGTCAAGCGTCGCCAGTGCGGCCCTGGCGAGAACGGGATTTTTCTCGTGGGTATAGTGCCCGATGGATTTGTCACCCATGACGTCGAGTTCGGCTTTAGCGAGCACCGCGGCGATCGGCAGCACCGCTCCGCCGAGGGCCTTGCCGAGCACCAGTATGTCCGGTGTCACGCCAGTGTGCTCGTGGGCGCAGAATCGACCGGTCTTGCCGAGGCCGGTGGGAATCTCGTCGAAAATCAGCAGAGTGCCATGCCGGTCACAGGCCCGACGGACTTCCTCCCAGAATCCGGGCGGCGGGAGGTAGGGAACCGCACGGATTGGCTCGGCGACAACGGCCGCGACGTCACCTTCGCGATCAAGCACGTACTCGATCATCCGCGCGCAGGCCATTTTGCACCGATCGAGGTCAGGGACACCGCTCGGTGAAGGAAAGCCGTAGGGACAGCGGTGACAAGCAAAGGGGGCGACGTGCTCGCTGCCCACGAGCAGTGGGCCGATCCCGTTCGAACGAAATAGAGCTTCGCCGCCCACTGAGCTTGCACCGAAGCCTGCACCGTGAAAGGAGTCCCAGAAACTGACGGTCTTGAATCGACCGGTAGCCAGACGGGCAATTTTGAGCGCAATCTCGATGGCCTCGGATCCCCCTGGCGCGAAGAGCGCCTTCCATGGCCCCCCTGGCACCGTGTTGCAAAGTGTCTCGGCAAGGGTGACCGCAGGTTCGCAGGTGAAACGGCGAGGCGCGAAGGGGAGCGTACGCATCTGATCTTCGATTGCGGCAATAACTCTTGGATGTCCGTAGCCCACGTGGTGGGCGGAGTTGCCGTGAAAGTCAAGGAAGCGCTGTCCATTTGCGTCTTCGAGCCAGGACCCCTCGGCCCTCACGATTGAACTCAAGCACGGAGTGGAGAGCGACTGGCGTAAGAAGACCGCCTCGTCGCGCTCGAGCAGTGCGCGATTGGCATCGCCCTGAGGACGACCGTTCCAAGCGAGGCGGTTCGCGCTCAGGTTCACGTCACCTTCACGCTGGTCCCAGCTCATGACGCTAGCGCCGGAGTACCGTCTGGCACGTCTATCTCTTCGAGCACCTCGCGAATTGTCGCGAGGGCACCGTGAATTTGCTCCTCGCCGAGGTGACTGATTCTTTTAACACGGAAGGAGTCGGCCATGGTCAATTCTCCAGCGTATATGAGGAATCCCTTTCACGAAGATGATTATTGAAATCACTAAAGTGAACGGACACGCCTTCACTGGCGTCACCAAGAGCATCTACAGGCGCCCACTGCCGAGCCCGAGAGCCAAGGCGGCCAAGGCCATGGGAGAACTGCTCTACAAGGATTTCGTGCAAGTCACGTTACCTCGCGCGGAGTCCATGGCTACTGAATTGGCGACCTCTTCGATGGCTGAAGATCTTGTGTCCGACCCGATCAGGGATTCAGTGGGGGCCGCCCGGGCTTCGATCCCGGCACCGTGGGATCAAGAGAAGAAAACCCGCATGTCGCCCGGACACTCTGCCCACAAGACAGCATCCGATGTCGTGGTCTGAGAGCAGGAAGAGGCACTATCCAAATTTGGTGCGGATCAACCGATAGATGTTCGGCGGAATTTGGTGATATGGTCCGAATTTAGAACTTTTAAGAGGGGGAGCGCATGGGGGATTTTCAGATCTCGAACGCTGAGTTACGCGACGCCGTGTCCGCCGAGGCGCCACGCGCCTTCGAGTTCCTGTCGTCGCTCGTGGCGCACCCTTCGTTGAGGGGTGAGGAGCGAGCGGCCCAGGAGCTGGTGGAGTCGACACTTACTGAACTGGGTTTTGACGTGGAGCGCCTCGCGGTACCCGAGTCGATCGGCGACGACGAACTGGCGGGAGTTCCCGCGGGCTCGTACGAGGGGCGATTCGACGTACTGGGCAGGATGCCGCACGACGGTGGGCGATCGCTGATGTTGAACGGACACATTGACGTCGTACCGGTGAACCGCGACACGTGGTCGAGCGATCCATTCGACGCCGTCGTCCGTGACGGATGGCTCTACGGTCGCGGTGCCGGCGACATGAAGGGTGGCTTCGCGATGGCCGTCCTGGCCCTGCGGGCCCTTCGGCGTCTCGGTGCGTCGGCCGGTCGAAAGAACCTCTCGTTCCTCTCGGTCATCGAGGAGGAGTGCACGGGCAACGGCACCCTGGCCGCCGTGCGCGCTGGCGTCACCGCTGACGCGGTCGTGTTGCCCGAGCCCACCGACCTCAAGATCCTTCTCGGTGGTGTTGCCATCACGTGGGTCAAGATCGTGATTCGATTCGGTGGCGGTCACGCGGAGAGTTCGGACCGTCTCGCCTCGCCGGCCCAGGTGGTGTCGACGCTGATCGACGACTTCGGCCGGCTCGAGGAGATCTACAACAAGAAACCACGAGCTCCGTTCGACTCGATCGCGCGGCCCTACAACGTCAACGTCGGGGTGATTCGACTGGGTGAATGGCCCTCGAGCGTGCCGGCCGTCGCCGAACTCGAGGTGAGGGTTGGCCACCCCGACGAAGTGAACGACGCGCAGGTACTCGCCGAGGTGCGCGTCCTCGTCGAGAACGTGCTGAAGTCCGGGGGCAATCCGGAATTCGACGTGTCGCTCCACGGTTTCAAGGCGCAGGCCTATCACCTCGCCGACGATCATCCTCTGGTCGAGGCTGTGGTCGCCGCGCACGAGGACGTGCACGGAACGGCTCCTGCGACCGAGGTGCTGGGCAGCACCACCGATGCGCGCTACTACGTCAACCAACTAGGGGTGCCCGCACTCTGCTTCGGGCCGGTGGTGAAGAACATGCACGGCTCGGACGAGTGCGTCGAGTTGGCTTCGATCGAAGCCGGGGCCGCGACCCTGGCGAGGTTCATCCTGAACTATTTCAATGCGGGCGTCGGGCAGGGCGGCTCGTGATGGATCAACACCGCGACTTCGCCGATCACCTTGATGTGGTCGCAGGACTACTGGAGCCACTACCCATGCAGAACGCGGGCGAGCGCTTGGCGGACCGCTTCGTCACTGCCATCGCCCTCGGCGAGTTCGTCACCGGCCAGAGGCTTCCTCCCGAACGTGAGCTGGCCTCGATGCTGAGTGTCGGTCGCGGCGTCGTACGTGAGGCACTCCAACGGCTTGCCGCATCGGGGTACGTTTCGATCAAGCGTGGTCGCAATGGCGGCACCTTCATCGAGGCTCACTGGTTGGCCGATACCAAGGCGATCGTGCGTCGCGTGCTCGTACCCGAACGCCAGCACATCAACCAGCTGCTCGACCTTCGATCATTGGTCGAGTCGATGGTGGCGCGTACCGCCGCCGAGCGTCGCGACGACAGCGACATCGAACACATCCAGCGCGCGGTCGACGCCTACGCCGCAGCGGGGAACGATCGGCACTCGTCGGGTGTGGCCGACCGGGACCTGCACCTCGCAATCAATCGCGCCACCCACAACCCGATGCTCGAGGCGCTGACGTACCGAATCCGGGCCGAGGTGAGCATGGGCTTCGGGATGGAGCCCTACTCCCCGCTCCTGCGCAAGAGGGCCCTGCAACAGCACCCACTGCTCGCGGCCGCCGTGATCGCGGGTGACGCCGACCTCGCCGCGAGCCTCGCCGCGAAGCACTTCCATCTCTCCGAGGCCATCCTCAAGCGACTCATTTCGACGGTCGACGACGAGCCGGCACCGGACCAGCGACGCCCGGCGCAGAGACCTCGCAAGAGTCAACAACCAAGAACCGCCTAGGAGGAATAATGCCAATCGCCCACGTCAACGACGTCGACCTCAACTACCTGGTGGAGGGGGATGGACCAGAGACCGTCGTGCTGATCAATGGTCTCGCCGACGACCTGCTCACCTGGGTGTACCAGGTGGACGCCCTGTTGGCCGCCGGGTACCGGGTGCTGCGCTTTGACAACCGCGGTATCGGCGAGAGTTCGAAGCCGGCCGGTCCGTACACGACGGCCCTCTTCGCCCAAGACGCCAAGGCCCTTGTCGATCACCTCGGCATCACTGACTTCCACTTGATGGGAGTCTCGATGGGCGGCATGATCGCCCAGGAGTACGCGCTCGCCTACCCGGGCCACCTGCGCAGCCTCACCTTGGCCTGCACCTACGCGGCACCGGGGCCCTTCTGCTCGCGCATGTTCTCACTATGGGCCGAAATGGCGCCGGTGATGGGCGTGCCCGCGGTGATGCGCGACGTGACCCTCTGGGCCTTCACCCAGGAGTTCTTCGCCACTCGTGAGGACGAACTCGCTGAGTTCGAGACGGCCATGGCCTACATGAATCAGCCCACGCCCGCCTACTTGGCCCAACTCCACTCCATCCGTCACCACGACACGACCGACCGGCTCGACCAGATCACGATGCCCACCTTGGTCTTGGCCGGTGACGAGGACATCCTGATACCGGTGCACCTGTCCAAGGCGCTACACGAATTGATACCGGGCTCCGAGTTCAGGACCACCCAGGGCGGACACGGGTGCATCTGGGAACACCCGGACCCGTTCAATGAGCAGTTCATCAGTTTCATCAAGACTTCCGAAGGGGGAGAAAATAAATGAGTAGCGATACCACAACGGGGACGCTCGGCCGAGGCCAAATTGGCCTGGCGGGCGTTCTCATCCCGGGCCTGGCAATGGTGGCGCCAGCGTTCAACCTGTTCTTTTCAACGGGGCTCATCGCCTCGTTGGCGGGGGCGGCAGTTCCGCTGATGTTCCTCATCGCGATGGTGGCCGTCGCGGCGACGGCCAGTTCGCTGGCGCAGTTCGCGGCGGTCTATCCGAGTTCGGGATCGTTCCTGACCTATATCGCCAAGACCATCGGGGCCAAGACCTCCACCGCGATCGGCGTGATAGCCATCCTGGGCTACGTGATCTCCTTCGGCGGCATCTACATCTTCGTCGGTAGCTACATCGTCTCGAACCTTCTGGGAAATTCGCACATCTGGGGTCTCACGCAGATCGTGACGATCCTCTACGGGGTGCTCGTGACGGTGCCGGTCGTCGTCGGATTGAAGTTCGGCGTCAAGCTCTCCTACATCCTGTACGTCTTCGAAGCGCTCTTGTTGATCGCGATGAGCATCGTCTTTCTCATTCACGGCGGTCCCCAGGGCATCACGTCGGCACCCTTCAAATGGCCCGGAGGTTCGAAGAGCACGCTGTTGGCGCTCGGCTGGGCCATCTGGTCCTTCGGCGGTTTTGAGGCCGCCGCGCCGTTGGCCGAGGAGACCCGGGACCCGACGAAGAACGTGCCACGAGCACTCTTGCTGACGGTCCTCGTGAGTGGCACCATCTACGTGCTCGGCTCCTGGGCGCTGATCACGGCGTTCGGTCCCTCGCACGTGGCCGCCATCATCGCCGACCCCAATCCGTTCCACACCGCCGCCGCGAAGTACGCGTCGGTGTTCGCGCCGCTGATCGTCTGGATCTTCCTGACCAGTGTCACCTCGTCCTACGTCGCGGCCAATACCCAGGTCGCCCGTGTCGTCTTTGGCGGTGCGCGCAGTGGCCTGTGGAGCCGGAAGCTGGCCAGAATCTCCGACAAGTACAAGACACCGTCACGAGCGGCAATCGCCTTCGTCGCGCCGAGCATCGTCATCGGCGTGGCTTCGACGTGGTTCACGAACCCCGGTCTCGCTGTCGGCTTCTTGACGACGCTCGGCATCCTGGGCATCATCACGATGTACTTGGCGGCCAACTTCTCGCTCATCGTCCACTGGTTCAAGAACGATCGGCAGGCGGGCCCGAAGAAGTTCGTGATGCGCTTCGTCGTCCCGGTGGTGGGCTTTCTCATCCTGCTGGTCCCCGTCTACGGCGCACTACAGCCCGGTCAACAGCCACCCTATAAGTACTTGCCGTACGTGACGATTGGTCTGTTGCTCGCCGGTGTCCTCTATACGACCGTGCT
>PKWW01000003.1 GCA_003132165.1 Acidimicrobiaceae bacterium | reverse complement strand
CCGAGTCGACATCGATTGCGCGGATCAAGTCCAGCTACGGCCTCTTCATTGATGGTTCGTTCAGCGAGCCAGCCCAGCACGATCAGTTCGTCACGCTCAATCCGGCGACTGAAGAGGTCCTCGCCACCGTCGCCCAGGCGAGCAACGCCGACGTCGACCGGGCGGTCGGCGCGGCCCGTCACGCCTACGACACCGTGTGGTCCAAGACCTCGGGCGCCGAGCGCGCGAAGTACCTCTTTCGCATTGCTCGACTGATCCAAGAGCGTTCTCGCGAGCTCGCGGTCGTCGAGACGCTCGACAATGGCAAGCCGATCCGCGAGTCGCGCGACGTCGATATTCCCCTCGCGGCGGCACATTTCTTTTACTACGCCGGCTGGGCTGACAAGCTGGACCACGCCGGTTTCGGCGCCAGCCCCCAGCCGATCGGCGTCGCCGGTCAGATCATCCCCTGGAACTTTCCGCTGCTCATGGCGGCGTGGAAACTTGCTCCGGCGCTCGCCGCCGGCAACACCTGTGTATTGAAGCCCGCGGAGACGACACCACTCACCGCGCTGCTGCTCGGCGAGATTCTCCAGCAGGCCGAACTTCCCGCGGGCGTCGTCAACATCATCACCGGCGACGGCGCCACCGGCGCCGCGCTCGTCGAGCATCCTGGCGTCGACAAGATCGCCTTCACCGGTTCGACCGACGTGGGTCGCATGATTCAACAGCGAGTCGCTTCGAGTCAGAAGCGACTCACGCTCGAACTGGGCGGCAAGGGTGCGAACATCGTCTTCGAGGACGCTCCGATCGACGAGATGATCGAAGGGATCATCGACGGGATCTTCTTCAACCAGGGCCACGTGTGCTGCGCCGGATCGCGCCTCCTGGTCCAGGAGTCGGTGGCCGACGAGGTGCTTCGCCGCCTCGTACGCCGCGTGGAGCAACTCCGGGTGGGCGATCCGATGGACAAGAACACCGACGTCGGCGCGATCAACTCCGCGGCCCAGTTAGCGCGTATCCAGGAACTCACATCGTTCGGCGAGAGCGAGGGGGCGACCCGCTACTCGTCGTCGTGCGAACTGCCCGAGAGGGGCTACTGGTTCGCGCCCACGATCTTCGCCGACGTCGCCCAGTCGCATCGCATCGCGCGCGAGGAGATCTTCGGGCCGGTGCTCTCGGTGCTGACCTTTCGCACGCCCGAAGAGGCGGTCGCCAAGGCCAACAACACGAACTACGGGCTCGCGTGTGGCGTGTGGAGCGAGAAGGGGAGCCGCACCCTCTGGGTAGCGCAGCGACTTCGTGCCGGCGTGATCTGGGCCAACACCTACAACAAGTTCGACCCCACGAGTCCGTTCGGCGGAATGCGCGAATCCGGCTTCGGTCGCGAGGGCGGCCGTCACGGTTTGGAGGCGTACCTCAATGTCTGAGAACCGACTCGACGTCCGAAAGACCTACAAGCTGCTGATCAACGGGGCGTTTCCGCGCTCGGAGTCGGGTCGCAGTTACGAAGTGGTGACCCACACGGGCGAGTTCCTCGCGAACGTCGCCCAGGGTTCACGCAAGGATCTTCGTGACGCCGTCGTCGCGGCGCGCGCCGCGCAGGCGAAGTGGTGGGGTTCGACCGCCTACAACCGCGGCCAGGTGATCTACCGACTCGCCGAGATGGCCGAGTCGCGTCGCGCCGAACTCGCCGAGCACGTGGCCCTCGCCGAGGGACTGAGCGTCGATCAGGCTGCCCGGAGCGTCGCGCGAGCCATTGACCGGATGGTCTGGTACGCCGGCTGGACCGACAAGATCGCCCAGGTCTTCGGCGGCGCCAATCCGGTCGCCGGTCCGTTTTTCAACTTCTCGCTGCCCACGCCCAGTGGCGTGGTGGGCGTCATCGCATCACAGAACTCGTCGCTCGAGGGCTTCGTCGACGAAGTGCTCGCACCGATCGCCGCGGGCAATGCGGTCGTGGTCGTCGCGAGCGAAGGTCGTCCCACCCCGGCCGTGCTGCTGGGCGAGATGACGGCTACCTCGGATTTCCCGCCGGGCGTGCTCAACATCGTCACCGGGCTCACGACCGAATTGGCACCCACGTTGGCGACGCATGAGGACATCGATGGCATCGATCTTGCTGGTGTCGAGGGCGACGAAGCGGATCAGTTGAGCATCGCCGCCGCGCAGTCCATCAAGCGGGTCTACCGTCCGCGCGAGAGCGACACGGCCGACTCGACTCGTCGGCTGCGTGCTTTCATCGAGACCTCTACCGTGTGGCACACGATTGGACAGTGATGAAAAATCCCTATGAGACCAGTACCCACGCCGCGAACGCGTTGCGTGAGATCACCGGCGTCGATTCGTACGACATCGCCATCATCCTCGGCTCGGGTTGGAAAGAGGGTGCGGTCGCGCTCGGGACGCCCACGAGCGAGGTCTCCACGTCGGACCTGCCGGGCTTCGTCGCGCCCACCGTCGCCGGACACAGCGGACAGATCCTCTCACTCAAGGTGAACGGCAAGAACGTCGCGCTCGTGTCGGGCCGGGTGCACCTCTACGAGGGCAACCCCGTTGACGTCGTGGTGCACCCCGTTCGAACCATGATCGCGGCGGGGGCGAGTCGGATCGTGCTCACGAACGCCTGCGGCGGTATCGACCCCGCGGTCGTGACTGGCTCGGTAGTCGTCATTCGTGACCACATCAACCTCACGGCGACCTCACCCTTGGAAGGCCCCGCCCCGCCCGAGGGTTACGGATCGCGCTTCGTGGACTTGACGGACCTGTACAGCGCACGCCTGCGCGAGATTGCGCGTGGCGTGGCGCCCGAACTCACCGACGGCGTGTACGCGGGATTCCGAGGTCCCCACTACGAGACACCCGCCGAGATCGTCATGGCTCGCACCATGGGCGCGAGCCTCGTCGGAATGTCGACTGTTCTCGAAGCAATCGCTGCGCGCCACCTCGGTGCCGAAGTGTTGGGCCTGAGCCTCGTATCTAACCACGCCGCCGGTGTCGCCAAAGAGCACCTCAATCATCTCGAAGTCCTCGAAGCGGGCCAGAAGGCCTCGGGTTTCCTCGGCACCCTGCTGGGTCGACTCGTTCCGGTCCTGTGAACGGAGAACTGTTCCAACGAGTTGTCGCCTGGGTCGGCGGCGATCCCGATGAGAACGACCGTGTCACGCTCATCGCACTGTTGAACGATGGCAACGAAGACGAGCTCGTTCGTAGATTCGCCGCGCCCATCAGTTTCGGTACCGCCGGACTTCGCGGTCCGGTGATGGCGGGTCCCGCGGGAATGAACCGCTTCACCGTGCGCCGCACGACCCAGGGTGTCGTTGCCTGGATGCACGACGTGGGAATCGACCCGGCGCGCGGCGTGGTCGTCGGACGCGACGCCCGTCATGGTTCTGAGGCGTTCAATGACGAGGTCGTCGCGGTGCTGCTCGGCGCGGGCGCGCGCGTCTTCGAGATGCCTCGGCCGTTGCCGACGCCGCTCGTTGCCTATTGCGTGAAGGCCTTCGGCGCCGGTGCGGGCATCATGATCACCGCGAGTCACAACCCGCCCCAGGACAATGGCTACAAGCTCTACGGGCCCGACGGTTCTCAGATCATCGCGCCGAACGACGAGATCGTCGAAGCCCGCGCGAGCGACGCCACCTTGCCACCGCTCGGGGACCGGTCGAACCCGCTGCACACGTTCGTAAGTGAGGAGTCGATTGCGCAGTACCGGAGTCACTTCGTGGAGCGTTTCGCCGTCGAGGGCGGGAGTGACCTCAAGATCGCCTACACCCCGCTGCACGGGGTCGGTGGCGAGACCATGATCTCAATGTTTGAAGAGGCGGGCTACCGGAACGTCGTGATCGTCGACGAGCAGTTCACGCCCGACGGGACCTTTCCGACGCTGCCGTTCCCGAATCCCGAGGAGCCGGGCGCACTCGACCTCGCGATCGCGCGCGCTGAAGCGACGCAGTCGACGCTCGTGATCGCGAACGATCCCGACGCCGACCGACTCGGGGTGGCCGCGAAGGACGACGAACAGTGGCGCACGCTGCGCGGCGACGAGATCGGCTGGCTGCTCGCGTCGGCGTTGCTACCCGAGATGGACTCGCCCGACGACGTGGTCGCCACCAGCATTGTCTCGTCGACGATGCTCGAGGCCATGGCGAACGACGCACACGTGCGCTACGTCGCGACGTTGACGGGCTTCAAATGGATTTTACGGGCGGCCGGCGACGGCGTCTTGCGGTTCGGGTACGAGGAGGCGCTCGGCTTCGCCGTCGACCCGATGGTCGCGGACAAGGACGGCATGTCCGCCGCGCTCGCGGTTTGTCGACTCGCCCACGAGTTGAGCGTGCAGGGGCTCACCTTGTTTGACCGTCTCGACGAGATCGAGGGCCGTTTCGGCGTGCACGCGGGAGGACAGCTGTCGATCCGCGCCGAGGGTCCTGACGGCCTGACGTCGATCCGAGCGGCCGTCGAGAGGTTGCGTGAGGCACCCCCGGCGACCCTCGGCGAGACCGAAGTGACCGAGGTCGTGGATCTGTCCAAGGGGTGCAATGGCCTCATGGCGACCGACGGCGTTCTTTTGCGTCTGGGCACGAAGGGTCGCGTCGTCGTTCGTCCGTCGGGGACCGAGGCGAAGCTCAAGGCCTACATCGAGATCACTGCACCCACCTTCGCGGGCGTGCCGATCAGCATCCAGCGTCTCGTCGCCGTCGCCCAGGTGAACGAAGTGCGTGAGGTCCTACAGAATCTCTTGAAGTTGTAGTCAGCGCAGCGCGGCGTAACCGGGCTTGATGACGGTGTTGATCATCGCCAGACGCTGGTCGAACTGGAAGAAGGAACTCTTCGCGGCGTTCAACGTCAGCCACTCCATGTCCTCGAGCGTCCACCCGAAGGCATTGGCGCAGGCCTCGAACTCGCTGCTCATGGTGATCCCGCTCATCAGCCGGTTATCGGTGTTGAGCGTGACGCGAAAGCGCAGTTGTCGAAGTAACTCGATTGGGTGCTCGGCAATTGACGCGGCGGCACCGGTGTGGACATTGGACGTCGGGCATACTTCGAGTGGTATGCGGCGATCCCGGATGTAGTTGGCGAGCCGGCCCAACTCGTAGTGGTCGCCGACCTGGGTGATGTCGTCGACGATGCGCACGCCGTGACCCAGCCGCTCGGCATCACAGAACTGGACGGCCTCCCAGATCGAAGGCAGCCCGAACGCCTCGCCAGCGTGGATGGTCATATGGAAATTCTCACGCTGGATGAGGTGAAACGCGATGAGGTGCTCGGTGGGAGGAAAGCCGTCCTCGGGTCCGGCGATGTCGAAGCCGCAGACGCCCGCGTCGCGGAATCGCACCGCGAGCGTGGCGATCTCCTCGCTGCGGTTATTCTGGCGCATCGCCGAGAGGATTGCGCGCGCGATGATCGTGTGGCCTTCAAGCGCCGCCTGCCTGGTCCCGTGGGCGAAGCCGTCGAGCACCGCAGTGACGATCTCGTCGAGGGTGAGACCGCGACCGGTGTGCAACTCGGGAGCGAATCGGATCTCGGCGTAGACGACGCCGTCGCGCGCGAGATCGAGCGCACTCTCGCTCGCTACCCGCTCGAGCTGGTCCCTGGTCTGCATCACGGCCGTCGTGTGCGAGAAGCCCTCGAGGTAACGCACCAGGTCGCTGCCCGGGGAGTCGGCGATGAACCATTCGCGCAGTTCGTCGGGGTCACTCGTCGGAAGCCCCGTGTAAGCGATGTCCTTCGCGAGTTCGAGCACCGTCGCGGGGCGAAGTCCGCCGTCGAGGTGCTCGTGCAGCACGACTTTGGGGGCCTTTTGAATCAGTTCTCTCGTAAGCGGGGTGCCGGACATGGCACAAGATTAGCCAAGCCCGACTTTTCCTACTTGGTGATCTTTTCGAGGAGGATCCGCTCCTGCGCGGCCGGCTCGTCGCCCACCGTGACCGCATCACCAATCGTGTCGCGGCCCCGGGTCAAATGCTCCTCGTCGTCGGCGAAGAGCTCGAAGAGCGGTTGACCGACCTCGATGCGGTCGCCCTCGCGAACGAGGCACATCACGCCCGCGCCCGCCGAGACGGAGTCTTCCTTTCGCGCGCGTCCGGCGCCGAGTCGCCATGCGGCGACGCCCACTTTTAGTGCATCCACGGTCTGGACGACGCCGTCGCGCGAGGCGAGTACGACGTCCTTGTGTACGGCGACCGGAAGTTCTGCGTCGGGGTCGCCGTCCTGAGCCTTGATCATCTGGCGGAAGACCTCGTAGGCCGAGCCGTCGTCGAGTTTGGCGGCGGGGTCTACGTCGATGCCGACGAGTTCGAGCATGATCTCAGCGAGGCCGATGGTGAGTTCGCGCACGTCGTTGGGTCCGCGCCCCTGAAGCACGTCGACCGATTCGAGAACTTCGAGTGCGTTGCCGACAGCGCGACCGAGCGGCTGGTCCATCGACGTGAGCTGGGCCACCGTCGCAACGCCGTGCTGGGTGCCGAGCGCGACCATGGTCGAGGCCAATTCGCGGGCGCGCTCGATGGTCTTGATGAACGCGCCGCGGCCGACTTTCACGTCGAGTACGAGGGCGTGCGTGCCCTCGGCGATCTTCTTACTCATGATCGATGATGAGATCAGAGGGATCGACTCGACTGTGCCGGTGACGTCGCGCAGTGCGTAGAGCTTCTTGTCGACGGGGGCGAGCCCCGCGCCAGCGGCGCAGATGACGGCTCCCACACTCTCGAGTTGGTCGCGCATCTCGTCATTGGTAAGAAAGGCCCGCCATCCTGGGATGCTCTCGAGTTTGTCAAGCGTGCCGCCGGTGTGACCGAGACCTCGTCCCGAGAGTTGGGGCACTGCGGCGCCACAGGACGCCACGAGCGGCGCGAGGATCAGCGAGATCTTGTCCCCGACACCTCCTGTCGAGTGCTTGTCGACTGTCGGACGCGAGAGCCCGTGCAGGTCGAGGCGTTCACCCGAGGCGATCATGCGGTCGGTCCAGGTGAGCAACTCCTGCGGACCGAGGCCGTTGAAGAATATGGCCATTAGCAGCGCCGACATCTGCTCGTCGGCGACCTCGCCGCGATCGTAGGCCTCGAGGACCCAGGTGATCGCGTCGTTGCTCAAGGTACCGCCGTCGCGCTTGATGGTAATGACGTCGACGGCGGAAAAGGCGGTCATTTAGTGCTTCGAACTGGAAGGTCATCGGGCCCGAACGCGTCGGGGAGGAGTTCGTGAAGGTGTCGCGGCGCCGCGTCCGGTCCGTTGTCGACGAGCAGTCCACCGCCGCCGTGCTCGAAGAGGAGTTGACGGCACCGTCCGCACGGCGCGATGGGCTTGGTATCCCCGGCGACGATTGATACCGCACACAGCCGTCCACCACCGTTTCGGATGAGGTCGCTCACGAGCGAACACTCCGCGCAGAGCGTCAGTCCGTAGCTCGCGTTCTCGACGTTCGCACCGACGACGAAGCGTCCGTCGGTGGTGTAACCGGCGGCTCCGACGTGGACATTCGAGTACGGCGCGTACGACGTTGCGGCGGCGCGAATCGCTCGTTCGCGAAGTTCATTCCACGGTATCTCGCTCAAAGAACTCACGTAGAAGACGTTACACTTCGCATTGCATGAGTAATTCTTTCGATTCCCAGATAGTGCTGCACGAAGAGGTCGCAACGGCCTTGCGCGAAGGTCGCGGCATCGTCGCGCTCGAGACGACGATCGTCGTGCAGGGCTTGCCCGCGCCGGTCAATCTCGAGGTCGCCCGGCAGTGCGAAGATGCGGTGCGAGCCGGGGGCTCGGTTCCCGCGACGATCGGCATCCTCGACGGCAACGTGATCGTGGGACTGACTATCGACCAACTCGATAAATTGGCGTCGCCCTCGCGCAACGCCGCCAAACTCTCGGCGCGCGACCTAGGTCTCGCACTGGCGACCGGCATCGACGGTGCGACAACGGTCGCGGGAACGATCGCGGTCGCGAGCCGCGTCGGCATCGACGTCATGGCGACCGGTGGCCTCGGCGGAGTGCACCGCGACGCCGGCCGTAGTTACGACGAGTCGGCCGACCTTACGGCCATGTCGCGCACGTCCATGCTCGTGGTCGCCTCGGGCGTGAAGTCGATCCTCGACATTGGAGCGACTCTCGAACGGCTTGACACCCTGGGGGTGGCGGTCGCCGGGTTCCAGACGAACAAGTTCCCTGGTTTCTACCGTCGCGACAGTGGTTTCGAACTGGACTGGTCACTCGAGAACGTGGCCCAGGCGGCGCTCGCCTTCCTCGAGCACCGTCGCTTCTCGGCGACTGGCTTCTTGGTGGCGAACCCGGTCGCCGAAGACCTGCAACTCGACAGTCAAGTGCATGACGACGGACTCGAGAGTGCCCTCGCCAAGGCGAACCTTCTGGGCGTCACGGGCAAGGACGTTACGCCGGTGTTACTCGCGGAGTTCGCAAGTTTCAGCGCGGGACGAAGCGTCCAGGTGAACAAGGACCTCGTGGTGTCGAATGCCCGTGTGGCGGGTGAGATCGCCACCGAGTTCGCGCGGATCAAGTTGTGAGTGCGCGCGTCATCATCATTGGTGACGCGATGCTCGACGTGGTCGTACGTCCCACGGAGACAATCGCGTCGACCAGTGACACGCCCTCATCGGTGCGGATCAGCCGTGGGGGCTCGGCCGCGAACATCGCCGTCGCGATCGGACGCGAGCTCGACGTCACGTTCGTCGGCGTTGTGGGTGACGACAGTTCGGGGGAGATATTTCGCCTCGACCTTGAAGAGAACGGCGTCACCCCAAACCTGAGCGTGGTCAGTGGCGATACCGGGGTGGTGGTCGCCGTGGTCGCCGGCGACGGTCAAAGAGCCATGATGACCGACCGGGGCGTGAACTCACAGTTGGCCATGGGATCGGTGCTTGCGGCGCTGAAATCGAATTTTGACCACCTTCACGTGTCGGGCTATACCGTGCTCGACGACGCAACCCGCGATATCGCGACCGCGGCTCTTGATGTCGCGAGGGACCGGGGCGCGACCACCTCGGTCGACGTCTGCTCGGTCGGACCACTCTCGAAACTGGGCGCAGAGAACTTTCTCGGGGCCATCGGCGAAGTGTCGATGTTGTTCGCGAACGAGGAGGAGGCCCTTGCTCTCTCGGGAAAGCCGGACGTGCTGACGGCGGGCCACGCGCTGGGCGATATTGCGACCGAGGTGATGATCACCCGCGGCGAGCTCGGCGCGATCGTCATTCACGCCACGACCGTACTGGCGGAGCCGTCGCGACACGTGAAGGTCGTCGACACGACTGGGGCGGGCGACGCCGCGTCGGGCGCCTACCTGACGGCCCGCTTGAATGGTCTGGACTGTGTGGAGGCCCTGCGACTCGCCATGAAGAGTGCGTCGCAGGTCGTCGGGGGACTCGGCGCCCGCGGTTAGTCGTGTTTGTAGGGAATCCCGTCCGCCGCGGGTGCGCGCACCCGTCCGACCAGTCCTGAGACCACCACGATCGTGATGATGTAGGGGAACATGTTCAGGATCTCGGACGAGATGGGCAACTGGTAGATCGACTTCAGCGCGTAGGCAATGTAGACCGAGAACCCGAAGAGCACCGACGCCACCACCGCGCCCGAGGGGCGCCAGCGTCCGAAGATCATCGCGGCGAGCGCGATGTAACCGAAGCCCGAGTCGATACCTGGCTGGAAGTTCCCCTGCGCGGTGACGAGGGCCACGCCGCCGATGCCGGCGATCGCGCCACCGAGGACCACGTTGACGTAGCGCACCCGCTGCACGTTGATGCCGACGGTCGCCGCCGCCTGGGGGTGTTCGCCGACGGCGCGAACGTGCAGACCGTAACGGGTCTTGAACAATGCGAAACTCACGAGCGCGACGAGCACGATCATGCCGTAGAAGAAGGCGTTCTGGTTGAAGAAGACGGGCCCCAGCACGGGAATCTTGGACAGCACGGGAATGGCGATCGCCGAGGCCAGACCGCCGGTGTTCAGGTTCGGGTACGGGGTGAGAATCTGCAGGTTCAGGTACGAGGCGAGGCTCGCGAGCATGGTGACGATGACTACGCCGACGATGATCTGGTCCGACAAGTATCGAATCGAGAGGAATGCCAGTAGGAGGCCGATCAACGCGCCCACCAACGCGCCGGCCAGGGCGGCGAGGAACAGGTCGTGCGTGGTCGACTCGACCACCGCACCGATGAACGCCCCCCCGATGAACTGGCCGTTGATGGCGATGTTGACGACGCCGGCGCGCTCGCACATGACGCCCGACAGCGATCCGTAGACCAGCACCATCGCGCCGCCGGCGGTACCGATCAGGACGGCCGTGATGTTCACGAACGAGATCTGTGACGGCCCGGGTGCGCGCGCCGCCCACAAGAGCAGCGCGATGAAGAAGAGGATCGCGGCGACGCCGAATCGAAGCATCAGGCCCCGCTCGACGCGACGGACGATCGCGTCGAGCCCGATCGCGACGATTGCGAGGCCCAGCACAATGTTTGCCCAGCGCGTCAGCAGGGTGACTGCACCGACGTGCCAAGGTGCATTCACGAGGTTCACCGGCGTGAAGGTCAGCGATGAATGGGCGCCGGCGACGCTCCCGAGACCGAAGGCGAGCGCCACGACGAGACCGAGCAGCGCGATGATGATCCCAATGATTCGCGCGCGGCGGCTCGGGGCCTTCACGTTGATCTCGGAGGGAGCAGTGCCGACGAGGCTCATGAGCTCCAGCCCTTCGTTGCCAGTTGCACGGCGTTGGTGGGTGTGCTGCGCAGGCGGAAGATCTCCTTGACGAGGACCGGCGTCGCCACGAAGAGCACGACGGCCGACTGGATCATCGTCGCGAGGTCGAGCGGGATACCGGTTGATGCCTGCATGGCCCGTCCACCAACGCCGAGTGCGGCGAAGAGCAGCGAGGACCAGACGATGCCCATTGGCCGATTGCGGCCGAGCAGCGCGACCGTGATCGCGGTAAAGCCAATACCGGCATTACCAATGAGGAAGCCTCCGTCGACGAAGTGGGTGGTGCTCGCTGCCTGTACGATGCCCGCGAGACCCGCCATGCCGCCCGAGATCACGAACACGAGCACGATGACCAGCTTGGCGTTGATGCCCGAGGCCTTCGCCGCGGTCGGGTTGGCGCCGGTGACCCGGAAGTCGAAACCGAGTGAAGACTTGTCGAGGAACCACCAGGCGAAGACGATGACCGCAGCGGCGACGAAGATACCGTAACTGACACGCAGCCCCGACGCCGTACCGAAGATGGGCGCCAACTGGGCTGACGGATCGATGTTGCGCGAGATGTCATTCTGCTGCCCCGGCAATTGGAAGGGCGTCGACAGCACAGTGAAAAGCAGGAACGCGTAGATCACGTAGTTGAGCATGATCGTGACGATGACTTCGTGGGCTCCGGTGTACGCCTTCAAGAGTCCCGGTATCGAACCGGCGACAACGCCGCCGACGATTCCCGCGAGAAGGGTGAGCGGTAGGTGCAGCACGGTGGGCATGTGGATCATCGATCCGACGACGGCACCCGCGATACCGCCGAGGACCGCTTGACCATTGGCGCCGATGTTGAAGATGCCGGTCTGGAATGCGATGCCGACACCCATGCTCGCGATCATCAGTGGCGTCGCGTACGTGAGTGTCTCCGAGATCGGGGTCAACGTGTTGTCCCAGCCCTTGCCGGTCGTGAGAGAGTGCCAGAAGCCCTGGGGGTCGATAATCGATCCGGTGAACATCGTCCGGTACGCCGAACCGACATTGTCGAAGGTGACCTTCAGCGCGTGACCCGGTGCGCTCCAGCTGTGGAAGATCCCACGCCAGGCGTCGAGCACGACCGGGGTCGTCGTCGTGATGATGATCGCGCCGACGATGAGGCCGAGGATCAGTGCGAAGAGCGTGACGACCATAGGGCTCTTGGAGGTGTAGCGGGCCCACAGGGAATGCTTGGCGGTGGATTCGATGGTCGAAGTGGCGACGTCAGACACTCGCACCCTCCTCGAGGCTGGTGCCGGTCATGAGCAGACCGATCTCCTCTCGACTGGTCGAAGGATCGACGATGCCACTGATCTTTCCCGCGTACATGACCGCGATGCGGTCTCCGAGTGCCAGCACCTCATCGAGTTCGGACGAGACAATGAGCGCCCCGTTGCCCTGGTTGCGGTGATTCACGATTTGGCGGTGCACGTATTCAATGGACCCGACGTCGAGTCCACGGGTGGGTTGAGATGCCATGAGGAATTCGATTGCTCGTGAGAGCTCGCGCGCGACGATTACCTTTTGCTGGTTACCTCCCGAGAGTGAACTCACGGGCTCGAAGATCGACGTGGTGCGGATGTCGAATTCCTTCACGAGTCGCTCGGCGTTCTGATTCACCGCAGTGAGGTTGCGGGTTCCGCGCTTGGCGAACGGCGCGCTGCGCGGGGTGTTGAGCACGAGATTGTCCGCGACCGTCATCGACATGACGAGGCCGTCACGTTGACGGTCCTCGGGGATGTGACCGAGCCCAGCGTCCAACGCCTTTCGCGGCGACACGTTCGTGATGTCCTTGCCGTTGAGGACTATCGAACCGGACTCCACCTTGCGCATGCCAGCGATCGCTTCGACCAACTCGGTCTGGCCGTTGCCCTGTACGCCGGCGAGCGCCATGATCTCGCCGGCACGAACGCTCAGCGTGACGCCGTTCACGGCGATCAATCCGCGGTCGTCACGCACCACGAGGTCACGAACCTCGAACACGTCCTTGCCCGGCTCGAATGCAGACTTCTCGACGGTGAGATTGACGTCACGGCCGACCATCATGGAAGCGAGTTCGCCTTCGGAGTCGCTGGGCGACGCGGTGCCGACCACTTTGCCCTGGCGGATGATCGTGATGATGTCGGCGACGGCTTTGACTTCCTTCAGTTTGTGGGTGATGAAGAGGATCGACTTGCCCGCGGCGGCGAGCGAGCGCATGATCGCCATCAGGGCGTCGATCTCTTGGGGGGTGAGCACGGCTGTCGGCTCATCGAGAATCAGGAGTTCGGCGTCGTGGCTGAGGGCCTTCAGGATCTCGACACGCTGCTGGAGACCGACGGAGAGGTTCTCGACGATGGCGTCGGGGTCGACCTCGAGGTTGAATTCCTTCGAGACCCGACGGATGTCCTCGGTGGCCTTCTTGTAGTCAACGCGGTTGAGCGACTTCGTGGGTTCGAAACCGAGCACCACGTTCTCCGCGACCGAGAAGACCGGCACGAGCATGAAGTGCTGGTGGACCATGCCGATGCCGCGGCGCACCGCTTCACCGGAGTCGGCGAACTTGGTCGATACTCCATCGATGA
>PKWW01000056.1 GCA_003132165.1 Acidimicrobiaceae bacterium | reverse complement strand
TGGGCTTCGCGATTTGCGGCTGCGTCGAGCCCGTCGCCCCCGGATTGACGTTCGGATCCACGGACGCCGCCCTCTTCAACCTGCCGATCATTTTGGAGCTCGCGCTCAATGAAGGTCGCCGTTTCTCGAGCAGGTGGCGCACCGGCGCCCGGACGCCGCCGGTGACCACGATGCGGACCATGCAGGACGTCGTCGCGGCCTTTGAGCGCCAGCTGGAACACATGGTCGCGCGCATGGTCGGCGACCTGCACGCCGTGGAGATCGCCAACAAGCGCTTCCACCCGACGCTGATGACCAGCATGCTGCTGAGCGGGTGCCTCGAGCGCGGGACGTGCAGCACTGCGGGAGGTGCGCGATACAACAGTTCAGGGATCCAGTGTGTGGGGCCCGCCGATACCGGCGACAGTCTCGTTGCGATCGAACGCTCAGTGTTCGTCGACCGACGCGTGACGCTTCCGCACTTGGTCGCGTCGCTCAAGACGAACCTCGCCGATCGGGATCTGTCGGCCTACCTGCGAAGTCTGGGCAAGTTCGGCAACGACGACCCGTGGGTCGATGGCTACACCGCCTACGTGCTCGAACGCTTCAGCACCGAACTGGCCCGCTACCGCAGCAGCCGGGGCGGACCGTACGTCGCGGGCGTGTACTCGATGACGACCCACGCGCACTTCGGGAGCGTGACCGGAGCGTTGCCGAGCGGACGACCGGCGTCGGCCTGCTTCGCCTCGGGGCTGTCTCCGGAGAACGGAATGGACTGCGAGGGTCCGACCGCGGTGTTCAATTCCGTCAACCGGGTCGACACAAGATCACTGTCGAATGGAGTGAACCTCAACATGCTGTTCGACCAAGTAACCCTGCGAGGCGCCAACGGTCGCCGCATCCTCAGTTCGCTGGTTCGAACGTACTTCCGGGGCGGCGGGACGCAAGTCCAGACCAACATCCTCGATCCCGCGATGCTGATCGAAGCTCGCGACGACCCGTCAAGGCATCCGAACCTCCTGGTGCGCATCTCCGGCTATTCGGCGTACTTCAATGACCTCACACCTACTATGAAGGACGAGATCATCCGCCGGACCACCCACTCGGGCACCGCGCATTAATGCCGCGTTCATGGTGAAGGGCCACCTTCACACCAGCGCCATCGTCAATCCTGCCCCGCATAGGCGATCAAGTTCTTGACGGTGCCGATCAACTTTTGCGATCCACACTCACCAAGTGTTGCGCTCACCCGTTGAAACCACCGGACGTTGGCGACAATAATTCGTGCGCCAAACTCTGCACCCGATTCCTCAGTTCATCTCGGACCTGACGGACGCCCTCAAGACTCATGCCTTCGGGGTCATTCAACTCCCAGTCGACGTAGCTCTTTCCGGGGTAGACGGGACAGACATCACCGCAGCCCATCGCAATGACAACGTCCACCGCCCGCACCACTTCGTCGGTCCAAGGCTTGGGGAATTCCTCATGAATGTCGACGCCGGCTTCGGCCATGGCTTCGACCACCACCGGGTTCAGCGCGGCCGCTGGCTCCGAGCCACCGGTGAAGACCTCGACGCGATCACCCGCGATGCTCCGTAGCCAACCTGCAGCCATTTGCGAACGGCCAGCGTTATGCACGCAGAGAAACAGAACGCCCGGCTTGCCCTTCGCCACTGCTTCGACTCTGGTCATCGCCACAAGGCGTTCACGTGCGAATCGCTCCGAGAGAACGCTCAAGAAGTTCCTCGATTTCGAATTGGCGGCGAGTCGGTCGTAGGAGTCGACCAGAAAGTGTTCGATGGTCTCGTCGTCGAAGGTGCCGTGAAACTCTTTGAGTAGATTCGTCAGTGCGGGACGGAGCGGACGTTGGTCGCTCGGCGCAAGTTCATCAATGAGGCGGTTGTCGGACACGGTTTCTCTCCCGTCAGTTCTTCACGGCGAGCAGTTCGTCGATGAGCGTTGTGACACGCCGCTCAACGTCATCGCGAATTGGCCGGACGTCCTCGAGCTGCTTGCCGGCCGGATCGATGAGCTCCCAATCGACGTAGCGCTTTCCCGGGTAGACCGGACAGGCATCGCCGCAGCCCATTGTGACCACCACGTCGGCGCTCAGGGCCATCTCGTCGGTCAACTTCTGCGGCCGCTCGTCCGTGATGTCGATGCCCTTCTCACGCATCACCTCGACGACCGCGGGGTTGAGGTGCTCCCCCGGCACCGAACCGGCCGAGTACACCTTGATACGGTCTCGGCCAATCTCACGCGCGAACGCCGCAGCCATCTGGGATCTTCCGGCGTTGTGCACGCAGAGGAAGAGGATTTCAGGTTGCTCGGTACTCATAGTGCTCCTTATTCATTGGCGGTTCAACCGACGACTGCGTGGATGCGTTCGCGAATTTCGACGACCGCTGCGTCGAAGGCACTCTTCGTGCCTCGCGCTACTGGGTCAGGAATCGACCAGTGCGACCACCCTCTTTCTGAACCGATCTCTTCATGGGCTTGGTCGCACACCGTGATCACGACTGGCGGCAGGACCTCCACGTCGTCAAGGCTGCGAGGTGTCGTCGCTCGAAGGTCGAACCCCGCGCGCTCCGCGGCCGCGATGGCACCAGGATGGACGTTCTTG
>PKWW01000024.1 GCA_003132165.1 Acidimicrobiaceae bacterium | reverse complement strand
CCGACGGTGGATCCAGGTTAAGGCCAGCACGGTTTCGTCAAGCCCGTACGAGCGTTGGGTGGTCGGGACAGGGATGGAAATGCCGGAGAGGACGGCTAAAGAATTACGGTTTTCCGGTCAAATAGTCCCTAAGGCCTTGGGTTTCACTCTGCTCGAAGCCTCTGCTAACCTTTTGAAGCAGTTCACAGCAAGTGAGGTTGGCATTGCCAACGTCCACCTAACCACTCAAGTGCGTCGGGTTCCCAGGAGTTTTGCGCCCCGCTTGCCGTGGCGACGCCATCTTGGCGTCGCGTAGAGCAAGGAGTGAGTTATCGCAACAGTGCCTGGAGACCACCGTGTCAATGAACGCATCCGCGTCGACACCGTCCGCTTGATTGACAATGAAGGTAATCAGCGTGGCGTCACGTCGACTCGTGAAGCATTGGCGCTGGCCCGCAGTCTTGATCTCGACCTCGTGGAAATCGCGCCGACCGCGCAGCCACCGGTGTGTCGCATCATGGACTACGGAAAGTTCAAGTTCGATGAGGCCCAAAAAGCCAAGGAATCGCGTCGCAAGACTCAAAACGTCGGTGTCAAAGAGATGAAGTACCGGCCAAAGATTGGTCCCGGTGACTTCGACACGAAGACCCGCCTTGTCGAAAAGTTCTTGAACGAAGGTCACAAGGTAAAGATCACGATCATGTTCCGCGGACGAGAATCGGCACACCCCGAGTTGGGCAAGAAGATTCTCGACCGAATTGTCGAGAAGCTGACTGACATCGCCAAGGTCGAGTCCGCAGCGAAGTTGGACGGACGAAACATGATCATGGTACTGGGACCCGAGAAGAAGGCCAAGCCCAAGGTCGCCGAAGGTTCGAAGGAAGTAACGAATGAAGAAGTCGTGCCGAGTGTTTCGGCCGAAGTATCGCTAGAGGAGAGTTGATATGCCAAAGATGAAGACGGACAGTGGCGCGAAGAAGCGCATCAAGGTCACGGGCAGTGGGAAGCTCCGTCGCCGCAAGGCCTTCCGTGGTCACATCATGGAGAAGAAGTCATCGGTGCGCTCGCGCCGACTGGGTCGCGAGACTGACATTTCGCCCGGCATCGAGAAGAAGATCAAGAAATTGATGGGTCTGTAAAGAACGAATAGGAAAGAGGAACCGATATGGCACGTGTAAAGAGGGCGGTTAACGCCAAGAAGCACCACAAGGCGATTCTGGAGGAGGCGAAGGGTTACTACGGTGACCGCAGCCGTACCTTCCGCGCCGCGAATCAGGCCGTGCAGCACGCGGGCGTGTACGCGTTTCGCGACCGTCGCGCACGCAAGGGCGAGATGCGCCGACTATGGATCCAGCGCATCAACGCGGGCACCAGGGCCCACGGTCTCAGTTACAGCCGCTTCATCGCCGGGCTTAGTGCCGCGGGCATCGAAGTGGACCGTCGCATGTTGGCGGACTTGGCCGTGAACGACAGCGCCGCCTTCGCGGCAATTGTCGCCCAGGCCAACGCCGCGCTAACGAAGTAGGTCGTTCTGATCGAGGCGTTGGGGTCGTCACACCAGCGAGTGCGTCGGCTCCGACGCCTCATTCAGAAACGCTCGCTCCGTTGGAGCGAAGGAGTCTGTGTCCTTGAGGGACCGGACCTGATTCAATCGGCGTTGGCAGCGGGCGTCGAGTTTGAGGCGCTGTACGTCGATGAATCATCCGCGTCAGCGCCCATCGTGGCGGGCGTGCTTGAGCAGGCCGAAGGCGCAGGTGTTCGAGTCTTCAGCCTCGCCAAAGGCGTGCTCGAGAAGATTGCTGATGCCCAGACGCCCCAGCCGCTGCTCGCTTCGGTGCGTTTTCGTACGGTGCGCGTCGAAGAGATTGCGCCAACCGGGCTGACACTGGTTCTGCACGAAGTCCGCGATCCGGGTAATGCCGGGACCATCATTCGCTCCGCCGACGCGGCGGGAGCGACTGCAGTGATTCTGACCGGCCAGTCGGTGGACCCGTTCAACCCCAAGACCCTTCGAGCAACCGCGGGATCCATCTTTCACATTCCTATTGCGGTCGCGTCACTCGAAGAGACACTCGGCCATTTCACTGCCGCGGGGGTGCAGACCTTGGCGACGGTAGTCCGTGGTGCCCGCAGTTATCGAACCGTCGATTTCACTCAGGCGGCAGCGGTGGTCATTGGCAACGAGGCGAGCGGACTCGATGCGCAGTCGATCTCAATGTGCTCATCAACGGTCACGATACCCATGGCGGGCCGCAGCGAATCGCTGAACGCCGCCATCGCCGCTTCGCTGATTGCGTTCGAAGCCCTCTACCAGCGCGAAGACGCGAACACATCGTCACCAGCCCGTAGCCTTGAAGAGTCATGACCACCTCACCCCTCGCACAACTCGCCGAACAGACTGACGAACTCCTCGCCACGATCGCGGCCTTCGAAAGCCTGGATGCCCTGCGCGATGCAGAGCCCTTCGTCGTAGGGAAGCGATCGATCCTTTCGACACTGCAGAAGTCACTCGGGGCTCTCGAGCCCGAGGCCCGGCGCGACGCTGGTGCGCAGTTGCAAGGGGCTCGCCGGACCGTCGAAACTGCTCTGGAAGCGCGGCGCCATGAACTCGCTCGCGCGGCGAGAGCTCAGGCGCTCGAGGCGGATCGACTCGACCTGGGCGACGTTGTCGTGGGCGCTGTCAGCGTGCCAATCGGTGTAGGCCACTCCAGTCTGGTCGCCTCGACGCAACGTCAGCTGGAGGACGTGTTCGTCGCCATGGGTTTCACGGTGTCCGATGGCCCCGAGGTCGAAAGCGACTGGTATAACTTCGAGGCGCTCAACATTCCACCCGCGCACCCCGCGCGAGGATTGTGGGACACCTTTTATGTGGAGTTAGGCGAGCCCGAGACCGTGGTACTACGCACCCACACTTCGCCGACGCAGATCCACCTGATGGAAAACGCGGTCGCGACCAATGCGTTGCCGGTCCACTCCGTCATGCCGGGGCGCTGCTACCGGCGCGATACTCCTGACGCTCGTCACCTCGCGACGTTTCATCAGATCGAGGGTCTGGTCGTGGACCGAGGCATCACGTTCGCAGACCTCGCGGGCGTGATCGAGACGTTCACCCGGGCCTACTTCGGTCCCGACGTCGAGTCACGGTTGCGTCCGGCATACTTCCCGTTCACCGAGCCCTCCGCGGAATTCGAGGTGACCTGCACGATTTGTCGCGGCGAGGGATGTCGCACGTGTTCGAACACCGGATGGATAGAACTGGGGGGCTGCGGCATGCTCGACCCGGCGGTGCTCGAGGCCGTTGGTATCGACGGTGACGAGTGGAGCGGTTTCGCGTTCGGCTTCGGTATCGATCGCTGCGCTCAGATGCGTCACCAGATCGCCGACATGCGGGCCCTCATTGAGAACGATGTCCGATTTCTAAGGCAGTTTTCGTGAAGATCTCCCTATCGTGGCTTCGCGACTTCGTGGAGCTTACGGAATCGACCGATGAGTTACGCGCAATCCTGGACGACCTCGGCTTGGTCGTCGAGGGTATAGACGTCGTAGGCGAGGGACTCGGTGACGTCGTCGTCGCGCGGATCGACGGGATTCGAGCAATCGAGGGAGCCGACCGGGTACGTCTGGTGACCGTCGACGCCGGCAACGGCCCCCTGGAGATCGTGTGCGGTGCCACCAATTTCGCGGTGGGGGACCACGTGCCATTGGCGCCCATCGGGGCGGTCTTGCCTGGGGGCTTCGAGATCGCCGAACGTAAGATGCGCGGGGTTACTTCGAATGGGATGCTCTGCTCGGCACGCGAGCTTTGCCTGAGCGATGACCATGAGGGTCTCATGATCCTGGACCAGTTAACGACGCCCGTTGTCGGAGAAAGACTCCTGGACGCATTGTCGATCAAGCCTGACGTGATCTTTGACATCTCGGTCGAGGGAAATCGTCCCGACGCGTGGTCGGTCGGGGGCGTCGCTCGGGATCTGGCGACTCGGCTCAATCACACACTCGCCGCGCCCCAACTCGCCCAACCCAACGGCGCCGAAACCAGCGCCTCGTTCGCCGACGCGCGCATCGAGTCACCGGATCTCTGTGGCCGACTTACAGTGTCGGTGCTACGTGGTGTGAAGGTGGGCCCTTCCCCCGCGTGGGTGGTCCAACGGCTGCAGAGTGCCGGCATGCGACCGATTTCGAATGTGGTGGACGCCTCGAATCTGGTGATGCTGGAGCTGGGTCAGCCAACGCACCCCTACGACGCCGCCTTCGTCGCCGGGCGAACCCTCTGCGCGCGCCGGGCGCGCGCCGGCGAGGTGCTCGTGACGCTCGATGGCGTCGAACGTGAACTCGCCAAAGCCGGTAGGGGCCTCGGTGATACGGGTGAGGATTGTGTCATCGTCGACGGTGACGACCACGTGCTCGGTCTGGCGGGCATTATGGGCGGTGCATCGAGCGAGATCAGTGAGTCGACGACCGACGTGCTGCTCGAAGCGGCTTTCTTCGATCCCATGACCGTTGCTCGCAGTTCGAAGCGCCACGGCCTGAGAAGTGAGGCGTCGAACCGCTTCGAACGCGGCGTCGACCCGCAACTAGCTCTGCGCGCGGCCGCCCGCTTCGTACAAGTGCTTCGCGAAAGTGTGCCCGAACTCGAATGGCTCTCGGAGCCGCTGGACGTCCGGGGCACCACCCCGGAAATTCCAACCGTGGAACTGCGAAGCGGCGACATCGAACGAGCACTCGGCGTGGCCCTGAGCAATGAAGAAGTGGCTCGAATACTCCAAGGACTCGGGTTCAAGGTCACGTTTGGTAGTGGCAGTATCTTCGTTATCCCTCCGTCCTCGCGCCTCGACATTCGAAGTGGTGCCGCCGGGCGCGCCGACGTCATCGAAGAATTGGCCCGGCTGCACAGTTACCGCCGCTTGCCGCGCCGTACCCCTTCGTGGCCCGAACCGGGCGGTCTCAGCGATCGCCAGAAACTTCGCCGGCACGTGCGCGACGTTATTGTCGACCTCGGAGTTCTCGAGGCGTGGACCCCGACACTCGGCAGTGACGCCGACTTCGATCTCGCGCACCCTGCCATGGAGCGAGTGCGCGTCACGAATCCATTGGCGTCGGATGAGTCAGTCCTACGAGCGACAATGATCACGGGATTGGTGAAGGCGTGGGCGAAGAACGTTGAACGCGGCGTCGGCGATGTGTTGCTCGGCGAGATCGGCACCGTGTTCGCGCACCCCGTCACGACGCAGTCGCCAAGGTTCACCAGAGGCGGCGTCGGGGGAGCGCTGGAACTCAAACTCCCGGTCGAGAATGAGCGACTGACTGTCCTCTTCGGCCGACCGACCGACAGTGCCGTCACTGCGGTCGCGTTCTGGTCGGTACTCTGCGGACGCATTGGCCTCGCCGACGTCGTCGTTCGCAACGCCGAGGCGCCCTCAAAGCTCTTCCATCCGACGCGCACCGCCGAACTCATCGACCGCGCAACGGGTGCATCACTCGGCTACGTGGGTGAGGTCGACAACGCTCTCGTTGAGCAAGTGGCACCCCTCGCGGGTTCGCGTCGTCTCGGAATCATCGACCTGGACTTCGAAGTCGTGGCCGACGCGCAGAGAGCTACTCGACGCAGCCAGTTCGTCCGCGTACCCAGCCGCTACCCGAGCGCGGTCGTGGATCTCGCCTTTGTCACGCCGACGAGCGTGCACGCCCAGGACCTGGGCTTCGCACTGCGCGAGGCGTCTGAATTGGTCGAGAGCGTCGACCTGTTCGACGTCTATCACGATGCCAGCCTCCCCCAGGATACGAGGAGCCTGGCCTACAGTGTCCGTTTCAGTTCCGAAGAACGGACGCTGAGCGAGGGGGAGGTCGCCGAAGCCCGAGCCCTGCTCATCGCCACCGGCACCGCACTCGGGGCGGTGCTTCGTTAGTGATCGAGTTTGTCGCTCCTTCGACGCGGGGACGCAGTTTCTCAACTGACTTCTCCGTGCGTCTGAGCGACACCGATACGCGCGGACTGCTTCGTCTCGATGGCGTGGCTCGCTACTTGCAGGATGTGGCGACCGACGACTGGGACGATACCGGCATCGTAAGCGATGAGACGTGGGTCGTTCGAAGGACGGTGCTTCGAGTCGGCACCGACGGTTACTGGCCGACATTGAAGGATTCGCTGACGCTCACCACGTGGTGCGGCGGTGTCGGCGCCGCGTGGGCCGAGCGACGGACCAACATATCGCTGGGCGACAGGGTGTTGATCGAAACCGCCGCATTATGGGTGCCCGTCGACCGGTCCGGCCACCCTGTTCGAGTGCAGCCCTCGTTTCATGAGGTGTACGGCGAGGCCGTGCAGGGTCGAAAGGTCTCGGGACGGGTGTCGTCGAGTTCGCCACCCGTGGATGCGCAGCGACGCTCGTGGCCCCTTCGCCGTGCTGACCTCGACGTCGTAGGCCACGTCAACAACGCCGCAGTCTGGCAAGCCGTCACTGAGATTGTCGACGTGCCGGTGTCGTCCGTCGAGGTAATCCACCACGGCCCCGTCGAAGGCGGTCACGACGTGAGTCTCGTCACGACGTCCGGAAAACTCTGGTTACTCGTTGACGACGAGGTTCGCGTCAGCGCTGAGTACCTCGTCTAGCTCGCTCTGGGGTGCGCGAGAGCCCGTGGCAAAGATCGATCCGATAAGGACGATCGGGAACCCGACGATGATGCCGATCGTCAGCGGCTCGTGAAGTACGACGATACCGAGCACCACTGCGAGTGCCGTGTTGACGTAGGGTACGACCGACGCTCTCGTCGAGCCGACTTCCTTGATCAGTTCGAAGAAGGTGAGGAACGCGCCGGCCGTGCAGACGATCGAGAGGATCGCGACGCACGTCATTGTCTCGGTACTCAAATGCACGGGCCAATGGACGACACTCCACGGAATCCAGGAGAGAGCGACGACGGACGCGGCCCCGGCGACCACGACGGGGCCCGGCACGTGGGTGAGTTTGGTGGCGAGGATGATCGGACCGAGCGTGTAGCCCAGACACACCACCATCATGAACCCGATCCAGGTGATCGAACCACCCTTCAGATCCAGTCCCACGAGCAGCGCGACGCCCACGGCACCAATGGCGAGTCCCACGTAGCGTTTGGTCGAGATGTGGGAATCGGTGCGACGAATCCGTTGGCCGATCACTGAAAAGATGGGCACGGCGCAGATCAGCAAACTGGTGAGCGAACTCGTCACGTGCTTCTCGGCGGTGGCCATGAGGAACCAGGGGATGCCGAATTCGACGACGCCAAAGATTGCAATCCACTTGAAATTCTTCACCAAGAGAGAGAACTGCCCCCGCCATACAACGAGTGGCATAAGGAGAAGACCCACCGGTCCCGTGCGTCCGAGCACGAGTACCCCGGGGTCTAGTTGGCGAACGGCAATCCTGATGAGTAGGTAAGGGATGCCCCAGATCACTGCCATTCCGGCAAAAAGGACCCACCCACGACGCGACATGGGCCAATCCTATCCGTGCGGGGTTTTCTTTTGCATTTTTGTGCTCTTGTGTGCATAAAATGGCATTATGCGTGTCGGCATCATTGGTGCAACTGGTTATGCGGGTCTAGAGGTTCTACGGCTCTGCGCGTCCCACGACGACCTCGATGTGGTGATCGCGACGGGTGACTCGAACGCCGGCAGGCGCGTCGCTGAACACGCGCCCGCACTGGCTGGTCTCTATCCGTTGATGATCTACGCACCCACCGGTGATATCGCGGGCGCGGACATCGACGTCGCATTTCTCGCCCTGCCGCACGGTCACAGCCAGAAACTGGTGCCTTCACTTCTCGAACGCGGTATCCAGGTCGTCGATCTCGGCGCTGACTTCCGGTTGAAAGACCCTCAGCACTACGCCGACTGGTACGGCGACGTGCACACGGCCCCGCAGCTACTCGCGCACTCGGTCTACGGTCTCGTCGAGCGTCACCGGACGCAACTCGTCGGCGCCACGCTGATCGCAGTGCCCGGTTGCTATCCGACGGCGAGTTCGCTGGCGCTCGGACCATTTCTCGATCAAGGACTCATTGCGAACACCGACATCATCGTGAACGCCCTGAGCGGTGCCTCAGGAGCCGGGCGCGCGACGAGCGACCGGCTGCACTTCTCGCGCCTCGCCGGCAATGCCGAGGCCTACGGACTGCTGAACCACCGCCACACGATTGAGATGCAGCAGGAGATCAGCGCCCAGTTGCTCTTCACTCCGCATCTGGTCCCGACGAGCCGCGGAATGCTCGTGAGCGCCTACGCCAAGGTCACGAGGTCGGACTTCACGACTGACGACGCGCTAGCCCACTTGCGCTCGACCTACGTCAACGACCCGTGCGTCGTGGTGATCGACGAGCCGCCGACGCTGAAGGATCCGGTCGGCAGCAATCTCTGTTTCGTGAGCGCACGGGTCGATCCGCGTACTGGATGGCTCGTCGCCATGAGTTCGCTCGACAACTTGATCAAGGGCGCTGCGGGTCAGGCGTTACAAGCCTGGAACGTGGCGACCGGCCGCGACGAGACCATGGGCCTGCCCATGAGCGGCGTGACGCCGTGACCCGGCTCGTCGTCAAGGTGGGTGGGCACGCGCTCGATTCGCTGACGCCGAGTTCGAGCGTGCTGCGCGAACTCGCCGAGGACATCAGCCATCTGATGCGCGCGGGTACCGAGGTTGTCCTCGTACACGGGGGAGGGCCGCAGATCGCCGAGCTCCTCGCCAGCGTGGGCGTCGAGAGCAGGTTTCACGAGGGTCTGCGCATCACCGACGCGCAGACCATGGAGTACGTGGCGATGGCCCTCGGGCACGTGAACATCTTGATCAGCGCCGCCATGAACCACGCCGGTCTGGCGAGTGTGGGCGTCTCGGGAGCAGATGGGAGCCTGTTGCGTTCCGCCGCGCTCGGCGAGCCCTGGCTGCGCGCGGGCGCCGTACCCGTGGTTCATCCCGAAGTGATCACGTCGCTGTGGGCCAACGGATTCTGTCCGGTCGTGAGTTCGCTCGCGGTTGACGCGAATGGCGAATTGGTCAACTGCAACGCCGATACCGCCGCGGGGGCTCTCGCCGGTTCGCTCGACGCTGATGCATTGGTGCTGTTGAGCGATATCGACCAACTGCGGCGCGATCCCGAAGATGCGTCGAGTTCGCTCGCCGAAGCGACGTCGCGCGAGGTCGCCGACCTCATCGCCTCAGGCGCCGCGCGCGAGGGCATGCGCCCGAAGATGCAGGCCGCCCTCGACGCCCTCGACGCCGGCGCGCGACGCGTGATCATGGGTAACGGTACCCGACCTCACGCGCTGCGAAGTTCTCTTGACGCCTCGGTTCCGATCACGGAGGTAGTGCGGTGAGCCGACACTTCATGACCATTGAGCAACAGTCCGATGAGGATCTCGCGACTATCTACCAGCTCGCGTGTTCCCCGTTCGACGACGAGACGCTGAAGGGCCAGGGCGTGGCGCTCGTCTTCGAGCGTCCGAGCCTTCGTACCAGAGCCTCGAGTTCATCGGCGGTGCACGAACTCGGTGGTTTCGCGACGTTCTTCAGCGATGAGGAGATCGGCCTCGACACCCGCGAGTCTGCGGAGGACGTGGGACGTACGCTCGCCCAGATGTACGCAATAGGTGCGCTTCGCGTCCGTAACCACGGAGTCTTTGATCGCATGCGCGTCGCCACGAGTGACCGTATTTCGCTGATCAACCTGCTGAGCGACGTCGCACACCCGACCCAGGCGGTCGCGGACGTGCTGACGATCGCCGAATATTTTTCTGAGGGCGACGTGACCAAGCTCGCCGGTCTCGAAGTCGCGTACGTGGGTGACGCGACGAACGTGACCCGTTCACTGGCGGTGGCGTTGCTGCGGCTCGGGGTGAACGTGACCGTCGGCGCGCCGGACGGCTACCAACTGGCACGCAGCGGCGAAGAGGACCCTTCGGTGGTGGTCGGTGGTGGTGTACTTCGCCTGAGCGACTCGGCGGGCGACGCCGTGAAGGATGCGGATGTCGTGTACACCGACGCCTGGGTCTCGATGGGCTTGGAGGGGGAGACCGCGCGCCGTCGGGCAGAGCTCGCCCCGTTCCGCATTGACGAGACGCTCATGGGGCTCGCCAAGCCCGACGCGGTCCTGTTGCACTGCTTGCCAGCTCACCGCGGGGACGAGATCACCAATGAGGTGCTCGACGGTGAACGTTCGCTCGTGTGGCGCCAAGTATTCCACCGTCGTTCAGCGATGCTGGGCGTACTTCGTTGGATAAAAGAGGAAGACAATGACTAAGACCCAGCGGCAGCACCGCATCGGCGAACTCATCGATCGTGAGGTGATTTCGACGGCCGCCCAGCTCGTGACGCGTCTGCAGGGGGAGGGCATCTCGGCCACCCAGGCAACGGTGACACGTGACCTTCAAGAGCTCGGCACGATCAAGGTGCGCGACGAGCATGGTGCCCGGCGAATCGTTGTCGCCACCGTTGCGAAATCCAGCCCCGCTCCGCTCGATCATCTGCGTCGCATGATGGGCGAGTGGGTGGTCTCAGTGGAGAGTTCGGGCAACCTCGTGGTTGTTCGCACGCCTCCGGGTTGCGCGCACGTGGTCGCCTCGGCGCTGGACCGAAGTGCGCTCGATGGCGTGCTCGGTAGCGTCGCCGGAGATGACACAGTCTTGGTAATAGCGAACGAGGAGCGCGGCGGGTTACAACTCGCCAGCGAGTTCCGATCACTCGCCGGTCTCGATGAGTTGACAGCGTCAACAGTGAAAGGAAGTTAGTCATGGCAAAACGTGTGGTTCTCGCCTACAGCGGCGGATTGGACACCTCGGTGGCGGTTCGCTGGATGATCGAAGAGTGGGGCGTTGAGGTCGTGTGCGTCCTCGTGAACGTCGGCCAGGATGCCGATAGCTCGGAGAGTTTCGACGACATCAGGGCCCGCGCACTCGCCGCGGGTGCGATTGAATGCGTTCTGGTGGACGCCCGTGATGAGATGGCCGAGGAATTTTGCGCCAACGCGATCTTCGCCAATGCTCGCTACGAGGGAAAGTATCCGTTGGTCTCGGCGTTATCGCGACCGGTGATCGTTCGTCACCTCGTCGATCAGGCTCGAAAGTTCAATGCCACCGCAGTGGCTCATGGCTGCACCGGCAAAGGGAATGATCAGGTCCGCTTCGAAGTCGGTACACACGCGCTCGCGCCCGATCTCGAGGTGCTCGCGCCGGCGCGCAACTGGGGCCTTACCCGCGCGGACTCTGTGGATTACGCCGAGAAGTGGCACATTCCGATCAAGGCCACCAAAGAAAAGATTTACTCGATTGATGAGAACCTCTGGGGTCGCGCCATCGAGTGCGGCGCCATGGAGGACCCGTGGGCCGCGCCACCGGAGGAGCCGTTCACGCTCACTCGTGTTCGAAACACATCTCCGGTCGAGCTCACCATCAGTTTCGAGAGCGGACTGCCGGTCGCGATTGACGGCGAGAAGATGACGCTGGCTGACCTCATCAAGAATCTGAACGACCGAGCGGGGAGCACTGGCTTCGGTCGGCTCGATATGGTCGAGAACCGTCGGGTCGGTATCAAGAGCCGTGAAGTGTACGAGTGCCCCGCGGCGCTCGCCATCATTGGTGCCCACACCGACCTCGAGGATCTCGTGCTCGAGCGCGACGTCCACCACGAGAAGGCCCGTCTGGAGACGCGTTGGGCGGAACTCGTCTACGACGGCATGTGGTTCTCGCCGCTCAAAGAGGCCCTCGACGCATTCATGGCCGAGACCCAGCGCTTCGTCACCGGCGACGTGCGAATCCTCTTCCAAGCCCCTGGTCTGATGCGCATCGTCGGACGTCGCAGCTCCAAGGCGCTCTACGACTACGGCCTCGCCACCTACGATGCGGCGGATACGTTCCACCACGCCGACTCCGAGGGCTACGTCAAGATCTACGGTCTGGGCGTGAAGACATGGGCCGCTCGACAGGGCGCGAAGAACGCCACACCCCCGACGTCATGACCCTCTGGAGCGGGCGCTTTTCGTCGTCGATGGACTCGACACTTTGGGATCTCTCGGAGAGTTACTCGTTCGATCACGTCCTTTATCACCACGACATCACGGGCTCACGGGCCCACGTACAAGGGCTGGGTGCGGCGGGGTTGCTGAACGATGAGGAGATGACGATCCTGCTCGCCACGCTTGATGACGTGGAAGCCGAATTCGATCGAGGCGTGTTCGTGCGCGCGGCTTCCGACGAGGATATCCACATGGCCGTCGAGCGCAGGGTGACCGAATTGGCGGGTCCGGTCGGAGCGAAGCTGCACACGTCGAGGAGCCGAAACGATCAGGTGGCGACGACGCTTCGTCTCTTCACGACTGACGCCCTCGCGGATGTTGCTAGTGCGGCACTCTCACTGGTTCGCTCGCTCGTGGACGTCGGCGGACAATATCCGGGCGCCTATCTGCCGGGCTACACGCACCTGCAGAGGGCCCAGCCGGTGCTGTTGACCCATCATTTGAACGCACACGCGTGGTCGCTGCTGCGCGACGTGGACCGGCTACTCGACGCTCGTGAGCGTATGAGCGTGTCGCCGCTCGGTGCGGGCGCGCTCGCCGGCACGTCCTTGCCGATCCAACCCGCGCTTACGGCGAGGCTGCTCGGTTTCCATGAACCGTTCGCGAACTCGATGGATGCGGTGAGTGACCGCGATTTCGTCGCTGAAGCGCTGTTCGATATCGCGCTCGTCGGTATCCACCTCTCGCGCATGGGGGAGGAGCTGGTGTTGTGGACGAGCGCGGAGTTCAACTTTGCGTCGCTGGGCGACGACTTCACGACCGGCTCGTCGATGCTGCCCCAGAAGAAGAACAGTGACGTCGCTGAACTCGCCCGAGGCAAGAGCGGGCGCCTGGTGGGCAATCTCACGGGTCTACTCGTCATGTTGAAGGGATTACCGCTTTCGTACAACCGCGACCTCCAGGAGGACAAGGAGCCGCTCTTCGACTCGCTGCGTCAGGTGCTGCTGGTGCTCGCCGCCATGAACGGCGCATACCGGTCGATGACCTTCAATTCGAGCGTTGCCCAGAGTGCGGCGGATGACCCGTATCTGGTGGCGATCGACATCGCGGAACGACTGGTCGAAGAGGGAGTGCCGTTCCGCCAGGCCCACGAAGAGGTGGGTCGGTTGGTGGGCGAAGCGGTGCGCGAGCGCGTCTCGCTGGCGGAGGTTGTCGCGGCGAACGAGCGATATTCGAGGTTCATTCCCCTTTTCGAGAAGGGTGCGGCCCTTGACGGGCGGCGCTCGCCGGGAGCGAGCGGTCCCGAAGCCTCATCCGAACAGTTCAGGCGCCTCGAGATGAGGATTAGCGAACTAGACGGGCGCCTCTCGCTGTAGTTGGGGTGCTCACGGTGTCACACACGTCGGTCATCCTCTAGTGGTGCCGTGAACGCGGCCTTCAGGAACCTACAGTGAGGAAACATGGCTGAGCGACTCTTAACCCCGTCGAAAATCACGGCGTGGCTGGAGTGTGCCCACTTCCTCTCGCTGCGTAATCGGTTGGATGCGGGCACGATAATGGTCACGCCGGCGCCGATGGGTTCACTCGCGGATCTTCTCATTGAGAAGGGCACCGAGCACGAACGCAGGTGCTTGTTGGACTTGGAGAACGAGGGTAAATCGGTCTACCAGGTGCCGGGGCGAAACCCCGATGAGTCGTTCGAGGAATGGGTTCAGCGAATCGGGAACCCGCTGGCCCGTGGTTACGACGTCATCTACCAGATGCCGTTCGTGAACGAAGGTATCCGGGGCATCGCCGACTTCCTTGTGCGCGTTGACGAGCCCGAAGCCGGGTACGCGAACTACGAACCCATTGACGCGAAGCTCGCCCGCGCCGAGGGCAAGCCCGGCCACGTCCTGCAATTGTGTTTCTACACCGACGCGATCGAAAATCTGACCGGTCGGGCACCGCGCCAGATGCATCTGTGGCTCGGTTCTGGTGACCAGGAGTCGCTGCTGGTTGAGCAGTTCCGACCCTACTGGCGACGATTACGCCGTCAGTTATCTGCGCTGCTGCAACGCGAGCTCATCGAAGGCACCCGACCCGAACCCTGCGACCACTGCGACTACTGCGAGTTCAAGGAGCGCTGCGAGGCTGAGTGGCGCACGCAGGACTCACTCGTCTACGTCGCGAACATCCGCACCCCCGAGCGTGCAGCCCTCGAGCACGAAGGCGTGCGAACCGTCGTCGAGCTGTCGGAACGTCGAGAACCGGTGGAGCAGGTCCACGACGAGAATCTGCAGCGACTGGTCCGCCAGGCGACCCTGCAGGTTTCGTCGCGCGCGAAGCCGGAGGAGCCGCCGGTCTTCGAGCTGATCGAGCCGAGTGACGATCCGGTGTTCGGTCATGGTTTCAGTCTGATGCCCGAGCCCGACGACGGTGACATCTTCTTCGATTTTGAAGGGCACCCGTTCTGGACCGCCGAACACGATCTCTTCTTCCTGAGCGGCTTGTACCTGAAGGATGGGCGCGGGAATTGGTCGTACGACGACCGCTGGGCTCACGACCTGGACCAGCAGCGCCTCATGATCAAAGAGCTCGTCGAGTTCTTCGCCGAGCGTCGCAAGTCCTTTCCCGACATGCACGTCTATCACTACAACCACACCGAGCGATCGTCGCTCGAACGTCTGACGGCAGGAACCGAGACAGAGTCGCTGCTCTCGTCGCTCGTGGCCACCGGCTTCTTCGTCGACCTCTTCATCGTCTCCCGCAACGCACTGTTGGTAGGTACGGAGTCCTACGGGCTGAAGTACCTTGAACGGTTGACTGGTTTCACGAGGAGCGGCGGTATCGAACAGGGTGCCGGAGCTGTGGTTGAGTACGAGAAGTACATGAAGACCGGTAGCCAACAACTCCTCGACGACATCGCGAGCTACAACAAGGACGACGTGGTGGCAACCATGGCCCTTCGAGACTGGCTCGTCGGTGTCCGTCCAGCGGGTCTGGCGTGGCGCGAAGCGGTCTTGGAGCGTGAAGAGACCGAACTCGATACCGACGAACTGGTTGAGGGTCTGCAGAGGTTCGACGCCGACGGTCCCGAACACCTCTTGGGTGACTTATTGAACTACTGGCGACGTGAGCGGTCGGCGAATCTCACGCCCAAGTTCGCCGAGGCCGCTTCAGATTTCGCCTCGCTGTACGGGGACCGGGACTTCATTGCGAATTTGAGGTTCCTCGGCTTCGAGGACGTCGAGGGCAAAGGTGGCGTAGTGGTGCGCAACGCTATCTTCACCTGGCCCGAACAGGTGGTGGACTCCGCCTTTCGAATCAAGAAGAGCGTGCTCTACACCGGCGTCGGGGTGCAGTGCGGATTCGGGTACTTGCCGAGCATTGACCTCGAGAAACGCGAGATGCGAATGCGCTGGAAGCAATTCCAGGAGGAAGCGGGTGGAATGCCGCTCGTGGTGACGATTGACGACTACGTGGGTCCCCAGCAGAAACCTGGAGTGCTCGTTCACCTCGCCGAGCAGATACTGGGTGCTGACCCCGGCGACTCGCCGAGTCGGGTGTCGATGTCGCTCCTCGCTCGCGAACGACCACGTTTCACCACCGGTCACGGGCCGGTTGACGGCGTCTTCAGTGACCACCTCGATGAAACGCTGAAGTGGGTGGGCCACCTCGATGAGAGCTACGTGGCGATCCAAGGACCACCCGGAACGGGCAAGACGTACAGCGGTTCGCACATCATCTACGAGTTGATCATGGCGGGCAAGCGCGTTGGTATTACCGCGATGAGCCATTCGGTTATCGACAATCTGTTCGAGGCGACCTACGGGGTCTTCGCCGAGAAGGGTCAGTTGGCCCACCTGAAGGCCTTGCGTCGCGATGCGAAGCCCAAAGTCGGAGCGCTTGAAGGCGTCAGGTACGAGAAGTCCGGCACGGGCCCCGAGAGCGACACGTACAACTTGATCGGCGGCACGACGTGGCTCTGGTCACGCGCGAGCATGCGGCCATACCCGGTTGACTACCTCGTCATCGACGAAGCCGGCCAGTTGGCTCTCGCGGACGCGGTCGCGTCGGCGAACGCCGCTCGTAATCTCATCCTTCTCGGTGACCCGTTGCAACTTGCCCAGGTGTCGCAAGCCGAACACCCTGACGGATCGGGTGCGAGTGTGCTCGAGCACGTGCTGGGTGAGCACGCGACGATCCCGAGCACTGAGGGCGTCTTCATCGCCGAGACCCGACGGATGCACCCCGACATCTGTGCATTCATCTCCAGCCAAATCTACGAGCGGCGTCTCACCAGTCATTCGAGTTGCGCCCAACAGAGCACGGAGTTCGGTACCGGTCTACGTTGGCTCGAAGCCCATCATTCGCAGTGTTCCACCGAGTCGGTCGAGGAAGCCGATCTGGTCGCGCGCCAGATCTCGTCCATGCTCGGTACGAAGTGGATCAATCAGCACGGCAAGTCCAACGCGCTCACCGCCGATGACTTCATGGTCGTCGCCCCCTACAACGATCAGGTTCGGGTGCTGCGTCAGACTTTCGAGCGGACGCCTGGTCTCGAGGGGGTGCAGGTGGGCACCGTCGACAAGTTTCAGGGCCGCGAAGCGCCCGTTGTCTTCTTCACCATGACCACCTCATCTGGCGAGGACATGCCCCGGGGTCCCGAGTTTCTTTTTTCGAGGAACCGGCTCAATGTCGCGGTCAGTAGGGCGCGTTGCCTGGCGTTTCTCGTGTGCACCGAGGACTTGCTCAACTCGCGAGCTAGGACTATTGAGGAGATGCGCCTCATCGGAACTCTCAGCGCATTCGTGGAGCAAAGTCAGCCCTGACGCGTGGCCCGCGTAGAGCCGGGATGCGGTGGAGCGGATTCGAAAAGGTTCGCCCGTTTCAGGTCGTGAGCACTGGATCCTGACGTTCTGGACGCAGGGCCGATTCAAGCCTGCCCGATGCACCGCTTGAGAAAGGGCATTTGGCCCCTAAATCATCTTTCAGGGGGAGGCGATAATGAAGTCGTCGCAAGTGCGCGGGAGGTGGATGATGCGGACGGATTCGGCGTCAGCAGCGAATCGACTGCGCACCCGTTTGGGCGCGGGAGCCGGTTCGTGACGAAGGTCATCGAGGTTGGCAACCTCACTAAGAGATTTGGACGGCTCGTCGCGGTGAATGACGTGAGTTTTTTCGTCGAGGAGGGCGAGATCTTCGGCCTCCTCGGTGAGAATGGCGCCGGTAAGACGACCACCATCGAGATATTGGAGGGGTTCCAAAAGGCGGACGAGGGCACGGTGTTGGTACTCGGGATCAACCCTCGACACGGTCATCGGCACTGGCGCGACCGAATCGGACTCGTACTGCAAGAATCCGACTTCGATCCGCTGCACACTGTGGGAGAGACCTTGGGTCTTTTCGCGAGCTTCTTCTCGAAACCGCGCGACGTCACCGAGACTCTGGCGTTGGTAGGTCTGAGCGACAAGGTGAACGAGAGAGTCGGCAAGCTCTCAGGGGGTCAGAAGCGTCGGGTCGACGTCGCCCTGGGCATCATCGGCCATCCGCAACTGCTCTTCCTCGACGAGCCGACGACGGGTTTCGATCCGGTCGCTCGACGAGAGTTCTGGACGGTCATTGAAGGGCTTCGCGAGACCGGGACCGCAATCGTGTTGACCACCCACTACATGGAGGAGGCGGAACGGCTCTGCGACCGATTGGCGATCATGGCTAAGGGACAGATCGCGGCGGAAGGGACGTGCTCCACGCTCATCAGCGCCCTCGGATCAACGACGATCCGCTTCGAGATGCCGCGCGACGTCGAGGTGCCGATGCTGTGTGCGATCGCAGGGGCAAATTTTACCGTTCGCGACAACATAGCTTCAACGCTGCTTGGTGAGGGTGTCCAAGAGGTGCTGCTACGACTGCTCACGTGGTCCACCTCGAGCGGTACGGACCTGGTCGGACTCGAAATTGTACGACCAACGCTGAATGACGTCTTCCTCGGGGCGACGGGGAGTGACGAATGAGATTCCTCCGACTGAGCATTGGTCAGGCCATCTACAACTTGCGCGCGTATCTCCGAAGTGCCCGCACCGTGTTGCTCGGCGTCATCATGCCGGTGGGCTTGCTCGTCATTCTCAGCTGGGTCTTCGCCCACCAGGGCGAGATCGCCGCCGCCGCTGGCTATCAAATCAGCGCTATTGCGTTCTACGCCGGGGGACTGACGGCGTACGGACTGATGCTCGGGACCTTCACTGGCGTCATGGTCGCGGTGGTGAGTGCTCGCGAGGCCGGTTGGCTAAAGAGGTTTCGTGCATCACCAATGCCGCCGGGGTCCTACTTGGCCGGTCAGATCATCTTCAACGTGGTCATCTCGATGGTGTTGGTCGCCGTGATGATGACCATCGCGGCGCTCGCGTACAACCTTCATATGCGGGCTATTTCACTGTTCGCCGTCTTCTGCTACTCCCTACTCGGCGTCTTCTGCTTCACGGCGATTGCGCTCGCGATCACCAGGGTCATTACGACCCCTGAGATGGGCTCGTCGGTCGGGCCGTTTGTCACGATCACACTGAGCTTCACGAGTGGCGTCTTTCTACCCCCAGATCTATTGCCGCACTGGCTCGTCAACGCCTCTAACTACCTCCCACTCGAACCCTTGGCGCAGTCGATGCAGAGCGCACTTGCGAGCACAACCGGTAGTGGCTTTGAACCGCGAACGTTCGTCGTGCTCGGTATCTGGGGAATCGTTAGTTTCATCGTGGCCCTGTTTGCTTTCACGTGGCAGCCGCTACGTCGCTAGGTTCTCGCCTGTAGACGGTCGTGGGGATTCCATCGGCGTCACTTCTCGTACTAGTCCTTCGCGCGCAGAGTCGCTTGAGTTCGTAAGCCACACCCAGGTCGACGGAGCGCACAGCGCTCGATGGAGCCGGGGAGAAAACCAAGATTTTGGCCAAAATGCCCCGAAATGCCTTTTTCACCATTTTGCACCTGCTACTCTGTAAATCCCACCACAGAGACGGCGGCCGGATGCATTTGCATCGAGGCAGACCGCGCTGATAAGGTAGGCATCCCTGAAGTTAAGGCAACTTAACTGCAGATTCGACGGAGAAATCCTGAGATGGTGTACTTCACACCTCCGACTTCGGTCGTGTGTGTTGTCGCTCCTTGAAAACGGAAGAACGAGAGCCAAAAGCCAGTACGGGCGACGATGGACGGATCTAACCGGACGCGTCGTTCGTCAAAAGAAGTAAGTAGTAGGCAGATATCCACCCCGTGGATGTCTGTTGTCAGGTGAGTATTAGAGTCACTCATCTGGCTCTCTGATTCGTAGAGAACTTCGGTTCTTGAAAAATCTTGATGGAGAGTTTGATTCTGGCTCAGAATGAACGCTGGCGGCGTGCTTAACACATGCAAGTCGAACGGAATACTAGGAGCTTGCTCCGAAATATTTAGTGGCGAACGGGTGAGTATCACGTGAGCAACCTGCCCCGAAGACTGGGATAACACCGGGAAACCGGTGCTAATACCGGATATCTTCCAACGATCGCATGATTGATGGAAGAAATGTTTTTTCGCTTCGGGAGGGGCTCGCGGTCCATCAGCTTGTTGGCGGGGTAATGGCCCACCAAGGCAACGACGGATAGCTGGTCTGAGAGGACGATCAGCCACACTGGAACTGAGACACGGTCCAGACTCCTACGGGAGGCAGCAGTGGGGAATATTACACAATGGGCGAAAGCCTGATGCAGCGACGCCGCGTGAGGGATGAAGGCCTTCGGGTTGTAAACCTCTTTCAGCAGGGAAGAAGCGGCC
>PKWW01000012.1 GCA_003132165.1 Acidimicrobiaceae bacterium | reverse complement strand
GCACCGTAGAGCGCTCCACTGCCCTCTCCAGGACAGCTGCGAACTCGCTCACGATGCGAGGAGCGAGTCCCTTTGACGGCTCGTCAACCAGGAGGAGCGGGCGTCCGTTGAGCATCGCTCGGGCTATCGAGAGCATCTGTTGTTGCCCACCCGACAACGTTCCAGCGAGCTGGCGCCCCCGCTCCTTCAATTCGGGAAAGAGTGAGTAGACGTCGTCGTAGAGTGGCTCAGGACAGCTCTCGGCGAGGCGAAGGTTGTCCTCGACGCTCAGGCCGGCGAAGACATCACGGTCTTCGGGAACATATCCAATACCAAGGCGTACGATCAGATGCGTTGACCAACCGGCGACATCGTGGCCCAATACGCGAATGGTGCCGCTGCTCGGTACCAACCCGAGAATGGCGCGTAATGTTGTCGTCTTACCAACACCGTTACGTCCGAGAAGGGCCGTCACACCCCCTTCGGGGACCACAAAACTCACCCCCTGGAGCACGTGCGATCCAGCGATGCTGACGTGAAGATCGTTGAGCTCGAGGGCGTTGCTCACAATGGGTCCCCCAAGTAGGCACTTTGCACCGTCGCATCAGCCATCACCGTCTCAGGATCGCCGCACGCAAGTAGTCGGCCGTAGTTCAGAACTGCCACGTTCTCAGCGAGTCCGATGATGACCGCCATGTGGTGCTCGACCATCAGCACTGTCCGGCCCTCCCCATGCAAGCGCCCAATCAGTGCGCTGAGCATGGGTACGTCCTCCGAGTTGACTCCCGCCATTGGCTCGTCGAGGAGAAGCACCTTCGCCTCAGCGGCGAGCAGGATGGCCAGCTCGAGTTTCCTCTTGTCGCCGTGAGAAAGCGCACCGGTGGTGCGCTCGGCCATCTCGCCGAGACCAACGGATTCGATGGCCTCGCGTGCGGCACACGTTGCCTCGTCGTTCGCTTTTGGTCGTTTCCAGATTCGCATGTTGCCCCCGAGGCGAGACTGTGCGGAGAGCCTCGCGTTCTCAAGCACGGACAGTGAATTGAAAAGGCTCGAGGTTTGAAACGTCCTCCCCATCCCCAGACGGGCGCGATCCGAGGGTCGCACCCCGGAGAGATTGTGTCCTTCCAGTTCGACGGTCCCGGCGGTCGGTTGAAGAAGTCCACTCAATAAGTTGAGCAACGTAGTTTTGCCGGCGCCGTTCGGTCCGATGATTCCCAGGAAGCTTCCCTCTTTAACTTCGAGATCAATCCCAGAGAGAATATCCGCCCCTCCGACACGAAATCCCAGCCCCGACACCCGAAGTGCCGGGGACTGGGATTCTGTGCTCAGTCTCATTCCGGGGGAATGATCTAGTTGCCGAAGTGGGCCACTACCGGTGGCGCCGTTGCCGTGTCCGACAACGTCTTCAGCACAACGGGCTGGAACACGTTGTTGATGTTCGTGACCAGACTCACCTGGTACATCGGCTGAAGCATTGCGTGGTCAGATGTCCGAATGGTCTGCTCACCCTTGGGCGCCAGGAAACTCCAGCCCGCAAGGCCCTTGATCATCGCGTTCACGTTTTTCCCTTGACCGGTCTGGATTGCCCGAACCAACATCTGGGCCCACGTAAAGCCGTCCGGCGTGAACAGGTCGGGTACTGAGTTATAGCGCTGCTTCATCATTTTGATGAGGTACTCGTTCGCCGCGTTCTTTGAACCATTGGAAACATAAAGGGACAGGTAATTGAACGACGTCCCGATCGTGCCGTAGAACGGATACGTGGCGATGTTCGCGAGACCCGTCACGATCTTGGCGGTACTGAAGGCACCCTGCTGCTGCAGCGCTGCGGTGAGAGGAGCTCCGGTCGTTCCGGCCCAAGCCAGGAAGATGATGTCCGGCTTGTCCTGCGCCACCTGTAGGGCAGTCGCCGTGAAGTCCGAGGTCGTCAATGGAACGAGCAGACTCGTGACAGTGTCGCCAAGCGAACTGAATGCCTTTGTCGCGTCGGCGACGTACGACTGACCAAACGCGAAATCCTGTCCGAGAACGAGGATCGTCTTCCCCTTGCCGAGCGACTGCACGTAGGACTTTGCCGTCTGGACATCCTGGTACGTCTGACGCCCTGAGCGGAACGTGTAGCGGTTCGCGCCAGTAACCGCGTCATCCGCGGCCGCGCCAGAGATATACACGACCTTGTTCTGCGCTGCGAGCGGCGCGAGCTCATCAGCGATGCTCGAGTCACCGGTGCCGCCAATGATCTTGTACCCGGCTCCCACGTAACTCTTGAAGTCCGAAGCGGCAGTCGTTGCACTGTCGGCATCGTCATCCCAGTTCACGTCGATCTTCTGACCATTCACCTTGCCAGTGCCCTTGGTCGCGTAAGCGAGGCCAATGTTGAATCCCTGACGCCATTCGGTTTCGTACGCCGAGTAGATTCCGGTCGCTTCCAGAATCATTCCGACCTTGACCGGCCCCTTGCTGGCAGCCGCACCCGAGGGTTGCGACGCACCAATGCTCGCACCCAAAGAGACCATTGCCAACACCAGAGGTACTGCGATTATTCGAGAATGCACTTTCATCGTTAATCCCCCCAAAAGCGAGTCGTTCGACCCGCGCTGGGCGAAGTTAAGCAGAACTGAGCGGGAATGTCAAGTGATTCACCCTTCATATTTTAAATCTTCGTGGGGCTGGAGCCGCCTGTTTTCAAGGTGGGCACCATTTGGTGCTGGAGAATGCGCCCTTGGCATCATCAGGCGGTGAAAGCTTTTATGCCAGCGCTCGTCGTCCACCCGGCGAACGTCGGGCGGCTTTGAGCCGGTGCCGTCGCTTTCGCTGAAGAGGGGATTCAATATTGGGCGACACCAAGTTGCGCGCCGCCCGCCTCGTCACGAGGCGATGTCTGATCTCAGGCGAAAGCGATGATCAGATCAGGTTCAGTTGCGGCACGAACTTCGTCGAGTGAGACACCGGGCGCCAATTCTCGCAACAACAGACCCTCCGGCTCAACGTCGATGACGGCGAGATCGGTGATGATGCGCTGCACGCACGCTTGGCCCGTGAGGGGCAGGGTGCACTCAGTGACGATCTTGAATCCCCCGCCTTTCGCCGAGTGCTCCATCATCACGATCACGCGCTTGGCGCCATGAACCAAGTCCATTGCGCCGCCCATCCCCTTGACCATCTTGCCGGGAATCATCCAGTTCGCCAAGTCACCAGCGACGGATACCTGCATGGCACCCAGGACCGCAACGTCGACGTGTCCACCACGGATCATTGCGAAAGAGG
>PKWW01000062.1 GCA_003132165.1 Acidimicrobiaceae bacterium | reverse complement strand
AGCGCGCCCACACCGGCGAAGCCCTCTTCGTCTTCCTCGGGACCGCTCAAGGCCACGTGGTGCTGAAGGCCCGGACCGCGCAACCACGAGAAGACCGCACCCAGAAAGCAAAGTCCGGCCGCGACGAGGAACGCCATGTGCAGACCCTTCGCGAAGGGCTTGGCGATCAGATTCGGGAAGAAGCCGCGCCCGAGCAACACGCTCGAGTGGACGCCGTGCAGGGCCAGGACGTGTGCACCCAGAAGTTGCTGCATCGGATTCACGCCGAGGAACGCGGCGAAGAGGCTGCCGATCGCCGGAATGTGGCTGACCTGGGTCGCGATCGCGGTGGGAACACCCTGCGCGGTGAGTCCCGAGAGCAGCGTGTGCGGCAACGACGCCGCAAGGCCGAGCGTGATGACGGTGAAGAAGAAGCCGATTGACAACACGCTGGCTGAGTTCATGAACGTGTTCATCATCGCCCCGCCCGCGCCGCGCCGGTTGGCGGGCAGCGAATTCATGATCGCGCTCGAGTTGGGCGCTGAGAAGAGGCCCATCGAGAGGCCCACGAGTAACAACAGCGCGGCGAACACCGGATAGGCGAAGTTGATCGGGATCATCTGCAGACCTACGAGACTGATACCCGTGAGCACGAGGCCGAGCGTGGCGAAGTTACGCGCGCCGTGACGGTCCGCGAGACGACCCGAAACCGGTCCGGCGATGAAGAACCCAATGGTGAGCGGCACCATGTAGATGCCGGCCCACAACGGCGTCCGGGCGAACGAGTAGCCGTGCTGGGGCAGCCAGATTCCCTGCAACCAGATGATCAGGATGAACTGCAGTCCACCTCGCGCGAGTGACAGCAGCAAGTTCGCGATGTTGCCCATGGCGAAGCCGCGGTTCTTGAACAGACTCATCTCGAACATCGGATCGATGACCTTGGTCTCGATGACCAGGAACCCGATGAGCACGGCGACACCGCCGATGATGCAGCTCAGCACGAACGGACTCGTCCAACCCATGGCGTGACCGCCGTAGGGCTGAAGGCCGTAGACGATGCCCGTCAGCACGGCAATCAGTCCGATCGCAAAGGTGAAGTTCCCGAACCAGTCGATCTTGGCCTTGGTGCGCACCCCGTTGTCATGCAATTTCAAGTACGCCCAGACCGTGCCGAAGATACCGACCGGCACCGAGACGAGAAAGACGAGACGCCATTCGATTGGTGCAAGCACGCCGCCGAGCAAGAGACCGAGGAACGATCCCCCGATCGCGGCGACGCCGTTGATGCCGAGCGCGAGCCCTCGCTCGTCGGCAGGGAATGCGTCGGTGATGATGGCGTTCGAGTTGGCGAAGAGGAACGCGCCCCCAACGCCCTGACCCACTCGCATGAGGATGATCCACATGGCGCCCGCAGGGCCGGTCATCCACGTGGCGGCGAGCAGGATGGAGAACACGGTGAAGACCGCGAAACCGAGCGTGTACATCCGCACGCGCCCGAAGATGTCACCTATACGGCCGAAACTGACCACGAGCACCGAAGTGACGAGCAGGAAGCCGGTGAGGATCCACAAGAAGTAGGGCGTGTTGCTCTGCGCGAGCGGATCCAGCTTGATGCCGCGAAAGATGTTCGGCAGGGCAATCAGCAGGATCGAACCGTTGATCGTCGCCATGAGGATGCCGAGTGTCGTGTTGGAGAGGGCAATCCATTTGTAACGGTCTGGATGCGGATGCGTGGTCATGAAGTCTCCTGAAGCTGATCTTGTCGTCGCGTAGCCAATAATAATACTTAGTTAATGTTAACTAAGTATACTGAAAGCATGACCGCGTCGAACGAGACCACACTCAAGGCGTCGAAGGGCTCTTCTCCCGAGTCCTCCCCGGCGGTCAGTCTGCGCGTCGCGGTTGCTCGGATCTACCGAGCCCTTCGTAACTCGTCGGACTACAACCTCACGCCCTCCCAGGCATCGGCCCTGGCGCGAATAGAACAGAGTGAACCGGTACGAATTGGCGTACTCGCCCATCTCGAAGGCATCACGCCCGCTTCGATGAGCAAGATCATCGACTCGATGAGCGACCAGGACTTCATCGTGCGCGAACCCGACCCGCTCGACGGACGCGTCAGCATGGTGCGAATCGCCCCCTCCGGCCGCGAGATGATCCACGAGATCCGCTCCAAGAGCACCCGCGCGCTCGAGGACGCGCTTTCCTCGCTCAGCGCGCGCGAACAGTCAATCATCCACAGCTCGCTGCCCGTACTGGAAAAACTCGCCGAGGTGCTGCAAACCCGACAGGATTCGTGAGCGCCAAGATGTGACCGAGGTCCACGGTTTCGACCTTGTGGCGAGGCGGATGTGGACCTAGAACTGGATGGGAACGGTTGTACGATGCCGTTCACCAGTTTGAGGAGACCGCGTGAGTGAACACGACGACTTCATCGAAGACGAGTCCGCGGGTCTCGACCAGTACGCAATCGTCGCCAACCGGCGCCAACAGTGGGACGTGCTCCTGTGGCAGATGCCCACGATGGCTCTGACGGGCGAAGCCTTCCTGCTCACCATCTCACTCGCGGGTTCCACCTCCCAGGTCGGAAGAATCGTCGCCTCGGCGCTCGCGATGGTCGTCGCAGTCGCCGCATTGCATTCGCTCTCCGCGCACCGACTCTCCGAGCTCGCCGACGCCGCGTGGCTACGCGAACACGAGCAGCAGCACGGAGCGCCGGAAATTCACGGCGTCACGTGGCGCGACCGTCGTCTGGCGATGATCGCCGATCAGTTGCATTCGGATCACCTCACCGACCGTCTGGTCGCTCGGATGTACAAGTTCCGCTCCATCGCGGTGTGGTTCTGGACGATGACACTGATCGCCGCGACCGCCTTGACGGTACTCGTGATTGCAATCGCGGATCCGAGTCTCCTACACGGCTAAGACGTCAGCGGGCCGGTCCACGGCGGCGACGCACAGGCGCCAACACGACGAGTGAGAAATACGTGACGAGCGCGATTGCGAGGTGCATCAGCACGAGGACGAAAATGGCCTTGGTGGGAGCGCCCTGATACCAGATGTAGTAGTCCGGTGCGAGCAGCACGATGGTCACCACCACCGCCATCTGGGTGAAGAGGTAGCGGGCCTTGGACGAGACCCGCGCCACGATGGGCCAGCCAATACACGCAATGACGACGCCGATCACGGTCAACTTCGAGTAATCCGAGAACTGGAAGTGTCCGTAACCCTTGATCGAAGGAAAGACCCGGGTGCCCGCGACGACGAGTAGCCAGTCCGCCACCAGTGAGCCGACGATCGCCACGACCGACGCGAGCACGACCTCGATGTTCGAAGGCGGCCGTTGGGGGTCGAAGTCGACGTGGAAGAAACGGAAGAGAGGATGGACGACTTTAGGGAAACTATCTGCACTCAACTTCATCGATTCATCCCTCTTCGCCTCATACCTAAGTAGAAGGTGAATTTTACCCGAGTTGGCGGAGCACCCCGTGCAGCCTCATCGCTCGGTGAGGACTACGTCTTCAAGGATCGAGCGCAATTGGCGGCCCATCTCGCGGGGATTACCGCTGATCTCGCCGATCGCCTCGCCCTCGACCTCGGTATCGTCGCCCGGTTGGTACAACGAGATCCGCATGCCCTTGCCGGCACGCTCCGCGGTGATCACCCAGGGCATTCCGATCTGTCCCGAGTCGCGCGTCGCCATAATCTGTCCGGCACGTCCCAGGCCGATGCTCCAATCCGGCGAGCGCGCCGCGTCGATGACCCGCTGCACTTCGCCGCCACTTGAGAAACCAGAAGATTTTGCGATGTGCTCAGCCTAGGTTGTCGGTGTCACGGCCTAGGACTCTGAGCTTCGAGTGGACTCGCAGGCCTCTTTCAACTTGGCCAGCGTCGTCGCGATCGATGTTTTCGTGTAATCGGCCCGATTGAAGCCGCTCTTCTTGTCCGAACGACGCACCAGTATGTTGCGGCGCTCGGTCCAACCTTCGATGACCCGGCATCCGTGAGGTGTGGGTTCGATGGCGAACGACCACTGCGACACGCGGAATGGACCGAAGTTCACGTCGAAGACGAACTTGCTCGGCGGCTCGTAGGTCGTCACCCGGGCGACCGTGGACCACGTGTCGGTCCCTCTCGCGTTCGTTCCCTTGAATTTCACGCCGGGTCCGGGACCCGTCGCCCCGCCCATCCACTCACCACCGGTATTCTCGGGTGAGAGTCGACCCATCTCGGGAAGGTCCGTGATTCTCGCGAAGACGACCTCGGGGCTGGCGACGATGTCAATCGAGTCCGAATAATCCATGCCCCGACCTTACTTAACGGGCCGTTCGCGGCTGGCCGAGTCGGGCATAGAGAGCGTACGTCCATTCGACGAGACACCAACTGAAGCCGATTTCGAAGATCGTCTCGCCGGGACCCAGGTAGTTGAAATGCCAGTCCGGCAGGGACGCGGCCGCCATCAGTCCACCCGCCAACTGGAGCGCGAAGCCAGCGACGGTCCGTGGCGTGCGGGCCGAGAGCAGCAGACGCAACGACATCGCGAGTTGCACGAGGGCCATGGCGACGCCGATGCTCATGTGCGTCCAGTTGAAGAACGTGCCTCGGTTGTAGGGCGTGGCGAGCAGCCCGAGCAGACCGACCGCGACGACGCGAAGGCCCACCACGGTGATCCTCGGAGCGTCGGTAGTGGCGAAGTACGTCGACGTTCGCCAGAGCCCGATGGCCGATACGACGAACCCGAACACGAGCAACTCGACGGTCTTGTAGTAGACGCCGTAAAAGGAGATGCCGTCATTCTTTGCAATGGTGCTGTGGTTGATGAGCACACAGACCACTAGCGTTGTGAAGAACACCAGTTGGGTGGCCAGTAGAAGATTGCGGACCTGCTTGCTCGAAAGTCCTGCTTCGGAGGTCATGCCTCCAAATTACGACGAAAGCTAGCCAACGAAGCGGGCGCGCGACGCCTCGAGCTCGACCAGCGCTTCGGCGCGACCAACGTAGTTCTCCACCTTCATCCACTTGCCCTCGTCGAGGTCCTTGTAGACAGTGAAGAAGTGGCTGATGCGGTCGAGATCGGCCTTGGGGACGTCGGTGATGTCGGTCGCGTTCTTCCACTTCGGGTCGTAGGCGGGCACTGCGATGAGCTTCGCGTCCTCGCCGTTCTCATCGGTCATGATGCACATGCCCAGAATCTTCGACTCGATCAGGCAACCGGGGAACGTCGGGTACTCGGTCAGCACCAGCGCGTCCAACGGATCGCCGTCGCCGCCCAGGGTGTCGGGGATGAAGCCGTACTCGGCGGGGTAGCCCATCGAGACGAGCAGGTGCCGGTCCAACTTGATCGTGTGGTTCTCGTGGTCGTACTCGTACTTGTTCTGGCTGTTGCGGGGAATCTCGATGATGACGTTGACGGTGTCCATGGCTCCGGCTCCTTTGGCGAACGGGCTGCGGTTGGCAGTGCATGCCAATCGTAGCGAGAACATTCGAGAGGATCCTTTGAAGCCCCATTGAAGTCGCCGGTCTCGAGGGCAATCAGTGGTAGAACAAAGTGATTCACGCCCGACGCTCACGTAAGGAGCCGCGATGTCCGACTCCCAGCGCCTACTTTCCAACCTGCGCGGGATGCGCTACGGCGAGGTCCTGCTCGCCTATCTCGGCAGCGAAGCCCGGGTAGAGGTCTACAACTCGTTCCCACTGAACGATTGCCCCGACGAACTCTGGCGCCAGCTCGACACCGAGACGATCGCGAAGGAGGCCGAAGCGACGGCGGCGCTCTTGAACGGGCCCCGCTACTGGCTGATGGACGGCATCGGCAAGGTCCAGAATGTCGAGAACAAGCAGCGCAACTTCGGGGGCATCGACATGCGCCTCGTTGCGACCCTCGAGTTGGACGGTGACATTGGACGCGTCTTCTACCGCGAGCGCCACGTCAACCGCGGAGCGATGTGGTACTTCGACCCGGGCACGACCGTGCACGAACTCCACGCTCCCAACGCCAGGACCTACGTCATGCAGGCTTACTGCGTAGGCGTCGACGACTCGCTGACCCAGGACAACCTCCACGAACTGGGCGGACGCCTCGATCTCCCCGACGGCTGGAGGTTCAGTTCGCGCGTACTCGACGAGCCGCTCCTGATCGATACGACCGAACGCGTGGCGACCGTGCTGCAAGACGAGTTAGAGAACACGTACACCCTCGTTGGGTCCTAAGTCCCTTCGATTCGACGAGGCCCCAGACCTAGACTCTCGCCCGTACGACATTGCGTCGTTGGCGGACGAGGAGGTCCTATGGAGCGAGTTGGTGTGGTCGGCTGTGGCCTTATGGGATCTGGAATCGCCGAGATCGCGGCTCGCTCGGGATCTGATGTCGTCGTCGTCGAACGCGACGAAGCCGCGCTCGCGGTGGGTCAGGAACGAATCGAGAAGTCGCTCTCGCGCGCCGTCAGCTCGGGCAAAGTCCCCGAAGAAGAGGCAAACCTCGCGAGGGGCAATCTCACTTTCAGCACGGATTTCACATCGCTGAGCGACCGTCAGCTCGTCATCGAAGCCGTCGCCGAGGATGAGGACATCAAAGTCTCGGTCTTCAAGACGCTCGATGAAGTGCTCGACGACCCCGAGGCGATCCTCGCCACCAATACGTCGTCGATTCCGATCATCAAGCTCGCCATGACGACCAAGCGTCCCGAGCAGGTCATCGGGATGCACTTCTTCAACCCGGTGCCGGTCCTGAAACTGACCGAGCTGATCTCGTCCTTGCTCACGAGCGACGAGACGACCCAACGGGTCCGCGACTACGCGACCGGACCGCTCAAGAAGCGCGTCATCACCTCGCCCGACCGCGCGGGCTTCGTCGTGAACGCGCTGCTCATCCCCTACCTCTTGTCGGCGATCCGCATGCTGGAGTCGGGCTTCGCGAGCGCCGAGGACATCGACACCGGCATGGTCGTTGGTTGCGCCCACCCGCTCGGACCATTAGCGCTGACCGACCTGATTGGCCTGGACACCACGCACGCCGTTGCGGATTCGCTCTACGCCGAGTTCAAGGAACCTCACTTCGCCGCACCGCCGCTGCTCTCGCGCATGACCCAGGCGGGACTGCTCGGTCGAAAGACCGGCCAAGGCTTCTACTCCTACAAGAAATAGTCGCACGGCACCGCATCGACGCACCTGCCAGACTTAGGACTCGGTTCGAAGAGAGAAGAGCAGTGTCCACCTACGTCGTTACGCTCCAATGCACCGACCAACCCGGCATCGTTCGAGCTGCGAGTTCGGCGATCGTAGAGGTCGGCGGGAACATCCTCGAGAACGACCAGTTCACGGATCCGGTCACGGGTCAGTTCTGCATGCGTACGCGCTTCGAGACCGACATCGACGACATCGACGTCGTGCGCGAACGCTTGACGATCGAGCTCGCCCCCTTCGCACCGTCGCTGGGCGTGCGCGACGAATTGACCGAACGCCGAGCGATCATCATGGTCTCGACGGCTGACCACTGCCTCGCCGAACTGCTCTACCGCCGCGAACAGGGGGACTTGCCGCTCGACATCGTCGCCATTGTGAGCAATCACCCCGACCTCGGACCGTTGGCCGCGCGCTACCGGATCCCATTCTTCGAAATCCCGGTGACGAGCGGGACCAAGAAGGCCGCCGAGGACGAGTTGCGACTGCTCATCGCGCGTTACAACGTGGACGTGGTCGTGCTCGCGCGTTACATGCAACTATTGTCCGCAGATCTCTGCTCGGAACTGTCCGGGCGCGCCATCAACATCCACCACTCGTTCCTTCCGGGCTTCAAGGGAGCCAAACCCTACCACCAGGCCTACGAGCGCGGCGTGAAACTCATTGGTGCGACCGCGCATTTCGTGACCCCCGAACTCGACGAGGGTCCAATCATCGACCAGGACGTCGTACGCGTCTCGCACGCCCGTCTGCCCGGCGACCTGATCTCCTTAGGGCGCGACATCGAACGCAACGTGCTCGCGCGCGCAGTGCGGCTCATCGCCGAGGACCGTGTCACCCTCGTCGGCAGCCGGACCGTCATCTTCTCGCAGTAGAAATGAGTCTCAGGTAACCGAGTTTCGCACCGCGAAACGCGGCTCGCGGTACATCTCGGAACTCATGACCTCCACAAGCCGCTCGACGGCGTCAAAGACGTCGACGTAACGCAGATAGAGCGGCGTGAAGCCGAATCGGCAGATGGCGGGGTCACGGTAATCACCAATGACGCCGCGTTCGATCAGAGCCTGGATTATTCCGTAACCATCGGAGTGACCGAGTGACACCTGGCTGCCGCGCTTGGCGTGGTCGCGAGGTGTGACGACCTCGAACACGCCCGCGAGGCGGTCCTCGACGAGTTCGATGAACAGGTCCGTCAGTGCCAGGCTCTTCGTGCGGACCTGCTCCATGGTCGCGCGGTCCCAGACGTCCAGGGCACCGTCGAGCGACGCGAGCGAGATCACCGACGGTGACGAAGTCACCCAGGCCTGCATACCCGAGGCCGCTTCGTAGTCGAGTTCGAAATCGAACGGGCGCGCGTGCCCCAGCCAGCCCGGCAACGGGTTCTTCAGCACACCCTGCCACTTCTTTCGCACGTACATGAAGCCCGGCGCGCCGGGGCCGGCGTTCAGGTACTTGTACGTGCAACCCGCGGCGAAGTCCACGTCGCAAGCTTCGACGTCGAGCGGCACGGCGCCCGTCGAGTGCGCGAAGTCCCAGAGCATCAGTCCGCCGGCACGATGCACCTTGTCAGTGATGGCTTTCATGTCGAGCATCTCACCGGTGCGATAGTCCACATGGGTCAGCAGGACGAGCGCGACGTCCTCGTTCAGCTCGGCGTCCAGAGTGTTGCGGTCAATCCGCTTGACGATCATGGGTCGCCCCGCTCGCGCCGCCATCGCCTCGACGATGTAGATGTCCGAACGGAAGTTGTCGACGTCAGTGAGCACGATGTGTCGGTCGGGCACCAGATCGAGCGCCCCACCGATCAACTTGGCGAGTAGGAAGGTCAGCGTGTCCGCGACCAGCACCTCGCCCTTCTGAGCGCCAATGAGCGTCGCCAACCTGTCGCCCAGGCGCGTGGGCTCGGCCATCCAACCCGCGCTGTTCCAGCTGCGCACGAGTCCCTTCGCCCACTCGGTCTCAACGACCTCGTTGACTCGTCGAAAGGATGTCTCGCACACGGGACCGAGCGAGTTGCCGTCGAGATAGATCTCACCCTCGTTCAGGCGGAACTCAGCGCGAAGCGGCCACAGTTCATCGGCTAGGTCTCTGGCCGTACAGTCGTCACGAAGGATCACAGCACTGACCTCACTTCCCATAGGACGGGGTAAAGACGCTGGGCGAGCGTGGTATCAAGATACGCCATACCTTCACTGCCGCCGGTGCCCGGCCGGCGGCCGATCTGCCTGCCCGCCATCAGCATGTGCTGATGGCGCCACATGGCGAGACGCTCATCGTGGTCCGTCATCAGTTCGGCGACCGTGTGCAGCGCCGACGTATCGGCTTCGCCGTGCGACAGATACAGCGCGCGAACGAGGTCCAACAGATCGTCCTGCGCCGACGCGCTCAGCGTGCGACGAAGCGAACGCTCGAAGCCCGACGAGAGAGTCGGCAGTTCGCTCACCTCCTTCAACCACGAGCGCTGCTTATCGTCGAAGAGCTCAAAACTCAGCATCGCCTTCTTTCCGCCTCCGCTCAAGAATTCGATCGCGCGGAACTGGCACGACTGGAAACCCGACGCGGGATTAAGCGGGTCACGGAACTCGAGGAATCCTTCGGGCGACATTGAATCGAGGACCTGGAGGTGCGAAAGGAGAAGGTCTTCCACGATGATCATCCGGCGCAGGTGCGAGACCGCGTTCCAGGGCTCGTTGCGATGCAGCGCCGCGCTCGCGCGTTTCAACTCGTCGATGATCACCTTGAACCAGAGTTCGTAGGACTGGTGGACGACAATGAACAGCAGTTCGTCGGGTGCGTCGTCGCTCAGGGGCACCTGCAACTCGAGCAGATCGTTGATCTTCAGATACGTCGAGTAATCGGTGCCGTTGGTCACGCCAAGCACTCTAACCGTTGTAATTGCTTGGCTTTAGGGCGTAATCAGTACTTTGCTCGGGCTAGGAACGGGTGATGGGCTTGTAGCGCAGACGGTGCGGCTGATCGGCGTCGGTGCCGAGACGCTTATGGCGTTCGACCTCGTAATCCGAGAAGTTACCTTCGAACCAGCGCACGACGGCGTCGCCCTCGAAAGCGAGCACGTGCGTGGCGATCCGGTCGAGGAACCAGCGATCGTGACTGATGACGACGGCGCAGCCGGGGAACTTCAAGAGTCCGTCCTCGAGCGCGCGAAGGGTGTCGACGTCGAGGTCGTTGGTCGGTTCGTCGAGCAGCAGCACGTTGCCACCAGCTCGAAGCACCTTTGCCAGCTGCACGCGGTTGCGCTCGCCGCCGGAGATCTCGCCGACCTTCTTTTGCTGGTCGCTCCCCTTGAAACCGAAACTCGCGACGTACGCGCGCGCGTGGATCTCGCGGTTGCCGACGACCATGTGCTCCTGACCCTCGCTGATCTCGTCGAAGACAGTCTTGTCCGGATCGAGGTTGTCGCGGCTCTGGTCCACGTAGGCGAACGACACGGTCGCTCCCACTTCGATGTTCCCCGAGTCGGGTTGATCCTGGCCGATCATCATTTTGAACAAAGTGGTCTTACCCGCCCCGTTGGGTCCGATGACTCCGACGATGCCACCCGGAGGGAGCAGGAACGTCAGGTTCTCGATAAGGAGTCGGTCGTCGAAGCCCTTGGTGATGTTGTTCGCGTTGACGACAATGTCACCAAGACGCGGACCCGGCGGAATCGCAATCTCGAGCTTGTCACCCCGTCGGTCCGACGCCTCTGATTCCGCGACGAGTTCATTGAAGGCCGTGAGGCGGGCCTTGCCCTTGCTCTGGCGCGCGCGAGGCGACATCCGGATCCATTCGAGCTCGCGTTCGAGGGCAGCCTGGCGAACCTTGTCCGCCTTCTCCTCGGAGGCGAGTCGAGCCTGCTTCTGCTCCAGCCACGACGAGTAGTTGCCCTCCCAGGGGATACCGTGGCCGCGGTCGAGCTCCAAGATCCACGACGCCGCGTTGTCGAGGAAATAGCGGTCGTGGGTGATTGCGACGACGGTGCCGCTGTAGTCCTGCAGCGTGCGTTCGAGCCACGCCACCGATTCGGCGTCGAGGTGGTTCGTGGGTTCGTCGAGCAGGAGCAGATCGGGCCTGGAGAGCAGTAACCGGCAAAGAGCGACACGGCGGCGCTCGCCCCCCGACAACTTGGTCACGTCGGCGTCAGGCGCGGGGAGCCGCAGCGCGTCCATGGCAATGTCGAGCGTGCGCTCGAGGTCCCACGCGCCGAGCGCGTCAATCTTGGTCTGCAGGGTCGCCTGCTCGGCGAGCAGGGCATCGAAGTCGGCATCGGGATCGGCGAAGGCCGCGCACACCGCGTTGAAGCGCGCGAGCAGGTCGCGCTGCTCGGCCACGCCGTCGGCGACATTGCCCACAACATCCTTGGTGGGATCAAGCTGGGGCTCCTGGGAGAGATAGCCCACGGTGAAACCGGGGGTGAGTCGGGCCTCTCCCGTAAATCCGTCGTCGAGTCCGGCCATGATGCGCAGCAACGAGGACTTGCCCGAACCATTCGCGCCGATGACGCCAATCTTGGCGCCGGGATAGAAGGAGAGGTTGATCCCCTTCAGCACCTCGCGGTCGGGTGGATAGAAGCGGCGAAGGTCTCGCATGGTGAAGATGAACTGGGCAGCCATGCCTTCCAGTGTGGCGCAAATGGCCCCGACGGACTGATGCGCACTCGTCGAGCGAAAAAATTCTCACCATTACACTCGCTCCATGCCAAAGAAAACCCAGCTCGCTGCCGAGAAAACCAGTTCGTCCCATCGTCACGCCCCCGACTGGATCATTCTCACGATTGCGTGCTTGGCCCAGTTCATGGTGGTGCTCGACGTTTCCATCGTCAACGTGGCGCTACCGCGCATGGGCCACGACCTGCACTTCACGTCCTCGAGTGCCCAATGGGTGGTGAACGCCTACGTGCTCACCTTCGCGGGTTTCCTTTTGCTCGGCGGTCGCGCCGCTGACATCTTCGGGCGGCGCCGGGTGTACCTCACGGGACTCTTGATCTTCACGGTGGCGAGCATCGGAGCCGGTTTCGCCGCGACCGGTGCGCAGATGATCGCCGTGCGCGCGCTGCAGGGCGTCGGCGGCGCAATTCTTTCCCCCGCGACGTTGACCATCATCGTGACCACGTTCCACGGCGCGCGCTTGCCCAAGGCCATCGGTGCCTGGAGCGCGGTCGCTGGCGCTGGCGGCGCAGTGGGTGGACTACTCGGCGGCATCCTCACCGGTTGGTTCTCGTGGCGCTGGGTCTTCTTCATCAACGTGCCCATTGGAATATTCGCGAGCATTGTCGCGGTGATGTACCTGCGCGAGATGCGAAACCGTGACGCGACCGTGAAACTCGACGTCACCGGAGCGGTGCTCGTCACCACGTCGCTCGCCTCGATCATCTACGGCGTGGTGA
>PKWW01000065.1 GCA_003132165.1 Acidimicrobiaceae bacterium | reverse complement strand
CGTCACGGTGGATCGAGGCTTAACCCGAGGTAGTGGTTGCCACGCTCGGATTTCTCGCCCTCGCCGTCATGATTCTCGCTCGAGCCACGGGGCGAATTGGCGCTCGGGTACGGTCCCAGCGGTGTGCCACCAAAGGGCGCGCCAACCGTGGGTCGACCGACCGGCGGGTAATTTGGTGTGATGAGCACTGATGAGAACGACGCACCGAACGAGTCCGAAGAGATCACGTATTTCCGCGACACCCCGGTTGAGGTCATCCTCGCGAACCACATCTTCGTCTTGTTGCAGGTGGCGGCGGTGCATTTGGCCGACACCCCGGCCGACTTGGCGAGCGCCCAGCTCGTAATCGACACGCTCGCCGCCATGCTGGCGGCCGGGGGCGAACGACTCGGCGAGCACGTCGAGCTCTACCGCAACGCGCTCGCCGAGGTGCAGCAGGTCTACGTGCGCGCCGCCGCGCTCACCAACAAGGACGCCTAGTTCACGATTGGCAGCGTGAAGGTGAGACAGAGGCCGCCGAGCGAGCTTCGCGATGTGCCCATCGAGCCCCCCATTGACTCTGCGAGGTCCGACATGATGCTCATGCCGAGGCCCGAGCCGCCCGAGGACCTCGACCTCGAAGGGTCGAAGCGGCGAAACCGGTCGGGGCGCACGCCGTAGACCGGCAGACCCTCGCCGCCATCCTCGACCGTCAGGAGCAGGCAGTCATCGGTGCGTTCGAGCGAAATCCTCGCCGGCGCGTCCGCGCGAGTGTGGCGCGAGATATTGCTCAGGGCATTCGTTATCAAACGCACCACGAAGTCGGGACGACCCTGGACGAGAACGCCGCCCTCCACCTGCTCCTCGACCAGTCTCGTTGGTCCGTCCTCGCGGAAGTCCGCCACCGCCCGATCGACCAGCGCACTGAGATTGACGGTGTCGTGGCCGCTGGTGGGGAGTTCTCGAATCTCCGCGAGTAGGAGTAAATCGCTGACGAGCGCCTCCATCCGGTCGACTTCGCGGCGCACTCGCTCGAGCGCGCGCGCCTGCTGCTCCTCAGTGATCCCCGGACTTGACATCAACTCGCTGTAGCCCTTGATGACCGTGAGCGGCGTGCGAAGTTCGTGCGACGCGTCGCCAATGAACAATTGCATCGTCTCGGCTTGACGCGATTCGTGCTCGATCTTCTCCTGCAACGACGCCACCATCTGGGCCAGCGCGCGCTGCAATTCGCGCACGTCGCGGCTTCCCCTACTCGGCGGGATCTGCTCGTAGGCGTTTCCTTCGGCGACGTCCGAGGCGAAATCGATCAAGTCCTCCACGGTCTGCAGGTCGCGTCGCATGAACAGGCGCGCAACCACCAGCATCAGCAAAGCCATCGCCACCGCCGCGAGGGCGACACGAGCGATCAACTGTCGGTTCGAATTGACGATGTTGAGCGTGGACGCCGCAACGACGAGATAATCACCCCCGCCGATGTTGAGCGAGCGGATGCGAAACCCGGGAAGATTCGACACCGCGACGACCTGACGCAGCGAGTCACGCACGTCCGCCAATGTCGGAAGCTCGCGCAGTCGATGCCGGCCCGCGTTGATGTTGGTGACGGTCCCCGACGGGTAGACCACGTCGAGGGTGAGGTCGTAGCCGCCGCTCTGCATGATGTTGAGCGCCTCACTCAACGCCGAGTTCGGGTCCCCCTTGCCACTGTTGACGACCGCATTGATATTCGCGTCCAACGCCGTGTACGCCGAGTGCGTGCTCGTCGAGACGGCGTACCAACCAACGCCAAGGGCCACAACAGTCGTGACGACGACCAGCAACGTGGTGATCCTCGTCGTCAGTTTCACTACGGCGTCTCGTCAACCAACTTGAAACCGACGCCGCGTACCGTGGTGAGGGGCGCGAAGTCACCCTGGTGGATCTTCTTGCGCAGATACGAGACATAGGTGTCCAACACCGACGTCTCGGAATCGAAATCGATGTTCCATACCTCGCGCAATAGCTGCTCGCGCGTCACCAGTCGATTCTTTCGTTCCATCAAGACTTCGAGCAGGCGAAACTCGGTCGCCGACAGTTCAACTGGAGCAGTGCCCACCTGAACCAGGTGGCGATCGATATTCATAGACAGCGGACCGCATTCGTACGTAAGGTCGCTCTCGACGTCCTGGTTGACACGACGCAGGATCGCGTGCACTCGAAGCAGCAGTTCTTCGAGGCTGAAGGGCTTTCGTACGTAGTCGTCCGCGCCGTAGCGAAGGCCCTGGGCGACGTCCTCGGGTGCATCGCGTGCCGAAAGTAGCAGTACCGGGGTGACAGTATCGTGTTCTCGTAGCTTCTGAAGGAACTCGAAGCCATTCATGGACGGCATGTTCACGTCGACGATACAGAGGTCGGCCCGGCGTCGATGCAGCACATCCAAGGCTTCGTTACCGTTCGAGGCGACCTCAGTCGTGTAGCCGGCCATCTTCAGGGCGTCGCTCAGCAGGTCACGTACGCCGGGTTCGTCGTCAACTACGAGCACCGTCGTCATGAGTCAATCACCATGGTGCGAGCGTACCTCTCACCCCGCAATTCCGGTACTTTGACCAGAATGTAATGTTTGGTGGTTCACAGGCAACATTGGCCCAACACACAGCCATTTCACAGCTTGGTTCAATAGTGTGAATGGTGTTACTAACAAAGGAATCACATGAAGAAGTCGCTCACTCGAGGAATTGCCGTGGTGGTAATTGCAGCGAACGTTGGCTTGGTGATTCCCGTTGCTGCTTTCGCGCAGAGCCAGCAGAAGAGTTCGAGGGTGTCGTCAACGACCCTTCCGAGGACGACGACGACCGTAAAGACCACTCCTTTGAAGACATGGCGTCAGCAGTTGGCCGCCTATAGCAGCGCTCGCCAGGCGATCAACCGGACATTCCAGAGTGCCGTCGAGTCAGCGCAGGCGGCATTCCAGAGTGCCAAGGCACAAGCCACAACGGCAGCGGCACGCAGCACGGCTCGTGCGGCCTTCGAATTGGCGCTCACGCAAACTGCGGCGGCCCGGGACTCGGCGCTCACCGCGCTAGGCAATCCGCCGCTCCCACCAGCGTCCAGATGATCTGACTCGCCCGCGGCGCGTCGTTCGAGAGAGAGCGGCGCGCCGCACCTTCCTTTTTGGACCCTTTACGACAGTGCGCGCACGTCCATGATTTCGTCGCGGCCGAGGTGGCCAACCGCACGTTCTCCGTCAGCCTTCGCACCCACGTCTATTGTGCGCGTGCCGCCAGCGATGGTGACGCAGTGAAAGTACAGCGCTTCGCCAAGATTGCTACGGAACACGCCGTCGCCACGACGTTCGTCGAAAGCCTCAATGACGCCCTGCGTCGTCAACGGGCCAGCGATCCCTGGTGCAGGATCGAGACCATCTCAAGCGCGGTGAACGCCGATTCGCGACCTTTATTCGTCTCGTCCGCCAGCGAACGCTCGAGGGCCTGATCAACGGTGTTGGTCGTGAGCACGCCGAACACGATGGGCACGCCCGTGCGCAGTTGTACCGCCTGGACACCACGGGCACACTCTCCCGCCACAACCTCGTAGTGCCCGGTGTCGCCTCTGATGACGGCGCCGAGCGTGATCACTGCGTCAACAGCCCGCGGGCCGGTCGCCATGGCCCGAGCCAGCAAGGGGATTTCGAACGCGCCGGGCACCCAGCCGAGCGTGATATCGCTGCGGTCGACACCGGCGTCGTGCAGTACGGCCAGCGCGCCGTCGAGCAGCCTGGTCGTAATCCCTCCGTTGAAGCGACCGCAGGCGATGCCGATGCGAAGCCCACGACCATCGTGGGTGCCCTCAAGAAATTCACCCACCCGTGCTCGAAATGATTCCGCGAGATCCGGGTCAAGCTCGGTCTCATTCGTCGACGTCATCAAGTCCTCCGAGAATGTGGCCCATCCGCTCGCGCTTCGTACGCAGGTAGTCGATATTGAACGCCGTCGGCCGACTCTCGAGCGGTACACGCTCGACGATGTTGAGCCCGAATCCTTCGAGCCCGCCGTACTTGGATGGGTTGTTGGTCATGAGCCTCATGGTCGTCACACCGAGATCGACCAGGATCTGGGCTCCGATGCCGTACTCACGCGAGTCGACGGGAAGCCCGAGTTCGAGATTGGCGTCGACCGTGTCGTGGCCGTTCTCCTGCAGGGCGTACGCGCGGATCTTGTGTCCGAGCCCGATGCCGCGCCCTTCATGTCCACGTAGATACACGACCACGCCGGCACCCTCCGCGGCGATCTTCGCCAGGGCCGTCTGAAGTTGGGGACCACAGTCGCAGCGCAGTGATCCGAGCGCGTCACCCGTCAGGCACTCGGAGTGCACGCGAACGAGCACATTGTTGGCGTGGCTGATGTCGCCGTAGACGAGCGCCATGTGCTGCTCGCCGTCGAGCACGCTCTCAAAGACGTAGGCCTGGAACGTCCCGTGCTCGGTGGGCAGGGAAGCCTCGGCGACCCGCCGCACCAACTTCTCGTGATGACGACGGTAACGGATCAGGTCGGCGATAGAGACGATCGGTAGCGAGTGCTTGGCGGCGAACGCCTCCAACTCCGGGAGCCGCGCCATGTCGGCCTTGTCGCCCGTGACGATCTCACAGAGCACGCCCGAGGGGTACTTGCCCGCGAGACGGCACAGGTCGACGGTCGCCTCGGTGTGACCGGCCCGTTTCAGCACGCCGCCCGGTCGGTAGCGCAGCGGGAAGATGTGTCCGGGCCGGCTGAGATCTGAGGGGCGGGTGTCGGGGGCGATCAGCGCGCGAACAGTCGCGGCCCGGTCGCTCGCCGAAATTCCTGTCGTCGTGCCGTGGCGGTAGTCCACGGTCACGGTGAACGCGGTGCGCTGAGCCTCGGTGTTCGCCACCACCATCAGTGGAAGGTCGAGTTCGTCAGCCCTCACCGACTCCAAGGGCACGCAGAACACACCCGAGGTGTACTCCAGATAGAACGCCATGCTCTCGGCCGTGACGTCCTCGGCGGCCATGATGAGATCACCCTCGTTCTCGCGATCCTCGTCGTCCACGACGACAACCATGCCGCCATTGCGCAACTGGTTGATTGCTTCTTCAATTGTTGACAGCGCCATCAGGCCTCCACATCCACACGTATATCTTCGCCGATTCGCCGCACGTCGATCACTCGACCACGGCGAAGCGCAGCGATTGTCGGAGTCGACATCGACTTAAGGGCTCCTACTGTCCCGACCGAACCCGCGAAGGCCGGCGCCTGGTACCAGACCACGTGATTCACCAGGCCATGTTCAAGAAATTCACTCGCCGTGGTCGGTCCGCCCTCCACGAGCAATTGGAGGACGTCATGCTCTCCGAGCTCGTCGAGGATGAGTCCGATGTCGCCCGACCGCTCGAGACACGGCCGGACCCTGGCACCCTGGGGAACTTCGCCGAGCACCACCCGCAGAGGTTCGATGATGATGTCGTCCAGGCGAGCGGTAAGTGCGGGGTCGTCGCTTCGTACCGTGCCGGCGCCCACCAGAATCGCTTGGCTCTGCGCGCGCAGCACGTGCGCATCCCTGCGCGCTTCTTCGCCGGTGATCCACTGGCTCGTCCCGTCGGCCATCGACACAATGCCGTCGAGCGTGGACGCGATCTTCAAGACAACGTACGGGCGCCCAGTGATGCGATGCCAAAGATACGGCGCCAACTGGGTACGCACTTGTTCCTCTTCGATCCCGACCTCGACATCAACGCCCGAAGCCTTCAAGAGTTCGACGCCCTGGCCCGAGACCCTCGAATCGGCGTCGAGCGTGCCGACGATCACCTTCGTAATCCCCGCTTTGACGATGGCTTCGACGCAGGGTCCGGTCCGGCCCACGTGGCAGCAGGGCTCAAGGGTCACGACGAGCGTCGCCCCCCGGGCCTGGTCGCCGGCTCGGCGCAGGGCCTCAATCTCAGCGTGCGACTCGCCCGGAGCCTGCGTGTGGCCCTCGCCCACGATGACGCCGCGGTCATTGATGACAACAGCGCCGACCCAGGGGTTGGGCGGCGCATGGAGGCGGGCCTTCTCCCCTTCGCGGATGGCGACCTGCATGATTTCAGAAGGAACGAAGTTCATCGTCGACCAGCGAGTGCGGCTTCACGAAGCGCATGGGCGGCCAAAAGGGGCTCGGGACGGCTGAAGATCGCCGACCCTGCGACCAGCACGTTGGCCCCCGCCTCGACGGCGACGGGCGCCGTCACGATATCGATGCCACCGTCGACCTCGATATCGACTCCCAGAGAATTCGTATCAACTTCGCGGCGGGCCTCGCTGACCTTTCCCATGACGTCGCTCATGAAGGACTGACCTCCAAAACCCGGGAAGACCGTCATTAACAGGAGCAGGTCGATATCGCCGAGAAACGGAGCGACCTTCTCGAAGGGCGTGTCGGGATTCGCCGCGAGACCCACCCGCAGGCCGAGCGCACGGGCGTCATTGATCAAAGAGGCCGTGCCACCGATCTCCACGTGCACCGTGCAGCCGTCCGCGCCCGCGTTCTTGAAGGCTTCGAGATATCGACCGGGGTCGGTCATCATCAGGTGACAGTCGAAGAAACGATCGCTGTAGGGGCGTAGCGATTGTACGACCGGAGGTCCGATTGACACGTTGGGCACGAAGTGACCGTCCATCACGTCAACGTGCAGCCAGTCAGTCTCGGCGTCAATCTCGCGCACGGCATTGGCCAAGGCACCGAAGTCAGCGGCGAGGATTGACGGCGCTATTCGAAGTGCACCAGGGGGACCGGCCTCAATAAATGTCACGAACCAAGCCTAGGGCGTGGCGATGCGGGTCAGTTCCACGTCGCGGTCGTGAAATCGATCCGCGCACCCGATCGCCACGAACTCGCCGACATTGGTGTCGACCCTTCGGGTTGGACCACCTCGAGCACTAACGATCCGTCATCCACCAAGAGAGCGACTGCGCCGTCCACTTCACTGAACGTGCCGGGCTCACCCGAAACGGGTGAACTGTGCGCCTTGAGCACCTTCAGTCGCCGCCCATCGACGAAGGTGAAAGCGCGGCCTAGGCGAACTGTCCGTTCCAAGAGTTCGACCGATTTCGAAGCCTCCAGATGGAACGACTCCTTCGTCAATTTCTCGGCGTAGGTCGCCTCGCCCACCTGGTCCAGCGGCAAAGCCAGCAGGTCGGGATCAGCGAGCACCTCCACGAGCGCCGACGCGCCAAGCTGGGCGAGTTCACCGGTCAGATCCCGCGCGGACTTCGCGTCCACTGCGGTACGGCGCTCGGCGTGTACCGGGCCGGTGTCGAGCGTGACCTCGAGGGACATTACGGCGACGCCGGTTTCTTCGTCGCCGGCGAGAATCGCCCGCTCGACCGGGGCCGCGCCACGCCACCTGGGCAAGAGTGAGAAATGGACGTTCAACATCGGGATCCGTTCGAGCAACGTGGCCGGTATCATTGCGCCGTACGCGACGACGACGGCCCGATCGACCTGCACTCCTTCGAGATCCTTCAAACTGTGACCAACGGTGAGTTCGAGTTCGAGCGCGGCGCTCTTCACCGGGCTCGGTAGCAACGCTGCGCCACGCCCTCGCTTGCGGTCGGGTCGCGTGATGACGATGACAACGTCGTGACCGGCGTCCTTCAATGCTCGAAGCGACGGTACCGCCGCCTCTGGCGTGCCGAGGAACGCGAGACGCATCTAGTCGCCAAAGAGGAGGTTAAGTCCATCGGGATCATTGGACGCGGCGACCAGACGCTGCTTTCGAAGTAACTTCTTCGCTTCTTTGCGCTGGTCGGCGTCAAGACGCTCGATGAGCAGGACCCCGTCCAGATGGTCCATCTCGTGCTGGAAGATCCGGCCCTCGAACTCGTCGGTCTCCACGCTGATCTCGTTGCCGTCGAGGTCATAACCCACTAGGTGGACCGAGTTGGGCCGAGTTATCTCCCAACTGAGCCCGGGTATCGAGAGGCAGCCTTCCTCGAAGGTCCATTCGCCGTCAGACTCAACGATCACGGGGTTCACGACCACAATTGGCCCCTCACCCTTGTCATAGACGAAGAGCCGCTTCTGCACGCCGATCTGGTTCGCCGCGAGGCCCACGCCGGGTGCCTCGTACATGGTCTCAATCATCGTCTCGGCCAGCGCCGCCACCTTGCCGTCGATATTCTCGATCTCGGTCGTGACCGTATTCAAGACAGGGTCACCGTAGATGCGAATCGGCAATGTGCTCACTGCACCACGTTACCGTCCATCACCTCGCGAGCAAACGTAGTGCTGGCCGGGGGGACGGCCAGCTGAGTGGGAAGACGCTTACGCGTCCCGACTCTCGAACTCCGGGTACGACGCGAGATACGCCTGCGCCGAGTCGGTCATGTAGATATTCGCCATCATGTCCTCAGTCGCTTCGCGGGCCAACTTCTCCTGCTCCATCTTGTACACGCCCTGCATGAAGAGTGCGATGAATCCGTAGATCGCCACGCACGGAACCAATGACAGGTAGAGGGCCATTCCAGACATATCTCACTCCTTCGTCGAGATTTCCCTGTCCAGAGCGTACGAGCGTCAAGCGGTGCGGGTCAGTGCCCACATAGGGACCTTGGTCACATCGGAAAAACCGTTTGGACCCTAATGAATAGCGACTCGGAGTCGGCCCTGGGGTCGAGGCACCTCGCGTACAGCCGTGGTGAGCGCATCGACGTTTCCGGCGCGCACGACGAATCCGTCATCCACCGGGTAGACGCGCACGCGCGCGGGGTCCAGCAGCGCGACGAATTCACCGGCCATTTCGCCCGTGACCTCGGCGAAGGCCCCGTAGGGCGGCAACTGCAGCACCTTGGCCGTCTCGACGTCGTCGCGAACTATCTCCTCGAAGTCACCGTCTTCGAGTGAGCGGATTACGACGTCATCGCGGCGGCGAGTCTGGACGACAACTTCGCCCCGACCGTCTCGGCGCGACCCCACCAAGCGGCCCGCCTTGCCGACGGCGACGACGGCGTGGCGTCGTGCCGAGTCGCGCGGGGCGAGCAGGTACTGATCGAAATCGACGAATATCACAACGCCACAGCGACGGACTCTTTGCCAGAGCGCCTCGGTACCGACGACGACCCGGGCCAGGGGCACCGACGTTTCGGTCCTGGCCGTCACCTCGGTCACGACCTGACCGAGTTGAGCGGCGACGTCACGTGCCAGCGTCGTCACGCCAACGCGCACGCGCTTGAGATTCGTGGCGCCACAGGACCGGCAGAAGTTCGCGCGGAGTTCGTGTGGCGCGGCGCACGCCAACTGCTCGCCGACCTCCTCTTCCCCCTGGCCGCACGTCGCACAACGAGCCAGTTCACCGCACTTTCGGCACGCGAAGAGCCGTCCCTTGCCCAGACGCTGGAGGATGATCGCCACGGCGACCGGTTCATCGCCGCTGAGTGCGCGGTGAGCGGCGTCCAGCGCCTCGCGCGAGAGCACCCCGTCGCGAGGGTCGCTATTGCGGCGGTCGACCACGCGTAACCGGGGCCATCCACCGACGATGTCCTCAGAGGTCTTGTACGGCCCGTCGTCGAGCAACTCGGGAGAAGGAATCATCGATGTTGCCCACAGTGGGGCAGAGTCTCTCGCACACCGCTCACGCAGCATGGCGACCGCGTCCCACGTGGGCGCCGCCTCGGAGCGGTAGGCCTCGTCGTCGGCGTCGACAATGACCGCACCCGCAACCTTGGATGTGGGTGCGAGCGCCGCGCCGCGCGATCCCACGATGACCGGCCACCCGCTTCGCATGCGGTCCCACTGCGCATCGCCGCACGCGACCGCGCAGCCGCGCTGTTCGAGGCGCCCACGAAGGCGATTCGCCCACGCCTCGGTGGGTACGAGCACCAGCAACGATCCCTGCGAACCGCGCGTCGCCTCGTACGCCCCAAGGATCAGCGCCAGGGGGTCGGTCGTGGGCGAAGTCTGGATGACCCCGGGGTCGACGAGGACCGCGCTCGTCGCGACCGAGTCCTCCAGGGGCAGCTTTTGCGGACTAGGTGGCAAGACGGTGACCAGCCTCGAAGGTGACGACGAGACGAGAAATCGTGAGAGCGGGCTGCACCAGCGTTCGCTCGCCCACGCGAGTAGCCCGAGCAGCGAGGGTGCCGGCCCGTAGCCGAGCCATTTCGTGATCGGTTTCAGTTCAAGTTGCTGGTCAGGCTCGACCTCGGCGACCACCCAGCCGCGCACCGAGCGGTTGTTGAAATCGACGCGCACCCGGTCGCCGACACCGCAGTTCCCCGTCGCGTCAGTGAGCAGGTAGTCGAAGGGACGGTCGACCGGCGTGACTTCGGTGATGATGCGAACCGCACGCACGGCGGTCACGTCTACAGCGACAGTTCTCGGCGCAAGTCGTCGAGGCGCGGCGTCTGCTCCCAAGTGAAGCCCTGGTCGCTACGGCCGAAGTGGCCGTACGCGGCGGTGCGCTGGTAGATCGGCCGACGCAGATCGAGGTCGCGGATGATCGCCGCGGGACGAAGGTCGAAGATCGCGTCGACGGCCTTGGCGATCTTGGCGCGATCGACGCGCTCGGTACCAAAGGTGTCTACGAGGACCGAAACCGGACGGGCGACGCCGATGGCGTACGCCACCTGCACCTCGCAACGTTCGGCGGCACCCGAGGCGACGACGTGCTTGGCGACCCAGCGTGCCGCGTACGCGGCCGAGCGGTCGACCTTAGACGGGTCCTTGCCCGAGAAGGCGCCACCACCGTGTCGGGCCATCCCGCCGTACGTGTCGACGATGATCTTTCGCCCGGTCAGACCGGCGTCGGCGTGGGGTCCGCCGAGTACGAACTTGCCCGACGGATTCGCGTAGACGCGCATCGAACTGGTGTCGAGATTCGTCGGCAGCATGGGCTTGATGACGTGCTCGATGAGGTCGCTCTTGATCGTTGTCTGGGAGTCGTAACCGTCCTCGTGCTGGGTCGAGATGAGCACGGTGTCGACCGCGACGGGGCGTCCGTTCTCGTAGGCGATGGTCACCTGGGTCTTGCCGTCGGGGCGAAGATAGGGAACCTGCCCGGAGCGGCGGACCTGGGAGAGCCGCATTGAGAGGCGGTGCGCCAACCAGATCGGCACGGGCATGAAATCCTCGTTGTCGTTGCACGCGTAACCGAACATCATCCCCTGGTCGCCGGCGCCGAGCGCATTGAGCTCGTCCTCGCCACCCGAACCCGAGCGGTGTTCGAACGCGACATCGACCCCTCCGGCGATATCGGGGCTCTGCTTGTCCAGCGACACGAGCACCGCGCAGTTCTTGCCATCAAAGCCTTTGGCACCGTCGTCGTAGCCAATGTCAAGTATCGTCCGACGCGCGACCGAGCTGATATCGACGACCGCGGACGTGGTGATCTCACCGGCGATGACGCAAAGTCCAGTCGTCAGCAGTGTTTCGCAGGCCACTCGGGCCATCGGGTCCTGGGTGAGGATGGCGTCAAGAACGCTGTCTGATACTTGATCAGCGATCTTGTCGGGGTGTCCTTCGGTCACCGACTCCGACGTGAAGAGGGTGCGGTCGCTCATGAGGCTCCTTGAGTTAACAATGAAGCCACCCTAGTCAATATCTCCAACGAAATTGCTTCTTTCGAACGAAGCGACACCGTTTCAGCGACTTCGTCACGATCGAGCAGCGTGACTTCATTGGTCGGATGTTCGAATCCGACGCCCGGCGCGGCGACATCGTTCACCACCAACAGGTCCACGCCCTTGCGCCGAAGTTTTTCCAAGGCGTTGGTCTTGACGTCGTCGGTCTCGGCAGCGAAACCGACGATTACTTGTCCTTCACTTCGGTTCCTCACTACGTCGATGAGGATGTCCGCGGTGGGCACCAGCGTGAGTTGGGGAATACCGGCGTCCTTCTTCAACTTGGACGACGACGGTTCGACTGTGAAATCCGCGACCGCGGCGGACATAATCACCACGTCACTCTGCGACGCGCGCGACACGACCGCGTCATGCATCTCAGCGGCGCTCTGCACCTTCACGACCTCGATGCTACGTACAACGTCGAGGGCCAGTCCCAATTCCACGGTCGATACCAGCGTGACCTTTGCGCCGAGCCTCGCCGCCACCTCGGCGAGGGCGTAGCCTTGACGGCCCGAGGATCGGTTGGACAGCACCCGCACGGGGTCAATGGGTTCGCGGGTGCCCCCGGCGCTGATCAGGACCCGACGTCCGGTGAGCGGTCCCCGGTAGCCGCGCACGATGCGCTCGATCATCTCGACGATCTCATCGGGTTCACGCATTCGCCCGGTACCCACGTCGCCACCCGCGAGGACGCCCGAGGATGGCTCGAGCACCAGCACCCCGCGACGACGGAGCGTGGCGAGATTCTCCTGGACTGAGGGCTGCTCCCACATCTCGGTGTGCATGGCGGGACACAGCAGCACCGGGGCCCTCGAAGCCAACAGGGTCGCGGTCAGAAGGTCATCGGCGAGCCCCATGGCAAAGCGCGCGATCAGGTGCGCCGTCGCCGGAGCCACGACGATCAGGTCGGCGTGTTGGCCAAGATAGGTGTGCGGAATCGGCGTCGTCGGGTCGCCGTACAGACTGGTACGCGCCGGTTCACTCGCGAGTGCCGAAAACGTGACAGCGCCGACAAAACGCGTGGCGTCAGGCGTCAGTACGGGTGAGACGAAGTAATTGGCGTCGCGAAGACGCCGAAGGAGATCGACCGACTTGTAGGCGGCGATGCCACCAGCGACTCCTAGGACAATGCGAGGTGACGACGAATTAGGCGTCGCGGAGGGCATCGGTGAAGGCGTCCAGGTCGTTGTTGGCGTCCTGGCGAGCCTGCTCCAAAGCCTCTGCCTGGAGACGCTCAACTTCGAGCTCTTCGATGGTGGGACGGTGGAACTCGAGTTTGCCCTCGTAAAGTTCTTCCATCGCGAGCGACAGCGACTTGTTCGACAGCGAAGTCACCTGCGGCGGAATCAGCGCGCCGTGACCCGATCCGAGGCCGTTGTAGTACTCATTGATCTCGCGAGCGCGGATCGCCGTTACCGCCACCAGGGTGAACTTCGAGTCGCCGACCTTGTGCAGGAGGGTCTCGATGGGTGGGTCAACAAGGGTTGGGCGTTCGGCCATGGGTACAAGTCCTTTTACGAGGGGTCGCGCCGGAGCTGGCGGAGTTCCTCCAGTATAGAGAGGATTTCGCCGGTCGCCCGGTCGATATCGTCGTTCACCACCACATAACTCGCTAATTCTCGGCCTTTCGCCAGTTCGTGCGGTGTGCTGGAGAGCCGCAGAGCCACGTGGTCGTCGCTATCACCTCGCCCGCGCAGTCGCTCCTCGAGGTGGCCCATCGAGGGAGGAAGCACCAAGAAGACCACTGCGTCGGGGTTGGCGTTGACCACTTGCTCGGCGCCCTGTACCTCGATTTCGAGCAGTACGTCCGACCCGTCGGGAGCCTTTGGCGTCGGTGTGCCGTAGAGGTTGCCATGAAATTCGGCCCATTCGAGGAACTGGTCGTCGTCAATCGCCTTCTCGAACGCCGCTCGTTCGACGAAGTTGTATTCACTGCCGTCCTCGTTGGCGCGGCGCGGGCGAGTCGTCCAACTGCGGCTCAGCCACAACCGATCGTCCGAGGCGACGAGTCGCAGGGCCAAGGTTCCCTTGCCCACACCTCCAGGGCCTATGAGAACGACGACCAGTGGTTCAGCGGACAAGGGCACGGAAGAGTTCGGCGCGCTGCTTGGGCCCGAGTCCGCGGATTCGTCGAGTCTTCGCAATGGAGGCGTTCTTCATGATGCGCTCCGCCTTCACCTCGCCAATGGCGGGAAGCGCGCTGATGAGGTCGTGCGCGCGCATCTGGGCGACGCACTCTTCCTGCTTCGCTAACTCGAAGAGCTCCTCCAGGGAGAGTTCGCCGGACTTCACTTGTCGCTTCACCTCGGCACGTCGACGTCGATTCGCCACGGCCAGACGCGAAGCTTCAACACGCTGTTCGTGTGACAATGATGGAGGAGTCGGACTCACGTTTGCAGAATACTCCTGTCGGAGCCGTTTGTCCTAGAGGAGTGCTCCACTTAGATCATCACGCCAACGCTGGGCCGCATCTCGAAGCCCCGCCCGGTCCGGTCCGGCCAGGAGAATGGCCCGGCTGACGCTCGCCAGCACCGTCCCCTGGGGGCAACGGTCGAAGATTCGAGCCACGTTATCGGCGGTGGCACCTTGCATTCCGACCCCAGGAACCAGGTAGGGGCCACCGAGGGAGGGCAGATTGAAGTGGGGCTTGTCCCGTGTGGCGCCGAGCACGACCCCCACGGAGCCCAGCCCATCGTCACGTGTGTTGAAGTCGGCGACGGTGTGCAGCACCATCTCCTCGACGCTCTCGTTGGCGTCAGTGCGAGCACTCTGGATCACGCGATCATCGCTGTTCGAGGTCGCCGACAACACGAACACTCCCCGACCCGACTCCGTCGCGAGGCGCAGGAACGGCTCAAGAGCGACGAAGCCGAGGTAGGGACTCACCGTTACCGCGTCACAACACAGGGGTGAACGTTCGTCGAGCCACGCCTCGGCGTACCCCTCATTGGTCGAACCGATGTCAGCGCGCTTGGCGTCACCGAGTACCAAGACTTGCGCATCGTGCGCATCGGCGATCAGCCGCTCCAGCACCCGGTAGCCCTCGGAGCCGAAGCGCTCGAAGAACGCCACCTGGGGTTTGATCACCGCAGCGACGTCGATCACGGCTTCGAGCACGCGGAGCGAGAAGAACTCCAAGCCTTCGACCGAGTCGGGTCGCTCCCAACCTAGGAGCGTCTCGCGGCTGGGATCGACACCTACGCACAGCGGGCCGAGCGCGCGAATCCTCTCCTGGAGCCGCTTACCAAATGATTCAACCATGCGCAACTCCTATCAATTCACTGACGGTGGCCACCCGGTGTCGCTGCATCCACGCGGCGACACCGCGCTGAACCAGCCACGGGGCGCGAGGATTGGCGAACGTCGCGGTGCCGACCTCGACCGCATTGGCGCCCGCCATGAGCATGGCGATCGCGTCCTCACCCGAACTCACACCGCCCACGCCCACTATCGGGACGGTCGCGAATGCGGCCCGACATTCGTAGACTGCGCGAAGTGCGACGGGCAGGATACCCGGACCACTGACGCCACCGCCGCCGTTGCCGAGCGAAGCCCGACGGTGTTCGATGTCGATCGACAGCCCGAGCACCGTGTTCACGAGCACCAGGGCGTCGGCGCCCGCGTCAATCGCCGCTGCGGCGATGGCGACGAGATCGGGCGTGTTCGGACTCAACTTCACCCACAGGGGCAGCTGGGCCACTTTGGACGCCCGAACTATCTCGGAGGTGGCACTCGCCGAGTGCGCGAAGATTGTTGAACGCCCCTCGAGATTGGGACAACTTGCGTTCACTTCGAGCGCGACGATCTGCGCCCCGCGCATGGCCTCGGCGGCCTCGGCGAATTCACCAACCGTTCGCCCCCAGATCGAGCCGACGACGGTCGCGCCGCGACTGCGCAAGGCGGGCAAGTTATCACGACGCCACGCCTCAACGCCGGGTCCGGCGAGGCCGACGGCGTTCAACATGTGCTCGCCCGACTGGGCAACCCTCGGCGCCGGGTTCCCCTTCCACGCGAACGCCGCAAGCGACTTCGTGACGATCGCGCCGAGTTCCGAGAGATCACCGTAACCAGCGAGCTCGTCACCGTGGCCCGCCGTGCCGGCGGCCGTGAGGATCGGCGATTTAAGCGCCACTCCCCCGACATACGTGCTCAAGTCGGTGTTCATCGATGGAGTTCCTGGAGCGAATGAACCCGCCAACCCTTGGCGCGGGTGTCGGCGATGCCCTTCGCAGCGGCGAAACCTGCGCTCAACGTCGTCAGGCACGCCACCGCGTGTACCACGCACGCCGCTCGAATCGCCGCGCCGTCGGCGCGCGCACCACCGCCCGAGGGTGTGTTCACGACCAATTGGATGTCGCCCGAGGCGATCATCGAGACCGCGTCCGCACCCATCTCCTTGAGGCCGATCTTGCCCACCAGAGTCTCGACGGGAACACCATTGGCCCGCAAGTACCCGGCGGTCCCGATCGTGGCGGCGATGGCGAAGCCGAGTTCGACGAGCTGTCGCGCGAGCGATAGTCCGTTGACTTTGTCACGGTCCGCGAGCGACATGAAGACCCTGCCCTCGTCGGGCAGACGCGTGCCCGCCGCCAATTGGGCCTTGGCGAAGGCGATGCCAAAACTCTCGCCGATCCCCATCACCTCGCCCGTCGAGCGCATTTCCGGTCCGAGAACCGTGTCGACCCCGGGGAACCGGCTGAATGGCAGCACCGCCTCCTTCACGCTCACGTACGTGGGCTGGGGTGTCGACGCGGGCGCGATTCCTTGCTCACGAAGTTCAGCGAGTGTCTGGCCCATCATGACGCGAACCGCCACCTGGGCGAGGGCGACGCCGGTCGCCTTGGCGACGAAGGGTACGGTACGGCTGGCTCGTGGATTCGCCTCGAGCACGAAGACCTCTTCGTCCTTGACGGCGTACTGCACGTTGATAAGACCAATGACGCCGAGTGACGCCGCAATCCTTCTCGTGTAGTCGTTCAGTTCCGCAAGTACGAGCGCACTCAGGGTCTGGGGCGGCAGTGCGCAGGCGGAGTCGCCAGAATGCACACCCGCTTCTTCCACGTGCTCCATCACGCCCGCAATGAAGATGTCGCCGGTGGCGTCGCGCACGGCGTCGACGTCGACCTCGATCGCGTCCTCGAGGAAGCTGTCGAGCAGGATTGGGCGACTCTGGGAGACGCCGCCCTCGCGGGCAAGCGATCCGTGCGAACTGGTGAGGTCGTTCATGACTCTTTCCAGAGATCCGTCGTCGTAGACGATCTCCATGGCACGCCCCCCAAGTACGTAACTAGGGCGAACGAGCACCGGGTAGCCGATCTTCTTCACGATGACCTTGGCCTCGGCGAGCGTCAACGCTACGTCCCCTGGGGGCTGGCGCAGCCCGAGCGAACTGCAGATCGCCGACCACTGTTCACGGTCCTCGGCGGCGTCGATGGACGCGACCGGAGTACCCAGAACCAAAGCGTTATCGAGCGCATGCGATAACTTGAGCGGTGTTTGGCCGCCGAGCGACACGATGACGCCCACCACGCGCGCGCCATCAGTGCAGGCCGCCTGCTCGGCGAGGATGACTTCGGCGACGTCCTCGGGGGTCAACGGCTCGAAGTAGAGCCGATCGGACGTGGAGTAGTCGGTCGACACGGTCTCGGGATTGCAGTTGACCATCACGGTCTCGTAACCCATGTCACGAAGCGCCATCGCCGCGTGCACGCAGCAATAGTCGAACTCGATGCCCTGACCGATCCGGTTGGGCCCGGAGCCGAGGATGATCACCCGGTCCCTCGGCGAGAACTCGACCTCGGTCGTGTCCTCGTAGGTGCTGTAGTGATAGGGCGTCGAGGCGTCGAACTCGGCGGCGCACGTATCGACGGTCTTGAAGGTCGTGTGCACGTTCGCGTTTCGCCGCAACGCCGTCACCTCAACCACGTCGTGACCCGTCAGGTTCGCGATCTGAGGATCCGAGAAGCCCCACTGCTTGAACCGCAGCCAACCGCGGCGGTCGAGCGCCACGAGGTCGAGCCCGTGATCGAGTTCGCGCTCACGCTCGATGATCTGGGCCAGTTGGTGGATGAACCAAGGGTCGATCTTCGTGCGCTCGACGACCTCGTCAATGCTCGCGCCGCGCCACAGCACCTCGTGCAGTGCGAAGAGCCGCTCGGGCGTCGCCACGACGCAACGGTGCCACAATGTCTCGAGGTCGAGTTCCAGGAACTCCGAACTGGTCCCGAGCGCAAAGCCCAAACGGCCCTGCTCGAGCGATCGAATGGCTTTCTGGAGCGACTCGGCAAAATTGCGACCAATGGCCATCACCTCGCCCACCGACTGCATGCGCGTGCCGAGTTCGGGAGTCGCCCCCGGCAACTTCTCGAAGGCCCAACGAGGAATCTTCGTGACGACATAGTCGATTGCCGGTTCGAAACTCGCCGGGGTGACCTTGGTGATGTCGTTTTGGATCTCGCTCAGCGTGTAGCCCACAGCCAGTCGAGCCGCGATCTTGGCGATGGGAAAACCGGTCGCCTTGGAGGCGAGGGCGCTCGAGCGGCTCACGCGAGGGTTCATCTCGATCACCAGGCGTTCGCCCGTGTCGGGGTTCACCGCGAACTGCACGTTCGATCCCCCGGTCTCAACGCCGACCCGTCGAAGCACGGCAAAGGCGTCGTCACGCATCTCCTGATACTCAACATCCGAAAGTGTCTGGGCCGGAGCGACCGTGATGGAGTCGCCGGTGTGCACGCCCATAGGGTCGAAATTCTCGATGCTGCAGACGACCACGCAATTGTCCGCGACGTCACGCATCACCTCGAGCTCGTACTCCTTCCAGCCGGCAATCGACTTCTCAACGAGGATCTCGCCAATGGGCGACGCGGCGATACCCTCACCCGCCAGACGCCGGAAGTCGGTCTCATTGTGCGCAATTCCCGTGCCGGCACCCCCGAGGATGAAACTCGGGCGGATGATGATGGGCCAACCGATGTCACCGGCAATGCGTGTGGCCTCGTCAATATCGTGGGCGAAGCCCGACTCGGGTACCGCGAGGCCAATGTCGGACATGGCCACCTTGAAGAGTTCGCGGTCCTCGGCCGTGGCGATCGCCTCAGGTCGGGCCCCGATCACTTCGATCCCGAGTCGCTCGGTCACGCCGCGACGAACGAGTTCCATCGTGAGATTGAGTGCGGTCTGGCCACCGAGTGTCGGGAGCAATGCGTCGGGCCGCTCCTTCTCGAGGATGTCAGTCAGTACGTCCGCGTCGAGCGGCTCCACGTAGGTGACGTCAGCCGTCGCGGGATCAGTCATGATGGTCGCCGGGTTCGAATTGACGAGAATGACCTTGTAGCCCTCATCACGAAGGACCTGGCAGGCCTGTGTGCCCGAGTAGTCGAATTCGCACGCCTGACCGATCACAATCGGTCCCGAACCGATGACCATGATCGAATGGATGTCGTTGCGGCGCGGCATCAGATGCTCTCCAGGGTTCCACTGCGTAGTAATGACTCAAAGCGATCAAACAGGTAGCGCGCGTCGTGCGGCCCGGGTCCCGCTTCGGGGTGGTACTGGACCGAGAAACACCGGTCCCCGCGCGACGCGATGCCCTCGATGACCCCGTCGTTGAGATTGACGTGGCTCACGACACCGCGCCCGAGTGAATCAGGCATGACTGCGTAATTGTGGTTCTGTGCGGTGATTTCAATGCGTCCCGTGGCGAGGTCCTGGACCGGGTGGTTGCTGCCGTGGTGCCCGAAGGGCAGCTTGTAGGTCGAGCCACCGAGCGCCATCGCGAGCAGTTGGTGTCCGAGGCAGATGCCAAAGACGGGCACCGTGTTGAGCAGCGAACGCACCACGTCAACGTTGCCATCGAGCGCCGCGGGGTCGCCGGGACCATTCGAAAGAAAGACACCATCGGGCTCTAATGCGCGGACCTCGTCGGCGCTCGTGGAAGAAGGCACCACGGTCACTCGGAAGCGACTCGCCAGTTGGTGAACCATGGTGGTCTTGATGCCATAATCCAAGGCCACGACGTGAAGATCTCCCGAACCGCGCGTGTAGAGCTCGTTGGTGGAGACCATGGTGACAAAATCCGTGCCGTCGGTACCGCGGGCGCCCCGCGCGGCCTGGGCGACGAGCAATTCGTCACCGTGTCCGAACGCGCCGGGCAACGCGCCGTGCGCACGGAGATGCTTGGTCAGTCGCCGGGTGTCGATCCCTACGATCGCCGGAATCCGGTGTTGGCGTAGGAACCCCTCCAGTGGCCCGACCGAGCGCCAGTTCGACGGCAGGTCCGAGAGGTCGCGCAGGACAACGCCACGGCACCACGGACGAAGTGCTTCGTCGTCGAGCGGCGTAACGCCATAGTTGCCAATATGGGGATAGGTGAACGAGATGATCTGGCCGGCGTAACTAGGGTCCGTGATGACCTCCTGGTAGCCGCTGAGCGCGGTGTTGAACACGAACTCGCCGGTCGTGTAACCCTCGCCGGGAAGATGCCCCGCGGCATACCCCTCGAAGGTCGCACCGTCAGCCAGCACCAGAACAGATGGGATGCCTTTCACACCAGCACCCCATCGTTCACCACAAGTTGACCTTTCGCGATGGTGGCCCGGACTTTGCCAACCAGTTCACGTCCATCGTAGGGGGAGTTCATCGCCCGGCTCTGGAGAGTGGCGCTATGCGCAGTCCACTGCTGGTGCGGGTCGAACACGACGAGGTTCGCGTCCTCGCCCGCGACCACGGCACCGCCGTGGCCGGAGTGACGAACGCGAGCGTCGCTATTGCGCAGTTGCGCCACGCGCGCTGGCCCCCTACTCAGAAGTGTGAAGAATAAGTGGGCGGTCCCGGGACTCGCGCCGAGGGCCTCGTACGTGAGCGACGCGACGTGTTCGAGGCCGAGCATCCCCGCCGGCGCCTCGTCAAACGGAAGGTCCTTCAATTCAGGAGCGTGCGGAGCATGATCGGTGGCCACGGCATCAACGAGTCCGGATCGCAAAGCCTCGCGAATCGCGTGTACGTCGCGCGCGGGCCGCAGCGGCGGATGGACCTTGAAAAGAGGATCGAAGCCGTCGCACGCGGTCTCGTCGAACGTGAAGTGGTGCGGGGCCACCTCGAAAGTGACCGGAAGTCCCTCCTCGCGCGCCTGCACCACCATCGCGACCGATCGAGCAGTCGAAAGGTGCAAGAAGTGCACGGCTCCTCCCGTGAGTCGAACAAGTTCGATGTCGCGTAGCACCATGAGCTCCTCAGCCAGCGCGGGACGTCCCACCAGGCCCAAGCGGCTACTCACTGCGCCCTCGTTCATTGATCCCCCATTGGCCAACTGCTCGTCCTCGCAGTGCTGGGCCAGACGTACGCCGAGTGGACGCGCGTAAGTGAGAGCGCGACGCATGAGCGACGGATTCTGTACGCCGATGCCGTCGTCGGTGAACAAACGCACGCCGAGCGCGGCCATTTCGGCAATGGGCGCGAGCATTTCTCCCTGACGTCCTACCGTGATCGCGCCCGCGACCGCGATGTCGAGCGGAGTACGCGCACCGCGATCGAGTACGTACGACACCAGCGCCACGTTGTCAAGCGCGGGCTCGGTGTTCGGCATAGCCACCAGCGCCGTGAAACCGCCGACTGCACCGGCGAACGCACCACTCTCAATCGTCTCGGCCTCCTCGCGTCCGGGCTCGCGCAGGTGAGTGTGCAGATCGACCAGTCCCGGTCCCAACCAGCAGCCCGACGCGTCAATCTCCTTGGTACCGGTCGGCACCTCGCCAACGTCGCCCACCGCGGCGATACGACCGTCGATGACGAGAACGTCGCCCACTTCATGCGTGGTCTCACCCACGACGAGACCTTGACGGAGAACGAGCGAACTCACGACACCACTTCCTCTTTTGATCCGGCGACTGTCAGGTACAGCACCGCCATTCGAATCGGTACGCCGTTAGCGACCTGGCGCTCGATAATCGAAGCTGGCAGGTCGGCCACGCGAGAATCGATCTCTACACCGCGAATCATCGGCCCGGGGTGCATCACCACCGTCGAAGGACGCAGTAACCGCGCTCGCTCCACGGTGAGGCCGTAGGTCGTGGTGAATTCCCCCAGCGAAGGAACGAACGATCCGGAACCGCGTTCGCGCTGAAGTCGAAGCAACCCGACAACATCGGCCCATTGGAGGGCATCTTCGAAATCGTCCACGACCGTCACCGGCCAGTTTTCGATGTCCTCGGGCAACAACGTGCCCGGTGCGGCCACGTGGACCTGCGCGCCGAGTGCCGTGTAAGCCGCTATGTCACTTCGCGCCACCCGACTGTGGCGTATATCGCCAACGATCAACACGCGCAGTCCGTCAAAGAGCTCCGCACCGGACTCGACGCCGGTCGTTCCGTGACGCTCAGCGAGCACCTGGCGCACTGTGAAGGCATCGAGGAGCCCCTGAGTGGGATGCTGGTGCAGGCCGTCACCCGCATTGATCACGCGCACGTGAGGTACGTACCGGCTCACCTGCAAGGCCGCGCCGCTCGACTGGTGGCGCATGACGACGGCGTCGATGCCGAGCGCGTCGATGGTCGCAATCGTGTCGCGCAGTGACTCGCCCTTCTTCACACTGCTAGAAGCGACCGCCAAGGAGAGGACGTCAGCGCTCAAACGCTTGGCGGCAGTCTCGAAACTAAGACGGGTTCGTGTCGACTCCTCAAAGAAGAGCGACGCCACCACTCGACCCTTCAAGGCCGGAACCTTCTTGATTGAGCGCCGGTTCACCTCGACGAATGACTCGGCGGTATCGAGGACTTCGATGATCGCCTCACGGGTGACACCGTCGAGTGAGAGGAGGTTGCCCCCGCGTATCGAGTTCGTCATGCCTGCCCCCTCGTACCAATCCACACGCCGTCGATCTTCGCCACGATCGCCTCGTCGAGTGATGTCGGAAGGTTCTTGCCTACGTAGTCGGGCCGAATGGGTAATTCTCTGTGGCCTCGATCAACCATCACCGCGAGCTGCACCGACCTCGGTCGGCCCCAGTCAGAAAGGGCGTTCAACGCGGCTCGGATGGTCCGTCCCGTGAACAGCACATCGTCGACGAGCACAACGGTTCGATCAGTGAGGTCGTGGTCGATGGTGGTCGCCGCCGACCTCGGAATCGGATTGCGCGAAAGATCATCGCGATAGAAGGACACATCCAGTAGTCCCACCGGTACGACGGCACCGGAGATCTCGCTCAACAGTGCCGCGAGGCGCGTGGCGAAGGGCTTCCCACCGGTCTGCAGCCCAACGATTGAGAGGTGGTCCGTCGAATGGTTACGTTCGATGATCTCGTGCGCCATACGCTTCAACGCCCGACCCACATCATCCGCGGTCAAGAGTTGGTTCCTTGCAAAAAACGCCAGATCGCCTTGTGGCGTCTGGCGTTCGTCATTACCGCTCATGTCTCTCCTGTCGTACGAGCCTCACAGAACTCGCTTCACGACAGTTCTTCGGAGCACCTCACCCCGAGGTGCTCCGAAGAGCTGCTTGTACTAATGAATTGTATTCACTGTAGTCGTAACCAGCGAGGCAATCACACTCGAAATCGCTACCCACACCCAGAACAACCGCACCAGACGAGCTTGGTACCACTTGGTGCCGTTGATTACTCCTCGTGCCGAACGAATCGTCAAACCAAGGCCCAGGAACGCCAGAATGAATAGGTGGATTACGACTGAACCGTCGACCGCCATCATCGCCGAGTCGTAAGCGGTGTAGGCCATCGTAAGGCTGTCATTGTGAGCTGTGAAGATCTGCGGGATGTGCTGCAGCTGGATGATTCCGTAGACGATCGACAAGATTGTGACTGCGGTCGCAATGCCGGCCATCGTCGTGTACGACTTCACATTCTTGGTCGCTCGAAGGCCACGCTCAGCCATCCAGATGATCCCCGCACTCAACACCGTCAACACCGTGACAAACCAGTTGAGACCCGCAGAGAGCGGTCCGACTTTGATCAAGGTCGCGTTCGGGATCGAACCACCCTTTACGTCCAGAATGTTGTAGTAATAGGAATAAGGGTGGCCTGTGTAGCCCCACATGCTCATCCAGTGGCCGTCGGTGTTGACACCACGCAAGTACAAAAAGGTAAACAAGATTGCACTGAGACCAATCATGTCGCCGCCAATGAAAAGCCAAACGCCCATTTTTTGTCGGCCGTCGACTACTTCCGGCGGCTCATGGTGACCGTCGTCATGTCCTCCATGAGCTGCGTGCTCTGATTCGGTGTCGATGCTCATGAACGCACCAATTCCTCTCCGTAGTTGTAGGGGTCTTCAGTGATCACTGGCAGCACATCGAAGTTCTCCAGCGGCGGCGGCGTTGGAACCAACCACTCGAGGGAGTTAGCGTGCCACGGGTTTGGTCCCGAGGGCTCGCCCTTATTCCACGACGTAATCACCGCACCGAGCAATACGAGCATGCCAGCCATGATGATGTAGGCACCAATTGTTGTGATGAAGTTCGTGTGCTCGAAGATCAATGCGTACGACGAGTAGCGACGCGGCATACCCTTGAGGCCAGAGGCGAACATCGCGAGGAAGGTCACCTGGACGCCGATAAAGACCAGCCAGAAAGAAATCCGTCCTAAGAACTCGTTGAGGTAGCGACCCGTCACCTTCGGGAACCAGAACGCCAACGCAGCTACGGCGCCGAACAGGACCGATCCCACAAAGACGTAGTGGAAGTGCGCGGTCACGAACATGGTGCCGTGCAACTGATCGTCGAGAGGGATGTCCGAAAGGTAGATACCGGTGACACCAGCGATGATGAAGTTCGCAATGAAGCCGAACATCCACACCGTTGGAAGCTTCATCCAAATATTGCCTCGCCACAGCGTCCCGATGAGCACGAGGAAGAACAAACCCGTAGGTATCGAGATCAACTCCGTGGTCAACATGAATGGCCCACCGAGCGTGGGCGCCCAACCGGTCGTGAACATGTGATGCGCCCAGACCAGGATGCTGAGCCCGGCGAGACCGGTCATACCCGCGACAGCCGTACGGTAACTGAATACTGGCTTGCGTGACATGACCGCGGCGATCTCGAAGAGTGCCGCCACCGCGGGCAGCAGAATCACGTATACCTCCGGGTGGCCCATCAGCCAGAAGAGGTTCGCCTGCAACCAGCCCTCGCCGCCCGCATTCGCGACGAAGAAACTCGTACTGAACGTGCGGTCCATCAATGTCATCGCCTCAACCAGTGAGAAGTAGGGGAACGCGTAGAGCCCCAGCGCAGCGGCGATGATGGCTCCCCATACGAAAATCGGTAGTCGTGACAGCGTCATCCCCTTGGTGCGCATTGTGAGCACCGTACATATGGTGTTCACGCCCGCCACCGTGGTCGAAACCGTGAAAACGATAATGGCCATCGCGAAGAAGTCCATGCCCACGCCGGCCTGGTTGGCGATCGGCTCAAGCACCACCCAACCCATGGTAAGACTACCGACCGCCAACGTGGTGAGTAGAAGTGCAGCCGCACCAACGAGTGTCCAAAGACTCAACGCATTAAGTCGAGGAAACGCCATGTCGCGCGCACCACACATAATTGGCATCACAAAATTTCCCCACGGCCCGGCAACGGCAACAATCAGAGCAAGGATCATGAGCATTCCGTGTACCGCGATGAAGCCGTTATATACCTGCTGATTGACAAAATGATTTCCGGGGACAATCAACTCGGTGCGAATGGCCATTGCGAGGATGCCGCCAGAACCAAGCAACACCATTGTCATGATGATGTACTGGACGCCAACTACCTTATGGTCGGTCGTGAACTTCCAATAACGTGATTTCCCTTGGCCCTGCCCGGCGAGGTAGAGATCATCCGCGCGAGTGTTGTTCTTGCCAATCAGCCATCGTCCAGGCGCGTTCAACGCACCGATCCCCAGCCAGAAACCAATGATCCAGCCAAGGGTGACCGAAGCAGCAACTTCGTCGCTCCACGTGCGACTGGTCGCGTCTAGGAAGTGATGTGCGAGGAACCAGAAGAGCCAAGCGAAGATGGCACCACCGATCAAACCCGTGAGAAAGTTTTGGCGCCGAGCCAGGCCGCCACCCTGAGGAATCGAGGCTGTCTTTGTGTGCTCCAGTGTCGTTGTCATGCTGACCTCCTAGGCTTGCTGCGGCTGGGAAGAGAGCCAGCTCGCGAATTGTGACGGTGTAAGTACGTGACCAACGGTGACCATAAAGGCGTGGTTCAGGCCGCAGAACTGTTCGCATCGAATATTGAATAACCCCAACTTGTCGGGCGTCGTGTGAATGGTCGTGATGACGCCCACGTTGGCATCAACCTGGATTCCCATGTTCACGATCCAAAAACCGTGAGTCACGTCCTTTGAAGTGACGCGGAATTCGACCTCGCGATTGTCGGGCAAGTACAACTGCGGCGACGATACGTGGGTGCCCGGGTACGAGAATGACCAAACCCATTGCTGTCCGGTGACGTCGACTACGAGCGGGTTCTTTCCAGTCGAGGAGTTGTCAACCGCCAGAGCACCGAGGCCCCAAATGAGCAGGAACACCGTCAGCAACGTCGAGACGATGAGCCACGTTGTTACGAACATTGCATTTTCACGCACTGCAGGACCCGAAGGCGGAACTTCACTCCCCTTGTGGGCCCAGTGACGAAGCGCGTACAGCGCCGACGCGTAGACGCCGGCGGCGACCGGAGCCGCGGCGACCGTAAAGACAACCATGGTGAGAATCGTCAGATGCATGTTGTCGCTCATTGAACGTGGCATCAACCTCGAAGGGCCGAAAATACCAACGAGGGCGCCGGCGATCGTAAGAATCGCCCACGTGAGGAACAGTCCCCTATACGACTTCTTGTTATTGGAGGTAGTCACGATTCTCCTTAGTTGACCGTCAGGGTGCCGGACATGTAGCCGTACGCGCTCATCGCTTCACCGAACTGCCCTTCGCGGGTGCTTCCGCAAGGGAATTCACAGTTCCACTCGTATACGGCCTTGCTCCCGGTCTTAAAGGAGAATTGAACGACCACGGGCTTGGTGTACTGACCCTGACCAATGTTGACGGGCTTGGTGTTTGAGTCCGCAGGCAGAGGTACCGACACGAAGAGTGTCTTGCCGCTTCCGGGAATACCGCGCAGCGTGAAAGTGTGACCAACGTTAGTGGGGTCCACGCTCGACACGGTCTTTCCGTCAATTATCGCAACGCCGCCCACGGTACCCATTACCCGATCGAAGAACGTATTGTTGAGCGACCCGCCCGAGTCGTACTGATTAATGGTCACATCCACCGTTGTATTTGCGGGAACAGCGAGATTGTCGTTGGAGTAGGACACCCAGTCCGGATGCACCCCACCATTGTTACCTTGCTCGCCAGCCATGGAGTCTGGAAAGGTACTTAGGCTCAAGCTGCACGTGTGAGCGGCGGTCTGGCTTGGAATACAGTTCAATGCCGCTTGATGCGGCGAGGCGCTGGAGAGGGCGAACCCCGCTAGAGCCAAAGCACCGCCACCAAGGAGCACCGAAGCCAAGGCAACGCCAAGTGACTTCGACCTATTCATTCGCTCTCCTCTATTGATTGTTCAGTTTTCGAAACTTCCGCGAAATGATTTCGAAATGTTTACCTACGTCAAAGTAGCGGAGTGAAAAAGAATTTTGAGGTTAAAGTCGCTGTGATGGGGCCAGCCGCTAAGAATACGTTCAGGATTTACTTCGGTCTCTTCCTCGCCGAACTGATTTGTGTGCCCGCATTCGTCTTCGAATTGAGCCGTGCGCTTGACGGCAACACACTTTCCTGGGCCTACGTCGTTGAATGGCCGCTGCTGGGCGGTTACGCCATCTACATGTGGAGAAAAATGCTGCGTGAGGAAAAGGGTCTGGATATTCGACCCGTCATCACCCCAGAAGAAGAAGACGACCCCGAGTTGCGGGCATGGAACGACTACCTCGCCTCAGTTCACAAGTCCCCTCAGGGCGCCGATCCCGACAGCCGCGCGGATTGACCTTCGAGCGCAGCAAAGAGCGATCCATCGCGCGTGATCAACCGTCGGGTTATGAGTACCAGACATGGCACCGCCCAGAAATCGCCACAAATCCAGAGTATCGCTGCGGCTAATTGCTGCTGGTGGAACGCCTGGGCGACAGTGATCACAGGGCCTGTCATAGTCATTCCCGCCATGGGCCTCGGCTGACCGTACATCACCGAATACCACGCAGCCTTCGTGAAGATCGACATCGACATCGCCATGACCAGCATCTCGAGCATGGTCACCACCACCATCAGAAGCTGCAGGCGAAGTCTGACGCGAATCTTTCTAGGCACCGCTGGAACCAGGTAATGAAAGAAGAAGAGTCCCGAGAGGAGAAACGCCGGTTCCATCACCCAGTCCATGACCCAGGTGCGCTCCATGACCCAGTCGAAGACGACTGGCAGGTGCGCTGAGACCATCACGATGTTCAGTACGAGGGCCGCGACGATTGGATTTGCCAGCAGTGTCGACACGTGCCGCCGACGACCGATGTACCACCAACGAAGCAAGCGACGGCGAGACGAAGCGCTCATCACCCACCAGAAAGAGCGACCCGAGGCCGACCCGACGAGACCCATCGGAACCACGAACATCACGATGACGTGCCCGACCATGTGGTCGGGCAGGTTCATCATCCCGTCCCGGGCGAACGTCGAACCCGTGGCGAACCACAAGAGGCCCCACGTCGCGAGCGCCACGACGAACTGGATCTTGGAACGCGACGAATGGCCCTTCCTCGCCCCGTAGGCCAGCATCGAAAGGATCGCGCCAAGTATCGCGACGATGCCGAGTGGCGTCACGACTACCCGAGACCCGACTGGTGCAACAAACTCAGTAGTTCGGACTCCGAGGAGTTCTCGATGGCCCACGAATGAGCGGGATCGTCAGGAATGATCCACTTGAGCCGTCCGTGGGTATTGATGATGAACATGTAATCGGAATGGATGCTCATCCGGTCGGTCGGTTTCATCTCGACCGTTATACCGTACGAGTTCCACACTTTCCTGGTATCGGCCAGTTTTCCAGTCACGAAGTAGAAGTTCGCCACGCTCTTGAGGCCGCGGGTCTTGATGAAGTTGTTGAGGTTCGCGAGCGTCTCGTGATACGGGTCAGCGGCGACGGCCACGATGTCGACCTTCGCATTGGGACCGAGTTGCTGACGAATTTTCGCCAACTGCTGAGCGAGCAGGGGGCAGTCGGTCCAGCACGTCGGGTCGATGAACGTGAGCAGCGTGTACCGTCCCGCATGCTCGCCCAAGGTGTAGCTTTGGCCATTCTGGTCAGTCAACGTGAACTTCGGGGCCACGGTGTCCGTGTGGACCGCCGAACCGTTCTGGGCGGTGAAAAGTGTGTGTTCGGCCGATGAGAACGGTGCAAAACCCATGGTGACGATGGAGAAAGCGATCATCGCTACGGCAAACGAAGAAAGCACCGACCCGGTACTTGATCGCATCTCCTTGGGAAGCCTTCGCACCAGTGGGGTCTTCGTTACGTGCCAGGGGCCAGCGGCCCAGACGAGAATAGCCATTGGCAGCAACGAATTGAGGTCGGTCGCGAGGCCTCCGAAAATTGCGGCGTCCTCCGCAACAAACCAGAACACGACACAGCCAAGGACGAAAGTCCACACGGGCCATCTCCACTGTCGATCACTCGCCATCCATAGACCTACCGCACTCACCAAGAGCCAAAGGACGATGAGAATATTGAAGCCACCGCCCATGTTGCCGGCGATGTCACCGGCGCCGCGCACGATCGAAGCGAGTACGTGAGGTTGCGGCGTGACAGTCATACCCTGGGTCATCGCAGCCAGCGCGTTGGCGTTACCGCCATGCCAAAACCCTTTCGCAGGGAGTAGCTGTAAGACAGCACCGATTCCCACGATGACGCTCATTCCCCGGAGCGTGTATCTTGAAAATCTCTCCGGGAAGACACGGGGCGACAAGGCGAGCCACACTCCAGCGACAACGTAGAAGAGAGTTGCGCCCGGCCAGCCGAAGAGTATCGAACCCGACGACTGGAAGATGCCTCCCGCACCATTGCCTATCAGCCAGATCATTGCGGCCCAGCCCGCGGACAGACCCGCTGCAAAGCGGCCAAGCGTGGAGTTGGACACGATCAGCAGAATCCCTATACCAATCTGAATCCACGCGGTTCCCACAGCCAGTGCGATTGGGTGATTGTTCCAAATTCCGATGCCGTCGTTCATAAGAACGTGTAACCAGTGCGGAGTACCGGCCGTCATCGGTGCGACCACGTTGTTGGCCAACCCCAACGGCATAGACACCTGGAACTGGAGAATCCCATCGATCACCCAGATCGCGCCAAAGGCGATACGTAGATAGCTGCGATTACGAGGTTCGTTGAGACCGGCCGTCGAAAGGTTAAAGGTATTGACCTTGCCCAAGAGGACTGCGCCCAGCAACAGTACGAGGCCAAGAGCGATGAACCAGGAGACGCTAGACACGTAGATACTGTGGCGAAAGAGTGCAACCACGAGCGAATTCGTCAGGGTGAACTGTGCGGGGTTACCCATCGGCACGACTAAAACTCCTGTGGTTAGTTGAGAATATTCTCAGCAACCGAAGATAACACGCCATTGACGAACGACGGCGAATTGTCCGTTGAGTAAACCTTCGCGAGTTCGACCGCTTCGTCCAAGATAACGGCCTTCGGGGGTGCATCTTCCAAGAGCATTTCTGCGATGGCGAGCGTCATGACTAACCGGTCGACCATCGCCATGCGCTCAATGGGCCAGTCAATCGAGAATTGCGAAATCAGTTCGTTGGCTTGCTCGCGGTGCTCGTCGGCCGACACGAGCAACGCAACCGTGTAGGCATCCGGTCGAACGTTGAGTTCGTTCAGCACGACCGCCACTGAGCGGTCTTTTATTGTCGCCTCGTACAAAATCTCGAGTGCGCGCTCGCGGGCGTGATGGCGCTGGGCGCCAAGTTCGCTCACTCTAGGCCCGGGTCATGTATTCACCGGTGCGGGTGTCAACCTTGATCAGTTCTCCCGGTCCGACGAACAATGGCACTTGGACCACGAAACCCGTCTCCAGTGTCGCTGGCTTGCGTGCACCCGACACACGGTCGCCCTGAATACCGGGCTCGGTTTCGGCGATGGTGAGTTCGACCGACGCGGGCAGCTCGATACCGATGATCTCGTCATCGTGAAGAATCAACATGGCCTTGCCGGTCTCCTTCAAGAAGTTCGTAGCATCACCGAGGCTCTTCGAGGAAACCGGCACCTGGTCGTACGTCACCTGGTCCATGAAGATGTAGTCGTCGCCATCACGGTAAAGGTACTGGGTGTCGCGTTTGTCGATGATGGCCTGCTCGAGACGCTCATCGGAACGGTACGTGCGTTCGATAACTGCGCCGGACCGGGCGTTACGCAACTTCGTTCGAACGAAGGCGCCGCCCTTTCCCGGCTTGACGTGCTGGAACTCTATGACCGTGAACAGACCCTCGTCGATCTTCAGGGTGATGCCGTTCTTGATATCAGAAGTTGAAATTGCAGCCATGAGGCCCAAAACCTTTCGCGAAAGTAGCGTTGCCCATTCTAGGCAGTCCCTGCCCGAGGACTACTGCTGGGCCGCCAGCAGGCGTTGCACCGCTTCGAGGGCGAGGTCGTAGCTCGCCGGACCGAACCCAGCGATCGAACCGTTGACCACTCCCGCGAGTGTGCTCACATGCCGAAACGGCTCGCGCGCGGCAGGATTCGAGAGATGCACCTCGACCTTCACACCGCTAAACATCGCCAGAGCATCGGTGAGCGCCCACGACGTGTGGGTCAACGCACCCGCGTTGATGACAATCGCCACCGACGTCGAACGTGCAGCGTGTGCGGCTTCGATAAGGTCACCTTCGAAGTTCGATTGCACGTGGCGAACGCTGAAGCCGTCAAGTTCGGCTTGCTCGCTGAACCGGTTCACGTGCTCGGCCAAGGTCTGGGTTCCGTAGATCTCGGGGCTGCGAGTACCCAACTGATCGAGATTCGGTCCGGACAGCAGCAGAATTTCCTTGCTCATTGTTCACCTCGAAAACTTTCTAGTACTTCGACGACGATGGAACGATCCACTCCACGAACGACATCAAACCCGTCAGCGCCCGCTAACACGAAGGTGAAATCGTGGTGGGCCTTCTTATCGTGACCCATGGCGTTCACGATGTCGTCGGTGCTGAGACCGTCCGGTACCAGTTGGCCCAGGCCGAAACTCGCGAGCACTTGGTCGTGGTTGGCAATAGCCGAGCCATCGACGCGACCAAGTCGGTGGGCCAGGCGTGCCGCGTAGGCGAGACCGAGCGCGACCGCCTCTCCATGACGAAGTTCATTGGCGTCGCGGGCGAGCGCGAGCACCTCAACGGCGTGGCCGAGCGTGTGCCCGTAGTTCAAGAGTGCTCGTCGTCCGCTCTCGAACTCGTCCTCGGCGACGATGTCGGCCTTCAGTTGTACTGCGAGCATGATCAAGTCGTCGAGCGACGTGGCCTCGAGTTCCTGGGCGTTCCGTCCCTCGAGCAGCCAACACTTGGCAATCTCTCCGAGGCCACTCAGCCGCTCGCGCTCGGCCAATGTCGCGAGCATCTCGAAATCGCAGAAGACTGCGCGCGGCTGATGAAATGCACCGACCAGGTTCTTGCCGGCGCTCAGGTTGATGGCGGTCTTTCCTCCGATGGCCGCGTCTACCTGGCCAACCAGTGACGTCGGCATTTGGACGACCGCGATACCTCGCAGGTACACCGCGGCGGCGAAACCCGCAAGATCGGTAATCGCTCCCCCACCAACCCCGACAATGACGTCGCCGCGCGAGATCTGGAGGTTTGCGAGTTGCTCGCAGAGACGCGCGAGAGTCGAGAAATCCTTGGCGGACTCGCCATCGGGCACTTCAATCACGTGGGTCGCGATCCCTAGTTCGAAGTCAAACCAGGGCATGGTTCGCAACGATGGCGACGTGACGATGACGCCGACCTTGGCACGAGGACAACTCGCCGCAAGGAACGGCGCGACCTGATGGCGTGCACCAGCGTCGAGCACCACCTCGTACGGGTGTGCAGCGAGTGGGACCGTGATAACCATCAGCCAGCCCGCTCGGCTTCTTGAATCACGCGTTCGACCACGTCCTCAAGTCTCTCCGACGAGTCGACACGTGCGAGCGATACCTCGTGGTACCACGACGAACGCTCGGCGCGCAGTCGTGCGATGGACTCTCGTCGATCGCCCGTGAGCAAAGGTCGGTCACCATCGTGCACGCGTTCGACCAACAGTTCGTCATCACAGTCAAGCCAGATCGTCCTCTGGCGTTTGAGCAATTCACGAGCGCGCTCACTCGCGACGATACCGCCGCCGGTGGCGATAACCGCGTCGTCGAGCACCGCTGCTTCAAGCACCTCGCACTCGCGCACCCGGAACTCAGCCTCACCCACATCGCGTAGAAACTGGGCAGTGGAGACACCGGTCGCGGCGGCAAGCAACTGGTCGGTATCGAGATAGGGGCGCTCGAGCCGATGGGCTACCGCTTCGGCGACACTGGTCTTGCCGCTGCCCGGAAGCCCGACGATGACCAGCGTCGTCACCGTCAGGCGGGACGCGAGGCCGAGGCCGTCGAGCCCAAGTTCGCGACGTAGCCAGCGTGATTTCGAACGAATTCCTCTACCGAGTCACCACCGAATTTCCTCAGTGCCTCATTGGCGAGGACCAGGGCCATCATGGCCTCGCCCACAACGCCGAGCGCGGGCACCGCCGTGACGTCGGTTCGCTCCTTGAACGACACCGTCGACTCTCCGGTTGCGACGTCCACCGTCTCGAGGACCGGTCGGTTGAGCGTGGAGAGTGGTTTCATCGCGACCTTGGCGATTATCGGCGACCCTGAGGATATTCCGCCTTCAAGGCCTCCTGCGTGGTCGCTGCGGCGAATGTAGCCACCTCCGCTGGCGAAGGACTCATCGGCTGCAATCGCATCGTGCGCGACGCTGCCGCGCTGGGTCGCTTGGATCATCCCGTCACCAATCTCGACGGCCTTGACGGCCTGAATGCTCATCAACGCGCCCGCCAATAGACCGTCGAGTTTACGATCCCAGTGCACGTAGCTTCCGAGCCCCACAGGCACGCCGTAAGCGATTAGTTCCACGATGCCGCCGAGCGAATCGCCTTCTTTCGCAGCGGCCTTGATTTCTGCGATCATGGCGCCGGCGGTCGTCTCGTCAAAGCATCGGACCTCACTCTCGTCGACAAGGACGAGATCGCCGACCTGGGGTCGGACATCAGTGGGCGACGCAACCTGTCCGATGCGAACAACGTGACTCAAGATATCGATGCCAATGGTTGCGAGGAGCGCCTTGGCGAGTGCACCCGCGACCACGCGCGCTGCGGTCTCACGGGCGCTCGCACGCTCGAGCACATCGCGGGCGTCGTCAAAGGCATACTTCTGCATACCCGCGAGATCGGCGTGACCAGGTCGAGGCTTGGTCAACCTGTCACTCGGCGTCCCGGGTGCGGCTGACATCTCCTGCTCCCACTTCGGCCACTCCGAATTGAGTATCTCAATCGCGACCGGGGATCCGAGAGTGCGGCCGTGGCGGATACCGCCGGTGAGTCGCAGCACGTCGCGCTCGAAACGCATCCGCGGCCCACGGCCATAACCCAGACGTCGTCGAGCGAGTTCGTCACCAATCTGTTGCTCAGTAATGGCGAGACCCGCAGGCAGGCCCTCCACGATGACGGTCAGCGATGGTCCATGGCTTTCACCAGCGGTCAAGAAGCGCAGCATTCACCAATTCTAGGTGGACGGCCGACGCCTACTGTTCGTTGGCGTAGAACGGATTCACGCCCGAGGCGTGGTCGGTGACGTCGATAACGCCCTCAAGTTCGGGAATCGCTTCGCGCAGAGTCGTCTCGATGCCCTGGGAGAGGGTCATACGACTCATCGCGCAGCCCTGGCAACCGCCGGACATCTTGATGTAGGCGACCTTCTTCTCCTCATCGAGCGCCACCAAATCGGCGCGACCGCCGTGCGAGGCGATTGACGGGTTGACACTCTGCTCAAGCACATTCACGGCAAAAGTGGCCATGGGCCCTTCGATACCGAGTGCCAGGATGTCCGCCGGCACGCCGGGGTTCACCTCTTCGGGCGTCGGGGCGTTGGGGTTCACGAGCACCAGGCCACCGCCGCCATCGCTCGCGAACTCGAGTCGACTGCCGCGAAGGCGCTCGACGCTCGTCCGAGGGATCACGATGGTGACGTCGCCGTCGTGACCAATAGCGGCACCTTCGGGTGCGTCGTTTCGGTCTGAGAAGTAAAGGTCGTACGAGTAGCCCGCTCCGCGCGTGCCCGTCACCTCCACCCACAACGCGAGGCCCTCACTCTGCTCTTCATTGTTCAACGCGTCGATCACGACGTCGCGCGCCTCGTCGGTGAGCGTGATGATGTCAAAAGTTTCGACGGTAGTCATACACCGAAGTCTAGAGGTGGTTCGAGAGAACGCTCGCGCCTACTAAGTTTTCCCTGTGACTTCTATTCCAAGTGATGCCCACGAATGGTTCAGTTTCGAGGACGATAAGCGTCAGCGGACCTGGATGTTCGATGTCACGTTCCTCGAGAGCAACTGGACATGCATCTTTGGCAATGGCTGTCAGGGCGTGTTGACCGGCCCCACCCCCGAACTGGTCCAGGGCTGCTGCAGCTACGGCGCCCATTTCTCAGACGAGAAGGACCGTCGCCGGGTCGAAAAGGCCGCCAAGCGCCTGACCGACGACCAGTGGCAGTTCAAGTCCAAAGGCAAGGACGGGACCACTCGCGTAAAGAAGAACGGCGAGATCGTGACCAAACTGGTGCAGGACGCCTGCATCTTTCTGAACCGACCCGATTTTCACCGCGGACCCGGCTGCGCCCTCCACGTTCTTTCGATTGATGCCGAGGAAAGTTACATCCCCTTGAAGCCCGAAGTCTGTTGGCAGCTGCCGCTGCACCGTGACGACGATGTCCAAGAGGGTGGCCACGTGATCACGCGCATCTCGCAGTGGGACCGCAAGGACTGGGGCGCGGGTGGCGACGAATTCCATTGGTGGTGCACCGAGGACGCGGCGGCATTCGCGGGCAAGACCCGCGTGGTCGACTCAATGGCCGAAGAACTCATCGCCATGGTCGGCCAGAGCGTCTACGACAAGTTGCTCGCGTACATGAACAGCCGGGCGGCAAAACCCGCCGCAACGTTTCTCCCCCACCCGGTACTGCGACGCAAGTCTTAACTCTCTGCGGCGAGCGGGTCTTCTTCGTTGAAGGACGTGCGAGGCAACGAACCTAGTATCTCGTCGTAGCGATCCTCTTCGGCGAGGCACCATTCAGCGTGGACGTCCTCGGGCGCAGCACCGCACTCATCGCACGTTGTGGCGCGGGGTCCGGTATTGCGCTTGAGTTCGCGAGCTTCAACAAACCGACGATGGCGGCCCTTTTTCACGTCAACTCCTCACTGGTCGCGGGCCATAACTGGCAGCGACCGCGGTTCAGTAGAACTGAACCGAGTAGCCATGTTACCAACTGCGCGCTCGCCTCGATCCCCTCTAACATCCTTTCGTGAGCCAAGCCTTTAATCCCAATGAGATGATCCTCCGATTCCGAGAGAGGGCCGAGGCTGTCAAGCGGCGGGGACTACCCCCGGTCGAGGGGCCTGAACGCCAGATGTTCCTCGATGCGGCGAAGCTGGACTTCCAGGATTACGCCATGCTGGGCGATGCCACCGCGACGCTCGAGGACGGCATCTTGCGTTTAGAGATCGACCTTCGCCCCCCGACGCCCGAAGAGAGCGACTAGACCGACGCTGACGCCACGTCGATGCGCACCTTGGCTTCGGACAACTCGGCGTACCCCTTGGTCAGCGAAAGCAGCGCCCGCGCTCGTTGAGTAGGGCTCGCCGCGTCATAACACTCGTTCGCCCCGGCACCTAGGTTGGTGTAGGCGCTCGAGAGCAGGTTCGTCGCTTGGTTATCGGGCGTCGGGAGTGAGGCGTTCGCCTCCTCGGTGTCGAGCAACAAAACCCCGCACACGGTGTGAAGATCCGAAGCGGTCATTGAAGCATTTCGTAACGCCGAAGCGGAGCTACGCACGTCGCCGCTCAACGTCGACATCGAGCTTCGAAAGTCGCTTTTGTCGACCCACGTCCGCAGTGCCGACACCGAACTCACCGTGCCGCAAGCGCTGAGCATCAGTCCCGCCACCAGCAGAGCGCCCAAACGTCGAATCACGCCACGACCACGAGGTGCAGTTCGCGTCGCCCGCGTCGCACGACGAGGTAACGGTCGTGCAGCGCACGAGTTACGTCCACCACCGTGTCCGCGTCGATACGGACGTTGTTCACGTACGCGCCGCCCTGTTCGAGGAAGCGCCTCGCCTCACCCTTGGACTTGGCGAGGTCACAGCGCACCAGAAGCTCGACCGGATCCACGCCATCGATGAACTCCGCTCGCGACCACGTCGACGAAGGAGCGTCGCCCACCACCTGGAGCAAAGTCGCCTCATCGAGTTCGGCGATGTCCTCGCTGAACAGCGCCTCGCCCGCGCGTTCGGCCTGGCGGGCCGCGTCCTCGCCATGGACGAGGCTCACGACCGCATTGGCGAGGGCGCGCTGACCGCGCCGCTCCTGGGGAGCGGTGCGGATCGCCTCATCCAGTTCGAGGATCGTCTCGTGGTCAAGGAAGGTGAAAAATCGCAGCAGTGCCGGCGTGGTCGCGTCGTCAGTGTTCAAGAGAAACTGGTGAAAAGCGAACGGAGAGGTCAGCGACGCGTCGAGCCACACGCGTTCGTTACCTCCTTCGGACTTGCCGAATTTCTGGCCATCGGCACGCAATAACAGCGGCGACGTGATGCCCGACGCACTGTGACCCGTGACCTTTCGCACGAGTTCGGTACCCATCGTGATATTGCCCCACTGGTCCGAGCCGCCCAACTGCAACGTGCAGTCCTGGTCGATGTGAAGGCGTAAGAAGTCGTAGGCCTGCAGCAGCATGTAAGAGAACTCCGTGAAGGACAGCCCGACATCCTCGCGGTCGAGACGGCTCTTGACCGAATCCTTCGCCACCATTTGGTTCACCGTGAAGTGCTTGCCGACGTCGCGCAGGAAGTCGGTGAGCGAGATGGTCGTGAGCCAGTCGGCGTTGTTGAGCAACAGCGCCTGGGACTTCCCAGCGCTCGGTGAGAAATCCAGAAAGCGCGATAACTGCTCGCGAATCCCCTCAACGTTCTCGGACAACTTCTCCGCGGTGAGCAGCGGCCGCTCGGCGGCTTTGAAACTCGGGTCACCGATCAATCCGGTACCGCCACCGGCAAGCGCGATCGGACGGTTGCCCGCCATCTGCAGACGGCGCAGATTGCACAATTGCATCAAACTGCCCAAGTGCAGCGACGGCGCCGTCGGGTCGAAGCCGATGTACGCGGTCACGCCGCCGGCGCTCAACCGGTCGAGCACACCGTCGTCGGTTGCCTGGTAGACCAGCCCGCGAAACTGCCAGTCTTCACGAAGTTTCATTCGCTCAGTCTACGAGAAGCCCCGGACTATAAGAGTGCCGTCGACGACGGCACGTGCACCTGCAGCCACACGACAAAGGTGTTCCACGCGCCGCTGATCTCGGCGATACCGATGAGGATCAGCAAGATTCCTCCTACGCGTCCGATCGCCCTGTTGTGGCGGCGCAGCCACGTCGAAACTGTGGCCATCCACTCCGTCGCGAGGGCCGCGACCACGAAAGGCAGCCCGAGCCCGAGGCAGTAGACGAACGCGAGCATCGACCCGCGTAGCGCCGTCGCGCCCGACGACGAGGCGGCGAGGCCGAGGATCGAAGCGAGGGTCGGGCCGATGCACGGCGTCCAACCCAGGGCGAAAGTGAAGCCCAGGAGCGCGGCGCCGAGTACCGAGGCACGTGGCAGACGGTGGGAGCGCGCATCGCGCTGCAGCCACGACGAAGGCCACCACCCCGCAAAGAAGAGACCGAGGAGGATCGTGACGGCACCGAAGACCACTTCGAGCAGACGCTGGTGGGTACGCAGCGTACTGCCAAGCCCCCCGAAGAGAGCGCCGAAACTGACGAAGACGATCGCGAAACCAATAATGAACGCGAGCGAGCCAACGACGGCCCGGCCGCGACCCGACCGGCCGTCGATTCGGCCGGTCGCCCCGCCGAGGAACGCCAGATAGCCCGGCAGGAGCGGCAGCACACACGGCGACACGAAAGAGACGAGTCCCGCGGCGAAGGCCAACGGGAATGCCGCGAGAAGCGAGGACGGCAGCGTCGCGATCACGGGCGGCTTCTGCGACGAAGGACGTCGGCATTGAGTTCCTCGTGCACGAGGACGTTCTGGGCACGATCCCCCACCGTCGCAACGACCACCGTCACGCCGGGTTCGACAAGCCCGCGCGCAATCGTCGCACGCAGATCACCTCGCGTGCGCACCGCCACGGCCGAGTGGCCGAACGCAGTCGCGATTCTTTCAAGATCGTGGCCGTGCGGGGTGCCGAAGAGCTGTTCGAACCTTGGCGTCGCGAGCAAAGACGCCTGAGAAAGAAAAGAGAAGATCCCGCCGCCGCGATTGTCGGTCACGACCAACACGCATGAACCGCCAGTTTCGCCCAGTCCGTCGACCAACCCTGAGACATCGTGCAGCATCGTCACGTCGCCCACGAGCCCGATCACCCGATCACCGGCCCCGACGCCCAGCACCGTCGACACCACGCCATCGATGCCGTTGACGCCACGGTTCGAGAAGGTGGGACTCTGACGGGTACCGGACCACCATTCGACGTCACGCACCGGCATCGACGAGCCGACCACCAGCGGGACCTCGAACTCGGTGCTCGACTCGACGACGACACGGGCGATCATCGGCTCGTTCAACGGGTCACCGTCGGACTCATCGGCCCTGAGCAGTTCATCCACGCCCAGCGACGCGGCGCGCCACAATGCCGCGTACGAGGAATCGGCACGAAGCGTCGCGATATCGCCGCTCGGCAGTCCCGCCACCAGTTGGTCGACCTGTCCATCGGGATCGGCGACGGGTCCGGCACCAAGCAACCCGGTCGTGGGAGCGCCCCAGGCTCGAAGCTGTTCCTGAAGGACCTTCGACGCGGGCAGTCCGCCAATGCGAATCACGAGGTCCGGACGCGCTTCGTCCGCGAAACGCCCGTCGCGTAACAGCGTGTCGAAGTAGGGCGTCGATCCCTGTGCGGTGGCGTCGCCGAGCACCACCCAGTCCAACTCACGGCACTGAGCGATGATGGATCCGTCGACTCCTTGCCCGACGACGCACAGTACACGCTTGGCGTTCACGTCGAGCAGCGCAGCGTCGCTCACCGACGCCTCGAATATCTGCCACGGGCGGTTGCCTGATCGTGGCGCGGGAAGATCGAAAGCCGTCCCGACGAGGGGTTCGAAGAAGGCAGCGTTCAGATGCGCGGGGCCCGCGTGACCGGGAATCCCCAGGGCGGCCAACCACAGTCGACTCGCGAGCGCGCGCCACGAACCCATCGCCTCAAGACGCGCGACGCCCGGCTCTTCGTAGCGGCGCACCATGTCACCGTAGAGACGTCGCTGGTCGATCGTCTGGGGAGCACCGACTCCGTGCAACTCCGGCGGGCGATCGGCGGTGATCACGAGCAGTGGAACACGGGCGAGGTCGGCCTCGGCAACTGCGGCGTGCAGCTCGGCGGCCGCCGTACCGCTCGTGACGACGACGGCGACGGGGCGTCCGGTCACGAGGGCGCGTCCAATCGCGAAGAAGGCAGCGCTGCGCTCGTCGATCCGTACGTGCACGCTTAACTCGGCGCGCTCGGCGCACGCGAGGGCCAGTGGCGTCGAGCGCGAGCCCGGACACACGACGACGTCGCGGAGCCCGTTGAGGCACCATTCATCGAAGAGTGTCGCCGCGAACGTCGCCTGGACGTCGGTCGGGCTGGGTACGCTCTGAAGCAATGCCACTCCTAAGTTTCGATCGTCAAGGGTCAGGGTCTGCCCTCGTCTGGCTGCACGGATTCACACAAACAAGGGCGTCGGCGCACCAGTACCGTTCCATTCTGGCAGGAACCAACGAGTTGCTCACGCTGGACCTTCCCGGACACGGCTCTTCGGCCAACCTCAGGGCCACGCTTGACGAGACGGCGGACTGGCTGGTCGCGTCGCTGCCCGACGAACCCCTGGCCCTCGGCGGCTATTCCTACGGCGCACGCGTGGCGCTGCACGTGGCTCTGCGCCATCCCACACGCCTTTCCAAGCTCGTACTCCTGGGGGTAACCCGCGGCATCAAAGACGGAGCGGAGCGCGCGGCCCGGCGAGAGAGGGACGAACGACTGGCGGATCGGATCGTGGCGATCGGGACTGAAGCCTTCCTCGACGAATGGCTCGCCCAACCGCTCTTCGCCTCGCTGCCCGACGATGAGTTGGAGCGTGCCGCGCGCAGTCGCGACGCTGAAGGGCTCGCCAACTCACTGCGACTCTCGGGCACCGGCACCCAGGAGTGGCTCGCGTCGAGACTCGCCACCATCACGGTCCCGACCCTCGCGCTCGCCGGTGCCGAGGACGCGAGGTTCTCAGTTGAAGCCGAGGCCATCGCCGAGAGCGTCCAGTACGGGACGTTCGATCTCATCGACCGGGCGGGGCACGCCGCACACCTGGAACAACCCCGGCAAACCGCCCGTCGTGTCGCCCGGTTCCTCGACTCCTAACGAGTGGAGAAGAAGAGCACGACGAGCAGTGCGCCGAGCGCCAATTGGGTCCGAGCGGTCACCTGCAGGAGTGCCAGCAACTCTCGTCCGTTTCGTTGGGAGAACGCCATTCTCACGCCAGGGAAGTAAAGGGCCAATGCCACGATGCCAGCGACCGCCTCACCACCCGCGACGAGGCCTACCGCCACCGCCGCGCCGCACACCGCATAGAGCCACGATGCTCGCTCGCGCCCCAGACGTGCGGCCAGCGTCTTCTTGCCCGCGACCTGGTCACCTTGGACGTCGCGCAGGTTGTTCGCCTCGAGCAGCGCGCACGCCATTGCACCGGTCGCCAGTCCAAACCACCACGACGAGCCGGGCACGCTCAAATGTTGCACGTAACTCGTGCCGATCGTCGCCACGAAGCCGAAGTACACGAGCACGAACAACTCTCCGAAACCGTAATAGCCGTAGGGTTTGGGACCGCCGGTATAGAACCACCCCGCGAGGATTGCGGTGAGGCCAACGACGACCAACCACCACGACGTGCGCGACGCCAGTATCAGTCCGGCCACCGCGGCCAGCAGGAAAAATCCCCACGCTGCGTACCTGACGTACGAAGCGCGCACCAGTTTGGACGCCGTCAGTCGAAAAGGTCCGACGCGAACCTCGTCGGTGCCGCGCACCCCGTCGGAAAAGTCATTGGCGTAGTTCGTGCCTATCTGCAGCGCCAGCGCCACCACGACGCACAACGTCGAATTCAACCACTCGATGGATGCGGGACGAACGAGTGAGGCGCCGACCACGACCGGCACGAGTGCGGCCGGGAGCGTTCGCGGTCTCGCTGCGAGGACCCATCGTCGCATCGGCCCGGGGCCCGGCGTCATGGACGCTTGGGAAACTTCGAGAAGTCCGGCTTACGGTGTTCGACGAAGGCATTGCGTCCCTCTTGGCCCTCTTCGGACATGTAGAACAGCATCGTGGCGTCACCCGCCAGTTGCTGAATGCCGGCGAGTCCGTCCTCGGCGGCATTGAAGCCGGCCTTCAACATGCGCAGCGCCATCGGTGACAGCGTCAAAATCTGGCGGCACCAGGCGATGGTCTCGTTCTCCAATTGCGCAAGCGGCACCACGGTGTTGACCAGTCCCCAGTCGAGTGCCTGTTGCGCATCGTACTGACGGCAGAGGAACCAGACTTCCTTCGCGCGCTTCAGGCCAATGATGTTGGCCAAGAGCGATGACCCGTAGCCGCCGTCGAAGGAACCGACACGCGGTCCGGTCTGACCGAAGCGCGCATTATCCGCGGCGATGGAGAGGTCACACACGAGGTGCAGGATGTGACCACCACCAATCGCGTAGCCCGCAATCTGGGCGATCACCGGCTTGGGCAGGCGTCGGATCTGTACCTGAAGGTCCAGTACGTTGAGACGACCCACGCCTTGGCGCGCCACGTCGTCATCACCAATGTAGCCATCATCGCCACGAATCTTCTGGTCACCGCCTGAACAGAACGCGTCAGGCCCGACGCCGGTCAGGATGATGGCACCCACCGAGATGTCGTCACGGGCTCGCTCGAAGGCATCAGACAGTTCGAAGAGGGTCTGAGGACGGAAAGCGTTGCGTCGCTCGGGCCGGTTGATCGCGATGCGGGCAATGCCTTCGGCGACCTCATAGATGATGTCGCCGTACTCCCCCAGCTGCTCCCACTGCGGTGCGGGCCAGGAACGGAACTCTTCTACGGGATCGACCGGCGAACCATGGATAACGGTGTCAGACATGATGACCACGCTACCGCCGTTTAAACGGGCGCCACCAACACGCCCGGTGTCGCACGTTCCCCGGGACGATCCTCGTGCGCCGAAAGGCGTTCGTGCAGCGTTGCTCGTGCAGCGGCGTACGCCGGGTCGTTGAACCGGTTCACGTGCTGCAAGGGGTCGTCCGCAAGGTCGTAGAGTTCGCCCTCGCTCCCGTCGTGCATGGTGCCGGGCCGGTATTCGGTGTACAGGTGCTCTGTGGTCACCACGGAGCGGACGTGCACGTCAACGCCGAAGAGCGCCGAATCCCATTCGGTCACCGTCGACGTGAAAGACCTCGCGTGCGCGTCGTCGTCATTGATCGGCAGGGCCGCACCTTCGGTCCACGCCGGTGCCGGCTGTCCTGCGACCTCGAGGAATGTCGCCGCGAGCGAGACGAGACTGACCGGGGCCTTGACGACGCCGGGCTCGGGCCTGGTCGAGCGCGCCGGTCGCCAGATGAGGGGCAGACGCATAAGGGCGTCGACGTGATAGGGGCCTTTGAACAAGAAACCGAAGTCGCCCTGAAACTCGCCGTGGTCGGTCGTAAAGATGACGTCGACGTCGTCGCCCCAACCCTTGGCTTCGATATCCTTCATGACCCGGCCAATCGCTTCATCGATCAGTTCGATCTCGACGGCGTTCAGCGCGTTCACCTCTCGCACCTGGTCGGCCGTCAGCGTGGCGGGCACCCACAAGGCGGGCGCTTCGTAGTTTGACACCAACGAACCGTCGTACCAGGCGCGCCAGTGGCGCGCCTTCGCGTCAATCAACGCCTCACGCTCGCTCGAGTGCTGCGGGTAGTTCGCCGGCAGCGGCACCTCCTTCCACGGCACTCGCTCGACTTCAGACTTGGGCGGATCCCAGGGATGGTGCGGGTCGGGAAAACTCATCCAGCAGAACCAGTCCTGGTCGGGCGACTGCTGACCCAACCATGAGATGGTTCGGTCGGCGACCCAATCCGTGTGGTACCAGTCACGCGGGACGTTATTGAACTTGACCTGAGGGGCGCCGGTGTCGCCACCGCCCGCGGCATTCACGTTGAGTTCGCCGTCGAGGGTGGGGTAGAAGCCGGAAATCGCCTCGGGATGATTCTCATTCATCCACTTGGCGTAGTGCAGGGGTCCAATGACGCCGTGGGTCGCGAGCTCGAGGTAGTCAAAACCCCGATGCACGCCACGCCGTCCGTCGAACCAGTCCTGTTCAATCGTGGGAATACCGAGGTTCGCTAGGGAGTTCTCCGCGAAGCGACTGAACGGGTCGAGAAACGGCTCGAAGTGCGCCTTGCCGATCAGTGCGGTCGCGTAGCCGGCGTCATGCAGGTTCTCCGCGACGGAGGGCGCATTGACCGCTAAGGGGACACCATTCATCCACGCTCCGTGAGTCGTCGGGAATTGCCCGGTCAACATCGATGCTCTCGAGGGCATGCACACGACCGACGTCGGTTGACATCGCTCGTAGCGGATGCCCTCTCGCGCCAGCGCGTCCAGCACCGGCGTGCGCGACAAGATGCCGCCGTTCACCCCGAGCGTGTCGTAGCGCTGCTGGTCGGTAGTGATGAAGAGTATCTTGCGCCCCACGATTTACTCCTTGATCGATTCTTCAGCAAGACGCTTGATCTCAACCAGCGCGTCCTTAGTGCCACCGGCGATGATCAGCGCCAGTACGTCGGGCTCAGCCGTCGTCGAGTACACGCACAGCGAGTCATTCTCACCGAGTTCAATGACGTCGATGGTACCCAGATGGAACTTGTAGAGCGACGATGTGATCCGGTAGACGAAACGGTGCAACAGCGGATCGTTCGTCAGGATCTCCTCGGCCATCTCCATGCCGGCGCGGGTTTTGATGATGCGAATGTTGCCATTGACCGTGCACGACTCGATGCCGGGAAACCACTCGGGGATCGACTCGGGGTGCGTGACAACGCTCCAAACCGTTTCGGCCGGAGCCGATATCCGCACTTCATGCCGTAGTGACGCCACCTGCCCCCCGAGACCTTCTGCACTCAACCTAGTGGGACGACGTAATGTCACTTCGTGCATTCCTTACTCGCGATCGATTTGCCCCTCGGCGAACCACTGGAGCGGGTTCTTCGCGACTGCGTCTCGCACAATGACGCATTCTGTGTACTCGACCAACGACTCTCGTCGCGTCAACGCAACGTCGAGCTCGAACTTCTCGGCGCGACCGCGGTGCTCGACACCAGCGGTCAACGTGTTCGCCGCGTAGGCCGTGAGGTCGATGACGAGATCGGTCTTGTCATGCTGACCTCGGGTTCGAGCGGGCGACCTAAAGCCGCCGAACTGACGTGGGACGCCCTGCACGCCAGCGCCGTGATCACCCAGTCGACCTTGCGCGATGCCTCTCCACCGGTCTGGTACCCCTGCCTGCCCGCCAACCACATCGGCGGTCTCGCTGTGCTGTTGCGCTCGATCCTGGACGACGCAACGCTCTTGTGGGGCGACGCCGAAGATCTCACGAGCGCGCCGCAACGTGGTGCGACCCACGTATCAGTTGTTCGAACCCAACTCGCCCGACACGACCTCAGCGGCTTCCAAAAGGTCCTGCTCGGTGGTGCAAAGCCGCCGCAAGCTTTGCCTAGGAATGTCATCACCACCTGGGGCATGACCGAGACCGGCTCGGGCGTCGTGTACGACGGGTACGCGCTACCCGGCGTTGAGGTCGTTTCCATCGACGGCCAGATCGCTGTTCGCAGCCCGACCCTTTTTCGCTCGTACCGCACGATGGACCGACCGACGATTCTGGGTCCCGACGGTCGCGACGACTGGTTCCCTACCGGCGACGCTGGCGAGGTGACCGGCGGCGGCAAGGTCTCGGTACGCGGGCGACTCGGATTCGTCATCAACACCGGCGGCGAGAAGCTCTGGCCCGAAGACCTCGAGGCGGTGCTCGCCCAACTGAAGGGGATTCGCGACGTCGCCATCACCGGCGTCGACGACACCGAATGGGGCCAAAGGGTCGTGGCTCTCGTGGTGAGCGATGATGAGCTCGATGACGAGATCACGGCACTCGCCAGCGAACGGATCGGACCGTGGGCTAAGCCCAAAGAGATTCGTTACGTGCAGAAGATCCCTCGTACCGGAAACGGTAAGATTCGCCGCGCAGACCTCCCAACACTTCTCTAACTGACGCCGCCCGAACGCTGGTTGGTAGTGCCGCCGTCCACGACGATGGTCTGGCCGGTCAACCACGACGACGCGTCACTGACGAGCATCAACGCAACTGACGCGATGTCCTCGGGTTCACCCAGACGGCCGAGCGGGATGTTCCTCGCGACCGCTTCCTCGTGCTCCTCCCAGAGGCCGCGGGCGAGTTCGGTTCGCACCAGGCCGGGCGCGATGGCGTTCACTCGCACCCCGGGCGCGAGCTCCATCGCGAACTGCTTGGTCAGGTAGATGACCGCCGCCTTGGTCACGTTGTACCAACCAATACCGGGCTCGGGTCCGAGACCGCCGACCGACGCGATGTTGAGGACCACGCCGCCGTGCTCGGCCATCCACTGATGCCACGCCGCCGCGGTATGTGTGACGATCGAAACCTGATTCACTTCGTAAGTCTTCTGCATACGAGCATCGTCGATGTCGACGAGAGGCCCGAAGTAGGGATTGGTCCCCGCGTTGTTCACCAGGACGTCGAGCCGCCCGAATTTCTGAATCGTCTCGGCCACCAGTCGATTGGCGTCGTCGCGTGAACCGACGTGGGCCACCACCGCGTGCACCGAATCAGGATCGCTGAACGTCGCGAGTGCCTCGTCAAGATTCTCACGCTTTCGAGAGGAGACGACCACGCTTCCACCCTCACCGACAATGGCGTGGGCAATGGCGAGACCAATACCGCGACTCGCGCCAGTGACCAGTGCCACGCGACCTTGGAGACTCCCATCGGACGACATCATGATTCCCTAACTCCGCTGGTCACCTTAGTTATTTGCGTTGCTGCGGCGAGCCACTGCGTCAATCGTCACTGCGGCCAGCAGGACCACACCGGTGACGATGTACTGGGTCGATGCGCTCATACTCAACAGAGCCATGCCGTTGTAGATCGACGCGATGATGATGCCGCCGACGACCGCATGGATCATTTTTCCGCGTCCGCCGAAGAGGCTCGTGCCACCAATCACCGCCGCCGCGATTGCGTAGAGGGTCAAGGTGCTCGGGGGTCCGTCGTTCACGCCATTGAGGTTCGAGACGTACAACAGTCCGCCGATGCCGCCGGTGAGACCAGTCAGGCAGAACGCGAGGAGACGATAACGGTCGACGCGGACGCCCGCTCGACGGACCGCCTCGGAGTTGCCACCGATGGCGTAGATGTAGCGCCCGGCCTTGGTCTTGGTCAGTATGAACGTACCGAAGGACAGCACGCCGATGTCGATTGGAATTGCGAACGGCATGCCGCGTAGAGGAATAAAAGAGCCCCGGTTCGTGTTGAAGATGAGAGCAAGGATCACTCCGGCAACTGCGAACAGCGCCACCTTGACCAATACGAACGCCAGTGGGTCGGTCACAAGACCGCTGGAGCGGCGGTTCAAGTCGAACTTGATCATGCGATAGCCCATGAAAGCGACACCGGCGATGATAAGAATCCACGTCCATACCGGCGTGACGTCACCGTAGACGAGGTCGTAGAGGACTTTCTCGTGCACGGTGATCGTCCCACCGGTTCCTTGCGAGTCCACCAAGTAAATGAGCACGCCCTGGAAGGTCATGTAGCCGGCCAGGGTAACAATGAAGGAAGGTACCTTCAGCCGTACGACGATCAGTCCGTAGAGCGCGCCGATTCCGGTCACCACCAGAACGCTGAGGGGAAGGGCGAAGAACCAAGACCAGTGAAACTGCTGATCGACCAGGATCACCGCGACGGCGCCGCCGAGCACCGAGGTGATTCCAATGGAAAGGTCGATCTCGCCGAGTAAGAGCAACCAGATTTCGGCCATTCCAAGCAGGATGTAGATCGTCGATTGAACGAAAAGATTGACAAGATTCCCTGACGACAGGAACGCGGCGTTGCGAACCTGAAAGTAAATGACCAGGATGAGAAGCCCGACGAGGACGGGCAGCATGCCACTGTCACCTCGGCGCAATAACTTACGCAGTGTCGACGGCGCTTTAACGTCATCGTCAGCGGCATGAAGCGTGGGGTCTGCGTTCTGAGAACTAGACAAGACGCGGTTACCTTTCGGTTAGGAGCTTGGAAGAAGCGTGGAAGCCACGCGGCTTGAATGGCCGGTCGTGATGAGTTCTACTGCGCTCGCGGTGTCGTAATTGGAGGCCGGTCCGCTGCTGCAAAGCGTACCGAGGTGCATGACCGCAATATTGTCTGCGACACTGAATACGTCGTTGAGGTTGTGCGAGATGACGAGGACTGTTATACCGCGCGCCGCGAGAGTCCGAATGAGTTGGAGCACCTGGGCGGTCTGGGTTACACCGAGCGCGGCGGTGGGTTCGTCCATGATCACCAACTGGGAGTCGTGCATGACCGCACGAGCCACGGCGATCGCCTGTCGCTGACCACCCGAGAGCGATGCGACGATTTGGCGCACGGACTTCACCGTGGACACCGAGAGATCCCTCAAGAGCTGATTCGTGGCGAGCTCCATCTTGATCTCGTCGAGCATCGAAAACTTCGTCTCTTCGCGCCCCAAGTACATGTTTTGGACGATGTCGAGGTTGTCGCACAATGCCAAATCTTGGTACACAGTGGCGATTCCAAGCGCCGCCGCGTTGCGCGGCGTGTGCACGTGGATCTCCTCACCCTTCCAGTACATGTGGCCGCCCGAGGGCTCCCAGATGCCCGAGATGGTTTTGATGAGAACTGACTTACCGGCGCCATTGTCACCAATCAGCGCCGTCACCTTGCCCGGTGCAATATCAAGGTTGACACCTTGAATCGCCTGCACGGCACCGAAATTCTTCGAGATGCCGCGCAGGCTCAGCAACGGAGTTGCTGAGCCTGCCCCCGAGCCGCCATGCTCGGATGGTCCACTTGTGGACGATAAGAGTTCTGACGACTCGGGGGTGGTGCTCACGTTCTATCGACTACTTGATGCCGTAGGTCTTGCAGTCCGCAGCGTAAGTGGAGGGCGTAGCGCCCTTCACCGTAGGTGCTGACGAGGTGCAAAGAGCCGACGCCTTGATGACCTTGTCGTGGATAACGGTGCTCTCGACCTTCGAGGCAGTTACCCAGGTCGCGGTCAAGAGGACCGATGGAACCTTCTTGAGGCTCTTGATCAAAGCAACCGAGTCAGTCGACGTACCGTTGACGAGGCCCTTGGGAGGCTTCACGCCGGCGCGCAGGTAAATCGCCAAGGCAGCAGCGGCCTGCGCCTCAAGCCAGATCGGCTTGTAGACGGTACCGCACTGGTAACCAGCAATGATGTTCTGGAAACCGGTGAGCGTCGCGTCCTGACCCGTGAACGGAATCGTCTTCGGTGCCAAGCCCTGACCCTGCAGGTAGCCAATGATCGGAGCGGCGTTCTCGTCGTTCGGCGTCACGACTGCGTTGATCTTCGGGTGGGCCGCGTAGGCGCCCTGAAAGTCGGTCAATGCAACCGTGGGAGTCCACGTACCAGTGCTCTCATCGACCACGTTGCCCTTCGCTGTGGTGTAACCAGCAGCGCTCAACACAGCGTTGTAGCCCTGGGCGAACAGCGTCGCGTTGTTGTCGGTGGGTGCACCCTTCATCACGTAGATGAGCGGGCTCTTGACGTTCCATGCCGTGATGCAGGCAGTCTCGCCCGTACCAATCAAGGTACCGACAGCCACATTGTTGAAGCTCACGTAGTACGTGCGCGCGCCACCAAGGGTGAGGCGGTCGTAGTCGATGACCTTAACGCCGTGGTCCTTCGCGTACTGCTCAATGATCGCACCAGTTGTCGAGTCGAGCGGGTCCAGCAGCAGCACCTTGGCACCCTTGGCAATGGCTGCCTGGGCGTCGGTGTACTGCGTGGTGTCACTGCCCTGAGCGTTCTGAATCGTGAACTGGCTGGTCTTAAGACCAGCGGCCAGGAACGCACTCTTCAGGTTTGGAGCGTCAAACTCCGTGTAGCGGGCTGAAGAGACGGTGTCGGGCAGGATAACGGCAATGCTGCCCTTACCTTTGGCGACGACGCTCTTCAGGTACTTCATAGTCGAATACTTCGTATTAAAGGTACTATCCGAAACCGTAGGTGTACTTGCGGAGCTCACTACTGGCAACGCTGCGACGACAAAACTGCCGACCAACGCCACCGAGGCAAGAGCTCGTGCTGTCTTGAAATTCATATCCCCAACCCTTCTTTGGGGCCTTTCGGCCCCGATAGTTTTGCTGCTTGCTGAGCAATACATAAAGTCGGTGCTCAATTGCTGAAACTAGCACTTCATGGCTGCGCAAAAGTTCACCTCATGTTCATCCGGGGGCCACATAATTGTCGAATTCCGATGCTCACGCTGACCCGTCAGCGAGCCCGCGAACGAGGTAACGACGGACAATGACCGCGACGGAGTTGTTGATCACTTCGCTTACCTCCTGGTTCTCCTTTTAAGTACCCGAAGATTGCCCCATCGGAGGTCCATCGCAAGTCAATTCGCACGTCCCGCGAACGGGTTCCGCGGCCCGGCTTCCAAGTAATGGCAGTCCCGGGAACGCCACCGGAACTTGATCCGACTGCTATGACCTCATCGACCATCGCTCGGGTCGTGCTAGTTGTTGGTGACCTCGCTCAAGCCAGTGATCGTGCCGAGCAAGCTTTCGACGGTGTACTCCGCGGTCGGCGAGTCACGCACGACTCGGCCGAGGCGCAGCACGATGATGCGGTCCGATACCTCGAGCACGTGAGGCAGCGTGTGCGAGATGAATAACACACAGAGTCCTTGTTCACGAGCTGCCGCAATCACCTTCAGCACCTCCTGGGACTGGCGCGCGCCGAGGTGATTGGTCGGCTCGTCCAGGATGATGACGTGCTTCGCCCACATGACGGCGCGGCCGATGGCCACCGCTTGACGCTGCCCGCCAGACAACTGTGAAACCGTTCGCTTTGACGCCGGTACGCTGATGCCAACCTTTTCGAGTTCGGTCAGCGCTTCGCGCTCCATGCCCCGCTGATCGAGGAAGCCGAGTCGACCCAGCAATCCCCTTCGCCTGCGCTCACGACCGAGAAAGATGTTGGCACCGATGGTCAGATCCGGCGCAAGCCCCGAGTCCTGATACAGGGTCTCGATCCCCGCCTCCATGGAATCGTGCGGCGACTTCCAATGGCGCTCGATGCCGTCGACGAAGAGGTGACCGGAGTCCTGGGCGTGGACGCCCGAGATGACCTTGATCAGCGAGGACTTGCCGGCCCCATTGTCGCCGACGAGTCCGATCACCTCGCCCGCGTACGCCTTGAAACTGACGTCAATCAGTGCTTTTACCGAACCATAGGACTTGGAGATGTCCCGAAGCTCGATGATTGGCTGGAGTTCGTTCGACATGGCTAACTCCTGAGTCCCGGACGGATCGATTGAAGTACCGCGGCCAGTGCGATAAACGCCGCGACGACGACCTGGTTCCAGGTCGGCTGGACGTTGATGAAGATGAGACCATCAGTAACGATCGTCAGGATCCCCGCGCCGAGCAGTGTGCCGGTGATGCGACCCACGCCGCCAGTCAGACTGGCGCCGCCGATCACCACCGCGGCGATGGCGACCAGGTTGGAACTAGCGCCGACTTGGGGCGAGCCCGCGCCCGATCGTATGTAGAAAAACATGCCCGTGAGACCGGCCAGAATTCCCGAGAGCATGTACACCGACGCGATATGGCGCTTCACGTTGATGCCCGCAGCGCGGGCGGCGAACGAGTTGGAACCAATGGCGAAGTTGTTACGGCCGTATTTGGAGACGTGCAGAGTGATGCCCAAAATGGTCGTGATGGAGATGACGATGATCACGAGCCACGTGAAGGGACCGATGCCGGTGGCGCTCCACGCGACAGCTTCGGGGTTCTGACCAATGGGTGCCCCCCGTGAGAAGACGAGGGCCATTCCGGCGCCGGCGCTCAATGTCACCAACGTCGCGACGAAGGGAACCAGATTGGCCTTGGTGATGAGCACGGCATTGACGGCACCCACCACTAGACCAATGCCGGCGCAGATGACGGCACCGATTAACAGCACCCCCGTCTCTGACATGTGGTGATTCATAAGACTCTGCATGGCGAACCCACCGCCCACGCCCGAGATAGCCTGCGTGGACCCGACCGAGAGATCAATACCACCCGAGATGATGACGTACGTCTCCGCGACGGCGATGAGCGCGAGGCCGCTGAAGTCGATCAGGAGATTGGAGAACTCCGACGAGGTGAAGAAGAGCGAATTACGTTCGCCAAAGAAGATGACGAGTGCGACGAGCACAAGCAGCAGTATGAACTGTTGGTTGCCAACGATCGATTGCAGTCGCTTGAGTGCCGACGGGCCAACGGATTCGAGAGTGTCGATTGATGTGGACAAGAGAGTTCCTTACTAACGCGTCACGACAGTGCAAGTCAACACCATGCCGGGTAGCGATTGGGGCGGTGTTCCTGGGCCCCAGATGCGAGGCATCTGGGGCCCAGGAACACCAGTACTCGGCTTAGGAAGCCGTGTAGACGTACTTGTTCAACGTGGCCTGGGACGTCGTAGGCGTCAAGACGATGTTCGCCAACGTCAACAGGTGCGGAATGCCCTTGGCATTGCCCTGCTTCAGACGCTGCACCGCGTACTTGATGATGTCCTTGCCCTCGAGGGTCGGCTGCTGGGAGATGATGGCGGCAATCTTGCCCCCCTGCATGCTCGCGATGTTCGAGGCGTAGGCGTCGTAACCAACAACCTTGATGTTCGCGCCAGCCGAGCCAGCCGCGGTGATCGCCGCAGCGGCGCCCTCAGCGTCCGTACCGTCAATGGCGAAGATGCCCTGAAGGTGGTGTGCCGAGATGTCTTGCGCGAAGCCCTGCTGAGCAACCGACGACTGCGATTGCGAGACAATCGGATTCAACGCCGTGATGTTCGGATACTTGGCCTTCAACTGCGCATCGAAGCCCTTGAGTCGCGCAGCGTCGGTCGAGGTCGTGATCGAACTTACGCCCACTGCCACGGTGCAAGGTGATGCTGACGTGCAGGTCGTCGAGTAGTTGAGGGCCGATGCCAGCGCGTCAGCGGCGGCGGTACCACCCTGGACGTTGTTGCCAGTCACCCACGACGTGATGTTCTTCTGATTGGCGTCGCCGGAGTCAACGTTGAATACCGGAATGCCCTTCTTGATCGCCTGCGCAACGTAGGGCTCGAGAGCCTTGGTGTCGGTGGGAGCGATCACGAGTGCGCTCGGCTTCTCAGCGAGGACCTGCTGGACGACGGGAATCTGTGTCGAAGGCGAGTAGTCGACGGGGTCACCCTGCCAGATGAGGGTCACGCCCAACTTCTTCGCTTCGGCGTGCGCACCGACGTACATGGACTGGAAAAAGGGGTCGGCCTCGGCACCTACGACGAAGGCGATTGAAAACTTCTTTGACGAGGCCCCCGCCTGGCTCGCCGATCCCAGCCCTACGATTGCGATGGAACTGACCGCCAACGACGCCGCGATGACCGCCTTGGCACCTATCCAACGGGACCGCTTAAGCGCGCCCGAGGTGAGTGATTCTCTCTTCATTGAACTTCCCCCTTTTGCCTGACTCTTGAGACCGTCTCAGAGTATCAAGACAACGTTGTCGCAGGTTAGCGACGACTGAGGATATTGTCAAACATCTTCCTCAGAATCTCCGTCGGTCGCGAGAACCAACGCCGTGACCAGCCCTTTCGATGGAACGCCTCCATCCGCTTTCGAGCGGGCGAAGGACTGCGCGACTGGGGCTCAGTATCGCGGCGGAATCTCGCCCGACCCGCGCACGACGAGCCGGCTTGGCACAATGACGCAACGCACCTCAGACCTATCGCCATCGATTCGATCAAACAGGAGATGCGCGGCCTCTCGCCCCATAGACACCACGTCCTGGGCGACCACGGTGACAGGCGGATCAAGCAGGTCCGCCATCAAGAAGTCGTCGAAACCCACCAGCGCAATCTCATGTTGCAGCCCTAGTTCGCGAAGCTCACGGACAGCACCCATCGTCAGCAAGTTCTGACCTGTGAAGAGGGCCGTCGGAGGATTGTCGGATTGGATCATCGTTGCCACGACCTCGTGCACCGAATCGATCGTACGGAGTCCCTGGAACACGATCGATGGATCGAGAGGTATACCCGCAGCCTTCAGCGCGTCGGCGTAACCGAGGTTGCGCTCCACCGCGGTGGAGATCGTCGTCGCGTCACCCAAGTAGCCGATTCGCTTATGCCCAAAGGAAATCAAGTGTTCAACCGCTCTTTGGGACGCTCCACGACAATCGCTCAGCACCTGATCGGCGGCCAGCAGACTCGGGGGGCGGTCAACGAACACGAAAGCGACCCCGGCCTCCTGCTCCTGGCGAAGATAGTGATGATCGTGGCTCGCCGGGGCGATGATCACGCCGTCGACCCGGTGTCGTGACATCGAGGTCGTCAAGTCATGTTCACGCTGGGAACTCTCGTCCAGACTCCCCCCGAGTACCGACACCGAACGCAAGGTTGCGACCTCTTCAACCGCTCGATAGATGGTCGCCGAAAAGGGGTTCGAGAGATCCTCGAGCAGCACCCCGATGGTCGAAGAGCGGCCGTCACTTCGCCGCAACGCACTCGCTCCAAAATTGGGCTGATAGCGAAGCTGCTCTGCGGCGAGGCGTACGCGGGCAGTGAGTTCGGGATTCACCGTTGGCTCATTGTTGATGACCCTCGATACCGTCTTCAAACTCACCTTCGCCAGTGCGGCGACATCCTTCATCGTTGCTCGCATCGCACTTGGTCGGGCAGTAGTCCTATCAATCACGAGTTCATCCCAACTTGAGTTCATCAGGCCGAAGATAATCGGCGAGTGACTCGCAACGATGGTATGTGAGATAACGTTGTCTCCACAAGCACTTTCTTGTTCGTCTGATTAAATATTCAAATTTCTGAGGAATCGACTGATGAAAAGACCGCCAGAGGGGTCAGTGTGAGCTCCAACGCAATCGTGACCGTAGGCGAAAACCTGGTCGACGTGTTCAATGCTGGTGCGGGTTCACCCCTCGCGGTGCCGGGCGGCGGCCCCTTCAACGTAGCTCGCACGATTGCCCGGTTGGGCCAGACGTCGATATTCCTGAGCGGTACCTCCAATGACGCCTACGGCCAGATGCTGCGAAGGACTCTGAAGGATGACGGCGTCGTGCTCCTACCGAGCGACCCCGTCGATCGGCCGACGTCGCTCGCCAATGTCGAACTCTCCGACGAAGGCCCGAGGTACAACTTCCATCTGGACGGTACCGCCGCGTTCGAGGTCGACATCAACGTCGCCGATGCCCAGCTCGCGGCGGTTGGTGATGTCGCAGCCCTTTACGTCGGCACATTGGGGTTGCTCGTCGAACCAATGGCTTCCACCTGCGAACACGTTGTGCTGTCGGCGCCACCCACGACATTGGTCGTGCTCGATCCGAACTGTCGTCCCTCAGCAATCAGTGATGAGATCCGCTACAGGACACTCCTCGATCGACTGTTCTCGCGAAGCGACGTCGTGAAAGTTAGTACGGAGGATCTCGACTACCTGGCACCCATGATCCCGATCGACCAGGCGGCGCGATCGGTTCTTGCCAAGGGCGCCACGTACGTGGTCGTCACCGACGGACCAAGGTATGTACGCGTCTTCACCCAAGGCGATTCGATGACGGTTGACGTGCCCGAAGTTGACGTCATCGACACCGTGGGCGCCGGCGACGCCCTCGTCGGCGGTTTTCTCGCTTGGTGGGTCGGCCATGGACTACGACGGACGGAGCTCGCCAACGAGGAGCTCGTGCGGTCCGCGATCGAAGCGGCGGTCGTCATCGCGTCAAGTACCTGCGCGCGTCGCGGCGCCGAGCCCCCCTGGGCGAACGAAGTACGCGAACACGCCGCGTGGCGGTGGCTCTAGAGGAACTCGAGAACCTTGTCCATCGTCGCCATGATGGCGATGGTCTCGTCGAGTGGCATCACCGGGCTTTCCAGCAGGCCCTCATTGATACACCGGGCGACCTCGACGGCTTGATGGCGCAGGCCCCGACCGGTGTGCTCGAAGGTGAAGACGTCTCGTTCGCCACTGCGCTGAATGAGCGTGAACGAGGAGGGAGCGTAGAAATCGCCGGCGATCTCGATGCGCGCATTGACTCCGGTGATGCTGGCTCGCGTCGGACTCCTCGCACCCGAGGTGCAGGTGAGCACCGCCTGCGCTCCACTTTCGTAACCGAAGAGCATCGAAGCCTGACCGTCGACCCCCGTAAACGCGGGATCCACGAGGGCGGTGATGCGGTTGGGAGTACCCAGGATCATTGAGGCGAACGAGACCGGATACACGCCGAGGTCCAGTAGTGCGCCGCCACCCAGTTCGGGTGCGAAGAGTCGGAATCCGGGATCCTTCTCGAACCACTGGCCGTGGTCCGCCTCGACGGTAACAATCTCGCCGAGTACCCCTTTCGCGAGGAGGTCCCTGATCGCCACGACGTGGGGCAGGAAGCGCGTCCACATGGCTTCCATCATGAACAACTTCTTCTCACGGGCCTTCGCCACCAGGTCACGGGCCTCGCGGGCGTTCATGGTGAACGCCTTTTCGACCAGGACCGGCTTACCGTGCTCGAGCGCCAGGAGAGCATCCGTGTAGTGCATGGGATGAGGCGTGCCGACGTAGACCACGTCCACCTCGGGATCGCCGACCAGGTCCTCGTACGAGCCGTGACGGTGTGGAATGTCGAACTCGTCGGCGAAAGCGTCCGCCGTCGTCTGGGACCGCGAACCCACTGCGACCACGACGCCTTCGTCGATCAGCGTGAGATCGCTCGCAAAGGTGTGCGCAATCCCTCCGGTACCGAGTATTCCCCAACGAAGTGGCGTCGCCATCGTTCTCTCCTCGCGCACTGCGTAGTTGGCGCCATTGTACTGAGTTGCGTCGAGGTAACCCTCCGGCGTTCGGTTCCAAGGCACCGACTTTCGAACGAGGAACCGAAGTGGCTCAGCTCGACCAGCCTCGACAGGCCGCTCGACTGCGGTCGGGTCCCCGCGAGCGCAATGACCTCGACGACCTCTCGCTCATCTACGGCGACGTCGCGGTGAATCGCTGCCTCTACTGGTCATCGATGTCAAGAGCGAACGCTCTGACTAGGTCATCCTCGCCATCGGCGCCAACGAATGGCGCGTCAACGCCGACCGGAAGTCGGCGGCGAGCCCGTAGGATTCGCGAATGACACCGGTGCCTCGCGATCGCCCAACCGGCACCCGTGACAGGCCGACAGCGCCCTCTAGGGGCGCCCTGGAGGGCCGCCCAGGCCAAGGATCGGACAATGCCCCGTCTTCGTGAGATGGCCAATAAGGGGCTCTCGCTCTACCTGGCCCAACACGCCGACAATCCCGTCGAGTGGTGGGCCTGGGGTGATGACGCGCTGGACGAAGCCCGGCGTCTTTCCAAGCCAATCTTTCTGAGCGTGGGTTACGCCGCGTGTCATTGGTGTCACGTGATGGCTCACGAATCCTTCGAGGATCCCGACATCGCGCGACTGCTCAACGAGTCGTTCGTCGCCATCAAGGTCGACCGCGAGGAACGCCCCGACGTCGACGCCCTCTACATGGCTGCGACCCAGCTGCAGAACGGGCACGGCGGGTGGCCCATGTCGGTGTTCCTTCTCCCCGACGGGCGCCCGTTCATGGCGGGCACGTACTACCCACCCGTCGACCGAAACGGACAAGTCGGTTTTACCCGCCTCGTGCTCGCCATGGTCGATGCCTGGACGAACCAGCGCGACGCGGTCGAGCGCCAAGCCACCGAGCTCAGCGAAGGACTGAACCGCGAGGTCTCGTTCATCGACCATCTGGCGAGCGAATCCTCCCCGATCGATCTGAGGGCCTCGCGCCAGCGGCTTCGCGATGAACTCGTGGAGCGAGCCGACTGCTACGGCGGTTTCGGTGGTGCACCGAAGTTCCCGCGTCCGAGCTACGTCGAAGCACTGCTGGAATTTGACGATGACGAAGCGATCGACGCGGTCAAGAGAACACTCGAAGCGATGTCGCGCGGTGGTATCTACGACCACATCCGCGGTGGCTTCGCCCGCTACAGCGTTGATGACCGATGGCACGTTCCCCATTTCGAGAAGATGCTGAGCGACCAGGCCCTGCTCGCGAGGGCCTATCTGCGCGCGGCGAAGACCCCGAGGGGTCAGCCGCACTGGCGCGACGTCGCGCTCGACACCATTGCCTTCGTGCTGAACGACCTCAGCGTGGAAGGGGGATTCGGCTCCTCGCTCGATGCCGACGCCGCGAGCGTCGAAGGATCGCACGTCACGTGGTCGGTCGACGAGGTCGTCGCGGCGCTGGTTGACGCGGACTGCACCCAAGAACTTGTCGGTGCGCTCGAGCGGTGGCGCATCGAGTCGCCCGGTGCGTTCGAGGGAAGGTCCATACCCCGACTCGCAGACGATGCTCCATTCATGACGCCACCGTCACTGTGTCGTGCGCGCGAAGCTCTGCGCGCCTCGAGAAGCCGCCGGCCCCAGCCGTCACGCGACGAGAAGGTCATCCTCGAGTGGAACGCCATGTTCGCCTCGGCCCTCCTACTCAGTGCCGAGGACGAGCACGTAACTCGAGCGCTGGCCTTGTTGGACTCGCTCATGAACACGCACTTCGCTGCGGGCGCGTGGTGGCGTACTGAACTGCGCAATGCCCACGCCAGCACCGGCGACGTCGCGTGGCTGTGCGACGCGCTCGTGGACGCCTTTGAAGTGACCGGTGAACCGCAGTGGCTCGAGTACGCGAGCGTCGTTGCCTCGTACCTCCTCGAGCACCACTGGGATGGTGAGGTCCCGAGCGCCCGCAACCCCGACGCCGGTGCCGGGCTCTTCTCCCAGAGCGATCTGGTAACCGACCTGCTGGTTCGCCCCAAAGAGATTTTCGACGGCGCTACGCCGTCGGGCCACGCGGTGGGCACGAGAGCCCTCGCGCGGCTCGCACTCTGTACTGGCGACAACGACCTCTTGAGCGTCGCCCAACGGCTCGTGACGCTCGCGGGCTCTCTGATCGCAAACCACCCGGGAGCCGTGCCGGACCTGGTCGAAGCGGCGGGTTTCGCCCTCGACGGCGTCGAGATAGTAATTCCCGGCGATTCCGGGCTCCTCGCAGAACACGTACGATCGTTACCAATGTCACGCACCGTCCTGATCACCGGAACTGGCCCCTCGGCGCTCCTTGCGGGGCGCACTCCGGGCCTCGCCTACGTGTGCCGTGGGGGCGTCTGTCAGCTCCCCGCGTCGAGCGTCGAGGATCTGGATAACCGGTTGTCGACAGAGGGCCTCTGATGGCCCTCTTCGGACGCGATCCCGCCGCCCGTTCCATCAAGCGACTCGTTGAACGGTTGCCACAGCGTTCGAGCGTCGACCTTTCTCCCGGCACCACCGTCTTCGGTCTCGTGCTTGGTTCTACAAATGAGACGACCACCGTCGTCGATCTTGCGTCCCAGACCATCGTGCGCTGGCGAATCCCGTGGCCCGTCGACTTCGTCACCGACCTCGCGGTCTTTGACGTCGTCGAAGGCCAACTCGCCCACGACATCGAGCGCAGTGACCTGGCCCAACCCGAAGCGGTGACTCTTGCCGACCTCCCCAGACGCCTGGGAACCTACCGGGGACGCAGGGTGCGACGTTGGTTGGAGATGCTCGCGACGCCCGCCGACGGACCCTTGTTCGGGTTTCGCGGACCCAGCGCTCCCTACTGGGAATTCCGTGGTGAGCGTCCGAGCGTGGCGCTGATCGCGGCGGATCGCGGACCGCAACTGCTTCGTCGCCACGACGACGGCTCGACGTGGGTCCGCTTCGGTTGGTTCGGTGATGACGTATGGCTGCTGTGTGAGGATGCGCACGCTATCCGCACGATGGAGGCGACCCGACGATCGTCACTGGCGGGCAAGGACCTCGCGACGTCGCTCGGTTTCCGTCCCACGTACGTTTTGACGACGCTGTCCCAGCCGCTCGACGGCCACTGCTACAAGAGCTGCACCGGGCTGCTACCCAGGGGCTGAGCTACTTCGGTAGCTTTCCCGATGCCAAGGACTCGGCCATGGCCCAACCGAAGACGATCAGACGCTGTCCGGCCTCGGGCTTTAGCTCTTGGAAGAACGTGTGTGCGCCCTCGGGGATTGCTCCCTTGGCGGCGCTGTAGTCAAGCCCACCCACGGGGCCAGGGATGACGGTCATGATGAAGGTATGGTCGTCGATGGACTTCTCGGAACCGAAGCGCTTGGCGAGACGTCGGCCCCACGCACGGTCCTCGCCGGTCGGCTTGTAGCCGAGGCGCGGCACGACGTCCTCGAGACCCGCGAACGCCCGAAACCCATCGGGTGTGGTGAGCCGTGATCCGAGCAGCACATCCTCATCAGGGAACGCGAGCAGCGCACGTCGGAACTGGTCGTGAAGAATTGACTTGAGCGTCTGGTCGGACTTGGCGTTGCGGTCGACGAGCAGAAGGCCCACGAGCAGCGACGGCGTCCCACCGATTCGTTCGAGCGTGCAGAACGAATAACCGCGAAGCTTGGTGCCCTCCCTGACGTGAGTGACCAGCACCCACTCTTCGCGCTGCTTAGACAAGAAGCCGATGTCAAAATTTGGCTCGCGGTCCACGCAGAGGTCGGCCATTTCGGCCAGCTCTGCGTCGCTGAGGGCGGTTGTGTCCTTCGTGGTGACGGTCATGGCCATAGGAATACATTCTACGGGAGTTGGCGACCCCTTCGAACCAGTCAGGCCCTAATGACGTTTCGGCCGAATTCGGACCGCAGATCAGCCACGACACCAGCAATATTCACGTTGAATTCGGGTCCCAACTTGAAGGCCTTGCCGTCCTCACCGGTCTCGACGATGACCGGCGACTTGCCCGGGTAGCGCGAGATGATGTCACGTAGCGCCGCAATTGACGACGCCGTGAGATCTTCGGGACGTAAATTGAGGCGCAGTTCCTCGATGCCCCGGTCGACTTTCAAGAGTTCGACTTCGAGTGCGCTGAAACGCAACTCCTCGTCGCGGCTGTCCACGCGAACCTTCATGAGCACGATGTTGTCCTTGGCGAGAAAACCGCTGCACTTCTCAAAATTGCGCGCGGAGAAGTTGACCTCGATCGAGCCGCCCAGATCCTCCAGCACGGTCCTGGCGTAGTGCTGACCCGCCTTGGTGGTGCGGATCTGCACCTCGGCGAGAATCCCCCCTATCGTGACCGCGCGGCCCGACTTCGAGAGCTCCTCGCCCCGCTCCCTGATCGAGAGGACGGTGCCGTCGGTCTTGGCAGCGAGCGCGCCCTCCACTTCGTAGAGGGGATGGTCGGAGATGTAGGTTCCGAGCATCTCGCGCTCGAAATCGAGCTTCACGGAGCTCTCGAACTCGATGTCCGCGATTGGAATCTCAGTCCCCTCCCAGTCGTTGCCGCCGTCGCTGTCGCCAAAGGCAGCGAACAGCGTCGTGATACCAAGCGAGAGGTCCTTACGCCGGCTGAGGGTCACGTCGATGATCTCGTCGGCCTTCAACAGGAAACCCAACCGGGGCACGCCCAGCGCGTCGAAAGCGCCGGCCTTGATGAGCGACTCGATGGAGCGTCGGTTGAGCACTGCGGGGTCGACGCGGCGCGCGAAGTCGTAGACCGACTGGAAGGGGCCGTTCGCCTCGCGTTCGCTGACGATCTTCTCCACGAGTGCCTCGCCGACGTTTCGAACCGCGGCCATGCCGAAGAGGATGGTGTTCTCTTGGCTCTTGCTCGGTGCGTACTCGGCGAACGACTCGTTCACGTCGGGCACGCCGACCTTGATACCCATCTGTCGCGCCTCGTTCAGATAGATCGAGGCCTTGTCCTTGTCGTCGCGGAAGGAGGTCAGCAACGCCGCCATGTACTCGACCGGATAGTTCGCCTTCAACCACGCATTCTGGTACGCGATCAACGCGTAGCCGTACGCGTGGCTCTTGTTGAAGGCGTAGTCGGCGAAGGGTTCAATCTTGTTGAAGATCGCCTCACCGAGATCGCGACCGTAACCCTCGCGCTCGGAGCCGTCGACGAACTTCGCACGCTGGGCTTGAATCATCTCTCGGATCTTCTTTGAGCACGCCTTTCGAAGATCGTCCGCCTCGGTCATCGAGAAGCCGGCGATCTTCGTGGCGACGCGCATGATGTCCTCTTGGTAGATCATCAGGCCGTAGGTCTCGCCAAGGATTCCTTCAAGGTCGACGTGGTCAAAACTGACGCTCTGGCGCTGGTTCTTCCGGTCGGCGTAGTCGTTGTGGACGTTCTCGCTCAACGGACCCGGACGATAGAGCGCTACGAGAGCCGCGATGTCGTCGAAACTCGTCGGCGCCAAGCGTCGCATCAGTTGGCGCATCTTGTCGCCCTCGAGCTGAAAGATACCTATCGAATTTCCCATCTTGAGCATCTCGAAGACCTTGGGGTCGTCGAGCGGCACGTGATCGATGTCTACCTGTTCGGCGTGGCGGCGCTTAATGTGATCGAGCGCGCGTTCAATGATGGCCAGGTTGCGTAACCCGAGGAAGTCCATCTTCAACAGGCCCAGCTTCTCGATCGCGCTCGCTTCGTACTGAGTCACGATCGGCGCGTCACTCATGGATCCGTTGGGACCGGATTTACGCTGCACCGGTACGTAATCGAGGACGGGGCCCTTGGTGATCACGACCGCTGCGGCGTGGATGCCATCCTGGCGGCGCTTGTCGACGAAGCCCTTGGCGACATCGACGGAGTGCTTCACCTCGGGGTCGGTGTCGTAGAGCGTGCGCAGCTCGGCCGCTTCGGCGTAGCGGGCTTCGTAGCCGGGCATCGGCGTGAAACAAGCCTCGAGCGGTAGGTCCTGGCCCATGACGAGCGGTGGCATGGCCTTGGCGATCTTGTCGCCGAGTTGGGGCGGATAACCGAGAACGCGCGCCGCGTCGCGCACGGCGGCGCGCGCCTTGATTGTCGAGAACGTGACGATCTGGGCGACGTGGTCCGATCCGTAGCGTTCGGCGGCGTAGCGGATCATGTCGCCGCGGTAACGCTCGTCGAAATCCATATCGATGTCCGGCATCTGCTTTCGACCGGGGTTGAGGAACCGTTCGAAGATAAGCCCGTAGCGAATCGGGTCGAGGTCGACAATACGCAGGCAATAGGCGATGCAACAGCCCGCCGCTGATCCGCGTCCCGGACCGACTCGAATCCTCTTCTCGCGGGCGTGGCGGATGAGGTCCCACACGACGAGGAAATAATCCGAGAAGCCCATATCGGCGACGACGTTCAACTCGTACTCGAGCCGCTCGCGTACCTCTTCGTTCAACGCGTCGCCATAGCGTTCGCGCGCACCTTGATAACTCAGTTCGCGCAGCAGCCGATTGGCGCCATCCTTGTGGGTGGCGCCCTTGAACTCCTCGGGTATCGGGAACTCTGGCAACGCATCGTTGTCGAACTGGATGGTGACGTCGGCACGTTCGGCGATGGCGAGGGTGTTGTCGCACGCCTCGGGGATGTCGCGAAAAAGGTAACGCATCTCGGCGGCGGACTTCAAGTAGTGCTGGTCGCTCTGGAACCGGAATCTGTTGGGGTCGGCCACGAGCGAACCGGTCCCGATGCAGAGCAGCGCGTCGTGCATCTCGGCGTCGCCGTGGTGCACGTAGTGAAGGTCGTTGGTGGCGAGCAACGGTGCGTTGATGTCCTTGGCGATCTGGAGCAACTGAGGATTCGTACGGATCTGCTCGGGGATCCCGTGATCTTGCATCTCGATGAAGAAGTTTTCCTGGCCGAAGATGGTCTGCAGTCGACCGGCGAGTTCGACGGCCTTGGCGTAATTGTCTTGCAACAGAGCCTGCAGCACCACACCACCCAGGCACCCCGAAGTGGCGATGAGGCCCTTGGAATGATGCTCGAGCAACTCCCAGTCCAGACGGGGTTTGTAGTAGTAGCCCTCAAGGAAGGCCTTGGACGAGAGCTCACGCAGGTTCCGGTACCCCTCATTGGACTGCGCCAGCAGCGTCAGGTGGTGATAGAGCTTCTGGCCACCGTCGGTGTCGCCGCCGGTGTCGTCGATCTTGCCCCGACGAGGGGGACGATCGAAGCGTGAGTTCGCCGCCATGTACGCCTCGAGGCCGATGATCGGCGTGACCCCGTACTTGCGACACGTCTCGTAGAAGTCAATGACCCCGTAGAGATTGCCGTGGTCGGTGATGCCAATCGCCGTCTGCCCGTCAGCCTTGGCGGCGAGAACCATCTCCTCGACACGTGCTGCGCCGTCGAGCATTGAGTACTCGGTGTGGTTGTGAAGATGTACGAAACTCTCAGCCATGAGCTGGCGACTGCCTTTCAAACGCACCGCAGCGAATTACACGCTTGGCATTTGGGAGGTTAGTACCGAGGTATGACACGCCGCGATTCACGGCTCAGAGATACGTTCCGGCACGCGGTTCGCTGCTACCCGGTGTCAATGATCGATCGCGCATCTTCTCCAGTTGCGCTGCGGCGGCGGCCTGTTGGGCGAAGAGCGAGGCCTGAATCCCGTGAAAGAGGCCTTCGAGCCATCCGACCAACTGCGCCTGCGCAATGCGGAGCTCGGACTCCGAGGGCACTTCAGCGCCGAACGGTATAGCCATGCGCGACAACTCCTCGCCGAGGTCGGGCGAAAGTGCCCCGGAGAGCTCACTGATCGAGGTCTCGTAGATCTCACGAAGTCGCGCCCGCCCCGCCTCGTCGAGTGGGGCACTCCTCGCCTCATCGAGCAGGGATTTGACCATCGAACCGATCCGCATCACTTTTGCGGGCTGGCTGATGTAGTCCGAACCCTCGTCTTCGCTCTCTTTTTTGGCTTCTTCGCCCGGGGCGAGGACCTGATCGGCGTTTACGGTGACGCTGTCGTTCTGTTCTTCTTCCATCTACGAAGTGTGCCAGATTGTGAAGGGGTCCGTAGCGCCTCACCGGTGCAAAGCC